>JAVHWA010000124.1:0-73925 GCA_032160165.1 Acidobacteriota bacterium
AGGGGCGGCCACGGAGTGCCGCCCCTACAGAATTAGGACACTAAGCGCCGCGCTGGATATTTGCCTCATCAGTTAATCGCGCGAACCTTGAGGCCAGGGCTGTCGTATCAGACTTCGGCAAATGAGAGGAGATTCTATGTTCTGCCCCCAATGTGGTTCGACCCATAGCGACGAAATCAAATTCTGCAAATTGTGCGGAGCGAATCTGCAGGCCGTCCAGCAGGCAATGATATCGCGCGCTGCAAACGATAAGTTCGATTGGAGCAAGACCTGGGTGGCGGAGATGTTCATGTCAGAGGGTGAGCGGAAACGGCGAAACGAGGAGCGCGACACTGAGCGCGGAATTACCCCGGAGGTCAAACGCTACGTCGAGATAAAGGCCGGCGTCATCACCGGGAGTGTCGGCATTGCACTGATGATTTTTCTGAAGTTCTTTATGGAAGGTCTTATCCGCAGTGGAAAGATTCCCCCTGATGCGATAGAGATCCTCAATCGCATCTGGATTGCCGGCGTGATACCGCTGTTTGTGGGAATCGCCCTCATTATCAATGGTGTCTTTGTCAGCAAGAAAATGGTGGAAGCGCGCAAACGGAGCGATGAGGCCACAGCCAGGCTTGCGGAAGGCGGGCCGGTCCCGCGCAAACTGGGCTCGCCCGATACCACTGAGTTTGTGCCTGCTGGATTCAGCGTGACAGAAGAGACCACAAAACACCTTGGTGGTCCGGTGAGGAAGTAGTGATGTTTGCGTAGCAGCTTGATCGGGAACGCATAGTTCGACGGGCTTTTCCGATTATGCCGCGTGAGTGGGCACGCTCATGTCCACATCGAAAGGCACGTTCTCCACCGTCCTCTCTATCAGTCGATCAACTACCGCCTTCAGATCGTTCGTCTCTTCGAATACCTTCAACTGCTCATCAGCCGAGGTCCCGCGTTCGAGGATGGTGTGGACATGTTCGACTTCCTTGCGCGAGCCCAATCGGTCCACCACATCGTCGACGAACTCGAGAAGCTCCATAATCAGATCGCGCGTAGGCACTTCTTTCTGTTTGCCAAAATCGATCATATTTCCGTCCAAACCATAGCGCACAGCTCGCCACTTGTTTTCCTGAATGAGCGCGCGTCGATAAAGGCGGAAGCCCAGATTGCGTTCGATCAATCCATCCAGTTTGGCAACGATTGCCTGGAAGAGGGCCGCGATCGCCACCGTGTCGTCAAGGCGCGTGGGTATATCGCAAACGCGGAACTCCAGCGTGGGAAATGTCGGGTGAGGGCGAATGTCCCACCAGATCTTCTTGGGATTGCTGATCGAATTGGTCTTGATCAATAAATCAACGTAACGTTGAAATGACTGGTAGGAATCGTAATAGTCTGGAATGTCGGTCCTGGGAAACTTTTTAAAAACTTCAGACCGGTACGATTTCAGACCGGTGTTGATCCCCAGCCAGAACGGCGACGAGGTCGAGAGGGCCAGAACGTGCGGCAGGAAATAGCGGGCCGCGTTCATTATATGGATCTGCCGTTCGCGGTCGGCTACTCCAACGTGGACGTGCAACCCGAAAATCAACAACGAGCGCGCGACCATCTGTAGTTCTTCGATGAGAAGCGCGTAGTGAGGATCGTCGTAGATCTGCTGTTCTTTCCAGAGCGAGATCGGGTGCGTCGAGGCCGCTATGATCGCAAGGTCCTTTTTGCGCGCCAGCTTCGAGATAATGGCCCGCAGGCGCGTCAGATCGGTGCGTGCCTCGTCTATGTTCTTACAGATGCCTGTTCCCACCTCCACCTGCGACTGGATCATCTCGGGCTTGACCTGTTCCCCCAGGATCATCCTGCCTTCTTCGAGAATCTCCGAAACGTGCGAACGCAACTCGCGGGTGATCGGGTCAACGATCTGAAATTCCTCCTCGATGCCGAGCGTGAATGGATCGAACATTGATCAGGTCTCCTTCGCTGTCTTCGTGACTGGCACGAATCATGGACTCAAATTGTAAGGTCGCCCTATGCTCGTCGGACTTTACGCATCATTCTCCATGTAGCCTAACGCCATTGCAATCGTGCGCCAGTTTGGCGTCTCTTTGCGCACTTTCTCATGCAGCAGATGGCGCCAGGCGTTCACCGGTGAAGCCCATGGGTTATACAGATCGAAATGAACTTCCCACTTCCCCGAACCGTCACCGCGGTAAAGTATATGTAACGATCCCTGACCGGCCCCGCGTTCGACAAAGCCTCCGCTCATCCCGCGATGGCTCGCAAACCAGGTGGTAAATTCGCGGAGGCGTTCGAGGGTCGACCTGATAAAGGGCCAGGCATCGAAGTGCATACCGACGCCGCCCTCTCCGTATAAATTCTCAATTCGACAAACCGTGTCCCATAATTTGAGAGATTGAAAGCGCCGCAAGAGAATCAAAAGCGCCTGCTGCTTATCGAACGCCAGCGAATCGAAAACTGTCTCGTCGTTTCCGCCCCCGTACATTCCTTCCAGCCTGCGGTTCAATGCCGCCCTGACCTTGTCGGGAAGTTGTCGCCAAGACACCTTGACCGTCAGCGCGGTTTGGGTCGCGGTCACGGGGAAGGTAGTTCTCTCTGCATCAACTCGCGGTCTTTATCAGTCAATCCGTGAAAGCGCACACCTACACCGTGGCCAGGATTGCTATACATGACCTTGGCGTTGACTACGACCTGCTGCTCATCACTCAGCGGGATACGGATGGTCAGCACGGCGCCTTCGGGCAAAGGAGTTTGTGTCGTCATGTACAGGCCGCCCAAGCTGATGTCCTTCGTGCTCGCCACCCCGGTTGCATCCGCGCCGTTAAAATACACGTCGACTATTAGCCGGGAACGATCGTGCCGGCGACGGTCTTCCGGTCGCAGATTTGTTTGATCGTCAAACTCTTCAACCACGTTCTCTGCCCCAGTCTATCGAAAGCTGTCAGAGCGAACTCATTGTACTCGATTGCGAAAGCAAATAAATCAATCCGAATCACTTTTCACTGATAATAAAGGTCGGCACCATCCCTCCGCCGGAACTTACATTGGCGAGTTCGTTGAAAGAGAGTCTGGTGAAAGCGGACCCGACTTTACCATTAAATAGCAGCGGATCCAGATCGACCAACTGTTCCGCGAATTCGATGGTCCCGTCCTCCAGCAATGCGGGGAAAACCTCGCGAGCCGTTGGGACGCGCTCCTGGACAAGATAATCTCTGTTTGCGAGCGCGCTTCGAATTCCTTCATTCCAAGCGATTTCATCGGTATTCCAGCCAATGTGTATTCCGTGGCCGCCATAGTCGTCGTTCGGCTTGAGAACGAGGCGATCGCGCGTTGCCGCGATAAACTCGAGCAGGTCTATTTCCTCATCACGGTACACGCTCTTGCCGACTCGCACGCGGCGGGTCCAGGGAACGTGATCCTTGATCGCTTCGCGCTCGACGTCAGTGAAGAGATGAGAGTGACGTTCGTCCGTCAACACAGCGAAGAGGGCTTTCTTGTGGACCAGTTTGGAACGGAAGCTGTTGACCATACAGATCGCGCCGGCGCGATACGCGTCCAGCAGCGCGGGGCTGTCCTTGATGACGGGGATGTATTCATTGACCAGCAGCCGCTTGTAAACGATATCGATCTCAAATTCCCCGGCGCGCAATCGACCTCGCTCGAACTCAAGATCCTCCGGTGAACAAA
This sequence comes from Acidobacteriota bacterium, assembly GCA_032160165.1. GTDB lineage: Bacteria > Acidobacteriota > Blastocatellia > Pyrinomonadales > Pyrinomonadaceae > QHXM01. The sequence goes on from JAVHWA010000124.1 coordinate 3,673, forward strand.
TGAGTGATCGGTACCCTTCTCCTTCGAAGAAGTCCTTGAAGAGCTCGAACTCTTTTTGCGTGGGCCGGTCCTTAAGATCGACGATGGCAATCTGCGGCGCCCGATCGGGTTTGCGTCCAAGATATTCTTCATGGGCCCGAAGCAGCACATCGAGCATCTGGCCGCTTCCATGAAGACGCCTGAGGTTGTACTTTTCGGCGAAGCGACGCATCACCGGCAGCGCGGCGAAAATTTCGTAAGCGGCGTCGGCGTAAGCAATGCCGGCGGGACTCTCGCCATTGAGCTCTACGAAACTGTATGCATTATCGGTGAGAAAGGAATCGAGCCGCGCGGTAGGCGAGACTTCGCGGTAGCCGGGATCGATGCTGACCAGGTCCTTTTCCACATCAGTCAACCCGAGTTCTTCTAAGAGGACAGGGTCTTTCACGGCCGCGTCTTTTACCTTCTGAATCGCTCCCCAGATCGTTTCGCAGATAAGCGTCACGCGAGCGAAATCGGCTTCAGTCACGAAGTGCGGTCTCAGATATGGCGATAGACGACGTCCGCCGAAGATGAGCTTCGCCCGTTCCAGTCCCTCGTCGAGCATGACTCGCGAGGATTCAGCGAGATCGTCCTGCGCCAGGAGGTCGTGGTAATAGGAAACTGCATCGTGCAGCATGGCAGTCCGCGTCATCTTCCTGATGAATGATAAAGATTAGAGAGCTATTGGGTGGGGCTAGAGTAGCACAGTTTGATGCGACGCTGCCAAAGTGAGAGGTAGTGAGGGGTCAGTTCAGAGATAGCGTCTGACAGATCTTAGGGAGGTTGTTCGAGCTCAGACGTAGCGTCGAGCGCGCTGCGCCGAGGCCCGCCGGCCTCGCCTACTTCTCCGGATGGACGGTGATCTCAACCTGCTTCTTCTCCCGCACGACACCTAGCAGGAGCTTTTGCGCGCCGGCAGTTTTCACAGCGGCTGTCCAGGAGGAGCGCCCCAGCAATTTTCCGTCGATAGTCTCGATAACGTCGAAGACCTGCAGGCCAGACCGCGCGGCCGAACTATCGGGATCGACAAACACCACCAGCAATCCGCCGCGGGCGCCAAGATGCGTCGCAGCCTTACTGGACAGCAATACTGTTTCCAGCCCGCGGGCGAGTGTGGGCACTGATACGCGCCCTGGGAATGCGAAGGCGTAGGTCTCCGCCATCCGCATCGCTCGCGCAGGACTCAATGCTTCGCTGAGTTTGACGGGAACAACCATTGACTTGAATCGAAATACGTTGGGCGCAGCAGTCGACGGAGGAGTCGGTTGCGGTGTATACGTCGCCGGCGGAGATGAAGGCATCATAGGAGCCGATGGTGTTTGACCGCGAAAGAGTGTGAATTTGGCCGTCGCGCCGCTGCCGACCTCGTTGAGCACGAAGGAAAAGTCTTCAGCGTTCTTAATGTCAAAGTCGTTGACGCGTACGATCACATCGCCCGCTCGGAGGTCCGCATGAGCAGCAGGCGTTCCCGGGGCGACCGAAGTCAAAAGAATGCCGCCCGGCGATCCCTTTAATGCCGCGGCCTCAGGCGGGGTCCAGCCACTGACATAAAACGTCTCGAGCGAGGTCGTGGCCACAGGCTCTCCGCGCACTCCCAGCCAGGGACGAGGCACACTTGCCTGCCGCGTCAGCACACGCGCGGCCGCGCGTCGAACCACCGCTGCCGGAATCAAGCGCGCCGCTCCGTCATTGCTGGCCTCAACAATGCCGACGGCCTGGCCGGCCTCGTTGAGAGCAACTCCCCCTACAATCGCTGAAGACAGATTTGGAGCTTTGATTGTGAGTCGAATAATGCGACCCGTCGAAGTGCGAGTGATTTCCGCGATCTTGCCTTCGATCTCGCCTACTCGCATCGAAACGACCGATTGGGTAGAACTGGGTTCTTTAGCCACGCGGACCGGCGCGAACAAACGAATCGATTGGCCCACGGCGAGCTGCGATTCATCCGCATCGTTCAGGACGGGAACATCGAGGCCTGCAATCTTCAAGAGCGAGAGTCCTGATTCGCTATCGAGCCCGACGTATTTGGCAGTCGATTGTTTTCCGCTCGAATGAACAACTACAAATCCTGATCCCAACGGAGCCAGTGCCATTGGACTTGTCGATGCGAGGGGCGCCATTTGCGACGGGGCGCCCAGCTGATTCGGGGCCTGGGGCCGGCGTACGGGTGAAAAGAATGACGAGGCCTCGACCTCCGCTTCCGCCTGCGGAAGACGCGCGACCACACTTTGCCCATCACCCAAAACGAACCCTGCGATAATGCTGGTCACTGCGTTTGCAGCAGTGACTATCTGATCATCGGCCATTGAGACGGCTTCTCCGTTGCGCTGAAGCAGTGCCAGCGCTTTTATGCCGTTCAATCGATGAACAACGGTAACAACTTGCGACGATTGCCTGCCGGATGATTCGACTTGTACGCCGGCGCGTTGAGGCGCCTGCGGCGCCGCCGGCGTGGTTGCTTGCGCGAAGACGGCGCTACAGCCGGCGCCCAGGAGCGCAGCCACGAAACAAATCCTATTTATGGTTCTGTATTGCACGATGACGGACTCCGACTGGTGTTGCGTATCCTTGATTACCAGATTCCCTGCGACGACGCCGGGTGGAAACCAACTCGCCCGGTAAGATCCTGAGAGCCGAAGATCACTGGCTCAAGTGTCACGCTTCGTCGTCCTCCGCTCCGGTCATCGAGGAACACTCTCACTGGTTGAGACGACGAGCGCACAGGCAATTCAACCAATGGATTGTTTGATGTTGAAGAAAATTGCGCGCCGGGCAAAGCCCTGATCTGCGGCGCGGGCCTGACTGCCTCTTCGTGTGTTTCGATTTGTGTAGCGCCGTCATCTGACGGTTTTACGCGGCGGCCCTCCCTGTTGGCCGAAGCCACAGTTTGGCGAGCGGTGACGCCGGCGGGCGCCATGCGACTCGGTCCGGGGCCGGCGCTTTCACCAGAAGACGACGTTTGGGCCGTTGCTGACTCGGGCGCACTCGTTGGGACCGTCGGGGTAACGACAGGCTCGGCACCTTGTGGAGCCTTTTCGCCACCGGCAACGGCGGGGGGACTAGCGATTGATTGTGGTTTGAATTGATTGTAGAGGACAACTGCCGCTACCAGCAGAGCGAACGACGCGGCCAACGCGAGCGCGGGTGCGCTTGCGATGAACGAGCGAAACGAGAAACGGTGATTACCGCCGTTTCCAGCAGCGGCGAGTCGGGCGCGCAGCCGAAAGTCGAAATCCGCCGGGGCGGCCACCGGGTCAAGACTTCCCATCAGCTTTCGTAGCGATAGGCGCTCGTCATAGAACGCGCCACATAGCAAACACGCATCGACGTGCGCGCGTGCCGCATCGCTCAAGCGTGCGCCCGGTTCGAGCTCTTCAATCTCAGTTCGGCAAAGTTGGCAATTCATGGTATTCCCTTGCTCCTACTCACAAATAGGCACTCAGCTTGTCCCGCAAAAATCCGCGGGCCCGGCTGATTCGCGACTTCACAGTGCCCTCGCTCGTTTCAAGAATTCGCGCAATTTCCTCGTAGCTCTTGCCTTCGACGTCGCGCAGGACTATGGGCGCGCGATACTTTTCGGGCAGCGTTCCAATAGCTCGAGCGACGGCCGTCTTCCTTTCCGTATCGACCAGCACGGCATCCTGCAGCGGTCCCAGGTCAGGCGGATTGAACTCCCGCGCCTCCTGTCCTTCGGTCTGCTGAAAGAAACCGGTCAACGATACGAGACGGCGTCGTTTACGCTTCCGCAGTTCGCTGATCGCCAGATTGGTGGCGATCCGATATATGTAAGTCGAGAACGCGTAATTGGTCTGGTAGCGGTCAGCCGCCTGATAGACGCGCACGAACGTCTCTTGTGCCATGTCGATTGCGCCGTCATAGTCGTTGAGCATTCGGTAAATGTAACCGGTTATCTGATTGCGATAGCGGCCAACCAACTCGGCGAAGGCCGCCTCGTCGCCGGTGCGCGTCGCTTCCAGCAGCGCGTGATCTGTTAATGGTTGATCGGCCACGACTGTTTGCGGCACAGCCGTGCCGAAACGCAGATCATCTATTGAAGTCAGCGTGCTCATTAAGGCAGGAAGGCTCTGAGCATCCACGGGTTGATATCTTTCACCGCTAAATCAGGCTTTTCCGCGGACGTCGTCTGGTCCTGTATATCCGGCTCACGAGTATACACCGACAACCGCCCGCAGTCGGATACACGCCGGCTATACAGCATAGTTCCCAAAAGTTCGAATGATTCGGGGAGGAGAAGCGAAAACGCAGGGTTCGAAAGCGCCGAGTGCGACGGACTCGCGCGAGCCGCCATTTTGAGGCTATTCGTTGAGGTTATCCAGGGCCACAAATTTCCAGCCCGTTCTGGTCAAACGAAAATGATAGATGACGACGTCGTCTCCCGCCTCGTTGGGACAGGCGACGCTGGCGCGCGTCGGCTTTGCGGTCTCGATCTCGGGTTCTTTGTTCGCAAAGCACGCGGCGGCGTTGGTTTGCTCATTGAAAATCTGCCGATACCGCCGAAGGAATTCCGGCTTTGTTCGAATTTTCCGGATGCCATAGGACATGTCAACGGGAAAGCTGGACAGATTGGCTGCCACCTGCCGATTGCCGCTGACTATCGCCGTCTTAAAACTTTTCCAGAAGCTTTGTATAGCCTCATCGCTCCGGCCGCCCTGCCCACGTACGGCGGGCCAGGCTATCACGTTCATAACAACGAGGAGCGCCAGGGCCTTGATTGGTTTTGTTCTGAGTTCCATCGAGAGGGCGTAGCAACTAGGGCGTGGCAGCAGAAGTCTGGGCTTCCGGATTCTTGAAAAGCGTGTCGTCCATCTTGATCCCATAGGTCACGGTTTTGAGGCTTGTCTCCTGCCTCTGCTTGCCGTTGACGGTCATTACCGTGCGCCTGGGAACGAGCGTGCCTTGGACATACTGATAGTCGTAAAATTTCTGCATGTACTTTTGTGGCTGACTCCCGTCGGCGGCAAGTTCTTCGTACTCCAGCGAGAGGACGCGCCAATATTTCTGGCTGATGTAATAGCGCGTGCGACGTTTCTCCTTGTCCGTTAACTCAATCACGTAGAGGTCTATGTTCTGTTGTTTGTCTTTACCATTCAACGATAAGGTTGACCCGTTCTCTTTGTACCGCAGCAATGCGTCTATGCCGTGCCACATCTGTGATAGGAACCCATTGGTAGCTTCCAACCGTGGTGTGAATGCCGAGCCGTTGATGAAACCCCATGTCTTTCCGTCCCCATAGACCAGAGAGTATTCTAAAGTCGGGGTCTTTTGATCGAGTCGAACTTTGTCCTTGTCCGTGCTCTCGCCACGAATGAACCGGCGCTCGTATGTGCCATCTTCGGTTCGCCCATCGTCCGCAATACTCGTGGTTTTGCCGCGCTCCCAACCGTTACGTCTAACCTGAGCAAGCCCTGGACGGGTTCCATAGATGAAGATCGTATTCTCGGCGACCTGTTCGGCTGTCACGTCTTTCGGATTAGCTTTCGGCGTGACCTGTTTCGGGGCCGCACTGCTCTTGTCAGGCGCCGCCTTGGGTGTTGTGGCCGGCTTGTCGGCTGGGGTGTCCTGAGCCAATGCGGCAACGGGTCTTGCAAATGCAAAGACAGCTGCCAGGAGCACAAATATGAGGACTGAGTTTGTGGTGCGTCGCAACACTAAGGAATCTCCTTAAAATTATTCAGGATTCATGAACGGCGATATCAGGGAAAGTCGGCCCATTCGGTTCGGGAATTCTAACACACGCGTTCCAAAAAGTGCGTGGTCGGGCCAAGCGGATGCCGGAACTTATGGATGCGCCGGCGGTAGAGAGAGGATGCCTGACCGTCGTTTGACAACTTCAGCGCAGGCTTGTAGAGTGCACGGTTTTCTGCGTTAATCCAACGTGAACAGTATCGGGTGCTCCTAATACAGCTTATATACGCCCCGTTGTTTAGGTCTCAAATCGAAAGGATAGTTTGTTATGAAGAAAGTAGGGATTCTGGTCGGCCGCGAGCAGTCGTTTCCAGAAGCGCTAATCAATAGCATTAACGAGAGAGGCAAAGGCGAGGTAGTAGCGGAGTTCATGACACTCGGCGGTGTCCGGCTGGATATGGGTCGGGAGTACGATCTGATTATCGATCGCATTTCTCACGAGATCCCATTCTATCGCGCGACCTTGAAGCGCGCCGCCCTCGAGGGAACAATAATAGTAAACAACCCGTTTTGGTGGTCGGCCGACGACAAGTTCTTTAACTTTTCCCTTGCCACGAAACTCGGGGTTGCAATCCCCAAGACCGTCCTCTTGCCGCAGAAGGACTATATCGAAGGTGTTAATAGTGCGAGCCTGCGCAACCTGGAATTCCCGCTCGACTGGCAAGGGGTAATCGATTACGTGGGGCTGCCGGCGATCCTGAAGCCGTTCGACGGCGGCGGATGGAAAAATGTATCGCGGGTCAACACGTTGGAAGAGCTCTGGTTCGAGTACGACCAGACCGGCACGCTCTGCATGACGCTGCAGGAGTTCATCGCCTTCGACCAGTTTGTTCGTTGTTATTGCATCGGACAGGAAGAAGTGATGATCATGCCGTATGATCCGACCAAGCCATACCTATCGGGTGAGCAGTACGTCAACAACCCAAACTACCTCTCTGCGGAACTGACTGAGCGAGTGGTTAACGATGTGAGAACGATCTGTCGCGCGCTGGGGTATGACATCAATACCGTGGAGTTTGCGATCAAAGACGGCGTGCCTTACGCGATCGACTTCATGAATCCCGCGCCCGATGCAGACCTTCACTCGGTCGGCGAGTTCTATCATAACTGGGTGACGAGCGCGGTGACGAATCTGGTCTTCAAGCGGCTGGGAGAAGCACGCGAACAACCTCGTTATCGCTGGGACGCGCTGCTCAATCCAGCACCGGTTTCCGAGCCAATGATGGCTGCGGCGGCTGCGGCAGACGTAAAGAAAGGCGGAGGCCCGCCACCAAACCTTCGCAAGTCAACCACAAAGAAACCCGCAACCGCTCGAACCAGGAAGTAATGCAGTTCAACGTTCAACGTTCAAAGTTTGAGACTTCAGCTTCAACTGCGGAATGATTTGGCGAGTGGCTGGCACCGGGGCTCTGCTCGCTAAGGAGCGCCAAGTGAAAATCGAATCGAACCTTGAACGTTGAACCTTGAACGTTGAACTGTCTTCATTCCGTCGCGGTAACGTTTCGCCTGGGAGTGAGAAGTTTTGCGATCAGCGAAACGCCGATCCACGCGATAAGCGAAGAAGAGGCCAGGGCCCATCCGACGCCCTCGATGGCCTCGTCGAATGACGGGCCAAGCAGCGCGAGAATCACGCTCGCCAGCGTCATGCGTGCTGCGAGGCGCCTGGCGCGCTGCAGATTCTGCAGCCATCGCACCCGCCGCAACTCAGCCACCAAATAGTCATCATCATTGTTAAGCCGAGCGTAGTAGTCGGATTCCCTGCGAGCATATCGCGAGCTGGCCTCGTCCGGCGCGACACGCGCCGCCGCATCGTAATGATGTACGACGTGCGCCAGTTTTCCATTTCGCAGCGCGACTTCCGCCAATCCGATCTCCGAACGAAACGCTCTGGGATTGATCACAAGCGCGCGTTTGAAGGCCCGAGTAGCGTGCGCAAGCTCGCCATTTTCGTAGAAGCTTTCGCCGATGCGTGAAAGCAGCGGTGCGTCTTCGCCAGCAGTCTTGAGCGCGAGCCGAAGGCAAGCGCGCGATCGTCGCATCAGGCGCGCGTCTCGGGCCGCGCCGGCTTGCGAACGAAGATACCTCGCAAACTCGTAAATGAGCCATCCGTCCTGTGGCATGACCAGGAGCGCCCGCCTAAAGGCTTCGGCCGATTCTCGCAGTCGACCAGACGCCCGCAGTTCATTAGCCGCAATCCGCAGCAATCTCCCGCGTTCGACGTCGATCGGAGTGGGAGTCGCGCCTTCTGCTCGCTGGTGGCGTATGTCGTGGGAGGAGCCATGCTCGAGATCGTTGGTCGCGCCTTCCAGGACCTCCAGCGATGCGATTCGAAGCAGCTCGATATTTGCTTTTAGTGTACGCGAGTCCGTTAGGTAGTCCCGCAGCTCACTCGATCGTGCATCGACCTTGTCGTATCCGAGCAAGGGGAAAAGCGTGCGGACCATCTGTCGATAGGATTTTCCCCCGGAAGAAAAAACCAGGCTGTGACCTTTTCCGACAACTTCACTCCGGTAGCGATAGCGCACACGGCCGCTGCGACGAAGGGTCCTTACCGCGCTCGTCTCGACGCGCTCGATGTCGTTTATGTGCAGGCTTAGGGCTCGACCGCGGACAAGTCGAATAAGAGCAGGAATCAGGCCTTTTCGTGTGAGCTCCTCGCCATCGAAACTTATTCGATCCGTAAATGCGAGAGCAGGAGTGACGATCCAGGCTATGCCGATGGCTATCAATGAAGCGACATCGTATTCTGCGCGCAGGAGCAGGCTGGCAGCAAAGGTGAGTACAGAGGCCACACCCAGGTAGCCTCCCGGGGAAACGCGGACACTGGCCAGGCGCGCACGTCGCGCCGGCGGCATAATTCGCTCGTTAGCGGCCTCTGCTACCGCAGCCGGAATGACTGGTTGTGCTCTATCGGTCATGTGTTCTAAGGTTCGCCGCCGTTTTCATCGCAGGCTACTGGAACGTTCAAAGAGAACGTGCCCCGCCGCGAGCTGCCCGGCTCAGTGTATCGTATGTCCGCGAATTGCACGAGCAGTCCACTAAGGCAATTTCCGTCGACGCGGGCTGCTGGAAACCGCGCGAAGTCGAGGAAGATCCGAGCGCGTTCATCCTGGGCCGCATGTGCGACAGCATCGGCCGCGAGCCCTTCAGGCTTCTCGAACCTGGACAATTCGCTCATCTCGCCACCGGGTATAGAGACGAAGAACCGGTAAACAGCGCGGCTGGTATCAGCTACGCACTGCCAACGCAACGGGTCGGCAAGTGTTGGCATCGCGGCAAGGCGATTGAGCTTCTCGCCCTTCTCACTCGAAAGCTTCTCAGCCACGCTGCGGCCATGAGAGAGCGCAACACGATGCGCGATTGTTAGCCCACCGAAATAGACGATGACCAGGGCAAAGGCGCCGATCACGACCAGCCTGCCTCGCTTAACGCCGAGGTTGGTCGCTCTTAGAAAGAAAAGCGCAACGATGGCGCCCATCCAAATAGCGCGGAAGATATTCGGATGAAGCAGGCCACCATTCTGCAGTGGAAGGTACATCACAAGCGCAGTCAGCAAGAGAGCAAGGCCCGTCCAGGTAGCCAGTTGCCACTTTCGAGCCGACGTCACAAGAAAGGCCGCGCCACCAATGATAAGCCAAATCCACGGATCGACGATGAATACCAAGTCTCCGTAGAACCATTGTCCATTCCAGGGAAGAAGCGGTCGAACACCATAATTGTTAGCCCAATCCAAAATCGGATGGCTGGCGCTTAAAATCAAAGATGCGATCAGGAGTCCACGCAACTTTAGACTGGGATCTCGTTTGCGGATGCGGGCAAGTACCTGGTCTCCCGCGTAGAACAATAGCGGGATGAAGAGTGCTAGAGCCAAGGTTCCAACGATGGAATGGGTTATCCCTCGGTGATTGTGAAGGTAGAACCATTTGCCTCCCAGGGTCGCGACAATATCCAGGTCGGGAGCGTTGGCCGCAAGAACGCAGACAGTCGTCGCCATCGGCGACAGACGCTCGAGACCAGCTTTTGCGGTGGCAAGTCCGACGAGCGTATGCGTCAGGTTGTCCATGAAGGAAGTGTCGAGCTAGGCGTTTGGACCAGCGAAGGCGTTCGAGTGCTGGTCTCGGGCAGTTACCTCGCGAAGCTGTTAGGTAGCGGTAGAGGCGGCAACTGGCCGAAGCGGGTAGGGTCTAGTTTCTCCAGTTCGTCTGCTGCCTTGCGCGCGGCAGCCGACTGGGCGGCAGGCTTGCCGTCTTTGTCCTTTGCCTGGCGTGCTGTCTCAACGATTTTGAATAGCAAGTCAGCCGCTTCCGACTTCTTGCCGAGCTTTTGATAGACTAAGGCCAGATAGAGGTTCGCCGTATCCGGTACGATGATACTGTCATTTTGCTTTGCAAGCTCAGCGTAGATGGCGGCAGCCTCGTCGTACCTGGCGTCGGCTTCTTTGGCCTGCGCGAGTGCAAACTTGGAGAGCGTTGCTACTTCTTTATTACCGCTTTTCGCTAGGGTATCCAGCTCAGTTATGGCTTTCGCGCGATCGAGGGTAAGTAGATTTGTGGCCGCGAAGTAGCGGGCGTATTCACCGGTTGACCCGCCGTATTTGGCAGCGACCTTTTGAAACTCCTCGACTACCTTTTGTGCCTTCTCTTTTTCGGTACGAAAGCTGGGCTCAGTGGATCCTGGAACGGAAGTCTCTACCACCGGCGCCTCCGATAACTTCAGCGCTTTGGCCATAGCCTGACTGGCGTCGTCGTTTCGACTGCCGATCCAGGCCATCACTCCCCACGCAACCAGGCCAATAAAGAGCACGGCGCCGAGGCCGTAGAGAATGACACGCCCCTTGCCCGCGAGTCGGTCCGCCGCGCGATCGACAAACCCCATAGTCGTATCGCGAAATTTATCGTGCTGGAGCTGTCGCGCACGCTTCTTCTTATACTTTGCCAACTAATATCCTCTCGCAAGAACGCACGGATAGTTACGTTCATTTAACGGTGATTAGAGCGAAGCGAACACTCTAGCCGCCGCCGCGAGAGCTTGTCAAGCAAGGCCTTAGGGCCTGCATTGACCCTTGTAAGACTGCGGTGCTACGCTCGCGCTTAAGGCGCGACAACGACGGATATTCATGCGACCGGTTCGTGCTCTTGATCCAATTCTAAGGGTCCGGTCGCGCAGGCAGCGAATTACCGGAATATCCGGGAACAAAGGCGGGATTACAGGTGTCTAAGGGTGCGACTGTTGAGGAAGCGACAGCATTTCTCGAGGACGCTTCCCGCCGCTGGGGGACACGCGTGAGCTTCGGAGAGCCAATCGCCCTCCGCGGGCAGGAGTTGGAGCAGGTTGCTGCGGCACCCTCCGATCAGGCGCGTTCAGAGGCTGAAGCACAGTTCATTGACAGACTTCGAACTGGTGATACGGCAGCATTCGACAGGCTGGTCGACGAGCGTTCGGGAGAGATCTACGCCCTGCTCTATCGATTGACTGATGACCCGGAAGACGCGCGGGACCTGACGCAGGAAACGTTTTTGCGGGTCTTCCAAAGCATCGACCGATTTCGGGGTGATGCAGATTTGAAAACCTGGATTTACCGGATTGCGATCAATCAGGCTCGTAATCGGTGGCGCTGGTGGCGCAGGCGACGTCGCGATTCGACTCTCTCGCTTGATACTTCAGACTCGCACGACGAGAGGCCGTTAATTTCCCGGTTGCGATCCAGTGGGAACGATCCCGAGCAGGACACGCTGGCACATGAACGCGAGGACGTACTTCGGACGGCATTGCATACCCTGGGGCGTTCGTATCGTGAGACGGTGATCCTGCGCGATGTAGAGGGCCTCAGTTATGAGGAGATTGCGTCCACCCTTGAGATTAGCATCGGGACAGTGAAATCAAGGCTGGCTCGAGGACGGCTTGAACTCCGCAGAAAGCTCACGGGCGAGTTATGAGTTTTGAGTTTTGAGTTTTGAGTTTTGAATTGGGCACGCTTTTGGTGGGCGGATGATGACTTTGATCGGAGAGCTCTTTGCAAAGTAATTAGGGGTTTTGAATGCTTCGTCTGAACTCAAAATTCAAAACCCATAATTCAAAATTACTCAGCGGATGGTTGACCCGCCCCGGCTTCACAACAAACTCGGTGCCAAAGGGTCGAAGTGACGAGGGCGGCCTTGGGCTTGAGGAAACCCTGTGGGTCTGCGCGGTGAGCGAGAATTGAAAGCGGCCAGCAACGCCGGTTGAAGAATTCGCTTAACGAACGGGACCGTAAGGAGCGTCTTGCCCGAAACCGCAAACGTTGCTTCCTTGAACAAAGGGAGCAGCCGGGGCCGGTCAGCCATCCGTGAACGAGAGGTTGGAGGTTAAATGTCAGTAAGAACTACGACCGACTTATCCTCTGACATCTAGCCTCCGACATCTAACATCCGTGAACGAGAGGTTGGAGGTTAAATGTCAGTAAGAACTACGACCGACTTGTCCTCTGACATCGAGCCTCCGACATCTAACATCTGAATCATGACTTGTCAGGAATTACAACAGGCGCTTTCGCTTTATATCGACGACCAGTTGCCGCTGTCTACTCGCGCGCTTTGCGACCAGCATCTGCACGGGTGCCCTCTTTGCCGTGTGGAGTTGGACGAACTCCGCGCAATCACTCGCGGCCTGGCGGCGATTGCGCTTCCCCCGCCCTCGACTAATCTTGCGTCCTCCATTAAGTATGCCTTGTCAATAGAAGCAACCGTCAAGAAGCGTCAACCGGCTCTGCCGCTGAGCGAGAGGCTGGTCCGTTGGCTCAGGCCTCGCCTGATGCCGTACGCAGTCGGATCGATTGCCTCCGTCTTCCTCTTCACCGTGATGTTCAATGCCCTGCGCCCGCATCTGCAGGCATTGGCCGGCGCGGCCATTGCTGCGCGCGAAGAGGGCGTGTCTTTACGAGTTGTCTATGTTGGATCGGATGGGAGAGAAGTTGCGCCGACGCTTACTGCGCAGATGTATGCGGACCAAAGGACGCCGTTCAACGACGAATCGCCCAGCCTTAATCCGCGCGGAGCGCTGGCAGAGCTGACCCGCCTTCATGCCCATAGCAAAGAAGACGAGGACGACATGATCGTCGTCACTGATGTCTTCAGCGACGGCCGAGCGTCGCTTGCAGACATTGTCCAACCTCCGCGGGACCGGAGAATGCTGGACGATTTCGAAGTTGCGTTGCAGAAGAACGCGGCCTTCGTTCCGGCCTCGTATGACCGCCGGCCCGAAACCATGCGCGTCGTCTTCGTCGTTCAGAAAGTGGAAGTCCCGGAACGGAATTTCTGAGAGCAGTGGTCGGTGGTCAGTGGCCGGTAGTCAGTGGTCAGATGGTTGTGGAGCGCTAATTGTTTCTCCCCGCGTGAGTGCCGCGCAATAACCACCAACCACCGCCTAGTGACCACCGACTACCGACTACCGACCACCGCCCACCGCCAACGGTTTTTCCTGCCAACTACCGACTGCAAACTGCAAACTGACTTCGGCTTGACGCTCCGCGCGCGAGCGTGCTAGTTTGCCGTTTCATACACGTTTACGTTCAGAAACTTCAATCATCTCGTCAGAGAGGTGTAGCAAACACTTTGTCTGCAGCTCCGGCTCTCAAAAGAACAACGCTTAACAGCGCGCACCGACGGATGGGCGGCCGCATGGTCGATTTTGGCGGTTGGGAAATGCCCGTCCAATACACCGCAGGCACTGTCGAGGAGCACATGCGAACCAGGACGCATGCCGGACTCTTCGATGTGTCGCACATGGGCGAGATCGGCGTTCGCGGGCCCGACTCGATCGCCCTGGTCAATCGTCTTTGTTCCAACGACGTCTCAAAACTAGTGGATGGACAGGCGCAGTACTCCGCGTTGACGACACCCGAAGGAACCGTGGTAGACGATCTACTGGTTTATCGTTTCGACCAGCAACATCTCCTGCTGGTAGTAAACGCAGGCACTACCGAGAAGGATTGGGATTGGATCACGTCTCACCGCACGGACGAGAACGTTGAATTGTCGAACGTGAGCGCGGAATATTGCCAGATCGCGTTACAGGGTCCCGATGCGCTTGGGATACTGCAGACGATGACAGAAACGCCGCTCAGCGAGATCAAGTACTATCATTTTCGCGAAGGCAAGGTTGACGACGTCGCGTCGATCATTTCTCGTACCGGCTATACCGGCGAGGATGGCTTCGAGGTTTACGCCGCGGCGGAGCGCGCGGAGCAATTGTGGGACAAGATGCTGACCACGGGTCGCTACGGCGAATCCGATGGTGTTTTGCCCGCCGGGCTGGCCGCTAGAAATACACTGCGGCTCGAGTCGGCGATGGCCCTTTACGGGCACGAGATCAACGAAAGTACCACGCTGCTAGAGGCCAACCTCGGCTGGATCTGCAAACTCAACAAAGGTGATTTCATCGGGCGAGATCGTCTGGCCACGCAGAAGGAAGAAGGCATTCAAAGGCGACTGGTCGGCTTTGAGATGACCGAGCGCGGTATCGCGCGCGACGACCAGGAAGTTCTGGTCGACGGCAAGCGCGTGGGAAGAGTCACGTCCGGAAGTCCCGCCCCGTTCCTGCGAAAGAACATAGGTATGGCTTACGTTCCCGTCGAGTTCGCAAACCAGGGCCAGGAGCTTCGTATAGACGTTCGAGGACGTGAAGTCGGCGCACAGGTGGTTAAGACGCCATTCTATAAGAGGGATAGGTAATGGGTGATACGTGACGAGAGCAAGCTGATGTCCCATCACCAATCACCTATCACTTATCATCCAACAAGAGGAGAAGCTGATGGCGAACGTTCCAGAGGACTTACATTACAGCAAGGACCACGAATGGATCCGCGTCGAAGGCGATGTCGGAACGATTGGCATCACCGACCACGCGCAGATATCGTTGGGTGACGTCGTGTACGTCGAACTGCCGAAGCCGGGCGATACGTTTGAAGCGCACGAGACCTTTGGATCGGTAGAGTCGGTCAAAGCTGTCTCTGAGATCTTTACCCCTGTCAGCGGTCAGATTGTCGAAGTCAATGAAAGCCTGCAGGACGAACCGGAGAAGGTCAACTCCAGTCCATATGACGACGGTTGGATGATGAAGATCAAGATGAGCAAACCCGGTGAGGTCGACAGCCTGTTGAACGCTGCCGAATACGAGGATTTCACCAAGTCCCAGGAGTCAGAATAAAACTTGCGCTATATTCCGAACTCGCCGGAAGAACGCGCCGAGATGCTCAAAGACCTCGGCCTCAGCTCGGCGGAACAACTCTTCGATTCAATTCCATCTGAACTCAGGCTTCGAGAACCACTGAAAACGTCCGCCGCGATTTCAGAGATGGAGCTCCTCGCTGGATTCAACGCGCTGGCGTCTCGCAATTCAGCAGCATACCGCCCAAGCTTTCTTGGCGCCGGGGCCTACTCGCACTACTCGCCAACGATCGTCGACCACCTGATCTCGCGATCCGAATTCTTCACTGCCTACACACCATACCAACCAGAGATTTCTCAGGGAACTCTGCAGACGATCTTCGAGTTTCAAACCCTGGTCTGCCAGTTGACGGGCATGGACGTCGCCAACGCTTCGATGTATGACGGCTCGACCGCACTGGCCGAAGCGGTGCTGATGGCCGAGCGCGTCACGCGTCGCAAGAAGGTCATCACCTCAGCCGCGGTGCATCCTGAGTATCTCGAAGTCGCTGACACCTATGTTCAGCACTACGGTATAGAACTTCAAAAACTGGACTGCGACGCGACCACCGGATTGATATCGGACCAGGGACTCACCGCCCTCGACGACCAAACTGCCGCGCTGGTAGTTCAGTCGCCCAACTTTTTTGGCTGTATAGAAGATGTGAAAGCGCTGGCCGATCGCGCACACGCGGTTGGGGCGCTGCTGATCGTCGCGGTTACCGAAGCGATCTCGTTCGGGTTGCTGCGCTCGCCAGGCGAGTGCGGCGCGGACATTGTTGCCGCGGAGGGTCAATCGTTCGGCGTTCCCGTCTCATACGGAGGTCCGTTCGTCGGATTGTTTGCGACCAAAGACAAGTATGCGCGGCAGTTGCCGGGCCGTTTGGTAGGCGAAGCATACGACAAGCAGGGTCGGCGCGGATTCGTTCTGACCCTTGCGACTCGCGAGCAGCACATACGGCGCGAGAAGGCTACATCGAACATCTGCACCAACGAAGGATTGATCGCACTGGCAGCGACAATCTATATGGAGACCATGGGACGGCAGGGACTTCAGGAGGTGGCGGTGCAGTGCGCGCAGAAAGCCGCTTACGCGGCGAAAGGGATCGCTGCGCTCGAAGGCTTTTCGCTTCCCTTCTCCGCGCCGCGCTTTAACGAGTTCGTTGTTCGCGCCCCGGTGGATGCCAAAGGCCTCTTGTCGCGGCTGGCGTCTAAGAAAGGAATCACCGGCGGGCTCGCGCTCGCAAGGTACTTTAGAGATCGTCCTAATGATTTTCTGGTGTGTGTAACCGAGACTAATTCGCGTAGCGAGATAGACGCGCTCATTTCCGGACTGGCGAGTGTCGCTATTTAGCATTGGATTTCAACGCAGAGGGCGCGGCGGACGCAGAGAGAGCAAGAAGTGAAAACAGCAAAACCTCTAACCGTTCTTTCAATTGTCTTCCTCTGCGGCCCTTGCGTACTCTGCGTTAAATAAATGACGCGACCTCTGGGTTTAAGAAACAACGGCAAATGAACTCAACCAAGATTACAAAAGCATCTCCACACATCACGCAAAACGAAGCCTTGATCTTCGAGAGGTCTCATACAGGCCGGAAGGGCTATCGCCTGCCCGCGCTTGACGTGGACGAGACGCCTCTCGATGACATCATTCCCGCATCACTTCGTCGCGACGACGACCTCGAAGGCGTGCCCGAAGTAAGCGAGGTCGACGTAGTGCGTCACTTCACGCGTATCTCTACATGGAACTACTCCATTGATCTGGGGATGTACCCGCTCGGCTCGTGCACCATGAAGTACAACTCGCGCCTCAACGAGAAAGTCGCGCGCATCGACGGCTTCGCCAATCTTCATCCGCTCGCGCCCGAGGAAGATGCTCAAGGAGCGCTTCAGTTGATTTGGGAGTTACAGGAGAGCCTCTCGGAGATTACGGGCCTGGCAGGCATCTCGCTCCAGCCGGCAGCGGGTGCACATGGCGAGATGACCGGCGTCATGATCATTCGCGCTTACATCGACGCGCGTGATGGCGCGGGTGCTTCGGCTGCGCGCCGTACGATGCTGATTCCCGATTCAGCTCACGGCACAAATCCGGCGTCCGCCAATCTCTCCGGCTTTAAGGTCAAGACGATTCGCTCGACGGCTGAAGGTCTTACCGACCTCGGTCATCTGCGTGAGCTCTGTTCTCATGGCGATGTTGCGGGGTTGATGTTGACGAACCCGAACACGCTGGGGCTCTTTGAAAAGAACATCACCGAGATCTGTCGTATCGTCCATGACGCAGGCGGTTTGGTTTACATGGACGGCGCAAACATGAATGCCCTGGTTGGCGTCGCGCGTCCCGGCGACATGGGCGTTGATGTTATCCACTTGAATCTTCACAAGACCTTTTCGACGCCGCATGGAGGTGGCGGGCCCGGCTGCGGGCCTTGTTGCTGCACGAAAGAGCTGGAACCGTTTCTCCCCGTCCCACGAGTAGTCAAAGAAGGAGACAGGTACCGGCTGGACTCCGACCGCCTTAAGTCGATTGGCAGAGTTAAAGCCTTTCATGGAAACTTTGGAATGATGGTTCGCGCCTTGGCCTACATTCAGACTCACGGTAACGACGGGCTGCGCGAAGCCACAGAGGCCGCGGTCTTGAATGCGCGCTATGTGGCGAATGGTCTTGTCTCGGATTACGACAAACCGTTCGACTCGCCGCCGATGCACGAAGTGGTCTTCACCGACAAGCGACAATCACGCAAAGGCGTTCACACCCTGGACATCGCAAAGCGCCTGATCGATTACGGCTTTCATCCGATGACCATCTACTTTCCGCTTATCGTGCATGGAGCTATGTTGATCGAGCCCACCGAATCGGTCGGCCGCGCCGAGCTGGATCAATTCATCGAAGCTATGCGCGCGATCGCACGCGAAGCGTTGGAAGACCCTCAAACCGTACTCGACGCACCTCATACCACACGCATCGGCCGCCTGGACGAAGCCGCCGCCGCACGCAAGCCCGTCCTCCGCTGGAAGCCGACGGAAGCAGCGAACGCTGCTTAGCGCACCGAAAAACATGGAGCGTACATGAGCGAGAACCAAGCAGACGTTACCCGGCCAATTGAAAGGCTGGAACTCATCGCCGCGATCCTTCTCGGCTTGGCAGCAATCGCAACTGCGTTCGCCAGCTATCAATCGTCACTCTACGATGGCCGAAGCGTTGAGAATTACAGCAGGTCAAATAAGACGGCTACAGAAGCGGCGGCCGAGCGGAGCCGCGCAATCGTGGCGATGGCGCGAGACAATTCCGTCGATGCGGAAGCGATGCGCTTGATACTCGAAGGCGATGGCGCCCCAAGTCCCGCCGCAGAAGAACGCAACTATGCCATCGCGACTTATCTCTACACGCGGCAGATGAGCGAATCGGGATACAAGGCTTTGGGCTTGCCACCGGAAGCGCGCAAGATTGCCGAGGCCCCTTCGGTGTCGACAGATGTTGAGCAGAAAGCGACAGCTCTGCAGGAACAGATCCTGGAGAAAGCGATGGAGAAAGACCTCGCGGGCGACGAGAACTATCGTAAAGAGATGTTAGCGCAGAGCCACGCGCTCTTCGACGAGTCAGAGAAGTATTTCAAACTAGGGCAGGACGCAAACGAAACAGGCGACAAGTTTCAACTCATCGCGGTCATCTTCGCGATCGGCTTATTTTTTGGCGGCATTGTCCAGGTCTTCCGCAATGATCGCGTCCGCCGGGCGATTATTTCCGTGAGTGGGGTGTTTCTTATCGTAGGGACGATCTATATGTTGACGCTGCCGTTGATTTTCTCTTGAACCAGCGATAACTCTGGATTGGGGTCGACGCGATCACCTGGTAACTGCGGCTCAGGCACGCAACCACGCGTTAACGCTCAATATCCCCTGGCTTGAAAACTCCATTGACCTCGAACTTTTCTAAAGGTAACCCAGTTAGTAAGCGACATATCATCTGGCAGTCCGTTGCGCCATGGATGCCACTGCGAATTTGAATAGATACGATACGCGGATGCTGTAAATGATGACGTTCCTCTCGCTTCTCCCTCATTAAGCGTGTCCGGTTTAGTCAAAGAATCGTATCTAACTTGGATACGAAACCCTCCAAGTTCAACAAAGACGGCTGGGGCCTTCCGAACAAAACTGGCGCCACCACATGAAGCCACGTAAGGGCTCCAAAATCTAGCCCCTTGTTGCTCACCGGTAGATTGCCTGGAATTGACTGTGGGCGATCGCCTACTGCCTCGCCGCTGAGCAAATAGCGCGGATGTCGATGTGAAGATAATTATTAACGCAAGGGGCACTAAAGACGTTGTGGCTTCACCGTTTCTCGAGAGCGACAACGAGTGGACGTTGAGGTAAACGTCTAATTGTTTTACTGGTCACTCCCTTCCAAATCGCCGTTGGAAGTCAGAGCGGTGACAAAGAGCGATCGCATGAGCTCGACCGTTTCAAGGCTCACAGTGATCACTTGTCCGATCAGGCGGACGATATATTGGGGGTCATCTTGACGGTTGGGGTCGTTGGTGATGCCGCTGCGTTTGTCGGTGCTGACTTGATATTGATCGATGATCCAGTCAAGCGCGGAGCGATTGCCCAGTCGGTACTCAAACACTTCGGGTGGAATTCCACTCAGAGTTAGAAAGTCGTTGTAGATGAGCGAGCCTTTGTCTTTGCTCAGCTTCATCCGCTCAACCCGCCAATCAAGCGGCTCGCCCGGCTTCTCGATTCTTTCGAGCGGATATTCGGGCTGCTGTTCGTAATTGACGTGGATTTCGGCGAGACGCTTGCCGATGTCCGCGAACGCGCGAAAGTCCGGCGCGAAGGGAACGCGCGGCAATTCACGTTTCAGGTTCGCTGCGTAGCGCTCGCTATAGAGCGGGTGGTGCAGCATGGCGTAGACATAATGAAAGATGTCCCACTTCGTGATCGAGTTGTCGTTGTAGTTACCGCGAAATTGTTCCAGCCCCCAGTCGGTTATGTTCTCGCGCCGGTTCGTGCCGTCTTCGTTGTAGGTGTAGAAGGGGAAGCATTGTGATCCGCCCTGCGGAAGTAAGTCGGGAATTACGTTCGCCATGAGTGAAAAGCCAGGAACTTCTCCACCAACCTTGAGCCAAATGAGCCTGTTCTCTAACTCATTATCTGATAACGGCAGGATCGAGGGCATGATGTAAACTTCTTCATTCAGCAACCTATCGAAAAACAGATGTGATTTTGAAAACGGACGGTACAATGCATTCCTAATCTTGTCGCTTGAGAATTGAGCAATTCTGCCTCTTTGTAAATCTACCTTAAGATCCCGGCTCCACGTTATTTTGGTCGTGTCGTAGGCTACAAACTCATCGATGTTAGCGGGCTTCTTTTTAGACCGAGACCATCTGGAGACTTGGTCGTTGTAAGCGTCAATCATTCGCTTGATATTCTTTTCCAGATCAGTTGCATTGAAGTTGTAAGCCCAGGTGTCACGGTTCGTTTTGACTCCGCCTCCAAACGTTAAGAAGATAGTCTCACTCTTAACACTGCCCTTTGTTTCCTTGCTCCCGATCGGGATGAACGATTGAAACTCGTCCTCCATTCCTTCGGTCAGCCAATTGTGTTTCGCGTCCGGTTGAATCTCCTGCCACTCAATATTTCCGCGATGCTGTTTCTCGTCGAGGAAGGCATATTTCTGTTCTTTGCGCCAGAACTCATCAACGCGGGCGTAGTAAATGCGGGCTCGTGTCATCGCGTAGGATCAGACTTGCTTGAGAAACTCTTCAGCTTCTATGTCGGCATCGCGGAGCGCGCCTCTCAGCGTGTAACGGTCAACCTCATCATGGTAAGGGAAAACGATCACTCGGCCATCGGCGTGCTTCATCTTCACGTGGCTGCCTTTGCGGTGTACTTCGACAAACCCGAGCCGCGCAAGGGCCGCGAGCACTTGCTTGCCTGAGAGCAGCGGAAGCTTCATACGCTCAGTTCTACTACTTCCCGGTCCCGAATCTCGTCCGGCTCAGGCTCCAGGTAAAGATCAATTGCTTCCCGAATGTTTTCCAAAGCCTCTTCGCGAGTTTTGCCTTGTGACCAACAACTCTTAAGCGCGGGTACATGGGCCACAATGTAACCGTCTTCGCCGGACTCAATCACAATCTTAATGTTCATTAGACAACCTCCGCTTCTTTCAGGATTGGTTCACCGCGATCGCGCAGAACCTCCTCATGCAGAGAGATTGCTTCGCGGACGTTTGCCAACGCTTCGTCGCGAGTCTTGCCCTGGCTGATGCAGCCGGGAAGACTGGGCACCTGGGCAACAACGAAGCCATCCTCACCGGGGTATAACAAGACTCCTCTGGTCATAGCTTCACCTCCTGACCGATTCTACGCGGCTGCTCGCCTGCGGACAAAGATATTGATGCTTACCCCGACCTGAATTCCGAACACATTATGCGTCGTGCCAGACAGCTTTGGGTTCTTGCGCACGTTGCCGCCAAGGTCGAGTACATAAACCTCGTCAAAGTCATTCTCGATATGTTGCCGCAGGCCATCAAACGCCAGACTCTCAATAAGGCTGTTGTTCGAAACGAAAGCGACGATTCCTTCATCGCCAATGCGGTCGCTCGCCCAGCGAATCGCCTTCACATAAGGATCGGAGAGCGCATTCTTGTTCGTAGCTTTTGATCCTTTCGCGTATGTCTCCGCCACCCTTCGATCCATCACCTTGTACTTACGATTCTTGTTGTTGTCGTTCTCGTTCAATTGCCATGCGTTATATGGCGGGTTGCCGATAACGACTCGAATCGGAGCGCGCTTTTGCCGTTCGACGCGCGCAGTGTTCTCGGTAGAGAAGAATGAAATCTGTTGCGCCTCTGCAAGCTCGAACGTGTCTACCAAACAAATCCCCTCGAATGATTCATAACTTCCTGTGGATTCATAGAACTCGTGCTCGATGTTCATGGAAGCAATGTAGTAAGGAAGAAGCATCACTTCGTTGCAGTGCAGTTCTTCGCTGTACTTCTGCGGCAAGGCGCTTTTCTTAATCGCCTGCATGACATGCACGATGAAGTTACCCGTGCCGACGAAGGGATCGAGGATATGCACGTCCGGGGAGCTTAAAGACTTGCCGAACTCTTTCTGCAAAATATCTTCGACGCTGCGGACCATGAAGTTTACAATCGGTTGCGGGGTATAGACGATGCCGTGGGTGTCGGCAACCTTGACCGAGAAGCCCTGAAAGAACTTCTCATAGACCGTGTTGAGGAACTCCTGCTTCTGGGAAAAGTCGTCGATGGTCTTCGCGGTCTTATCTATCGCCTTGTAGAAGCGGTCGAGGCTTTGCAGGAAGCCTTCGCGGCTGAAAGATTGCGAAGTCAGCGCGTCGATCACTTTTTCAATCTCAGCAGCGATTACGTTGCGCCGCGTGAAGTCGGGATTGTTAAAGACCGTGCGGAAGATGCGCTCCGTAAGCAGATGCTGTATGAGCATCTCTTCAACGGCATCGGGCGAGAGATTGGGATTAATAGCTTGACGGCAGAGAGCGAGAAAGTCCTCAAAGGCCGCACGGAACCGCTTGTTTGCATGTCCTTCGTGTTTGATCAGCGTGGAGAGCGCGCGACCGAGCTCGGGGACCTGATTTTGAAAGTGCGTGATTGCATCGGTCCACTCTTCGAATTCCGGCGGTGTGTAGTCAAAGAACTGCTTGACGATTTCGACTAGAGCGACCGGGTCCGTTATCTCGAGATCCAGAACGGACCGACCATCCTGCCAAAGAATTGCGCGTTCGGGCGCCTGAAAGATGATGTTGTTTTGCGGGTAGCCGGCGGTGAGTTTCTTCTTTACCTCTTTGCCCAGATCGTCGTGAGTGTCTTTGGCTTCCCAGAATCCATGCGGGAGGCGGAACTCATCGACGAGCGCGCCGTCCACGCGAAGCGGATGACCGTGGTTTCGTCTGACTTGCCATTCGGGAACGAGCTTCCAGCTAAACTGCCTGCCGCAATGCTCCAGCAGAGTCTGAAATGCAGAGCGAACCGCTCCCTCGTGAGACACGCCGATGGTCTTGAATTGGCTTAACGCCTCGTAATAATTCTGGACGGGCTTGTGAGTTGGTTTGAGGTTCAGTCTTTCCATCAAACAATAGGGTCGAGGACAACGGCAACGAACAAGGCGTTCTCTGTACGGCACTCCTAAAAGCGGCGAGAGCAATGAATGAGCGGCGAGAGCCTCCTCTTTGATTCCAGGGTTTCCCT
This sequence comes from Acidobacteriota bacterium, assembly GCA_032160165.1. GTDB lineage: Bacteria > Acidobacteriota > Blastocatellia > Pyrinomonadales > Pyrinomonadaceae > QHXM01. Next base: position 26,812 of record JAVHWA010000124.1, read on the forward strand.
GACTAGCGCTTGCTCGCGTGCAGGATCGTGAGGCCTACGATTTCGCCATCCTCGTACCGAATGATTACATCATCGTCTGTAATGTCGCTGTCGGTGGCGTTGCTTGGCTTCTTGAAATTAATGTAGAGAGTGTCAGCCTCATCATCATACGATGACCAGAGCAAATGACTTGGCGACTTTCTAAGGGCAGGCACAAGCTTCAAATAATCTTCGATGTTTGCTACGGCCATACTTGCTTCTTCCTCTCCAGAGAGCTAATTCGTCGAGTTAGAAATGCCGTGATTACGAACCCGTCATTCTCTTGTTCACGATACACGACAAGGATGTATTTGCCCAAATCAAACTGGCGCACCGCCAGCAATTCTCCGTCACCGCCCTCCACAATACGCTGAGGCTCTTCGACCGCAGTCATAACTTCTAACCTCAGACCAGCCAGTTCGCCATGCTCATCCGTAATGTGCTTCCACCGCTCTTCGGTCAAGCGAATGGAGATGCCGTTCTTTGAGAGCGCTGTGCTGATCATCCGCTAGCTTCCGCTGGTCATCGCTTGAGCTTGATCGCACGGCGTAGCCTCGTTGCGAGTGACGACAATCGGTTGAAGACGTTCTCCTTAAGGGATTTCTATGGGATGTGCGGCACGAAGCACGCCGTTTTCGTAAACCGCCTCACATTGTTTGGTCATAGCTTAACCTCGAGGGCACATTATATCCCGACCTGGTGATCGCGGCCCGTTGGCGAAGTGCACATAATAGCTTTAAATAGGTCCCTACTATAGCGGGACGAGGGTGGCGGTGTCACGACGAAAGACGATCCACGAAACAGCACGAATCTCACCAGCAAAGCGTTCGTGTTGGTTCGTGCGGATTTGTTGTTTGATTGATTTCGGCAAGCGCCGCGCAATCGCAGTGTTATTCCTTTGCCCCACTCCGTTCCCTATTGTAAGATGGCAAGCGAGGGGCGACCGCACGTCAAGACCGCGAGTATGTTTGTGGTCGTGTCGGGGTCGCCTGATTCGTGTCCCGGCGTTGTATGACTAACCGACGTCACCCAGTCAACGTTCCAGCGTCTGGTTAGTCTCTCGAGGGCCCCTGGTTTGAAGTTCGCTTTATGGCAAGCAGTTTAGTAATCCACATCGCGGCGGGCGAAGATAAGCACACCGAAGTTCTTTCGCAAGAGCGTATACGCATCGGCGCGGGCGAGGATTGCGATCTCAGACTGCGCGCGTCTTCCCTACCCTCAGACTCGTCCGCTAATCCCGTCCTCCTCGAACTCGCACGCAGCAACGGCCATTACCGCATAAAAGCCTTCGATCAATCGCTCGACCTGCGACACAACGGCAAACCGCTAGCTCTAAACACAAAAATCAAAGACGGCGACGAAGTTCGTTGCGAGCCCGCGCTACTGTCGCTCTCGTTCTTCCCGGTCCGCAACCTGCCCGCCGTCATCACCGGTCGCCAGCAACTGCAGGTTGCCCCATTTATGGAGAGCGCGGCCATCGAGTCCGCCGCGTCCGCGCGGCGCGATGATGCGAAGGTCTTCCTGCGAGAGTTTACGCGCGAACTTGTGCGCGAGATCAAGATCAGCACAAAGATTATCGCGCTGTTGATTATGGGTGCCCTCGTCGGCGGGATGCTCTATCTCGGATTCGGTCTTTACAAAGAACTGAAGCGGAGCCGGCAGGTGCTCGGCGACCTGAGCACGCAACAGGACCAGATGCGAAAGCAGCAGGGGGACGTCAGCAACCAGATCAAGAATATAGACCGCTCGAACCAGAATATCCTGGACAGCCTCTCGCTTGCGCCGAAGCTGCGCAACGATTACGGCGGGGGCGTCTGCATGATTCTGGGGACGTACTTTTTCGTCGAACAGGGGACGGGACGGCCCCTGCGCTATCCGGAAGTCCAAACCAGCGAAGATGGCACGGTAATTCAGAATGGCGATGAGCGCGTGCAGCTGACGGCCGAAGGCAAAGGCGCTGTGGCAGAATTTGAAGCAGTGGGAACGGGTTTCTATGTCGGCGATGGATACGTCCTGACCAATCATCATGTCGCTCAACCGTGGCGAGCGGACGAGAGGGTCCAGATCCTGACCAGCAGCGTTAACGGACAGCCTCGGTTGAAAAAACTGCTGGCCTACTTCCCTGACCATACTCAGCCGGTCACGCTAAAGTTCAAAACGGCCGCGCCACAGGACGACGTGGCGGTCTGCACGTTCGAAGTCAAAGACTCGCCAACCGATTTCCCCATCCTGCCGCTCGATAAGAATTCCGATGCCGTGGCCATAGGAAAGACAGTAGTGATGATGGGGTATCCGAATGGTCCCGATCGGCTGCTTGCGCTCCGAGACGACGCCGAGGCCTACATGATTCGTGCGCGCTGCGGCGGTTCACTGGGCTCGCTGCTCGGCTGTCTTTCGGAAAAGAATCGAATCCAACCGCTAACGACCCAGGGCAACATCACCGATCTTGACGTACATCGTGTGGTTTACGATGCGCGGACAGCAGAAGGCGGATCCGGCGCGCCGCTCTTTGGGCAGTCTGGTAGGGTGATCGGCGTCAACTTCGCAATCTTCACAGAAAGCACCGCGTCAAATTTTGCCGTTCCCATCCGTTACGGGTTCACGCTGCTGCAGCGCGCCGGTTGGGTTGCGCCGGAGCCTGCGGCAGAGGCGGCCACTAATGAGAATTCGAACTCCAATCAAACTCCTCAACGGGGTACGGCCAGCGAGAAGCCGCAGAAGGATAGGTAGGGCAAGCTGTTAGCTTGCGCAAACTGACAGTTTGCGCTACATCCCGTTTTGACACGAGCCGCCTACTCACGATAAGCTTTCGCGTTTTGTTGCCCGCTGCATCTCGGTCCATCTTTATCGACTGACGCAGCTTTTATTTTAGGCTGGAGCCATACTTCATCTCGTGTCCGCATCCGCCGCAACCGTAGTCACAGCTAAGCTAACGCCTGAGCTTTTCGTCGATAGAGGTGTGCGCTCGGCAAGCCGCGCCCTAATCATCTCGACGCTTGCGCTGATCATTCTTACCGGCTTTGGTTTTCGCGCCGCTAACCTGGGCGCGGAAGGGCTGAGCGAGGACGAGCTGAATAAGCTGCGCGCCGTCGAAGACTATCGCGCACACGGCTTGACCGCAGCCAACGGCGAGCACCCGATGCTGATGAAAGCGATGCTCACCGTCAGTGTCGTGGTCGCCGAGCGCTGGAACGCGACGTCGCTGGTGGCGAGTCATCCCGGGCTGAAGGTCTCAACGGAGGCGGCCCTTCGTCTCCCTGGCGCGGTTCTCGGTGCTTTAACCGCATTACTGATCTTTTTTGTGGTTTCGGAGTTGTTCGGGATCGAGGTGGCGCTGATCGCGGCAGCACTCTGGGCTTTTGATCCGAGCGGAATCGGGTTCAATCGCATAGCAAAAGAAGATACCTTCTTCATCTTCTTTTTTCTGCTGGCCAATGTCTTTTGGTTGAAGGGCCAGCGCGTAGCCGAGTCGGGACGCAGTCATCCGGAGCGTTACTACTGGGCCACGGCCGCGGCATTCGGAGCGATGCTGGCCTCGAAGTATCTGCCTCATTTCATGGCCATCAGCGGCAGCTACTACTACATCTTTCAACTGAATCCCGCGACGCGCTGGCGCGTGGGAAAGAAGAAGTGGCTGATCTTCTTCGCCATCACTGGCGCCGTTTTCGTCCTCTGCAACCCGGCGATTTTACTGCCGGGTACATGGCACGAGATGAAGATCTTCGCCGGCGAACAACGAATCGGGCACGACAGCTACGAATTCATGGGCTCGCTTTATCGAAATCAGATGACGCTCTGGCTCAAGGGCTCTCCCTGGTACTTCTACTATGTATTCATGGGAGTCAAGCTGTCGTTGCCTTTGCTCATCGGTTTCATCATCGGACTTCCGTTACTCTTCCAAAAGAAGTTAGGTGATGGCCGGTTCTTTGTTCTCTTTTGGCTGATGTACTGGTTTATGCCCTTTACCGTATTGGGCGGAAAGTTCACGCGATATTTCACGATCGCGCTGCCGGTCGTCGTGATCACCTCAGCCATCGGCATACACTTTGTCGCGAGCTGGATCGCACGGCGGATTAAGGTTTTTGCAGAGAACGAGGGGGCGAAGTACCTCGTGCGCGCTTCGGTGGCGGGCTTGGCGCTGGTCTTTCCGCTGATCGCCTCGGCAAGCGCATCTCCTTTTTATCGTCTCTATACGAACGTGATAGGCGGAGGTACAGAGCGCGCGGGCAGCTATTTCCCCCACGATGAGTTTTACGACGCACGAATACGCGAGGCCGTTTCTGACATCGCTTCACGCGCCGGGCCCGGCGCGCGCGTCGCTAGCGAAACGCCGGGGCTCGTGACCTACTACGGTCAGCTGGACGGACGCAATGACCTTGTTGCGATTTCGCTTTCGGACAAAGAGGCGACGAGCCAGCTTGAGCCCGGGGACTTTGTTATGGTCGCGCGAGGGCGTCGATACCTCAGCAACGATGCCTTCGTAGCCAGGCTGGAAGCGATCGCCCAGCCGATCGCCCGCCTTTCGCTGGGGGATGTACCCGCAGTTGAGATCTTCCTTATGGATGAGAAATCATTGGACGCAGTTTCAGAGGCAACGAAGTAACTGGGTGCAGGACGGCAACGCGGGTAATGCCGTCGTGCATCGGAAATCGACGAACAGCGAGAAGCACATATGACGATCTCGAAACTGTCATAACATCTTGCGAGCGAGTTGAACGACCGCGAGAAACTAGGACGATTAGCTGGCCGGTTGCGTTTCGCCTGGAGATTTCGAGCGGTAACCGCGAGTGTGTTTGAGATCTTTAGCCGCTCTGCGGCTTGTTATTAATGGTAGAATCCTCGCGCGGCATGATGATTGCCAAGTCCTTTGACGTTAACGTAAGACGGTGCCCAAACGTCTTATTTGTGTTGCGCTTTTGGGCAGGAGATGCAGCTATTTCGCTCCAGATGAAACCTTGCACGAGGGGATTGGATAGCTAACCTGGAATGAAAAGGGTTCCCTATTCACAAAGCGCGCGTCGAGCCGCCGGCATTTTCTTTACTCTCCTCCTGGCATTCTCGCCCGCCGCCCACTTCGTCTCTCTGGCGCAATCTCCTGCGCCGACGCCGAACATTCCCAACGCAACCGCCGAAGCTGAAAAGCCAAGCTTTCGTTTGGAACGAACACCTGTGGCTGGCGGAGCCGAACTGCTCACCATATTCGGCGACCTCGATGGATTGAAGCGAGAGAATGGGCAGTCGAGCGAAGTCCCGCTTGTAAGCGTAGTGCGCGATACCTTGGGCGACGACAATCCCGAGAATGACCGCTTGCGTTACGTCTGGATGCTGACGTACACGAAGCCTACCTTTGGGCAGCGCCTGGCCTCTGCGATTCCATTTCTCTACACCCGCGTCGGGAACAAGCACCAGTCAGGAACAGGCGCACCTCCGCCGATAATGGATTTGGCAGGCGCGAAGCGCGAAGTGTGGGAGAGATTTTTCTGGACTGCTATTCAAAGCCTTCTACTGGATTCTTACGGGTTGCCTCTCAAAACGGCGACTCGCACCTTTCGTCATAATCTGAGCGACTATCGCAAAGCCCACATCGTTCGCGCGCTGGGAGTGCTCTCGCTCTATCAGTCGGAGAGTGGCACCGCGTCAGTGTTCACGCCCGGCGAGATGGCAGACATAAATGCACGTTTGATTCTCTCCGAAAAAGCATTCGGCGGGATCATGGACGATATTTACCTGCAACGCGTTTATCAGAAAGAGACAACCCTGACGCGTGACCTGCGCGGACACAACTGGGAACTCCTGCGACAAAGGGCGGAAGCCGAATCGCTCTACTTCGAGCCGCTCGAGATGCCGGATGGTAGCGCAACCCATGCAATGCTCTGGGTCTCTCGGCCCGATCTCGGGAGGAACCAGGCTCGCCGATTCGACAAGCGGTTTTTGAACATAGCGGATCCCTGGCAGGATACGCGTCTTCGGAATTGGAAGGGCTATACGGAGACGCGCTATTTCGACGCTGAGAACCGCCCGGTAGACGCTGATGCTGAAGGCGCGCGTGCCGTAGAGATGGTCCCGCTCGCGCTTTACGGGTTGGACTTTCCTAAAATTCCGATTCTACTGGTGGACTTTCGCGATGCGGCGAATCCGAAGCGCCGAGAAATGTCGCGCCGGGTGCTCGAGGATATCGCGCGAAACGTTTTGGGACTATCGCGGCTTGCTCTTCCCTACTTTCTCGGTCGAACTGTTTATGATTTCGTGACCGGCAAACGTGGAATGGATATCAACCAACCGTCCCGCCTAAAGACGTATTCGCAACTAAAGCTCCTGATCTCGTTGAGCGCTTCGCTCGATCCGGAGCTGCGTAATGAGATCAGCCGGCGATTGGAGCGCGTGTCGCTGAATCCGCTGGAAAACGATTTGGAGATGGAAGCCAAACTGGCGCGCGAGCAATATGCCTCGTTGCTGGCCTACGTGAATCGCCCGGACGGTTTGCCGGCGCGTCTCGATCGCGATCGTCGCGAAGAGATGGTCAATCTCAAGCACGGACGCACCGGCCAAACGATGTTTCGGCTTGCCAACATTCTGAGTTTCGGTCTCTATACCCATCGCGAGACGCCCACTCCTGAGATGAAGACGAGACTCGATATCGGTCGACAGTTTGCCTTTCATCAACGCTTCCTGCGCGAGGTCGCCAGGGCGAGCCCGCAAGTGGAGGTGGTTTGGAACATCGAAGACGTTCGCCGATCGCTTCGCTTCATAATAGAGCACGGCGCGTTGGCGACGGGTACAACTGCTTCGGTCGCCGCTCGCATCTTCGCGCGCACTGAAGACGAGGAAACACGCAGCATTTGTCTCAATGGCCTTTATCGCATCAACAACGAGACTGCGAAGAAGGAGCTGCTTCGTACTTATCGCGACCCGAGAATAGAGGCCCGCTGGCGCACTCAAAGCGCAGAGTACCTTCGTCTAGCGGTTAAGGAAGAGCAGCGAATCGCGCCGGCAGATGCCAAAGCTATTTTAAGTGTGGTCAATGGGAATCAGTAGAAGCGCAGTTGGCAGTTGGCAGTCTGCAGTTTGCAGTAAGATGAAGGTCTTCCTGCTGCTAACTATATTCATACTCCTCGGCGTCGTTTCAGCCACTGCGCAGGCAAAGCGTGTCGTCATCCTAAAGGTGGACGGCTTGCAGCCCGACATCGTCGACCGCTTTCTTCATGAGAGAGATCCTCGCACCGGCAAGAGCCTGCTGCCCTGGATCGAATATGTCTTTTATGCGCGCGGCACGCATCTGCAAAACTTCTACGTACGTGGTATGAGCCTATCGGCCCCTTCCTGGTCGATGCTCGATACCGGACAGCACTTACAGATTAAAGGCAACGTCGAATACGACAGATATACGCTTCACACCTACGATTACCTGAATTTCCTTCCCTTCTATGTAAGCAACGTAGGACAACGCCGGGTGGACATGCCTGGGCCGGAAACCCTCGATGATGCTGGACTGCCGTTGCTCGTCGATGCGTACGCTCCCGCCGAACGGTTCATGAGTTTTCAGCTCTATCAGCGCGGTATGCGATGGCGAACTCTGCAGCACGGCGCCCAGAATCGGTTCCTGAAGAATCCGCGCGAACTGCTGGACGAGTGGACCATGGGATTCGAAACCCGAAATACGATTTTCGATCAATTAGAGCGCGAGCTGATTGAACGACTGGACAAGCCTGCTTTTCGTTATCTTGACTTGTACATAACGGATTTCGATCACATGGCCCATCATAACCGCGATCGGGAATCGCACCTTGCGGCGTTGCAGGTTCTGGATGGAATCGTGGGCCGGATCTGGAGCGCAATACAGAAGACGCCCGAGGCAAAAGATACCGCCCTGATTCTCGTCTCGGACCATGGGTTCAATACCGACGAGAAGATTTACAGTCAGGGCTATAACCTGGTCAAACTTCTGGGCAGCGTCGCCGGTGGCGGTCACCACGTCATTACCAAGCGGCGCTTGATGCTCGAATACTCAGTCAAGGGCATCTATCCGCTGGTACCATTGATCACCACCACGACCTCCGACTCGTTTTATCTCAAGGGGCAAAGCACGGAATATCCGACCGCGCTACTGGACTTCGACGGGAACGAGCGTGCCTCAATTCATTTACGCGACAGCGATCTGAATGTGCTCCATATCCTGCTTCAACAGCTCCAACGCAAGGACCTTTCGCCCGAGCTTCGACGTGCTGAGACTTACGCCTTCTTTGACACCCTCGACCGCCGGCGCGACGAGTGGCAATCGGATTTGTCGCAACTCAATGAAGAGATTGCGGCGCTTCACCGTGCGAATCAACATCAAAGCCAGGTGTTGGAGGAGCGGGCCAGGAAGGCCAAAGAATTTAAGAAAGCGGGTAGAGAGGACCCCGATGCGGTTGGTGGTGATGAGGGGCGCCGCGTATTTGCCCGGCTCGATTCGGCCCAGGCGGACGAACGAAAATACATCGAGTATTCCAGGACGCTCACCAATTTGCTCGCGTTAAGCCGCGAAAGCTTTGATCCTTCCCGCATTCGCATCGAGGATGTGATAGCGAAGGGCGCAATGGGCTCCTCCAACAGCATCCACGAATTGCAAAACTACGTGGCTGGCTTTGGCGCGGGCGGCCCCGCGCTCGACTCAGACGGCAGGTTGGATCTTGAAAAGAGCTTCGTCCGGGTCGACTATTTGAGCTTGCTTCACAACATAGCGGTCAAAAACAACGTCCAGGCCAACGTCGATTCGCGACCCATAGATTTCGCGGCGACACGGATTCCTCAGGAGAAGTTTGCCACCAGCCTCGACAAGCAACTGCGTCCCAATAGCGATGTGGTTTGGATCTGTGATGGCCCCAACCAGGCATTGATTCTTTCGCGACAGGACGAGGCGGGACGACTGAGCCTCCGCTATCTTCCAATCACGAATCTTAGAGAAGACGAGGACGGCGCTGTCACCTTCGAACGGGTTGCATGGCGCCCGGGTCTGCCGCTAATGATTTGGGAAGACTCCCGGCTAAATGTGCCGGAAGGCGCGCGCACCACCTGGCTCAACGATTGGCACACAGACCTTGAATGGTTGCGCGCACTGCATAAAACCGAATACTCTAACGCTCTCGTAGGTTTGCACGAACAGCTTGCTCGTCATCCTAATCCAGCGTTCGAGACGGACGTTCCAGGGTTGACGGCCGACGAACGCCTTCTCCGTCGCTTGCGTCGAAAGCAGCGCGAGCTGGTCGAGGCGGACCTGCTGGTGCTCGCCAACAATCATTGGAACTTCGACGTCCGCGGTTTCAACCCGGGGGGAAATCACGGCTCGTTCTTTCGCATATCAACGCATTCGACGCTGATGCTCGCGGGTGGTGACGATACCGGCATCCCGCGCGGCCTCATAGTTGACGAGCCATACGACAGCTTGAGCTTTATGCCCACTGTGCTGGCGCTGACGGGTCAGATCAACGAAGCTCGAGTTCCCGTGCCCGTCCTCTGGGACCGCGGCTTTAGACGATTTCCCGGACGGGTCATTACCGAGGTCTTACCCGGTGCGGAGAGAGAGAAGCGTATCTCACCCGTTGCTGAAGGAGTGGCAACCGCGCCTTGACGACGATCGAAGAGCAATCCGGCAATGAAGGGCTCGCGGAAGATCAAACGCTGGCAGATGAAGATGGATCGACTTCTTCGGGAGCGGGCGGCTTCCGCCGAAAGATCATCTGGCTTCAGGGCGTCGCTTTCCTGCTCGGCCTCGCCCTGCTCGTTTATGTAATCAGACGCGTAGGCGTTCAACCGATTTTCGACGCACTTCGGCGGATCGGTTTCGGCTTCTTCATTCTGCTCGGCATCAGCGGTATCCGGCACGTATTGCGAACCCTCGCGATGCGTTCTGCCATAGATCCAAACCATCGCGGATTCAGCTTCAGGCATGCGCTGTCGGTCCGTTTGGGCGGCGAGGCCATCAGCTTTCTTACTTTCACCGGCCCTTTGCTCGGCGAAGCAACCAAAGTCGCGCTTCTTCGCAAGCGCGTGCCCATTATCTACGGGGTTTCCGCCCTGGTCGTAGATAACATCCTCTACAATTTATCTGTCGTCTTCTTCATTCTCAGCGGCGCAGTTGTAATGCTGCTCTCGTTTGAGTTGCCGCTGGTCGTGCGTTACACGCTGTTTGGGATTGCCGCCATATCAACGCTGGGTATTCTCCTGGCCGCGTGGGCCGCGAGTCGCCGGGTCATGCTGCTGACGTGGATGATCGACACGTTCGGACGGTTCGGTTTCCATCCGCGGGCCCTGACCTCGCGCCGCGACCATATTTCAGATCTGGAGTCGCACGTTTACGACTTCTATTCGCACCGACCCCGGTCTTTCTTCGCGATGATCGGCTTCGACCTGCTATCGCACGTCTCAAGCGTGGTCGAGGTTTATGTGACGCTGCGTATGCTCGGCTACTCGCCCTTCGTACACGCGGCTTATGTTATCGAATCGTTGACGAAAGTAATAAACTTCGTCTTCGGCTTTGTGCCTGCGACAATAGGTGTTTACGAAGGCGGAACTGAAGTAATCTTACGAACGCTCGGCTATGCTGCGGCCACAGGCGTCACATTGGCGCTGGTGCGCAAGGCCGGAACGCTGTTTTGGACCGTGATAGGGCTCATCATTCTGGCGTGGCGTACAATCCCGAATGCCACTCGGCGCTTAATGGACAAGAGCCCGCGCTTTAGGAAGATTATGGACAGCCTGGTTCTCTCAAATATGACGCATAGGCCGGCGCGGACGATCGTCAGCGTCTTCGGCATAGGCATCGGCGTTCTTCTCATTATCTTTACGGTCGGCCTCGCGCATGGTGTGCTTCGCGAGCGAGGGCGACGCGAGGCGAATATCGGGGCCGAGATAATGGTGCGAGCGTCGGGGACGTTTGGGATGAGCGGTTCTCAGCCATTCTCGCTTCCGGTAACCAGAGCCAAAGAGTTGTCCCGGATTGAGGGCGTTCGAATGGCGGTCCCAATCGGCCAGAATATTGTTAGCAGTGACCGCGGATTCGGCAGCCGCCTGGTTGATGGCATTCCGTTCGACGAGTATGCGGCGCTAACCGGCTTGACGATCAAAGAAGGAACGGCTTTTCAACCCTGCGACCAATCAGCGCCACCCGAATGCAAAGACCAGGCAATCATTGACACCGTTTGGCAACGGGACAGGCAGGCAAGCCTGGGATCGACAGTCCAGCTCTACGACCACCCATTTCGGATTGTGGGGGTCTATGAGCCGCCCGGCGGTGGCCGTATCAAGATCCCGTTGGTAACGATGCAGGAGCAAGTGGGAGGCGAGGAACACGCCACGGCGGTGCTCGTCGCCTGCGCCGATCCTACTGAACAGGAGAAGGTAGCGGCGCGAATACGCGAGCAGTTCCCCACTGATCAGATAATCTTTACTCGCGACCTCCCCGAACTCTACGCCTCGAGCGTGCCGGCGCTCAACGTTTTCATAAAGGTCGTGGTCGCCATTGCGTCAACCATCAGTATGCTGGTTATCCTGCTTGCCATGTACACAACCGTGACAGAGCGAACACGGCAGATCGGGATTCTCAAATCACTCGGCATGTCCAAGGGCACAATCGCGTGGGTCATCGAGAAAGAAGCCATCGCCGTCAGCCTGCTCGGGGTCTTGACGGGAATTGCGTTGACTCTGGTACTGCGATTCGCGGTAATGCGCACAACCTCTCTTGAAGTTGAGCTCGAGCCACGATGGATCATCGTAGCTTTCGCCGTGGGACTGGTGGGCGGGACGATCGGAGCTCTGTATCCGGCGTGGCGGGCTGCCAGGCAGGATGCGGTCGACGCGCTGGGCTACGAATAACGGTCGCGCAAACTGTTAGTTTGCGGTCCACTCAATCGGAGCCATCCTTTTTACGCCGAAGTCGTAGGATGATGCGAACAAATTAGACATCGTGCCGCTCCGCTCGCAAAAGTTCCCATCTGCCGTCCAAATAAACCTCCCGGACATCTTCCTACTCAATACCGACATCTCTTATCGTGGCGGCACGACAACAGAATACCTCGCCGGTGACAGGCTGCCTCGAGTTGTCTCCCTAAGCAACTGATCAGGCCTACCTATGCTTCCGGAGGATTTATGTCACGACTAGCCCACAGAGCTCCACACTTCGTTCGCAGGATTATCCTTACACTATTCTTTCTAGTACCTGTTCTTTGCGGGGGAGTGGTCGTTGCCCAGGATGCCACTTCGACCGCGGCTGCAGCTCGCACGCGCTATCTGGCCGAGGCGGGAGTGATGCCCTCATCGCGTGAGATCGCCGTCGAAGAGTTCGTAAATTATCACCGCCACCAGATCGGACGCCCGAAGGCGGGCGAGGCCGTCGCAATGGATTTGCGTTGGGGAAACGATCAGGTTGGGGCCGGCGATGAAGCGGTCTTGCAGGTCGGTTTCAGCACAGCGCTGGCGAACGACCGTCAACAATTGCGACCCATCAACATGGCGTTAGTGATCGACAAGAGCGGTTCGATGGCCGCCGCGGACAAGATGTCCAGGGTCAAGAACGCTCTGCTCAAGCTGGTCGATCAACTACGCGAGACGGACGTGCTCTCGATCGTGGTCTTCGACTCTGAGGCGGAGGTCCTTTTGCCCGCGCGTCCCATGGGAGATCGTGAATACGTCAAGCGGCTGATCCGAGAGATCGAACCCGGCAGCTCGACGAACCTGCACGCTGGACTGATGCTCGGCTATCACGAGGCCCTGAAGAATTATCGCGACGACGCCACCAACCGGGTGGTGCTTCTCACCGATGGAATCGCCAATCAAGGCGTGACCAATCCTGACGAGATTGCTCAGAATTCTCTTCGGTTCAACCAGAAAGGCATAGATCTTTCCACTATCGGCGTCGGACTCGATCTCAACAAAGACCTACTGCGCGAGCTGGCCAAGAGCGGTCGCGGGCTCTTTCATTTCGTGGCTGACGCCCAGGACATCGAAAAGGTTTTCATCAAGGAAGTGCAGAGCCTTGTCTCCCCTGTCGCCAGCGAGCCAAACGTGGATATCGACTACGACTCTGATCTCGATTTGGTGCAGGTCTATGGATACGAGCCGCGAGAACGAAACGGCCATGTCAGCATTAAGCTCGACAATATGAACCAGGGGATGACGCAGGTAATCATGATGCGCTTCAGGGCATCGAGTGCCGGATTACGAGGTACTTCGCCGTCAGTTCGCGTCCGACTTATCTATCGCGATCTGGATGGGAATGACCGCGTGGTGAAGACGGATGAGACATTTCTCAAGGTGAGAAACCGTTGGTACGGCAATCAGCTGAAGGACAATGAGGTCGCCAAGAACTACACGATCGCGGTGCTGGCGCAGGCGATTCACGAAATGGCAGCCGCCTGGGAGGCTCGTCAATACAGCGAGGCCGAACGTGTGTTGGATGCTGCGATATCCAAGGCCCACCAGCTTTACCCCACCCAGGAAGACGAAGATATCTCTCGCACTCTCACCATCGCCAGGAAATACCAGGAGGTCATCAGGCGATACAACCGCGATCGGCGCGTGAAAGATGATATGTAGGCGTACGGCGGGTAAGCGCAAGGGCTAAAAGTTTAAGGCGCTGCCCTTCTCCGGGAGGGCAGCGCCTCGGTTTGCGACAACGACACACGGTAGCCGCCGCGCAACTCGTTAGGCTTGCACCAGAATATTGCCCGCGCCGCGAACGTCGAAGAATGTATACGAGGACAGCGGAAAACTTTGGATGGTTATCGACTCGTCTCGTCTTGAGGGAATGCCTACGTCATCTCTGCGTTCGGCGTCAGTAGCGGTCCAGGTCAAGCTTGCCCCATTGTCGTCGCGCACTTCGGCGTCGGAGGGAGTCCATGTGCGCGTCGATGGCTTATATACTCCCCACGCCAACTTGTCCTCGCCGTTCTCGCCATTGTCTTCGACGATCAGCAGCACGCGCTGCCCGATGTAGTTGTTGATGTTCGAGTCTCGGACGGTGCCGCTCATTACAGCCAGATTTCTATCGATAGTCATTCCGTCAAAGTCGACCCTCAGAGTGAATCCTGTGCGCGATCCCCCGAGTTCGGGATCGCCGGTGCCGTCGACGTCATTCTCAGGAATCGGGGCTTCGTCGGTGATGGTCATAGCGCCAGTTGCCCTTCCCTCTGCTTCCGATCTGGCGTCGAATTCCACATATTTCGTATAGCCGTCGTCTAATGAGAACTGATAGGTGCCGGAGGCAGACCCACTCGCTGGTTGGCTCGCGAATGCTGTCGCTCCAAAGCTAAGTATCAATAGGGCAAAAGCTGAGACCAGGGATCTAAAGGAAGTCAGTGTGTGTCGCATTTTTATCTCTCCTGTTAGTTGATTCTGTTCGAGTCCGGTTAAAGGATTTATCGTTCCGAAATTGCCGCTCTGCATCATGGGATGGACAATAGCCGAGCCCGGGCGCGTGCGTCCTCAGAGTTTCCTGATGTTTTTCTGAATTTGTTCTGAGAGTGGCCGTCAGGGGGCAGGATCAGTGCGGACAGAATGAGCCTCCAGCGCCGATGCGCCTCGTGTTATAGACTCTTGCTCTCCGTCCCCAGAGGACACTCAATTGGCGAAAAGTCTCGAGCAGCGCATTCAAGAAGCGATCCGTGAAGACGTTGCGATCGTTCCCTGCGATTCTTCGTGGCCGGCCATGTTTACGGCGGAAGCGGAACATCTTCGCGCGATGCTGAATTTCATCTCTGGTTCAGAGAATCGAGCATTTTGGCGGCACCGCCGTTCCGCGGCTGGCCGCAAAGCCAGTGATCGATATGTTGGTTGAGGTCGACTCTGTAATGTGGGACAGGCTCTATTTTCGAGATTATCTGAGGATGGATGATGATGAAGCGGAGCGCTATTTGGAGTTGAAGTTAACTCTGGCCGCGAAGTATCCGGAGGATCGGATGAGGTATACCCCCGGGAAGACTGAATTCGTTACTGCGATTATGAAAAAAGCCAGGGCTTACTTCTCACGAGGTGAGCAACACGGCAGCGGTGAGGAATAGTCGCCAATGAGCATGTCTGGCTTAGTTTTATCGCGGCTTCTCTAGTCGTGAGGTTCGAGCGGTCCACGTAATGATACGAAATCTCCCGAAAGCATCGTGTTGTTTAGTGCGAGTCAACACAGATATCATCCTACCTTGTCTTGTTAGAGTCTAACTTTCGCAGAAGGAGATAGGATGGTACAGCATATATCGGTTTCCCGGGAAATATACCCATAATGAAGGTAATTGGAAGCTCTCGGTCGGCTTGATTCGATAGTAAGGTATCGAAAACACATGCTTGCCATACAAGGACACATCCAACCTTTTCCGACCCGATAGTCGCGGCTATCACGAAGAGGATGCCCGTAATGAGCGTACCACAAGCGACTGATTGTAATAGGCGCTTCATGTAGGGCGATGCGTATTCACTTTGATGATGATTTCACCTGAGAAGCATACCTGCCTCATTTAATGGGTCATTCAATCTGTCTTTTCAAGTCAAGACACCATCCAGGCTTGGTAGATACCTCTCGCCTCTACACGCGCGCCGACATTCCCGCTATGAGCAGGCGCTGAACATTTAAGGCTACGACTGAAGCAGGCACAAATCGTCTGTCCAGCCATTCCTGATCCAGAGCACTGATCTGTACTTCTTTCGGAGCCCGGGCCATGAAGGCTTCGATGTCTGCGATCGACCGCGGAATAGCTTTAGTCATCCACACCGCCGCATCGTTTGTCACCAGCATGTCGTCTTCGATACGTACGCCAATGTTCTTGTATTTCTCAAACGCCGGGCGCACGGCAGCGATGAACTTTTCGTTCTCGGGAGTCTTGGGGAGATTATCGAGTGCGTCCGCACGAACGTAGACGCCGGGCTCGTTAGTAAAGACCATACCCGGCTCGAGCGCTACTCCTCTTCCGCCGACATCGTGCACGTTCATCCCCAGCCAATGCGATGTACCGTGCATGAACCAAAGCCGGTACTGTGGCTGTGGCGGCAGGTTCTTGCTGATGGTGATAGTCCCTTCGCGGTCCGTGATCAATCCCAACTTCAACAATCCGTCTTTAACCTTCTCGACAGCCGCGTTGTGCACGTCCGTGGGGAAAATCGCGCCAGGCCGCGAAGCGCGAGCGGTCGCCTCTTGTGCATCGTAGACGATCTGGTAAATCTCCGCCTGTGTTGGTGAGAATTTGCCGTTCACAGGAAACGTTCGAGTTACGTCGGCCGTGTAGTGACCATACTCCGCGCCGACATCCATTAGGAGAAGGTTGCCAGACGTAATAGGACCTTGTGATTCTACGTAGTGCAGAGTGGTCGCGTTCGGGCCGCATCCAACAATTGACGGGTAACCCCAGTGGTCTGCGTTTCGACGCTTGAAGGTGTAGAGGACCTCAGCATCGATTTCGTATTCCCACTTGGATCGACCGGCAATTGCCATGGAGCGA
The DNA here is from genome assembly GCA_032160165.1 of Acidobacteriota bacterium. Classification (GTDB taxonomy): domain Bacteria; phylum Acidobacteriota; class Blastocatellia; order Pyrinomonadales; family Pyrinomonadaceae; genus QHXM01. Next base: position 43,287 of record JAVHWA010000124.1, read on the forward strand.
CCGATCCCTTCAGAGGTGATGTCGATCGCGTGCTGCAGGAGCTTTAACTCCGTCGGCGATTTCCGGAGACGCATCTGCGCAAAGATAGGAGAAGAAGTCCTCACGGTCAGGCCGCTAGCGGACTTGGCCCACTGTATGGCGAAATTTTGCTCCGGCTTGTACTCGCGGCTTTCGTCCTCTCGGGGGACAAGAATATACAGCGAGGCTTCATCGCGCCCCATTGCCGCGAAGAGGGTCTCGAAACCCGTCGGCGCCGCGGCGGCTGTGGAAGCGGCGCCCGTCGCAGATACCGGCTGGGCGATTGGCTGAGACGCGGACGGGCTATTTGTGGTGGTCACGTTGGCTCCGACGGCCGTGGAGCTCGAAGCCGGTTGAACTGCCGTGCCGCCTGCAGTCAACTGCGAGGTCTGCGGAACCGGCGGGACAACTGGCTGCACGGCTGCTGTCAGGAGCACGCCTTCTTCTTTGGGCCGATAGGCCTGACGCGCGCGAATCGATCGCATGAAGGGCTCAAATTCCTTCGCCTCCCAGATCTCTCGAACTCCCGAAAGCTGCCGCGCCTCTTCCGGACTATACATATGGCCGGTCCAGGTCTCGGCCGCGGGATCTCGCTTCGGCAGAAAAAGTACTTCGCGCAACTGCGGATTGCCGGGCATAAGGACGAGTGTCGCGCCCTTCTGATTCAGGTTCGTCAGGTAGAAGAGATTGTTCTCTTGTCTGTAATGGTAATCCACGTCGTTCGTGTAGACACGCGGCTCGGTGCTGAAGAGAACCAATATGCTGTTCGCTCCCAGCTTCTCTGCTACTCTGGCGCGCCGCGAAGCGAGCTCGGCCAATCGTTGGCTGTCGTCAAAGACGGGCGCAGGCGGCGTCACACGAATAACCGTCGCAGTCGGTTTGTCCCCGTTTCGGCTGGATAACGCCGTGGATGAAAACATCGCCAGCATGAGCATAGAAGCGATCATCACGACCATTACTGGTCGGTAGTATGGGCGTCGAATCTTCATTGGAAATTCTCTCCTCGAACGATGATATGGAGTCTGCGGGAGCACCGAGCAACCGTGGCTATTTGTCGCCCAATATTACTCTTCCCTATTGAAATTTGAAACGTGAATGCTGAAACCCGTCCGCGTGATCCGTTGCTGAGACACAGACTATCGCTTGTCACTGGCAACGATTACCTCGACGTCGCGAGACGTCTTGTTACCGAAAAAATCGGCTACGAAGACGCGCACCACGTACTTCCCCGAAGGCAGCGTGGACGAGTTCCAATATTGTTCTGATGCGAACCGGTCACGCACTCGGTTTGTGACTATGTAGACAAAGATTGTCTCTCCGGTAGCACCTGCCTTGCTACCTTCGGCATATGCGATCGAAGCCGTGCTGGTATCGTCCGGCAAACTCTCGAACGATATTGTGGTTTGTGGCGTCTCGAAGCCGGCCACCGGGGTCCCGTCCCTCTGCAAGATCTGATAGCCCAGTTGGTACAATCCGAGCCGACGTCGTTCCGCGTTGCCGTCCATTCTGTCATACGCTCGGAGCACAATTCGCACATCGCCGCTAATGGTAATGGGGCGACCCTCCGGACCCGGGCTTTCACGCGCTCCCACTGGTGGTTCTTGCTGGTTCGAGACGAACTCGTTCCCCGCTTTATCCAAAATTTGCACGCCGTCTTTCTCGATGATCGGCGGAACGGTGTCCTTTAAGCCTGGTAGTTCGAGGGCCGCCAGCGCATTGAATTCATAACCACTCGTTCCCGCGATCAAATGAACGTGGTTCTGGTTGTTCAGCACGCCGATCGCATCTCCGGCGTTGAACGTCGCGCCGCGTCTCACGCGAAGCCTGGTCAGTTTTTCGCGGACGTCCCTCGACACGACGAAGCGACGATCCTCGAAGGGATGATCATCTTTGTCGCGGCCGACGCGCAGATGGATATAGCCGATTTCGGGAAAGCGAATTCGCTCACGCGCTCCGCCGAAGTCCTCGACTGAAAGCGGACGTAACATCCGCTCGGACCTGACCAGGCGCACCGTTTCACCATAGGCGCCGGGAATGTCGAGGCCGTTGTGAAACCACGCGTCTTCGCCGTGGCCAATTTCACCGCGAATTTCGCCAAAGGTGGCAGCGATCTCTCGAGGTTTGCTCGGAGGATCGAAAGGCCATCGACCAGGCGCGTGATTGCGAAAGTCCGAGACCTTGGGACTCATCGCCTCGATCGCCGCACTCGTGAGAGCAACGCCACCTGTTGTTCCATCTCGGACGGCAATCCTTACGAGTTTGTTCCCTGTATCAGCTATGACCAGGGTTCCGCCAGGAGACACGCCCACGGCTGAAGGTCGGTTAAGCTGAGATTGAGTGAGCGGACCGTCCATCAAACCTGAATTCTCGCCTCCGGCGATTGTCGAGACTCGAGACCAAAACCCAAACAACAAAGCCCGAATACTCGATCCGCCTGCATCTGCTACCCAGATGGTGCCGTCGCGGTCTACGGCGACGCCGAGCGGTTCGTCGAAAGAAGCGGTCAGTAGCGACCCATCATTCGAACCTCGCCTGCCCGAACCGGCAATTGTACTCACCGCGCCATTCACTCCCACGCGCCGCAGCCTTCGATTGCCGGAATCGGCCACGATAAGCGACCCGTCGAGATCGATCGCGATCCCACACGGAGTATCAAATCGCGCCTCAGATCCGCTGGGCGAATCAACGAAAGCGGGCTCGCCGCCACCGGCGATCGTTCGCACCCGTCCGGAGACATCGATGCTCCTGACTCGGTCGTTGTAGGTATCTGTGACAAGGATCGTTCCATCGAGGCTTACAGCGACTCCGATGGGTCCATTGAACAAAGCCTCGGCGTGATCTCCGTCAGCAAAGCCGGATTTGTTTTCCACGCCGGCGACGGTCGAGACTTGGCCGCTTTTCGTATCGACCCGTTTGATTGTGTGCGCTCCGGTCTCAGCGACGATAAGCGATCCGTCTGGTGCCAATGCGATCCCCGAAGGCGTATCGAGGTTCTCGGCCACCAGCTTCGAACTCCCGTCGGATGCGAAATGCCAAATGCGACCGGTCTCGCCATCGGATACATATACTCCTTCCCCCGAAACAGCAATTCCGAATGGATCGACAAAGGAAGGAGAGCCGGCCAAAGCCCCGCCGCCGGCAAGCGTGCGAATCGAAGTCAGGGGAGGTGGTTCGCTCGACTGCCTGGTGCATGCGATTGCAAAAGCTGCTGCGACAAACGCGAGGAACCAGCCCACCAACGTGGGGATACCCGGACGGTGAGGTAATGGGTGACTAACGAATTGTCGATGCTGGTGGTTCATCTGATTCAGATAAGCTGTGCGAGACCTCTGGCGCGAGACGCCATTGAGTGTTGCGAGTGGTTGGGGGTATGCTATGCGCCATGAGCACCTCCATCCCTGACGACCTTGACGATCTTGACGGCAAGATCATTGATATCGGACCGACCAAACCGAAGCGAAATCGCAAACGAATTATTTTTATCCTCGCAGTGGTCATACTGCTGTACGTACTGGTCCGCTCAGTCTCGATCTATATTTCTGCGCTTTGGTTCGACTCGCTTGGTTATTCGACTGTCTACTGGTACGTCTTCAGATCGAAACTCTTCGTCTTTCTCATTTTCGCCGCGCTGACTATAGCAATTCTTCGCGCTGTTTTCTGGCTGCTGGAGCGGACATTTTCCGCCAGCGCCCTCGAGCGCCGCACCATTATGGTCAACAATCAGGCGGTGCAGATCAACCCCGGCAAATTATTCCGGCCGGTGGCGTGGGTGCTTTCGGTCGTCGTGGGAATATTTTTCGGATTGGGAATGAAGGATGGCTGGCGCGAGCTCGCCCTCTATCTAAATCAGCCTGCGGTGGCCGTGGTCGATCCGATTTTTAGAAAGTCCCTTGGGTTCTATCTGTTTTCGCTCCCTGTTCATCAGATGTTGAGCAAGTGGCTGATTGTGCTCTCGATTCTGACACTAATCCTGACCGTCCTCTTCGCGGCCTTGTCCAGCACACAAAAGCAAGCCACTAAGGCGGCAACCTCGGCTGTTCGCGGGACGGGTTACGCGGCAGTCTCTTTCGCCCTTGCCGCATTTCTACTGCTGCTTGCCTGGCGCGTATACCTTTCACGCTTTCCTTTTCTCTGGGAGGACCACCAATCCTTTTCCGGCGTCACCTACACTGAGGCCAACCATTACATACCCGGTTTGACGTTTGTCGTGATCGCACTGATCCTGGCAGCCGCAATCATCATTGTGAATGGACTCACAGGGCGGAGGATTCGTATTCTGGTTGGCGCCGTCGCCCTTCCCGTTCTGACGTACGTCATCGCCGGGATGCTGATACCCGCTTACGTCCAGAGTTTTGTCGTCAAGCCAAACGAACTGGGCCGCGAGACCCCATACATCAAACACAACATCGAATGGACGCGTCGGGCGTTTGGGCTCGATCGTGTGGTGGCTCGCGACTTCGACGCCGATACTTCCGATGACCCTAGCGCCACGATGGCAAGTTTCGATCTGGACCAGAATCGGTCGACGCTGGATAACATTCGGCTGTGGGACTGGCGCGCATTACACGACACGCTCAGGCAGGAGCAAGGTATACGCGACTACTACGAATTCCCTGATGTGGATGTTGATCGCTATCGAATCGGAGGCCAACCGCGACAGGTAATGCTCGCAGCGCGCGAGCTGGATGTCACCAAGCTGCCCGAACAGTCGCGCAACTGGATCAACGAGAAACTGATCTATACGCACGGCTACGGCGTGACGATGAACACCTCGAACGAATTCCTGGGCGAAAGCAAACCAAAATTCGTGCTTTCAAATATGCCCATTGAATCGATTGCGCAGGAAGACATTAAGGTAACCCGGCCGGAAATCTACTTCGGACAGAAGACGGACACCAACGTCTACGTCAAGACAAAGCAGCAGGAATTTAACTATCCACAGGGCGCAACTAATAGCTCTAACGTCTATGAAGGGACCGGAGGGATTCCGGTTGGTGGATATTTCCGTCGCCTTCTGCTTGCCTGGGCATTGAATGATCTTTCCAAGTTGCCGTTCTCTGATGATGTCACCTCAGAGAGCCGAGTGCTTATCCACCGCAATATTAAGGAACGCGTGCAGAGTCTTGCGCCCTTTCTCGTTTACGACAATGACCCATACATCGTGGTTAGCAAGGAGGGGCGGCTTTTCTGGATTATTGACGCCTTCACTGAGTCGTCGAATTATCCCTACTCGCGTCACTTCAACGTAGGCGACCAGAGCGTCAACTACATTCGAAACAGCGTAAAGGTGACTATCGATGCGTACGATGGCTCGGTCGCTTTTTACGTCTTCGAGCCGGATGACCCGATCATCAAGGCTTACTCAGCAATCTTTCCGGCTCTCTTTCGTCCGAAGGAGGACATGCCGCCCGACCTCCGAGCTCACATTCGTTATCCGGAGACACTGATCCGGACGCAGGGAGACGTTTACAGCCTCTATCACACGGAAGAGCCGAGTGTGTTCTTTCAGCGCGACGATGCGTGGAGCGTTGCCAGGCAGGCCAATCGATCCGAAGACAAGAGCAAAGACTCGCAAACTTTCGAGCCATACTTTGTCTTGATGCGTTTGCCGGGCGAGGCTGCCAACAGCGAGTTTGTGGAGATTCTTCCATTTACTCCCGCCAATCGCCCCAACATGATCTCCTGGATGGCGGGACGCAGTGACGGCGATGCGTATGGCTCGCTGCTGGTCTACAACTTTCCAAAATCCAAGACGATCGTAGGCCCACAACAAATCGAAGCCAATATCGATCAGGACCCTGAAATCGCGTCCAAGATCACACTATGGAACCAGCAGGGCTCGCGAGTATTGCGCGGGAACTTGCTGGTCATTCCGATCGGTACGGGTCTGCTCTACGTTGAACCGATTTACCTCCAAGCGCAAAGTTATCCGCGGCCTCAGCTTCAGCTGGTCGTGCTGGCTACGCAGAAGCGCTTGAAATTCGGCGAGGCGCCAACCGAAACGGATCCGCGTCCTGCTTTCGATAAGGCGTGGGAAAAGATGTTCGGTCAAAAAGTCGCGGCCGAGTCTCAGCCGAAGGAGGGACAGGTCAAGCCCACGCCAACTCCAACTGAAAGTCCTCAGCCGCAGCAGAATGCGCCCCCGGTTCTCTCGTCGGGCGTGCAACAACTCATAAATCGCGCTGCTGATGATCTGGCGAATTATCAACGGCTCACCGCGGAAGGTAAGCTGGGCGAGGCCGGCCAGAAGCTCGATTCCCTCAAACGTACTTTAGAGGACCTGCGCAAAGCCACCGGAAAGCAGTGAGCAATCGTCCACTTGGCCGAATTCTGATCGTCGAAGACGACCCGATGCGCTGTTCGTGGTTCGAGCAGAAGTTTGCCTCGCACGTGCTGGATGTTACCTGCGATGTGAATCAAGCGGCTGAATGGCTCGAGAACCAAGAGTACGTCTTGATACTTCTCGATCACGATCTCACTGACGAGCACTACTTTTCAGACGAGCCGGACGACGAGCGCACCGGCTACGCGATTGCTGCGTGGCTGGCAGGTCATCCCGACAGACAGGTTCACGCGTTGATTCTGATTCATTCGTTGAATTATGGCGGAGCCCAGCGAATGCTGGAGCTGTTGCACGGCTCGGGTCGCGATGCCCAACACATCCCGTTTCATTACCTGCAAGCGGGATTGAGAATGTGAACTGGGGCGATGACTATCTCGCAGGTTAGGACTGTCCAAGGTCCAAAGTGCGCCGCGAAACTTGCCGCGTCGAATTCAATCCTCGCGCTTTGATATCGAACGTTGAACCTTAAACATTGAACCTTGAACGTATTCTGGCTTTGGACTTTGGACCTTGGACTTTGGACTGCTTCTCAGTCACAGTCCCTTGTCCAGCAATTCCCTCGCTTGCTTTACCGCGTCCTGATGCTCCGGCAGGAAATCAGGATTTGGGGTAGATGTGAGGATCCCCTCCAGTTGCTTGCGCGCGTCTTCGTTACGGCCAACCGCAAGATATGCCTGGCCTAGGCGCAGATGAAAGAGCGCGTTGTTATCGCCGAAGCGCAATCCCTTCTCAAGAATCTCCACGGCATGCTTTGAATCTCCTCCCAACATGCGCGGGGTCTCGAGATCGATTTGGCCGAGCGCCATGTAGGCGCTTCCATTCTGAAAGCCTTCGTCCAGTTGAATCACTCGCTCCATCTCACTTCGTATCTCGTTCACGGCCGACAGCCCGCTAAGCATACTCGTCTGCGCCTTGCCCCCGAGGTTCGCACCAAGCCAAAAGTGTCCCTCGGGCTTTCCGTCCTGTAATTTGATTGCTCTTCTGCCGGCTTCGATTCCATCGCCGTACATTTTGTCCCGCTCTGTCGTATTGTCTGTGTGAAAGCCAAGATAGTAGGCGAGTCTGGCGAATTTCCAGGCCGCCTCATAGCTACTCGAGTCGAGTGCCGTGGCCCGACGCAGCGCTATGATTCCCTCTCGCGCTCGCGGCAGGTCACTTCGTTGCTGGTACGACTTTTCCGCCTGTGCGATCAAATCTGCGGCGGCTGTCTTGTCCTGAGCCGTCTCCTGCACAGGTGCTTGCGACGAGCAGGCCGTAACTGTGATGAGCGAGAGGGCGAGAAGAATCAGGCAGCCACGCTTTCCGTTCTCGTGATTAATTTGCATCTTGCTTATGACCTAAAGCTCGTAAACGCAGGCGAATCAGACTTCAATCGCTATTCTGCTTTACCCAAAGCTTTCGGAATAGGGTATATTTCAGCCTTCATACTACATGCTCTGGCGCGGATTCGGAGAAGATCCAAACCATCTCGTTATGCGCAGGGCGCTTCCCCTGGAGGACACTTGTGGCGGCCGCAGCGTTCTATGACCTGGAAGGTACATTAGTCAGCACTAATCTTGTACATACCCTGGGTTTTTACGCGAAGAATCAACAAGGGCTATTCCGGACGTTCAAGAAGAGCGCGTCGACGCTTTTGAGTATTCCGATCTTCGCCGTCACGGACCAGTATAGCCGAAAGGTCTTCAATGATCTCTTTTTCAAGAGGTATAAGGGTGAATCCGAAGACCGTCTGCGGTTCTTTGCCGAAGAGCTTTTTGAAGACGTTCTCAAGCCGGCTATTTTCCCCGGCGCCTTCGAGCTCATCGAGAAATCTCGAAGCCTCGGCTTGCGACAAGTAGTTGTCACGGGGGCGCTGGATCTCTCCGTGACTCCGCTTATGAAACATCTGGGGATAGTAGACTACGTCACCAACCGGCTCGAATTCGTCAACGGCGTGGCGACCGGGCGGTTGCTTCCGCCTGTAGTGGCCGCGGCCACCAAGGCGTCGTGGATAAGGACATTTGCAGAGCGAGAGGCCCTGAGCCTTAGCGATTCCTATGCTTACACGGACAGCATGTCGGACCTTCCCATGCTTTCAGTAGTCGGTCACCCAGCCGCAGTCAACCCGGACATGCGTCTGCGCCAGACCGCGCTTCATCACGATTGGCCCATCCTTAACTTGAAGTGATAGGTGATAGGTGATAGGTGATAAGAAAGGAAAAGGCCATGCGTCCTCACGAAAAGTTAGAAGTGTGGAAAAGGGCAATTGAATTTGTGATTACCGTATACAAGAGGACATCCGACTTTCCGAAAGAGGAGAAGTTTGGATTGACCTCGCAGATTCGCCGGGCAGCTGTCTCTGTCCCAACGAACATAGCTGAAGGTGCAGCGCGCCAATCGCCGAGAGAATTCTGTCGGTTCTTGGCTATGGCGCAAGGTTCGGCCAGTGAACTGGAAACGGAGTTGCTCATTTCGGAGCGACTTGGTTATCTTGCGGTAGACATCCACACAGAGATGCACGACGAATTAAACACTATCGCGCGCATGATTGTGGGGCTCTCACAACACCAGAAACGTAAGGCTACAGGGGAGAAGATGTGATAGTTGGTGAGCGGTCGCTAGGCAAGCGGAATCTTCCTATCACCCATCACCTATCACCCATCACTTATGTCGCTACAGCTACGACGCAAAACCCACGAATCGGTCGTCTACATCGACACCGATAGCGCGCCGCGTATCATTCCGTCCGGCGAGGATTTTCTACTCGAAGACCTGCCTATCGGTACGCGCGTTATTTACCCGAAGCCGCCGATTCAGGGCCTGCCCAATCGTGAAGCCGCGATTCGCTATGCGCTCAATCATCCGCACGATTGCGATCCGTTGTTCGCGCAGCTTTATCCGGGGATGCGTGTCACGATCGCCGTCGACGATATCAGCCTGCCGCTCCCGCCGATGGCGACCCCGGACATACGCCAGACCGTGCTCGAAATCCTGGTGGAGATGCTCGCCGGTCATGGCGTCGACGATGTACATATCATCATCGCCAACTCGCTGCATCGCAAGATGACTGAGTGGGAAATGAAGCGCATGGCCGGCTCGAAGGTTTTCGATGAGTTCTATCCGGACCGTTACTATAACCACGACGCCGAATGGCCCGAAGGATTGATGGTTCTCGGCGAAACCAAACACAAAGAGCCTCTTCGAATAAACCGTCGATGCGCTGAGAGCGATCTGGTCATTTACGTCAATATCAATCTGGTTCCGATGGACGGCGGACATAAGTCAGTTGCCGTTGGTCTCTGCGATTACGAATCTTTGCGCGCTCACCACGAGCCGCAGACGATCCGGGATTCCGACAGTTATATGGATCCGGCGCGTTCAGAGCTCAATCACAAGGTTATTCGCCTGGGCAAGCTGGTCGACGAGAAGATGAACGTCTTTCATATCGAGACGGCCATCAATAATCGGATGTATACCGGGGCCCTGGATTTTTTGCTCAAGAACGAAGACGACTTCACGTCCTTTGACCGTCTGAAGTTTGAGACCATTCGACGAACGATGAGCAAACTGCCCCGGGCGGCGCGCCGTAAGATGCTTCACTCCATCTCGGCCCAGTACGAAATGATTGCTTGTCACGCCGGCAGGACCGATCCTGTACACGAGAAAATCATCGAGAAGGGATTTGATCAGTACGCCATTCCCATCAAAGGGCAGTGTGACATCCTGATCACAGGAATACCCGACATCTCGCCCTACAATGTCTATTCGATCCTTAATCCGCTTCTAGTACAAGTGATGGCATTGGGCTATCATTTCAATTTCTATCGTGGAAAACCGCTGCTCAAAAAGGGCGGGGTTATGATCATTAACCATCCTTGTTACGACGAGTTTGACCATAATTTTCATCCCAGCTACATCGAGTTCTTTAATCGACTGTTGCCGGAGACGCGCGATCCCTTCATTCTCCGCGACAAGTATGAACGCGAGTTTGCCAACAATCCAAGTTACGTAGAAATGTACCGGCGCGGCAACGCTTACCATGGCGCGCATCCATTCTTTATGTGGTACTGGGGTGAGAACGGACGTCAACACGTCGGCCACGTGATTGCGGCAGGAGCGGAAAACGCACACGTTCCCGCGATGCTGAGTTGGGAACGCGCCGACAATTTGACCGAAGCGATATCAATGGCGCGAAGCTATATGGGTCGTTCAGCGGAGATCACCATGCTGCACCAACCGATGATTGGGATAGCGGACATGGAATAGCGCAAGATGAAACTGTCTCCCACAGAAGTTTTTCAGGACCGAAAGATCTTCCTGATCGGAAGCACGGGCTTTCTCGGCAAAGTCACGCTGAGCATGCTCCTTCATCGCTTCCCCAACATTGGCCGCGTCTACGTCACCGTCAGGGCGCGTTCGCGGGAAGAATCTCACACGCGATTCTGGAACAACGTCATCACCGCTCCGCCTTTCGATCCGCTGCGTGAGCGTTACGGCGACGCGTTCGAAGACTTCATTCGCGACAAAGTCTCTATAGTGGCCGGCGACATCGGCGAGACGAATCTTGGCTACAGTGAAGAAGAAGCGCAGAGTATCGCCGATGATGTGGATGTAATCATCAACAGCGCCGGCAACGTGACTTTTAATCCGACACTTGAGAGCGCGCTTCGAACAAACGTAGTCGGCACGGAAAACGTAATTCAGTTCACCAAGCGGATGAAGCGCCCCGCGCTGGTCCATGTCTCTACCTGTTTCGTCGCCGGCAATCGTTCGGGCGCGGTTTGGGAGAGCGACCCGGTAGTCGGCTACTTCCCTCGTCGTGAAGAAGACGAAATGCAGGGCGTCGAGTTTTCCGTCGAACATGAAATCAGAGATTGCGCAAAGCTGGCGGATCGCGTTCGTGAGGAAGCCCGGGACGCCATGATGGCCGCCAGGTTCCGCGAGCTGGCGCGCAAACGATTGATCGAGGAAGGTCGTGATCCCGATGATCTCGATTCGATGGGGTTGGCCGTCGCGCGCGAGCGGAAAGTCTGGACGCGCACACGTCTGACGGACCTTGGCGTGGAGCGCGCGGCGTGGTGGGGCTGGCCAAATATCTATACCTACACCAAGAGCTTGGGTGAACAACTGGTGGCTGCCGAAGACGGAATCATTCGCACCATCGTCCGTCCCAGCATCGTCGAGTCAGCGCTCTCGTATCCCTTCCCCGGTTGGAACGAGGGCTTTACTACAACGGCGCCACTAATCTTCATCGCGCTTAAGGGCCAATCGCTCATACCCGTCAACGAGAAATTGATCCTCGATATCACGCCCGTCGACCAGGTTGCCGCCGTCATGCTGGCAGTCTCGGCCCAGGCCTGCGTTGAAGAGCCCCGCCTCGTCCATCAGGCATGCACCGGAGATTCGAATCCCAACGACATGCGACGCATAGTCGGGCTTCTGGGCCTTTATAAGCGCAAGCATTTCCTGCATAAGGATAGCGGCTTCAAAATCGTCAACCAGGTCGCCGCGCGAATGGAGACCAAGCCAGTTACACCCGCCCACTTTGATCGGACGTCGACTCCGATGATCAATTCGGCGGCGAAAAAAGTCTCAAACATGCTCGACCGCGTCCGACCGCGATGGGGCGGAGGTCGGATCTCGGAAGTGATCGATCGCGTCAAGCAGAACGTCGATCGGTTCGAAGAGTTGACGCGGGAGACTCAGGAAGCATTCGAAATGTTCCGGCCGTTTACGGTGGAGAACGCTTATATCTTCCGCGCCGACAACGTCCGTTCGCTGATGTCACGGATTCGTAAAGACGAACAGCCGCTGCTTGCCTGGCATCCGGACAAGTATGACTGGTACGACTATTGGATGAACACTCACTTCCCGGGTCTTGAGAAGTGGGTCTTTCCCAAACTCGAAGAAGACATGCGCGCGCAGCCCAAGCGCGTTTACACCTATCGGGACCTTCTCGAACTCTTCGAAACTACCACAAAGCGACATGCTACTCGCGTGGCCATGCGCATCGAGCGCCACGGACGCAAGGAACAATACACATACGCGGACATGCGCGAGCTGGCAACTCGCGCGGCTGGATTCTTCGTCGACAAAGGCATCAAGCCCGGCGAGCGGATCATGTTACTGAGCCACAACGCACCCGAATGGGGCATGACCTACTTCGGGGTGATCAAAGCAGGCGCGATATGTATTCCTGTCGATCCGGAAAACTCTCTCGCAAAGATCGTCAGCTTTGCTCGCGCCGGCGATGCGGCCGGCATCGTCATGAGTTCCGAGATGGCGAACAAGCATCAGGATCTGGCGGCGAAGCTGGTCGAGGGGGGATTAACTGAGACGCGTCTATGGCAGTTTGAAGAAGTCTTCGCGATGCCCGACGAACAGACGGAAGAGCAGCGCATCGCACTGCTTCCTTCTCGTGTGCAGGCCCAATCGATTGCCTCTCTGATCTTTACGTCGGGAACCACGGGCCAGCCCAAGGCCGTCATGCTCTCGCACAGAAATCTGACGAGTATGACATCGATGCTCTCGTCTATCATCGACATGACGACCAGCGACGGCGTGCTCAGTGTCCTGCCGCTTCATCATACGTTCGAGTTCTCCACCGGATTTCTCGCCCCGCTGAGCCGCGGGGCCCAGATAACTTATATGGAGGAACTGACGAGCGAAGCGTTGACTCGAGCGATCAAGAACGGCCACGTCACGGGGATGGTTGGCGTGCCTGCAGTCTGGGAACTGCTCCACCGACGCATTCGGACCAAGTTCAACGAACGCTCTGCGCTTGTTGGCAAGACCGCCGACCTATTGATTCGCGCGAACATTTGGTTGCGTGATAATACGCCGATTAATCTCGGCCCACTCATCTTTCAGCCCATTCACAAGGGGCTTGGTGGGCGCATCCGTTATCTTATTAGCGGTGGATCTGCATTGAACGAGCAGGTGCAGAAGGATTTTCATGGCTTGGGCTTCACCATCCTCGAAGGTTACGGCCTGACCGAAGCGTCGCCGGTCCTGACCGTCACCAGGCCGCGTAACAAACTTGTCGCCGGCACAGTGGGCAAGCCGCTGCCCGGAATCGAAGTCAAGATCCTCGAACCGAACGCGAGCGGCATCGGAGAAGTTATTGCGCGGGGGCCGAACGTGATGGTCGGCTATTATGAGAACGAAGACGCCACAAGGCAGACTCTTATAAATCGCTGGCTGCATACGGGAGACATAGGCAAGCTCGACGAGGATGGCAATCTTTTCCTGGTGGGCCGCTCGAAAGAAGTAATCATCGATACCAGCGGCAAGAATGTTTACCCTGACGAAGTGGAAGAGGCGTATGACACGTCTGCGTTCGTCAGAGAGCTCAGCGTCGTCGGACTGCCGGATGGGATCGGCGAGAAGGTTGCGTGCATGGTGGTACCGAACTACGAGCACGACGCCACGCTTTCGCGCGAAGAGATCCGCAAGCGTGTAGAAGAGCATTTTCGCGATATCTCGTCGACGCTCCCCTTCTATAAGCGCGTCAAGGTCCTTCATTTTTGGGACAACGACTTGCCGCGAACCGCCACCCGAAAAGTCAAACGCAACGAGGTGCTGGAAACCATCGAAGTTCTGGAGAAGAGCGCGAAGGCCACCTCACGCGTGGCAGCTCGTGAGGAGAAGGCCGGCGACGTGACCTGGCTGCTGAATATCGTCTCTGCCGTCTCAAGCAGGCCGCGAAGCGAGATCACTTTCAACTCGCGACTGAGCGATCTGGGCTTTGATAGCTTGATGTATGTCGAGCTGGCAACTGCGATCGAGAACGCAGGAGGGACACTCACATCTCCAGACACCTTGATGGAGGTGCACGATCTGCGTGAACTGGCGAACGTGGTGACTCGCCAGCCTTCGACCACAAAACGGAAGCAACCAGCGCGCGCCGAAAAAGAGCGCGAGCCTGACGACGAGATCCACATCCCAGCAGTCGTGCGCAATCTAGGCAATAAGGGACTTGACGCGCTGCAGCGGGTCTTCTACGAGAAGTTGCTCCATACGAAGTACGAAGGCCGCACTAATATTCCGGTTCACACCAATTTCATCGTTGCGCCCAATCATACGTCGCACCTCGACATGGGTTTGGCAAAAATGGCGCTTGGCGAGGCCGGTCGCGATTTGGTCGCGCTGGCCGCGGCCGACTACTTCTTCGACAACAAGTACAAGCGCGCCTACATGGAGAACTTTACCAATCTCGTTCCCATAGAGCGGAGCGGCAGCCTCCGTCAATCACTCAGGCATGCGCGCTCGTTCCTGGACCGCGGCTTCAACGCTCTGATTTTTCCGGAAGGTACAAGATCACTCACGGGAGAGATCGCAGAGTTCAAACCGATCACTGGCTATCTGGCACTGGCATGCCGCGTTGGAATCCTGCCGATGTATTTGGTGGGAACCCACGATGCGATGCCGAAGGGATCGAATATCATCCGCAGTCGCGAAATTGCCGCTCGCATCGGCCGTTTCCTTACTTATGAAGAGCTCGAGGAGTTAACCACCGGGATGCCTCGCGCCGAAGCCTATCGGCTGATTGCTGCACTGGTCCAGCATTCCGTCGAAAATCTTCGCGATGGAACGCGCAATATTTTTGACGCCAAGGCCCTGCGCCGTCGTTGGAAGGATGAGCGGCGGGCTGCTCGCTTGACTACAGACGAAGACGAGCGTGACGAGCATCTGACTCCAATTGGAGATTAAGAGTAGTTTTGAGTTTTGAGTTTTGAGTTTTGAGTTTTGAGTTTTGAATTCCTCAGGGGAAAGAGGGCCGCTGCATCACCTCTCAGGTGAGGAAGGGGGCGAGCGCAGCGAGCCCCCGCTAGGGTCTCCAGAGCCGAACGATCGATGGAATATATAAAAGTCAGTAAGAGGGCGTCGTTAGCGGGGGCTCGCTGCGCTTGCCCCCTTCCCAACCTGAGAGGTTTGTTTCGAAGCTCTAGTCGATTGCAGTCCGCCCGTGATTAGGCAAGATACCAACTTTCTATTAATGACACCCACGAAGACGCCAAAGCGCACACCGCGCAAGACCACAACCAAAGCCGGAACCAAAAAGAGTGTGGCGATCGCCCGCCGTCCGCAGCTTAAGACGCTCATCACTGGCGGCACCGGCTTTCTCGGCTCGCATCTCGTTCGCCAGTTGGTTGCCGGCGGCGCGAATAACCTTCGCGTGATGGCGACTTCAATTCCCTCCTGGCTTGGGGAAGTAGGCGTCGAAACGATCGCTGGTTCGATCACTAACGCTGACGATGTCGCGCGCGCAGTCGAGGGCGTTGGAGAGATCTATCACCTGGCGGGTCGCGTCTCGCGCGAAGAGGAAGACGCGCATGAGATGTATGCCATTCATGTGGACGGCACGCGTCTGCTCTGTGACGCGGCCAGTGCCGGTGGCGTGAAGACGATTGTTCTGGCATCTACCAGCGGAACGATCGCCGTTAGAGAAAATGGCGACGGCATTCCCGACGAGTCGGGCTCACAACCGCTCGACATCGTCTCGCGCTGGCCCTATTACGCGAGCAAAGTCTATCAGGAACGGGTCGCGCTCGAGCGCTTCACCGGCGAGGGTCGCCGGCTCGTTATCTTAAATCCGAGCCTGCTCCTCGGACCCGGTGACGATCGATTGAGCTCTACCAAGGTAGTGCTAGATTTCCTCGCGCGCAAAATCAGCGCCACCCCGAGAGGTGGCTTGAGCTTTGTTGACGTACGCGATGCGGCGGTGGCGTTCGAAGCTGCGATGAAGGATGGGAGGAATGGTGAGCGCTATCTTCTGGGAAGCGCCAACTGGACTTTCGAGAGGTTCTTCGGTCGCCTCGAGCGGCTGACGAAGGTCCGAGCTCCCAGGATTTCGTTCCCTTCAAAGTTGGCGGTCACGGGCTCGCAGCTCATTCATTCGCTTTACAAGCAATGGGACAAAGCACCTCCGGTTGAACCGGCTGCCGTCGAGATGGCGGAATACTTTTGGTACCTCGACTCCTCTAAAGCCGAACGCGAACTCGGATTCGCTCCTCGCGATCCAGGCGAGACGCTGCTTGATACGGTGAAGTATTTGCGCGAGAATTTCCTGGGTCAGCTCTCCGGCTAACAACATCGCGCCGGGACAGGATATTCGCGCGCCCCTCACTCCTTTCGAGAGAACGAATCAGGAGGCTTCCATGACAAAATCCGCTAAGGTCTTGCTTGGGATTGCGACGATCTTTCCATTCCTCTACATGATCTTCTTCTTTGTGCTTGTGTTCTCGATGTTGTCTTCCCCTAATAGGTTCGGCACCCTGGAAACAGGATCTTGGGAGACCCAATTTTCGATTATCGTCGTGCTTCATGTTCTGACAGTATTTTTAGTGATGGGCCTCACGATCTTTTACATAGTCAATATCTTCAGAAATTACCGCGTGTCGCAGGATAAGAAAGTGCTGTGGGCCGTTGTCATATTCTTTGGCAGCGTCCTGGCAATGCCCATCTATTGGTATCTTTATATTTGGCCGGAGGGACCTATGTCACCGCCCGCATGGGATCCACGACAAATGAACGGTCAGTACGGCTCTCAATGGCAGAACAATATGCCGCCCCAGCAACCGCTAACGCGTTATGATCCGCCGCCCCCGCCGCCTGATTGGCGTCAGGGCTGATTGTAAGTGGCTATTTCTTAGCTCGTTCGTTGTAGTAATCAATAAACTCTTTAGTGACATCGAGGGTGTTCCCGCTTTCAAATCGCGTCCCCCTGAAGCTACTTATGTCATAAATAAGAGCGAACCCGTTTTTGTTCGCAAACTCGTCTAACTTAGCGCCTATATCTTTCGAAATCGAATCAATCTTCTTTTTCTCCCTCACTGCGATAACATAGCGTTCAATGCCGCTTTTGTCGCCACTAAAAGTCTCGGTATTTACAAAGGCCAGCTTGCCATTAGGAAGCTTCTTATTGATCGTTAGTACCCAACCCACCATGCCAAGCTCCATCACTTTATCGAATTCCTT
Source organism: Acidobacteriota bacterium (assembly GCA_032160165.1). Lineage (GTDB taxonomy): Bacteria > Acidobacteriota > Blastocatellia > Pyrinomonadales > Pyrinomonadaceae > QHXM01. Next base: position 60,607 of record JAVHWA010000124.1, read on the forward strand.
GAAGGCCTCCTTCCATTTCTTCTGCTGACCGAGGGCGATAGTTAACTGAATTCGCCACAAACCTTGCTGCGGCTCTAGCTTCACGGCCTGTCTGAAACCTGACTCGGCGCTACTCCAATCGTCGTCAAGAATCGACTTGGTGGCGGCACTAATGATTTTATCGATCGGAGAGGACTCTGCCGATTGTTTTGTCGGATCATTGCTTTGGGCAAGGACGGGAATACTGAGCAGAAGGACCAGCTTGAAGGCGACAACGGCGGTCAGTGTTAGTTTCATGCGGCTCATCGTCTCTAATCTCCTCAAGCTAACTCAAGCTAAGACAGGGTTGGACTGCTCTTGAGTCTTGAAAAGGGCGAAATAGCACAGCACAATCCGATCAGGGACACCTCACCCGCAACGCTTTCGGCAGAATCTCAAACTTCGCAGGCAGGCACCCTGGCAATTCCCCGTCGATCTCAATTGCGACTGCCGCATTCTTGCGAGACGCGCGTACTCTAATTTCCTTCGCGCGGGCTTGATGAACCTCGTCCATCTCAAGGTGCGTACCTCTGTAGAGCTTGTGCACGTTTGCCAGTATCTTGAGCGCGCCCAGATCGCCAATAGTGATCACGTCGAACTTTCCGTCGTCTAATTTGGCATCGGGTGCGACCTTCATCCCTCCGCCAAAGTAGCGAGCATTAGCTATACAGAAGTTGCTGACGGTAAGTCGACGTTGCGGGCCGCCATCCAGTTGCGCCACGATAAGGGTCTTGGCAGATGCAAACGTCGACTGCGTCGTGCTGATAGCGAACGAGAGTTTTCCGCCCAGCCAACCGGATCGCGCTCCCGACAGCCGTCGCGCGTCAGCCTCTTTCACGCGCTCGATGATGTCGGTGCTCATCCCCACCGATGCTACGCCCAGAAAGTATCTGGTCTCTTCCACGCCCTGGTGGTTGACGTAGGTCGCGCGCCCAACATCTATGCGTCGCGTGCGGCCGGTTCGAAGGATTCGAGCAGCATCGGCCGCGCGAGTGGGGATTTTGAGCGTGCGGCGGAAATCGCCGCCGGTGCCGCTGGGCAAAATGCCAAGCTCTACATCACAACCCGATTCCAAAATACCGTTGGCGACTTCGGAGATAGTGCCGTCTCCGCCGCATGCGATGATCAGCCGCCTCCCTTCTTTGGCTCCCGCCGCGGCAAGCGTCCGACCATCGCCGGGCTTTTGCGTGAATGCGCAGTTAAAAGGTCCGAAATGCGTCGCAAGGTCAGACGCCTTGGCAGGCCACGAGCTGCCAGTGGAGTTTCCGGCGGAAGCGGGGTTGACGATGACTAAAGGCAGTGTCGACATAAATGAGAAGCCAAGCGATTGTCCAAAGTCCAAGGCCCAATGTCCAAGGTCAAGTTCCCGCTCTCAGGCTTTGGACTTTGGACTTTGGACTTTGGACGGATCTTCGAAAATCGCCCGATCTATCTCTCCGAGTTCCGCGATCTTACTCATCACGAAGTCGGCGATCTCCTTGTAGGTGCGGACCCGATCCGGCCTGGTCATGAATTGGGAAAGATCGAGCGGCGGTCCGAAGCGGATACGAATCGGTTCGCCTCGATTCCAGTTGTCGCGGATCTGTCGAAGAGGCTTGTTGCCAAGCCCTGCGATGAATACGGGCACCACCTGCGGCGCGGCATCCTTGATAATCTTGCCGACGCCAGGTTGGGCCCGCAGATACGAGTAGGGGTCTGAGTTGAGGTTACGTGTTCCTTCCGGATGAAAGCCTATGACGTGTCCGCGTCCGCTTCGGCATAGCTGAGTCAAACGACGAACCGAGTACTTATCGAAGGGACGCTTCTCAGGACTCTCCTCGGCAAAGATGGGGGGGTACATGGACCACCAGCCGGCCAGCATGTTTATCAACACGCCTAACAGCGATTCGTAAAAGAAGCGCGCGCGCACCGGAAAGAAGAGGGTCATTGGTCGTTCGGTGCGACGAAAGAGAACAGAGGAGACGGCATACATGTCGAAGAAAGAGCGGTGATTCGCGGCGAGCAGTAGAGGTCGGTCCGGGCTGGTGGTCGTGAAGTGTTCGAGTCCGTAAACGTTCATCAGCTTGTACGTCGCCAGGTGAATCCAGAACGCGCCAATGTGACGTTGACACCACGTCCAGAAACGCTTCCAGCGTCCCTGGTTCATCTCGTGGGCCTGAAGAAACGCGAACCGCTCTATCCGTGACAGGACGGACAACTCCTCCGCCGTCGGCTCGATTACAAGTTCAGTTGCAGATTCGCTGTCCAAAGTCCAAAGTCCAAGGTCCAAGGTCCACTGATTTACGATCCGCGTTCCAACTTTGGACTTTGGACCTTGGACTTTGGACTAAGTTTTTAATCGATCGAAAAGTACTTCGCTTCCTCGTGATGCACCATGATCGCTGAGGTGGATTGCTCCGGGTCGAGCTGGAATTCCTCCGTCAACTCGACGTCGATGCGCGACGGATCGAGCAGTTCAAACAGCTTCGCCTGATCTTCCAGACTGGGGCAGGCCGGATAGCCGAAGCTGAACCGCGAACCCTGATATGTTTGACGGAAGAGCTTGTTCAGATCGGGCGAGTCACTGCCGGCAATACCCAGCTCCTCACGAATGCGCTTGTGCCAAAGCTCAGCCAGGGCCTCGGCGGACTCGACGCTCAACCCATGAAAGAACAGATATTCTGTATAGTTGTCAGCTTTGAAGAGCTCCTGTGAATACTCGCTCGCGCGGCGCCCCATGGTGACTAGATGGAATGCGACCACATCCATACGACCCGAATCGCGCGAAGCGAAGTAGTCTGCCAGGCAGAGTCGCTTGCCGGCCGGTTGGCGCGGAAACGTGAACCGCATTCGCTCGGTCACTTCATCGGCTTGATAGATGATCATATCATTGCCGGATGACTGGCAGGGGAAATACCCATAGACCACTTTCGGCGTCAGCAGGCGCTCGCGCTTGGAGCGCTCTTTCAATATGTTGTAAGTCGGTCGGACGTGGTCCGCGACGAGTTTGCTGTACTCTTCGGCGCTCTTTCTTCCCTGTTTAAATTGCCATTGCCCTTTGAACAGTGCCGTCTCGTTAACGAAGGCAAATACGTCGTCCAGCGGGATATCATCCACAACGCGCGATCCATAGAAGGGAGCGCGCGGAATGGGCACATTGGTACTGACGTCAGATCGCCTCGTATGCGTGGTGTCGCCAACGATCTTCACGACCGCTCGCGGACGCGCCTGCGTCCTTATCCCGAGTTTGGCATCCTCGCCCACCAGGTCCTCGGAATCATCGGTGGGCAGGTTGCCGTTACCTTCGATCACCCCCACGGCAGAAGATTTCGCGGGAGTTTCGGCGCGCATCGTTCCGCCCGTTAGTTCGTCCATGGTGTGGAGGCCCGCGAAGGCGTCTCTGGCATAAAACAGTGCGCCGTTGTAGATCGAACGTAGATCGTCCTCTACGTATTTGCGCGTAAGCGCCGCCCCGCCCAGTACAACCGGAACGCTGATCGACCGCTCATTCATCAGCTCAAGGTTGTCTCTCATGATCAGCGTGGACTTTACCAGCAGCCCGCTCATGCCTATGGCGTCGGCCGAGTGCTCCTCGGCGGCGCGGAGAATGTCGTCGATCGCCTGTTTTATTCCGAGGTTAACTACCTTGTAGCCGTTGTTCGTCAGGATGATGTCCACCAGGTTTTTTCCAATGTCATGAACATCTCCCTTGACGGTGGCCAACACCATAGTTCCCTTGGTCGTGGCTCCGCCTTTCTTCTCCATAAACGGTTCAAGGAAGCGGACCGCGGCCTTCATCACTTCCGCCGATTGCAGGACGAAGGGCAACTGCATTTGCCCGCTGCCGAAAAGTTCCCCGACTACCTTCATTCCATCGAGCAGGACGGTATTGATGATTTCGAGGGCGGGATAGCTTTCCAGAGCGAGTTTGAGATTTGGCTCGAGCCCAATCTTCTCGCCATCAATAATGTGTCGCTTCAGGCGCTCTTCGACCGGCAGCTCGCTGAGGTCTTTCTTGCTGGTCTTGGTGGACACACCCTCAAACAATGTGGTGAATTCGCCCAGCGGATCATATGTGCAGATCTCGCCGTCGAACCGTCGTTCATCGTAGATGAGTTCACGCGCGACCTCGAGTTCGCGTTCAGCGATGCGGTTGAGCGGGAGAATTTTGCTTGCGTTTACGATGGCAGCATCAAGTCCGGCCTCGACTGCTTCGTGAAGAAACACCGAGTTGAGTACGACTCGCGAGGCGGGATTCAGCCCGAACGACGTGTTCGAAACTCCCAGGATGGTAAAGCAGCCCGGCAACTCGGCCTTAATTCTGCGGATCGCCTTGATCGTTTCCGACGCGTTGCGGCGGTCCTCTTCGATGCCGGTCGATATCGGAAGCGCAAGCGGGTCGAAGAAAATATCATGCGCCTGGATTCCGTATTTGGTAGTCGCTTGCTCATAAGCCCGCTTTGCTATCTCGAACTTCCCGTCGGCCGTCCGAGCCATCCCGGTCTCGTCAATTGTTCCGATCACCACGCTGGCGCCGTAGCGCTTGCAGAGCTCGAGCACCTTGGCGAATCGGGGTTCGCCGTCTTCGTAATTGGTCGAGTTTAGAATGCATTTACCCCCGGCGTGCTCGAGTCCCGCTTCCATCTTCTGCCACTCGGTCGAATCGAACATCAGAGGTATCTTGTTGGTCGTCACCAGCCGGGAAGCGAGCTCGTGCATGTCTTTAACGCCGTCGCGCCCGACGAAATCGACGTTCACATCGAGGACATGCGAACCTTCACGCTCCTGTTCACGCGCCAGGGACACCAGGCCATCCCAGTCCTCAGCATTCAGCAGGTCGCGCATCTTTTTCGAGCCGCTGGCGTTGACACGCTCGCCAACGATGAGGAACGAAGCGTCCTGCACGTAGGGCTGTTGGCTGTAGATCGATGACGCCGAAGGGACCAGTTTCGCGTCCCTTCGCTTCGGTGTTACATCCCGCATTGCTTCGACCACCCTGGCCAAATGGGCTGGAGTAGTGCCACAGCAACCACCGACGATGTTCACGCCAAAGTCTTTAACAAAGTGCTCGATCTGTGCAGTGAAAGAATCCGGCGTCTCGTTGTAGTGTTGCGCGCCGTCTTTGACCTCCGGCAGGCCTGCGTTCGGCAGCACCGACACTGGCTTCGGCGAATTCTCGCAGAGATATCGGATGCTCTCCGTCATGTGCTTCGGACCGGTCCCGCAGTTCATTCCGATAACATCAATTGGAAACGGCTCGAGCGCTGTCAGCGCAGCGGCGATCTCCGTGCCGTTTAGCATTGTCCCGAAGATTTCGATCGTCACTTGCGCGATTACAGGGACACGCCGCTTTGCCTGCTCGAAATGGTCGAATATCGCCGACAGTGCCGCCTTTGTTTGTAACAGGTCCTGGCAAGTCTCGACTATGAAGGCATCGACACCGCCATCGAAGAGACCCCGTACTTGCTCGCTGTACGCTGCTTTAAGATCTCGGTATGTGATATGGCCGAGCGTTGGTAGCTTAGTCCCGGGCCCCATCGATCCCGCAAGCCACCGCGGCTTATCTTTGGTTGAGTAGTCCGCCGCCACTCGGCGAGCGAGTTGGGCGGCCTTTAGGTTCAACTCGTAAGCGAGATGCGCGATGTTGTATTCGGCAAGCACGACCGCGGTCGAGCCAAACGAATTGGTCTCGACCACATCGCATCCGACGTCGAAGAACGAGGAGTGGACCTTCTCAATCGCTTCAGGCTTGCTGATCAAGAGGTACTCATTACAACCCTCTAGCTGCGGACCACCAAAATCGTCCGCCGTCAGGTTCTGAAGCTGGATGTTCGTTCCCATCGCACCATCGAAAACCACGATGCGTTCTTTGATTGTTTCAAGAATGCTGGCCATCTGTTGAGTTATCACCCTCTCGATCCGAGTCTTCCATTGTCAGGCTACACATAACTGAAGCCCCGCGCCGAAACAACGCGGGGCTTTCCGTCTCAAAGCCTATTTGTCTGGTCTTTACTGGAAAGACTCGCCGAGCTGTTTAGCAGTTTATTTTGCGTGGCCGCAAGTTGCCTTAACTCACCACGTTTGTTAACCGACATATTGAACCATTGGGGGCCGTTCGTGTCAAGAAGCGGTCCGGATCGGTAGTGTCCTAAAGTTGTGTTGCTGGCGGGGAGAAAGTTTTTTTGTGAGATAGCCCTCGTGCTATTCTTACTTCATGCCGAAGAAAGATGCGGACGATCCCAACCTATTTGCAAAGTCTGTTCTAGACCAGATTGTTGCGAAGCATGATCCAGAGTCTATTGAAGGGAAGGACGCAAAGAAAGTGGCGTCCGGCTTGAAGGGCGGTTCCAAGGGTGGACTAATTCGTGCTCACAATCTCTCGTCACAAGAACGCAAAGCCATTGCGAAGAAAGCTGCTAAAGCTAGATGGAAGAAAGTAAAGAGTACTGTGGGCTAAGTCTTGGCCCGAATTCTAGCCGCTGCGCGCACCCTGAGATTCTCAACTTCAAATCGATTCTGTATTAACCTGACCATCTCGTTATAAACCGGAGCCTTCTTTTCGGGATCGGCAATTGTCACAATCAGTGAAAACGGCTGCGGTTTTGACGGCAGCAGGTTCTCACCGTTATGTCGCGTAAGAAGCTTTACGAAAAGTCTCCAACGTTCCCCTTGTTCGCCATTCTCACCTAAAGAGCCGAAATAAGTCCGAACGGGAGCCCACTTCCGCAGCTTTGCGACCTGATAATCTTCGTAGAGTTCACCAGGATTCTTATGCTCCGGAGGAACCTTCCCGTCGTATTTAAGAATCCTTTTCTTGGTTCCTGTTTTTTTATCCTTTGTCGTTACCCATCTATAGATTCCAAAGCTCGCGTCAATGTGTGCCTCGCAATACTCCGTGCCCCACCGGGCACCTCGTGACGGCGCAAACGCTACGGTCATCCAAATGTCTCCAAAATACCTCCCGTCCCGGATTAGTGATGGCGGGTACGGGAAGTCATTCCATTCCATAAAGAAGCCAGGGCGGAGCACGTCGTCAAAAACTAGCGTTGCGCTGTAGGAGGTACATTCCAAACAGTAGGGCGGATTAGCAGGCAAGCCAAATCCGAAAAAGTTTTCTTGGCCATCGGGTACTCGTTCGCCGTTGCGAGGGTCGCGCGCATGATGAGTTAGCAGCGCCCTTGCGAGCACCGGAGACGGGGTAGGAGTTATTTGGTGATAAATCTGGGCGAGCGTTCGCGAAACAAGAGGCGCGGCGAAACTAGTACCAACGTTTTCCACCGTTCCCGCATTGCCAATTGATCGAATCCCATTCCGCTGCGTTAAGTCGGTCGAACAGCTTCCCCCGTAGTGCACTAAATCGGGTTTAATAACATAGTTTGGGCCCGCCCCGTGCCTAGAAAACGCTGAAGGCTCGTTTATCTTCGGCCCTCCATTAGGGTGATTGACGTGTGAAATCGCGCCAACAGTAATTCCAAGCACGCTATCGGCAGGGCTCGTGATACGTCCCGCGCTCAACTGGGCGTCCGTCCTTGGGTACGAGAGTAGCGGAGACTTTTCATAGTTGCCCGCGCTAATAACAAACGACACTTTGTATCGTTCTTGAAAGTTATCGAGCTGTTCCGCAAAACTTGAAAACCCATCTAGAGAGCATACTTCGTCGGTTCCTATGGAGAGATTCCAAACTCTATACTCGTTTGCGTAATCATCAAGCGCGGTTTTGAGCGATATTAGAAATTCCTGTTCAGTTATCGATTCTGTCTCTCCGTGATCGGGATCAAGGTTAGGTATAAGCTGGAGATCAAAAACACCGCACGGACTAGCATTAACACCCTCAAGCGCGGGGTTTAGCTGAAGGGGCCAACAGATCAATCCGGCTACAAAAGTCCCGTGACTAGGATTGCGGTACTCTTCAGCAACCGATGTGTCTCTGCCAACGATCCAACTGCTAAGTCCTGGCACATTATCTGAAACGCCGCTATCCACCACCACCACCGCAGGGAAATCACCATCAACCTGTTCAGCGGTCGGGAGTCCTGAAGGAAAAGCGCGAAAGTTTAACAACTGCGGTCGAAGATTCCAGATCACCGGCATCGGTATCACGGACTGAACGCCCAAGGTTTGCGATACAGCGTCAACGTCCGCAACTTCCTTGCAACGAATTGCAAAAACTTGACTGGACGATGGGTATCCAATCTGGTCCCAATCGATGCGGTGCTGCTGACAGACAGCACGGAAGTTCTCAATGTGCTTCGTCTGATCCTCTGGGCCAAAGTCAAAGAGTCTAACCTGCACAACAAACGCGTTACCCCGCCTTGGGCTTCGCTTTAGTATATCCACCGACGAAATATTCTTTCGCCGGAACTGTGGAGTTATCGGTTCAATTAGTTCAACGGTTGAAAGTTCCTTGACGATCAGCTTGGACTCGTTCTGTTCTATCTTGCGAGACAATTGTCGCAAGCCGTTGGGCGTGGCTTTGACGAACAATTCGCCGAGTCGTCCCGCTCCGATAATAGGACACGAAGTGTCAGAAAAGAGGTTCACGGGTCGATGAGTTTTGGCCTCGGCCTTCTTACGAAGCTTTACTCGCATTGGCGCACTCTCTGTCTCTTTTGCTTGGGCCACTACTAGCGCGCGCACTGCCGCGACCTCGGCTTTGAGCCGATCTCGAAATTCTTTATTAACCTCAATGAAAGGCTTAGCCTTTGAGCGTCCCTGCGGATTTGGTCTCAAAGTCGCTTGATTAGGCAATACAAGTTTAATTGGCAAACGCTCTGGTCTACCCGCTCTCTGTTTTTCGTTAGCCATCTTGACTTACTCCTTCACGCAACCAACGAAGTGCCGTAGGCCGCGAAATTCCTAGTAGCTGAGATATTGCCCCGTAGCTATAACGCTTAACATTTCTTGCTCGAAGCATTCCGGGAAGTTGTTCTGCTTTTTTATCTTTCAGACTTGCAAGAAAGCGCCGCTCTTCCCCTTCGCCAATGGCTAGGTTCTGCAAAGCCAGAAAAGCGTCATGTAATGTCGGCTGGTCCCTGGTTACCATTCGTCGGCGATGCAGGCGAGTGCAAACGTCATGAATATCGGAACCTGAGAACCCATCCGAGAGATCGACTAAGAGATCAATCTCTCGCTTTGAAAAGGCTATCGGGTTCAAGAACTGCTCCCACATAGCCACTCGGATTTCCGGCAAGGGATAAGAGAATTCGATCCTGTAACTAAACCGTCTCCATACCGCCGAGTCCAACAACTCCTCATGATTAGTCGCCGCGATAACTATTGAATGTTTCGCGATGGTGTCGAGATTCTGTACAAAGCTATTGACGACGCGTTTAAGCTCGCCCATTTCCTGAGTGTCGCCTCGCAGCTTTGCAATGGCGTCGAACTCATCTAAAAACAATACGCATGGGGTTCGAGAAGCGAATTCAAAGAGAGCGCGAATATTCTTTGAAGTGCTGCCGAGAAAGGAAGAAATTAAACCGTCCAATCGAGCAATATAAAGAGGTAGACCAAGCTCTACAGCAACATCGCGAGCAAGCCGACTCTTCCCGCACCCAGGTGGGCCGTACAAGAGCAAGCTCATCGGCGACGAGACACTGCTACCCTCAATTTGAGCGTGGCACTTAGCGACGCTCAAAAACTCCTGTACCACATTCCTTTGCTGCTCTGTTAATAAGACGGGGGGCTCTCGAACTGTCTTTAGGTCGACAGGCTCCAGCAAGGGGAAGCGACTTTCCGAATCCACGGGCAACGCACGTGCTACAGAAAGTCCCGTGGGCCTGAGCTCGTGGTCGGTTTCCTCCAGGAGCCTGCGGAGCCTCGCCGCCGAATCACTATCCCCTGCCGTCTCAAGCTTTTCAGCTAGGAAGGCCGTATAGTTCCTAACCTTGTGAATATCTAGCCGCAACGCGCCGTTTATGATACGAAATAGCTCATTCATGTAACGATGCGGGCCTTCAATGGTACGCTTTGGCGTGTTCATGTAACGAGTATGCCATTATGCGGAACAGTTGGCAAGAATTATGTTGACTCCTGCGATGTGCCTAAGTATAATCGTGTTGCTAAGGAGATAGCAACTATGAACTGCCCAACATGCGATAAACCAGCAAAGCGATTCGGCAAAGACCGTAAAGGCAATCAGCGTTTCCGCTGCCTGACTTGTGGTAAGACCTTCCAAGAGCCAAAGGTTAAGACGCTCGACAACATGACGCTCGCCGAAGGCAAGGCTCTGTCAGTGCTGCAGCACCTTGTTGAAGGCTGTTCCGTGCGTAGCACCGAACGGTTAACTGGCGTTCATCGTGACACCATTCTAAGTTTACTAACGGTTGCTGGGCGCAAGTGCGAGGCTCTTATGGAAGAGCGCATTAAAGGTCTGAGCGTTCGTGAAGTTCAATGCGACGAACAGTGGCAGTACATCGCCATGAAAAACAAGACGAAACTAAAGCAAGGTTTGAAGGACGAAACGATTGGCGATAGTTGGGTATTCACCGCGATAGATCGAAATACAAAGCTTATTCTCGCTTGGCACTTGGGCCACCGCACAATGAACGATACGGTCGCCTTCACTGAGAAACTCGCATATGCGACCGAAGGAAATTTTCAAGTAACAACAGACGGCTTCGCTGCCTATCGCGACGCGATTATTCACAGCTTGGGCGCACAACACGTAGACTTCGCACAGCTCGTAAAAACCTACGCTGCGGCTCAGAACGAAACTCGCTACTCACCCGCCGAATGCATTGGCGCAAAGAAAGTCGCCGTCTTTGGTAATCCAGACATGGCGAAAGTTTCAACTTCCCACTCAGAACGCCATAACCTCAGCACACGAATGCAGACACGTAGATTTACAAGGCTAACGAACGCTTTCAGCAAGCGATGGGAAAAGCATCACGCGGCTTTGGCGCTGTGGCTGGCTTATTACAACTTCTGTCGCATACACTCCTCAATCAGATGTACGCCAGCAATGGAAGCGGGAATCACGAAGTCTGTTTGGAGTCTAAAAGAATTATTGGAAGCCGCAACACAGTTCTAAGGAGATCATTATGCAGAGATGGCAATACTATCAAGTTAGAGATTCTTCGCTAACTCAAGAACAACTGAACGAACTTGGCAAGGAAGGATGGGAACTAGTCTGCGCAATGGACGCCTCCAATCTTGTAACCTTCATTTTCAAACGTCCATACTAGCAACTCACAATTAGGACACTACCTCCGGATCGAGCGGGACAATTGTTCATCGATTCATTTAGCGATTGCTTCCTTGATCCGATCACCCGAGAAGCTGACGACGAACAAAGGGATCAATGACACGATGATTTACTGATTTGATTCCCGCTCTGTCGCCAGGCGCGGTTTTATGCTACTTTCCTCCTGAGTTAAGAACTACAGATTCAAGCATCTTCCTTTCGATATGCGACGTGCGATCTATCCAGGTTCGTTCGATCCTGTCACCAACGGCCACCTCGACATCATCGAGCGGGGCTGCAAGCTATTCGACGAAATTATCATTGCAATTCTCATCAATCCGGACAAGATACCTTTCCTGACTATTGAGGAGCGTCGAGAGATGCTCACGCAAATCATCGGCGAATTCAAGGACACGTCTTGTCGCCTGATTGTTGAGGACTTTCAGGGCCTGCTGGTTGACTACGCGGTTCAACGTGGAGCGGATGCGATCGTCAGAGGTATCAGGGCCATTTCCGACTATGAGTATGAGCTGCAGATGGCTTTGATGAACCGCCGGCTCGAGCCGCGGATAGAAACTGTCTTCATGATGCCCGCGGAAGCCTACTCCTACGTCAGCTCGCGTCTGGTCAAAGAGATTTTTCTATTGGGAGGGAATATCGAAGGTCTCGTGCCGCCGTCGGTTGAGGTGTTGATGCGAAGGAAATTCGGCAAGCTCGAGGAATAAGCGCCGTGATAAAATACCGGCGTGTTCCTACATTTCGCCGTTAGGTGATTCGAGATTAGCTTTCGCGGTCAACTGCACTGTTCACCGTTGAATTCATGACAGCAAAAACAGCCAGCCAGGTCTTCCCCGTTTCCGAGAACGTTGCCGAGATGCGTGCATCGTCAACCCTGGCTGCGATGCAGGCCGCCGAGGCCTTGCGCGCAGAGGGTTTGGACGTTGTGGACCTCGGGGCCGGTGAGCCCGACTTTGACACGCCAGCGAACATAAAGCAGGCGGCCGCGGAAGCAATGCGGCTGGGTCAAACGAAGTACACTCCCACCGCCGGCACTCGCGGCCTTCAACAGGCCATAATTGATTTTTACCAGCGCGAATTCAATGCGGAGTATGCCAGACCGGAGGTGATGGCGACCTCTGGCGGGAAACAGGCGATATTCAACGCAGTCGTCTCGCTAGTCAATCCGGGCGATGAGGTTTTGATTCCCAAGCCTTACTGGGTGACGTTTCCGGAGATCGTCGTCTTTGCTCGAGCCAAGCCCATCTATATCGGGACAAGCGAGACTGACTTTGTGCTGACCGCCGAGCAAGTCGCGAGCGCGATCACGCCGACAACGAAGCTCATCATCCTGAACTCTCCGTGCAACCCGTCTGGGCGAGTCATTCCGCCAGCCGAGTTCCGCCGAATCATGGAGATCCTCTACGAGAGAGGCATTTATTCCATCTCTGACGAGTGCTACCTGCGGTTCGTCTATTCCCCGGCGGAGGTATTCAGCGCCGCTACGCTACCCGCGGAACTCCGTTCGCGCCTCTGTATAGCAGGCTCGTTATCGAAGACGTACGCTATGACGGGCTGGCGCTTGGGCTATTCACTTGCTGATCGTGACTGGACGCGTGCGATGCTCACGGTGCAGGGCCATTCGACAAGTAATCCAAATTCAATTGCGCAGGCTGCGGCGATAGAGGCGTTCACTGGACCGCAGGATTCCGTCGCTAAGATGCTCGAGGAATATGGCAAACGCAGGGATTGGTTGACGAAAGCGCTCGGCGAGGTCCCGGGGTTCCGATGCATCCTGCCCGAGGGAGCCTTCTACGCTTTTCCGGATATACGCGGCTGCTTGAATGGCGATGTAAGGACATCGGCAGAGTTTGCCGATAGGTTATTGAAAGACGAACATACGGTAGTAACGGACGGCGCCGCTTTTGGCTCCGAAGGATTTATACGCATCTCTTATGCGACCTCTATGGATCGGTTGAAGGAAGGGATCGAGCGTATACGTCGAGTGGCTGAAAGCCTCGTGTGAATCATAGGTACAGCGGTCGACATTTCTCGCAAACCGGCGAGGACGGGCCGCACTACTCAGAGAGCCAGGTATCAAGCAACCCAATCCTTGCACCAGACCTCCTTAGGTCCAAAGAAC
>JAVHWA010000083.1:0-23063 GCA_032160165.1 Acidobacteriota bacterium
AACCCAAAGGGATGATGCATCTCTTTTGAAGTTCACACGTGAGGTTTCATCCAATTACTTGTACAGGGACAGCCTGATTTTTATCGGTTTGGATAATTAGGAATTATCGTGACAGCTCTCCGCGCGATACTGCGACTCACACGGCTAGATTCCTCCCTGCTTGGCTTTCTCGCAATCTTCCTTCCGTTATTAGTAAGAACCAACGATCTGGCCTTGAGCTTCGGCAGAGCAATCCCGTTGCTGTTCATCTGCATGTGCACATTCATCGCCAATGACTTGGACGATGTAGAAAGAGACCGAGTGAATCACCCTGAGCGACCGCTGCCCGCCCGGCACCTCTCTCCCACAGTCGCTGCAGTTCTGTATTTCGGATCCCTTGCGGCGGCCCTCCTTTCGACGAGACACTATGTCACACAGGGCATTGCCTTTTTGTATTACGCCCTTATCACACTATCAATAAGTTATGGTTATGTAGTTGACTGCCTTCCGAGCCTAAAGGCACCTTATGTCTCAGCTGCGACTTCAGTCCCGGTTCTGATCGTGGCGGCTTTGTACCCTGACGAGGCGAGACTCTATATCCTCGCCGGGTCCGTTTTCCTTCTCACCATAGGGAGAGAAATATGTATGGACATAAAAGACAGACCCGGAGACGGCATTTCATTTATGCACAGGTTTAGGCCGACGCCGCTCGCCGTTGCCGCATTCTCTCTGCAAACGATAGGGTTGCTCTTGCTAGCGATCCAGACACATAAGCTAGGAGATATTGTTGACTTACTTGCGATGATATTTCTGCTTGCGCTGTCTGGAGTCTACTGGTTCAAGTTAGCAAGCTACAAATGGGCCATAATCCTAATGAAACTTCAGTTCTTTGCCGGCCTTTATTTTCTTACCTGAAGAAGCCAGCGCAGCGTCACCGCCTCAGGAGAGGCTCCAGCACCATAACCAAGATCGTGATCCCAATGGGCAAATCACTTAACGTGAGCTGTAAGCTGTAGCGCAGTTCCTCGCGCGACATCCTGTCAAACTCAATCAGGTAAGAGCGCTTTTCATACGGGCTTAGTGCCTCATTCCGCATCGCATCATTGAGCCTTTCTATCTCGACGTCAATAGACTGGTCATACAGCTTTCGTAGTACAGCTCTAGGGTAGAAGTTGAAAATCAATAAGACGGGTGTCGCAATAATCGCAGGGAGAAGAAGGAATAGCTTGATACTTTGCCCTAGTATGCTGCCATACAAGAATGGCCCTTCGTAGTAGCCAATGGTGTGGACATAGACAAAAATAACGGTCAGGGTCGACGCCACATGAACATACGGGTTAATCGCATCGAGCTCACGCTTCCGGAACAAGTTGCGTGTGACAGTAGTGTTCAGCAGCGAATGGAGCATCATTCCTGTGTAAATCAATTTGCGACCAACATACACGCCGAGCGCGTATTCAGTGCAAGCCGCAATGACCATCAAGACTTCTCCTGGTCTCGACAATGGGAACTGGCTATACGAAAAAATTATGAATCCCACTACGATGAATTCTGCCGAGAACGTTATTGATATTCGCCGACTCGCAAAGCGTTGCTTGTAATAGCAATAATCCTCGGATAACTGCCCTCCAAAAGCTGCCTCGATTGTCTGTGGGATCACATTTTGTGTGCAATAGACGATCAGCGCTGTCCCGAGGATAAGGCCTAGCGAGATGATGGTCTTGAATGAACTAGTATAGGCCGCAAAGAAGAGTTGGGCCTCAGATTTGCCACCGAGATAGAAAAGAAGAGCGGAACCCAGTAGACCATAGGCGAGGCTTATTGCCATCCCAAGGAAGAATATAAGCATGAGGCGAAATGGCGATAATCGCTGCACGATAATTCCTAATTATCCAAACCGATAAAAATCAGGCTGTCCCTGTACAAGTAATTGGATGAAACCTCACGTGTGAACTTCAAAAGAGATGCATCATCCCTTTGGGTTGAGCGGCGTGAATACTCCGCCAATGAAGACGAGACTTGAGGCTAGAACCCCGTTGTCTAGTTTATGAGCTACTAATAATTCCGCTTAAGTCATGAGTATTATTTCTCGAAATTTAGTTGAAAGCAATTTTTTTTCAATGATTTTGATTTGCGAATCTCTTAATACCACACTTGCCGATGGTGTCGCTAATACCAGTCTAAGCATAATTGATGCTGAGAAATTAGAGAGTCGCCCAATAATATAGTCGCCAACGCTTCGCATCAAGATTTAGTTGAAACTTTTGGGTTTTACTACTAAACTGCCTCAAATTATCCCACCTTCACATGTGATTCACCAGAAGCTTTTCTACTTTGAAGAAAGATAGATTGGCAGAAATCTGTTGCCATGTGTCCAGTATGCAAATAAAAGAGGCTTGTGCGGAGTTTCTGAGAGGATACTTTTCAACCCACGACCGCAGGAATAAAACCATAGCCGCCTATAGCTCGGACTTGGGACAATTCCAATCATTTGTCAGCGAAGACTTTGATCTTCTCTCTTTGAGTGGCTCCATTATTGAACATTGGGCGGAGCATCTTCGTCAGAATAAGTATTCACCGGCATCCATTAGACGAAAAATCGCCGCACTGAGAATCTTTTGCTCTTATTGGGTTCGCAAAGGGGTCATGTTGGAGTCTCCATTCTGGCGTGTTAAGTTGAGCTTCGGGCGCATTGAGCAGCTTCCACGTAGTTTGACTAAGAAGGAGATGCGGGCTTTACTCGCGCAGGCATGGCGGGAATACTCTGTTGTTGAGGCCGAGCAGAATGGTACTGAATCGTCTCTGGTTCAATCGGCACCAGCTTCATCACGCAGCTATCGAGCACTGAGAAATCTGGCCCTCATTGACCTTCTCTTCGCCACGGGAATGAGAGTCGGAGAAGTAGCATCTTTGGATGTCAAGGACTTCCTTGTCGAAGAGAGTGTCTTTAGAGTCCAGGGCAAAGGGGGAAGAGACCGATTGGCCCTAGTTGTTGATAAAGAGACTGTAAATATCCAGCGAGAGTATCTGAAGGCACGGATGAGAATTAAAGCAGAGCACTCCGCTCTCTTCCTTAACTCCACTACCGGGCGGCTTTCTACTCAAGGAATCGCCAATGTCATTGCACAACTGCGCCGGCAGGCCAAAATAGAGCGTCACATAACTCCGCACATGCTGCGACATACAGTTGCGACCCTACTACTGCGAAACGGCGCGGACATCAGAGTGGTACAGGAGTTTCTGGGACATACCTCAATCGCTACTACTCAACGCTACACACATGTCACCAAAGAACACCTGCTCAAAGTTCTACGCAAGCACCACCCTTCCTTAGATCTGAGAACCGGATTTTGATGGGCCCGCTTTGCGGCAAAGAGAGTTCGGAATAACATAATCAGGGATTATCGGACTCTGGCAAGGCAGCAGATTTTGCTCCTCCTTACTACAAATGTTCATCCCCTCAAATTTTCTATTGACACCCTCAGAGACTCATTTTACTATCCGCAGCACTGTACTTTGAAGAGATTGTCAGACGCTCACCTCCCATCCTCTCTTCTATCATAGGATCTGCTCAGAAGTCCTATGATATGTGAAAGCATAATGGTCGATCTGCGCACCGTCTATTCTCTGTCATAGCCGTACGTGTAGTTCATGATCTTTGTCTGGTTCGGAGCTTATGGAGATGTAATAATCTGCTATTACTGCTGGTCAGTGATGACGCTCCTGGAGATTACAGTCTCTGCTGCACCGCGTGCGGAGGCTCTATTTCCCCGCAACCCCGAGACCTAACGCATAAGTGACACAGGTTCAGCCGTAAAGGAGCCGCACCTCATGTTGTCTACCCATCGCGTTGCCTCTACGCCTTTATTTCGACTGGTCAGCCTTCTACTCTGCTACGCGTTGATTTCGCCTTATTGCGCTTTAGCAGTCTCCGGCAAGAAGGGGTTCATGCCGCTGATTCCACCAAAGGCTCCAGCCCGCCAACCCAACGCTCCGGCTGAGACAACCCGGCATCAGCAGACCGCAACACGAGGAAGATACCGCGATGGTGAATTGCTGGTGCGCTTTCGCCAAGGCATTTCGGACGCAGACGCAAATGCTCTGCTGCAAGCAGAAGGGGCGCAACGTGCCGGACGTTTGCGTGGGCAATCAGGCGTTGAAATGCTCAGCCTTACCGCCGGTCTGGACCCAGAAGCGGTCGCCACTTCGCTGCGCGAAAATAAAGCTATCGCTTTCATTGAGCCAAACTTTCTCATCACCGGAGATAGTATTACTCCAAATGACCCGCGCTTCGTGGAGCAGTGGGCGCTGAGCGACGATGGCGCTGCGATGGGCATGAAACAAATCTGGGAGAAGACCACCGGCTCACTTCAGACGGTCATCGCGGTGATTGATAGCGGCATAGATTTTACTCACCCCGACCTGGCAAATAATGTGTGGACCAACCGTGTTGAGAAACTCAACGGTGCGGATGATGACCAGGATAATTACATGGACGACTCGCATGGCTGGGACTTCGTCACCGACAGCAACGTGATGAAAGATGAGCAGGGGCATGGGACGGGTGTGGCTGGCATTATCGCAGCAGAGGGTAACAACGGCGTTGGCATTTCGGGCGTGATGTGGCGCGCGAGACTGATGAGCCTGCGCGTGCTGGACGGCACGGGCACGGGCGATGTCGCACATGCCGTTGAAGCGATTGATTACGCGGTCGCACATGGCGCGCAGGTCATCAACTGCTCCTGGGGAACGGATGATGCTTCATCCGCGCTACTGGAAGCGATTGATCGCGCAGGGACACACGGGGTGCTCGTGGCGTGCGCCGTCGGTAACGCAGGGCGCGACCTTGAGAGTGCGCCGCGTTATCCGGCCTCCTTTGAGTTGCCCAACGTGCTGGCCGTGGGCGCTAGTGATAGGACGGAGCAACTCGCTTCCTGGTCCAACTGGAACATCAAAGATGTCACGCTCAACGCACCGGGCGTGAACATTCTGACCACAAAGGCTGGCGGTGACTATCAACTGATTGACGGCACTTCCGCTTCCGCCGCTTTTGTGACCGGCGTCGCCGGACTCATCAAGACGCTACGGCCCTGGCTCGGCGCTGAGCGCACACGCCAGATGATGATAGATGGAGCGCGGCCGGTTATCACGCCGACGGGAAAGTCCAAGTCGGGCGGCATCCTGAGCGCAGCCGGTGCGCTCGGAGCTTTACGCACTTTAGCGCCGGGTGAGGGCTTAGGCGGCGGCAACGAAGAAAGCCGTCCTAATGGGGGCGGGCATCAGACCCCCTCTCATGTTGGAAATCAGAATGTCGGCATGGGCAGCGTGGGTGACGGCAACAGCGGGAGCGGCATGGCCCCTCGCGGTCCCAGCATGCCGGGACCAAATATGCCGAACCTAGACTTGATACGTACCTTCAAGCACCCGGAACCTAAAGCCGCGCCGCCGATTCCTTCAACACACCCGAGGCGTGTGTGGGACAAACATTCGAGAAGCGCAAACGACAAACAATCTTCCCCAATGCTGCTGGCTGGTTTGTCCGACCCTCAAGGGGCTGTTGCATCAACCTTGAGCATCGGTGGCGAAGCGCAGAACTTCAGTTCTGTGACGGGGCTGCTACAGCGAGCCACGGCCATCTCGGATTCACCTTTTTCAATCTTCTCTTCCGCTTCGACGAAGGCTACTATTGCGAGCGCGGCCATACCGTTCATGCCGCAGGCACAGTATTTATCCAATCTGGCTCTGAACAAGCCCACTACTCAGTCTAGCACCTTCGTCAACGTCGGCGTCACATTCGACTCCAGCCGCGCCGTGGACGGCAACACCAATGGTGATTTCTGGGGCGCTCAATCCTGTGCCGTGACCAATTACCAGTATCAGCCCTGGTGGCAGGTGGACCTCGGCACTTCACAGGCCATCGGCTCAATCCAGTTGTGGCCGCGGACGGATTGTTGCCCGGAACAACTTGCCAACGTCCACATCCTGGTCTCGGACCAGCCCTTCAACTCGACTGATTTGAGCATCACGCAGGGCCAGGCCGGAGTGTCGGATTATTACTCGGCCTCAAGTGTCTCAACTCCGACCGCCGTCACGATCAACCGCACGGGGCGTTACATTCGTGTGCAACGCAGCGACTCTCAATATTTGGTCATGGCGGAAGTGCAGGTCTGGGCCGCCAGTCTGACGAGCGGGCGATTGGACCCGAACAATCGTACGGGAGAGGCGGGCGACGACCTGCTCTCGCGCAACTTCAACTGGAATCTGCCGCTGCTTTCGTTGCATGGTCGAGCGGGTCTGGACCTGGGACTCTCGCTCAACTACAACTCACTGGTCTGGACCAAGTGGGGCAACTCTTTAACCTACGACGCTGACTATGGAACTCCCACGCCTGGTTTCCGGCTCGGCTTTCCCGTCATAGAGAGCCGCTACTCCAGCCCCCAACTTGGCAGCTACGCGTATCTCATGATTACGCCTTCGGGGCAGAAGGTGGAGTTGCGGCAGGTGAACGGCTCAACCACTTATGAGAGTTTCGATTCCGATTACATGCAACTGACAGACTATGGTAGCTCTCTGCTGCTGCGTCTGACAGACGGGACACAGCTTACCTTCCGTCCTTTAATGGGCGCGTATAGCTGCTACGAAATCAAAGACAGAAACGGCAATTTCATCACCATCAGCTATAACAGTTGGGGCGACATCTATACCATCAAAGACACACTCTCACGCATGATTACCTTCAACTATGACGGCTACGGCCATCTCACTTCCATCACCCAACCCTGGCAATATGACTCACCCGCCGGGGTCATCAACACGACGCATGAATGGGCCACTTTCGGTTATGGCAGCCAGTATATCAACGCCAACTACGCCATCAACTCCATCGGCCCGAACAACATGTATATCTCCGTGCTGACGCAGGTCGGTTTGCCGGACGGCACGCTCTATCTCTTCACCTATAATGCCTACGGGCAGGTCTATAAAATTAGTCGTCTGGTTTATGACGGCAGGGTCAATAATTACGTACAGCAGAGCTACACCTCTTACGACATGCAGACGAGCAGCACGGACTGCCCGCGCATTATGACGCGCCGCGACTGGGCGGCGGACTGGAATCTGAACCCGACCACTAATGTGGCGACGGAGGCTGTAACGAATTATCAGATTGATTCCAGCAGCGGCGCACACATGATGACCGCGCCGGATAATACAGTCTACAAAGAGTATTACGGCACGGGCTGGCAGAGCGATTTGGTTCAGAGGGCTGAATGGGTGGTGGACGGCAGCCTCAAGAAGTACACGCTATCGACCTGGACGCAGGACACGACGGCGGCAACTTACCATGTCAACCCGCGTCCCATCGAGACAGATATCTTCGACGTGGAAAACAATAATCGCCGGACCACTACTTATCAGTACACCTCGATTTCCCTGCCGAGCGGGACGACCTGTCATCTACCCAGCGATATCTTTGAAAAGCAGGCCGATGCGCTGACCAACTACCGTCAGACGCACGTCGAGTACGTCAACGATTCTGCCTATTTGAGCCAGAGATTGATCGGGCTAGTCAATGCTAGGTATCTCTATGACGGGAGCGGGAACGTGCTCTCGAAGAGCACCTACTGCTATGACTGTGATGCTTCGCTGATAGCCAATACGACTGCGGCTCCAGGCCAGCATGATACGAGCTATAACACGACGGATTTGGGCGTTAAGCGCGGCAATCTAATGGTTGAAGGGCACTGGGATGCGAAGGACTCACAGAACGCAACCAAGCAGCTTTACTGGAAAGCGGCTTACGATACCGCTGGAAATGTGATCTTCACGCGCGACCCACGGAATCATCAGAAATCCTATGATTACTCGGACTCCTTCTCGGATAATAACAACAGCCGCAACGCTTTCGCTTATCCGAAAATCGTCACGGATGAAGAGGGAAAGAACTCAACCTTCAAGTACAACTATGACCTGGGAGTAGCGGTGCATGCAGATGGTCCCATCCCGATTAATAATCCGGCTAACATGCAGGGCGTGAGCCAGACGATTTTCTACGACGGCGCGGGACGCCCGCAGCAAATCAAGAACCTCTACGACAATTCCATCACCCATTATTCCTACGGGTCGAATTACGTGCAGACATTCTCCAATGTCAAAGACCTGTTGACGGAGGCTTATTCCTGCCAGACCTTTGACGGGAGGGGCAATCTGCACGGCACGGCCACCTATCATAACGGACAGACGAGTCGCTATAGAGGACAATATTTTGATTACGACAAGATGGGACGACTCTGGCGACAATCGAATCCGACGGAGATGGATGGCAACTGGGTCGCAGCTGGCGACGACCAGACGACAAACTGGCTTTATGCGACTCAGGAGTATGATTGGAAGGGTCGCCCCACGATCACCAAGAACACGGATACCACGCAAAAGACGAACACTTATACAGGGTGTGGATGTGCCGGTGGCGACATCTCTGTAATGACGGACGAGACGAACCGCAAACAGCAAGTGACGCGTGATATTCTGGGGCGCGACTGGAAAATAGAAGCCTTCAAGGATGACGGCTCGATCTACTCAACGACCATCAACAACTATAATGCGCTGGACCAGGTCATGAGCGTCCAGGTCTACGATGGTGCGGCTGCCAGCAACGGTTCATGCCCGGACAACACCTGCCAGCAGACAAGCATGGATTATGACGGCTATGGGCGACTCAATTCACGTAAGCTGCCGCAGCAGACGAGAGCCACCACATACAGCTATTACCCGGATGACACGCTCAATACGGTGACGGACGCGCGCAACGTGACTATCACTTACGACTATAATGGGCGGCATCAGGTGAAATCCGTTGCTTACAGCGATGGCTCGCCGGGCACAACCTTCTCTTACGATGACGCCGGCAATCGCAGTCTGATGACAGACCCGATGGGCACCGTCACCTATTATTATAATTCGTTGTCGCGTCTGACCTCGGAGACACGTTACTTCAACTCGTTGGGGCAGAGTTTCAAACTATCCTACAATTACAATCCAGGGGGCGAGGTGACGAGCGTGACCGAACCGGATCAGTTCGGCACCAGCGTCAGCTACACCTACGACCTTGGGGGGGTGCTGACCGCCATTAACGGCTCCGGCAGCGGCGCTGCCGCCACGTACGCTTCGGAGCTAGAGTACCGTGCCTGGGGCGGACTCAAGCATCTATCCTACGGCAATAATCTGAGATTGGACCTGACCTATGACTCAAGACTTCGCACGCACCAGTACGATCTGACCAATGCCAGCACGAACGCTCGCGTGATGGGTCTCACCTACGAGTACGATAACGCGTCGCGTCTTGGCAGTTCGACCGATTTGTCTAACAGCAACCTGAACCGGGGCTACGGTTACGATAATGTTGGAAGGCTACAAAGCGGCAACACTGCCAACGGCAGCCTGAGCGGCCCTTATTCTCAAACTTACAGCTATGATGTGTGGGGCAATCTGACGAGCAGAACGTGGCGCGTCTTCCAGCACACGCCATACGGCACATTTCCAACAATAACATCCTACGCTCCGACTTATAAGAATAACCGGAACCTCAGCGCGGGCTGGCAGTACGATGATGATGGACGACTGCTGACCAGCGCGGATAGCGGCGTGACCTACAACTACAACTATGATGCAGAGGGACGAATGATCTCCAGCACACAGTCACAGCCGGGCAAGACGATCTCGCAGAGTTATGATGGAGACGGGTTGAGAGCCAAGTGGGTCGAGGATGGCGCAATCACTTATTACGTCAGGTCGAGCGTCCTGGGCGGACAGGCGATAACAGAGCTAAACCAGTCCGGACAAAAGCGCAGGGGCTACGTTTACGCCGGGGAACAGGTCATCGCCAAGCAGGAGGGCGGACAAGTGCTCTGGGACCAGCGAGACGTGAGCGGCGTTAGCAATAGACTCACCAATGGAAGCGGGACCGTGACGAGCAAGATAGAAACAGACCCGCTATCAGTTCAAGTGGATGACTCGGCCAACTATAATTACAACGGCGGGGGCAACGGCTACGCCTATAATGGGTCCGGCTTTTATGGCTCTCCGCAAGTGCCTGACATGGGCTGCATGTCCGATGGTGTGCCCACCAGTTGCAGTATGGTGATACGGCAGATTAATGCTGGGGTGGCGGTTCAATGCCCGAACAACAATTGCGGTCCAAGAGCGGTAAACCTTCCCGGATATGGCAATATCCTGACAAATCCCTACCGGGCGACGGCGGACGGGTGGAGTGGTTACACGCTTGCCGGAACAACTTACGTGGGTGACGGGATTATCTTCAGTTCTTTATGGACGGGTGGAGCGAGTGAAAAGATAAGTTTCAGTGACATTCAATATGGAGTAGCCAGTGATCCATACAACTGGGCCAGTTATTTCATTACGACGCAACGTAGTAAGCGAAAACGCCGTAGCAGACCGATTCCATCTCAACCTCCGCAGAATGTTGTCCAGTATCCACCTGTCACAGCATCTGACATCAACATTGTAGGATCGTCGCCATCTTTCGATAAGATACAAGGTGAAATAATCAATGACATCCTGGACATAGCAAATAACCAACATTGTTCTGATGCCTTCAAGAAATACGGGCTGCGCATTCCCTATGATGTTGTCCTTTCGGACAAGATCAAGGTTGCTCCACAGCTGTTGCTTAATGATTCAAACGCGAGCCAAATGCTTCAGATCAGCCCGGACATGGTTAAGCAAGTTGCTTATGACCTTTCTGATGGATGGATATACCAAGGGGCTGCGGCTGAAACGGTCACCGGCCCCGGTCATCCTCCGGTGCTGGTGATTGGTCGGAATATTACAAACGCCGCATACAAAGGTATAAAATCAGTTATTATACATGAGTTCATACATGCCGGAGGGCTGTCCGGGAGAGGAGGCGGAAGAAATGGCGACCTCACTTTTTTCAACGGTTATAAAGAGATACAAGAGGCTTGCGGTGGTAATAGTAATTGAGCCGTGATCTTCTCACGGGACTTTAGTGTCTGGATTCAACTTGTTCGTGATGGAAGGGAGTTCAATCGGTGCAAACCTCAAGAGTTAGCGGAACATCTCATGCCGATTCTTTGGTCAAAGAGAACTTCATTCTCATTCTATCTTTGATCTTACTGGTCCTGAGTTATATAGCCTTAGTGGGAAACTCATATGTGCCGGATAAATGGTTGGTTGGCTGCTGTGGAAAAGATTTTTGGTGGTCGCCGGTCGGTTGCACAGTATTGCTGATGGCTTGTGCTTTAGCATTACGACTCAGAAATATAGTGGGCTATTTAACCGCTACGATTCTGAGCGTCTATGTCTTCTATTATTTCTGTCAGGCGGCTTTCCAAAGCTGGAGGGAGTACTCTTCGCTTGACAAGGCTTACGGGTTTCAGCAGTCACTTCTTCCTTTATATCGCCCGCTGAGTGCTGTTCTTGCCTTGTGCGTCTTTGCCTTCGCGGTCGGACACCTTGCTCGTATCCCTTTTCGGACTCGGAGACATGTCCAACATTAAACTATTTCGTAACCTGACGGAAGGCTTACGCAATCTTCCGTCATGGGATTATACAGTCGCACTGATTGTCGTCACACTGGCGGCCACTGCAAGTGCGCTGCGAGTATCATTCAATATCGGCTATTCAGTTGCTTTATATAGTCCTGATTATTTAGCCTGCATCAAAGTCAGCCGGGGCGAGTGGTCGCTTGGTCTCCTGGAGACTTATCTGGTTGCCATCAGCATCGGGTTCTTTATATCTGCAATAGGCTTGTGGTCGCGCAGTGCCACAGGGTTCTTCCTATCGCTTCTGGCTTTAATATGGATATGGATGAATTATATATCGTGGCATCTAGCAACGCTGTCTATCATGCATGCTAATGGGCTTAAAGACTTTTCATACATGTCGCCCCAAAAACAGCATCTACTTGTGCTTAATAACGCTAATTGGTGGGACTTGGTGGCCTTGGCCGTGACCATCATTCTATTCGTATGGCAGTTCAAAACGCTCATCTCTATTATTAAATATCCCAACCTGAACCGTAGGATAGATTTTCGATAGGTGGCACGCAGCACGCGGATTCATCGCGGTTCCAAACAGACGAACCTGCAAACCGCTTAAACTCACTCCAAAGCATTATCAACATGCTCTCCCTGCGATGGTTCTCTAATCGGTTTCTACGGCGATTGTTCTTTCCCTTTCTCGTGACGATTTTACCTGTCGCCAGCAGCTATAAGCTTTGGCATAACATCTGGCTGGGCGGACAACCGCGCGCATGGGATGGCACGGGCCATTACGCTATCGCCCAAATCTATGCACGGTCAATCTTCCCCGGAACTTTTGGCTGGACCAACAATTACTTCGCCGGGATGCCTTTCCCGAACTTTTACCCGCCCCTCTTCTATTGGTGCGTAGGTCTGCTTTATCATACGCACTTGGTCTCGTTTGCTACGGCCTTCAAAACTATCCTGCTGTTGCCGGTCCTGCTCATGCCAGCCTCACTGTGTCTGCTCGGGTGGACCTTTTCTGAACATAGTCGTCTGGTCACGACCGCAACGGCAGTCGGCAGCCTCTTCCTCCTGATGGATGAGCGATTAGCATTCTCATTGCCCGCTGGCCTGGACTACTTCAGCACTTTCCAGATCGGTCTTTATACTCAACCTCTCGGATTCGTCCTGCTCATCGCCTGGTCCGTCGTTTACTTGACTTCGCAGCCAAGATGCGGGCGATTTGTGGTGTCTTCGCTCCTGCTCTCGCTGACCGTTCTCGCCAACTTCTTCAATGCGGTCACGGCCGCTCTCTTCATTGCGGCAACCCTGGCGTTTGACTTGGCGCGCTATCTACGCCAGCCGGATGAGGTCAACAGGCGGGCGCAACGGGACGAGTTGCTGGCTCATCTATTCTCACCGCTCGTGGCGGCGGGCCTGACGCTCTTCTGGATAGTCCCGATGCTCGGCGAGTATAAATACTTTGTCACTCGACCCTACATTCTGGATGCGGGTTTGCTCATCACACCTGCCCTGCGTGTGTGGTACGCCATCGCTATCGCGGGAGCCTTCGCCTGGGTGCGACGACCGACACGCGCGATGTGGCCGTATCTCTCGACCTGTTTGCTCCTGACTTTCATCGCCATCTTCGCCTCGACGATTGCGCCGCCGTGGTTTCCGCTTCAAGCCCCACGCTTTCTCGCCACGCTCAACTTTTTACTTGCGGTGCCTGTCGGTCAAGCCCTGGCGACAGCATACAGATTTTTCGCAAGAACGCTCGGAGAAATATCACAACGGAATTCGACGCTCACTCTGCGCCGTGTGCCTTATACGACGGGCGTCGCGCTGGCGATATTGTTCTTGCTGGTCCTCACCTCCCCCGGACTACGCTGGGGCAGAGGGTACGCCTTTTATCCGAAAGATGGGCCAACAGAAATTGGGGGCTTGATGGATTTTGCTCGCCAGCATCATGATGGACGCTATCTGGTCGAAGTCATTAACCCGCAAATCAACCCGAACTGGACCGAGGCCAGTTTTGACGCCCGCGCCATCAATTCTTATCTTGGCGCACAGGGCAATGAGACCATCAGCGGCGTCTTTCATGAAGCCTCGCCAAATGCCCTATTCACGCTCCCGGTCGTCAATTCGTTATCCAACTACCCGGACAGTTTTGGAATCAGCTCGGTCTTGGCCGATGATTTGGATTTTAAGTCACAGCCGCTCGCGCAACATATAGAGCGAGCACGCTTCCTTGGCGTGAAATATCTGATCATCCGAACACCTGCGATGAAAGAACTCGTCGCCAAAGAGTCTGCCATCGGCGAGCGTCATGATTTCGGTTGGTGGACCATCTTTGAATTACAGGGCAAGCCTCTTCCACCCGTTCGCCTACTCCCAAACAAGCCCGCGCTGGTGATCAGTGATTTTACTCTGAAAGCTCGTCGCCGCAATGAATCGAGTTTTATCAGATTTGCTGAAGAGCAGTTCGCCGATAACTGGTTTGATGTCCTGCTCGTGCGCTCGCCTGAGATTAAGATTGACCACCTCAATGAGGCAGACAACTTCGGCGCGCTGATTTTGGATACTTACGAATACGATGATGAAACCGCCGCTTATGCCTTCCTACGCAACTTCTGCCAGAGACGCATACTTATCCTGCTTCCCAGTGAATCCAGCCTTTACAAGCGCATCAGCGCGGCCCGGGTCGAGTTTCCGTTAGCAAAATTCATCGAGCGTCCGGCAGTCGAGCCGGGCAGCACTCTGGAAGCTTTGCAACCAATCCACCATTACAATGAGAGTCCCCTGCGTCAGACATGGAAGGCTATCCGCCGTGTGTTAGAAGATAATAAAGTGGCTGCCGATTTCTCATCGTCCGAGGTTACCAGCGAAATCACGCCAAATAGAATCACTATAGGTTTAGATAGACAGTTAACAAATGAGATGCCCGTGCTGATTAGCACGACATATCATCCAAATTGGCACAGAGATGATGAAGGAACAGTTTACGCGGTAACTCCCTTTTATATGCTGGCGTTCATCCGGCATCCGGTGACTCTTGAGTATAGCCGGAACAAATTCGATAAAGCTGGCGGATGGATTTCAGTATTCATTTTCTTCGTTCTATGTCTGTCAGCGTGCTGGTCGTATTTGCAAAACAACAGACGCCCGGCCCTTTAATGTGTGTTACCGAGATAGGAATGCGTTTAAGACTTCATCTCTGCCATGCATCTAATCATGCCGCCTAATCAAACGGTTCTGGTGCAAACGCTGAGTTGGGTTGAAAATCAGTGGCATGAATCAGTTGCTCGCTCATGCCTCGTCTCTGTTTCGTGGTCGCCACTTCGATCGCGCAATCATTATTCTCTGCGTCCGTTGGTATATCACCTATAAGCTGAGCTACCGCGATTTAGTCGAGATGATGGCCGAGCGCGGTATTGATATGGCGCATACAACTATCCTACGATGGGTTCAATGTTATGCCCCTGAATTCGAAAAGAGATGGCGTTGCTATGCTCGCCCAGTTGGTACATCGTGGCGCGTCGACGAGACTTACATCAAGATCCGCGGACGATGGACTTACCTGTACCGTGCGGTTGATAACCAAGGGTACA
Organism: Acidobacteriota bacterium; assembly: GCA_032160165.1. GTDB lineage: Bacteria > Acidobacteriota > Blastocatellia > Pyrinomonadales > Pyrinomonadaceae > QHXM01. Next base: position 15,095 of record JAVHWA010000083.1, read on the forward strand.
CTGTTGATTTCTTGCTGAGTGAGCATCGCGATATCGCAGCAGCTGAACAGTTCTTTCGACAAGCTGCGGCGAAGCACGGAAAGCCAGAGCGGATCACGCTCGACGCTTACCCTGCGACTCATAGTGCTATCGTAGAGCTAAAGAAAAGTGGAGTCTTGAGCCCACAGACGAAGGTCTGGACAAGCAAGTATCTCAACAACATAGTCGAGCAGGATCATCGACGGGTGAAGCAGCGTATCTATCCGATGCTCGGCTTCAAGAGGTTTGCCAACGCAGCAATCACGCGCAGCGGCATTGAGCTCGTACAGAAGATCAGGAAGGGTCAATTCAATACTGAAGAGCTAACGAGCGGAGTGAAGGTTACAGTGCCCCAAATGTGGGAGGCAGTACTGGCGGCTTGATACTATGTTCAGTGCGACAGTTGTATACCTCATAATCTTCTATTTGCACCAGAACCTTCTCATCTAGGTTTGATGATGATAACCGAATCCACGTGGCCGTTCCCGTCATCTTCAGTGGCGGAGTTGCCCGGATCGTTCAAGCCTACGCCATCGATCAGGAATTTGTACGTGTACTTCCCGGGAGCTAGATCAATTCGGCACGTCCACCCGTCAGATTCTTTCGCGCAGTAATTCTTAGTCTGAATCCAGTTGTTGAACGACCCGTAGATAGCCACGGCCTCAGCGTCGGTGTACCCCGCCAAAGTAAAAGTCGTATTGCCGGTGGTGGGTACTGGCGGCGGCATCTTTCTCACCAGCATGTCTGCCTGACCGGTGTTTAGAGTGACACCAGTTACATTGCCTTTATCATCCTTGATGAAGTCGAGGCGCAGATCTGGAATCTCGCTGTCATAGAACCTCGACTCGGATTCGGGCACGAGTTGGCGCAGTCTCAGGGTCGAAGGTTTGACCCACAAAGAACCATCCTTAAAGCTGACGTAAAGAACGAAATCATGCGCGAACTTCGGATCGATTTCATATCTGCCGATGTACTGTTGCAGTAGAGCGGGCGGCACTTTGACTTGAGCTTTCGCGATCGCTTTCCGAGTAAGTGATGATGGCGCGACCGCGTCTTTGTTGCTGGCAGAAATCTTCGGCGCGGGTTTGATACCGACGAGCGCTATCAGGTGACTCGCCAGAGTCCCACGCCAGTTCAACATACCATGGTTCCCATTAAATTCTGTGTAGTGGACCGCGTATCCTTTACTCTGCAGCGTGTCTCTCAAATTGATGTTAGCCGCGAGCGTCGTAGGATCTACCAGGGGCGGTCCATTGGCGGGCACGGGAACAAGGGAACGCCACCACCAAGTCCCTTCCAACAGTCCGGCTTCTAATGAGAAGCGCAAAGGCAAACGCGGGCTTGCGGCGAACTGGCGGGTGAGCCATTCCGACTCCTTTTCACCCTCGGGCTTCCACTGGAAAGAACCCGACTGGGAAAGCACGTTGCCGAACACCTCCGAATGCTTGAGTCCTACGAAAGCGGCCTGCAATCCGCCCAAGCTCGCGCCGCCGATGATTGTCTGCGCAGGACGGTCGGTCGCGCGGTAGTTGGCGCGCGCCCAGGGCACAACCTCCTGAGCCAAAAAGTCGGCGTACGCTGAACTGCATGACAATTCGCGCCAGCGATCAGGGTTTTCCACCATCACGGCAACCATCGGAGGAATCAGGCCCGCAGCAATCAAGTTATCGAGAATGGTTGCTACGCGCGCCGTGTTCACGTAAACCCCACCATCTGTAAGTACCAACAAAGGGTAAGGCTTCTTATGAGCAGCGTAGCTGTGCGGAGTGTAAATCCAAATTGGACGTTCGTTGCCGAGGGTTTTGCTGGTGAATTTGTCGCGCTGCACTCGTCCGGTAGGAACTTTCGGACGGACGACGTTCCAAGTTTGCGGCTCGGCAGAGGGCAGTTCTACAGCCGAAGTGAAAGTCACTTCATAAGGGTTGTATTCGTTAATGCGTTCGGCGTACTGAAGCGGATTGAGCGGGTCGTTCCGGAGAGCGCCAGCGAAGCGGGTGATGCCGCCCCACTCTTTTGGATCAGGAAGGTTCGTCGCGAGTTGATAGATAAAGCGCGCGCCCTTCTGAAGCCGAAATGTCTTGTACCACAAGTCAGTGTCGAGCAGCCGGGCCATTGGCTTACTGACATCGCCGAGGCGAAAGACGAAAACATTTCTCGTCTCTTCCCTGGCACGCCAAAGCATCGTAACGAGCATGTCGTGGTCGCTGTCCGATGCCGGCTCAATTATCGGCGCACCTTGTTCGCTAATCTCCTTCCAGAACTTATCAAGGGCGGTCCGATCACCCGAGGTAAGCCGATCCCGTAGGGTCAACAAACGTGGGCTCGATAGCCGGTCGTTGAGTGTTCCCGTTCTTTCTTGATTGACCGGCATGCGCACCTGTGGTGCTTGCGTACTCGATGGGATGGGTAATGTTGCAGATACGGGTACGTTTGTTGCCAGACACGCAGTCATAATAAGCAGCGTAAACACACGTGTAACGCTCCGAGGTGCATAGCGAACTCGCATAGTCGGCCCCTTTCAGTAGTTAGCGATAGAGTTTTTTATTTCGTTATCGACTGTTCCGTCGGGTTACTGCCCGTCGCCGGTCGAATCAATCAAGACTTGAACATTCGCTCAACCGGTGTGCGCCCCTGTTCATCATAAGCCGTGATTTTTGCGGAGGGCGCCCGCGACGTATCACTTGTCAAACTATTATTGGCCTGGACCGTCTCGCCGAATAAGATACCGCTCGCGGGTTCACCAGCGAGACGTTGTCTTGAGCGCGCCCGTCGAACGAATATGAATAGGATGGTCAAGATAGCGATAGCAACTAACTGCCGCAACACCCCCATTAAGTCATGGTGTGGGGCGTTGACGGCCCAGAGTGCCGCGGAGCCCGCCAGAACCGCGATGGTAATGTGCAACCCCATTCTCAAAAGCGTGGAATCGAACGGCAGGCTTCGCCGAGTTTCACAACAGCTGTTTTTGATTCGCTCGAAGTCCCCGAAGCTTTGCACTGCTGCATGTCGTCCTTCGTCTGGCGTCATTCCATTTTCAATGTTGGCTCGCGTCCGCATTTCGATATGAAAACGAAATTCCGCCTCAACTTCGCGTGCAATCTCGTCGGGACATCTCATGGCATGAATAAAACTTATTATCGCTTTGATCTTGGACATCATCAGTCTTCCCTCAGACCACGCGTAGTGCTTTAATGGTCGCGCCCGCCAGCCGCTCCCAATTCTGCTCTTCGATGATTAGCTGTTTCCGACCCGCGCGGGTCAGCTTGTAAAACTTCGCGCGCTGGTTGTTTTCTGAAACGCCCCACTCTGACTCAATCCACCCGCGCTGCTCGAGCCTGTACAGTCCGGGATATAGCGATCCTTCCTCGATCTTAAGAACGTCCCCCGAAATTTGTGCGATGCGTTGACCGACTCCGTAACCATGCAGAGCACCAAGCGAAAGAGCCTTCAGGATCAACATGTCCAGCGTCCCCTGAAGTAGGCTGGCTTTAGATTTGGGCAATGGATAACCTCCTAGATAATCTAAGGGCAGCATAGCACGGGCTACCCAGACTGTCTAGGGGCATTGTTGATAATTGACGTTCGCCACGACTTATTTCGTGAATCGCGGCCGAATAGGACCGTTGATTAGAACGTCCCATCATGGATCATTTGGAAAACCGCTGGTGCTTCAGCCATTGGCAGTGGAAAAAAGTTGCGAAGAGTGTCCAGTGTAGGCAGAGGGCTGGTTAAGGTAGCCCACATCAGCACCGCGCCGCCGAACAAGTCATTCTGACATCAGCTCAACCATCACCGAAATGCAATCTAATATTCATACGACTGTAACCCGCGCAGGGGGCAACTAAAGTACTTTCCCACCACTTTGCTAGACACGCGGCATGGTGGTTAGGCTCTCTAGGCTTTCGCTTTAACTCGACCTCCCGCGTACAGCCGATAACAGTACCTCGCACGGGCGTTGTTATGCCGCCCGCCGTTTGCACCACTTCCCTTTGGCCTTGACTCATTAACCGGAAACGCTAACAGCGCCGACACGCCGCGTACCACTACCACGCCAGAATCGTCGGGCGCGAGTCAACAGCTTACGCCACAATGACGGCTGGACGCTGGGCGGCTGATTATCATCGCGTGGGTCATTCATAATCTGGCTCGCAATCGCAACACACCCGTCACAGATGTAAACCCGTGGGCCAGCGACCAGCTTTAAGACTTCGGTTTCGCTCTTCCCACAGAATGAGCAGCGGAGTCGTCTGAGCTTAACCATCTTAGTCACCTCCATAAGCGAGGGAAGTTTATCCGAATTATACGTCCGTTAGCTGGGAGCGGCATAACGTCCGAATTAACCGGGCGCGGCGTATCGTAACAAAGCGCAAGTCTCGCAGATGAAAGCCCTGCGATTCGCGCTCCGGTTGAATGAGTTGTTAGGCGGCGTCTGAGCATTTAATTCAGATAGGCAGATTATTGTGAAGCCTGAAGAAAGAACCATCCGAGTAAAAGCGGCTAGCGCTTCCAGGTCTGTGCCCGGAGGCCATTCTTGAGATTCTTTATCATCGTGTTGAGCGCGTAGCCCTGATCCTCAAAGTAGCCCGATAGCCCATGTGACCAACCTGCGATATCGAGCCCGCCGGCCATGTAGTGCATGCCGTCAAGTTTCTCCACGAGCGCAGAGAGCATCGAACCGGCACCGCGTTGCGCAAAGACCTGATCTACGACGGAAACGGCAAGACCCGTAGCTATTAGAGCCCGGTGCAACGGTGCCGACTCAGTGGCGCGCAGTGTAATCACCCTGGACTCGGTCCCGTCCGGCCGCCTTTGGACTTGAATCAGACCTGAATCAATGTAATGGCGTTGAGCGGTCTCGTCGAGTGCTTCTAGCAGTCGCTCCATCGCGTCGAGACGACCCGTTGCTATGGCCTTGGACACAAATGCCGGGACGAATGTCGGCAAGCCACCGACCGCAATACCTCCAGCGCCCCAGGACGAGCAGTAGACGAGGCGCGTGACCTGCTCATCAGAAAGCCCGTCGAAGAATAGGCCGCAGAGCGCAAGGTGATCAAGCCCCCGCCAACGCAGGTAATCGGGGAGGGATTTAGCTGAAGCCTGAAAATCGAGTCCCGCACCTTTATTGAGTACTCGATTGACAAATAGTGACGCGAGCGTTTCTTCACCTTTATTCTGGTCAATGCCGAAATCGCTATCCGCGTTCTCGATTTCTGTAAGAAAGTCGTAGAACGACTTGTGCCAGAAAGCGAGTTGAGGCTCTTCCTCTGATGGTCTTGCTTGCCTCATAAACGGCGTGAGGGGCGCAAGCAGTTTGATTAGTGCCCGCTCCTGAAGTCCGACCGCCTCGGCGAGCAGAGAACGTGGGATGGGGCGGTCCGCTGCGCATAGAACCTCCAGCACCGGCCGAATCTGATCTATTTCGGCGGCGGCCGGAAACGCGCGGCTTAGGTAGCGCTCGTACGTGCCGTTGAGACCGGGGGGTAGATCGCCGAGTTCGTCCGCCTGCATTCCGCCGCGCAGGACTCCTTGTAGAACATGCTCTGCGTAAAGGAAACTGCCCTCGGAACGCTGGAGCAGAGATTCGGTAAAGCTTTCAGCGCTCATGGCAGCTTCGTCAAGCGCGGCCCGTGCGCCCGGCTCTTCGAGTTGTTGGATGACGTAACTTCTGAGGTCTTCGGTGTTCTCTTTGCCGACGGCATTTATCACCTTCGCGCGTAATCCCCCTAAGTGCCGCATCACGGTTTTGTCGTCGCGCGTCGTGGCGATCAGTTTGAGCCATGAAGGCAGACGATCCGTCCTTGACTGGAGCAAACTCACAATGCCCAAACCTTCCCTAAGCGTCATCGCCTCGTCCAGCGCGTCAATGCATAGGAGAGAGGAGCCGCCAGGCGGAGCTTCCAAGTGGCCGAGTGGGGCCAGCACGCCCAGTTCAAAGGCGGATGGAGGATCCGACTGGACGTTCTCTAGCACACTTCGGATTGCAGGCGTCTCGATCTGTTCTGCATATTCAGGTATTCTGGATGCGAACTGATAGGCCACCGCGCGCACGAAGGTCGCCGGCCGCAGGGTCTCTACAACATCCCACTGGCAGCAGTACGTCACTATAGTCGTCGCGGCCAACCTGCCGTAAGTTGGAGCGCATTCTTTCCACCAAGCCGAACGCTTCCTTAGTGCCAGGTGCCGCCTCGTAGCTGACCATCACAACCATATCCTAACATCATGGGTTGTTTCAACTCGCATGACTGTTCAACCAGCCTCTCGCATTATCCCTTCCACTTTTCCATCCCATTAACAGAGGCGCGGCGGCAATCAGCATTGAGTCAAGGCATAGCGCAGACATAACGCCCGAAATTAACCCGGCGGGAAATATTGTATCAAGCCTTCAACCTGGCGAATGAAAAGCAAGCTATTTCCGCTCGGGTTGAATGAGTTGTTAGACCGCCTCTCGGCAGCGGCATGACCACTCGGCAAGGGTTTCCTGCCTGTGTCATGTCGCTGCAAGCAGGCGCGTCTAACGCCCGAATTGACCGAGCGGGAAGCATTGCCGAGCAGCCTTCAATCTGGCGACTGACATCCAAGCTAATTCCGCTCCGGTCGAATGAGTTGTTATGCCGCCACTAGGTTGGAGCATGACGACTCGGCGGATGCCTCCTGCCTGTCTCATGCTGTCACAAGCGGGCGGCTATAACGCCCGAATTAACCCGCCGCCCGACGCCAGCGACAACGCGAATTGAACCATTCAATGTTAATGAGAGGCAAGCTAAGGGCGGTCGGGTTGAATGAGTGGTTAGACGGGCAGGTGAGGTCTATTTCAACCTGAGCAAGCTTTCGATGGATATGTCCTCATCTACAGCTTCCCAATGAATACCAATCCCGCCGCCAATCAAACGCCATTCTTTTCTTTGCTCAGGCGTGGCCTTCTGCAAGCGTGACGACCAGATCAACGGCACAGAGATTTCCCGCCCATCGGCCAACACAACGTGCAGACTGTCATCCGTGCAACTGACATCAACGGCAAGAGGCTCAACTTCAACGGCTAAAGTGCTCATTCCATTTCTCCAATAAGACATTAAGATTCTCTTCAACAATTCGCTGGATTTCCGACAGCTCATTGCTACGGAAACCACGCGACTTCACCAAAGATACTGGGTTCAGCCAGAATTTAGCAAACCTTTCAGCTTGCTCAACGTGGATGTGCGGTGGTTCATGTCCTTCCAAGCTAAAGAAGAAAAATCTGTATCCTTTGACTCTTAAGGCTACTGGCATGACATGATTCTACGCTGATTGCTCGTGACTTGGAAGTTCTCGGAAGGTGTAGCACGTCTAACGCTCGAATTAACCCGCGCCGACAAACAGCCTTCAATCAGCGCGGCAAGAGATTAGCATGAAAGGCATCCTATTGAGGCGTCGGGTTCAATGAGTTGTTAGACCGCCACTTGGCAACGGCACGAATACTCGGCATGATTGTCTTGCCTGTCTCGTGTCGTTGCGAGCAGGCGCGTCTAACGCCCGAATTAACCCGCGCCGAGCGCAGCCATTTAATTTACATCAGAGAAGGCATCTTGAGAAGAGAGCTATCGAGGCGTCGGGTTGAATGAGTTGTTAGACCGCCTCTCGGCAGCGACATGACCACTCGGCAAGGGTTTCCTGCCTGTGTCATGTCGCTGCAAGCAGGCGCGTCTAACGCCCGAATTAACCCGCCGCGCACACAACACCGAAACCATCCAACTTAACGATGAGAGTCAAGCTAACTCGCGGTCGGGTTGAATGAGATGTTATGTCGCCACGCGTGCCTGACATGACCACTCGGCAGCATCTATCTGCCTGTCGTCATGTCACCACGCACGAGCGACCATAACGCCCGAATTAACCCGGCGGGAGGCATTGTATCAAGCCTTCAAGCCCTGCGAATGACAGGCAAGCTGATTCCGCTCGGGTTCAATGAGTCGTT
>JAVHWA010000182.1:0-95580 GCA_032160165.1 Acidobacteriota bacterium
TCTGCGCTGGCGGAAGCCAAAGGCGAGCGTGAGAACGCCGACAAACAGAAACAGATTGCCGAGCAAGCGCGTACCGAGGCTGAGCAGCAGCAGCAAATCGCACAGGAAAAGAGCCGGCAAGCCATAGAGCAGCAACAGATCGCAACGAGAGGCAAGCGTGAAGCTGAAGAGGCTCGTGGACGCGCGCTTGTATCGCAAAAGATGGCCGAAGCTCAACGCCTCTTAGCCACTGAGCGTGCAGCCGAAGCCGAGAAACAACGTCGCAGGGCCGAAGAGCAGACCAAGGTTGCCACCTCCACGCTCTTCAAAGGCATACGCTTTCTCGAAGAGTCTAATGATAAACGAAGAGTGGTTGAATACTATGATCAACTGGCGCAGATTTACCGCGAGGTTGGTGATCACAGTAACGAAGTCGAAACGCTCCTGACCGCTGGTGGCATTTACGTGAAACTGAAAGAGGAAGGGAAAGCAGGTGAGTATTTCATTCGCGCATTGAAGGTTTTTCATGACGCAGGTGATGCTACCGAGGAGAGCAACACCATGACCAAGGTCGGCGATCTCTATAAAACCTCTGGCAATCAGCAGAAAGCCAACAGTTATTACAACCAGGCGCTGGCGCAGCTTCAACGAGTGTTGCCTGGTCTTAGCGCCGGCGCAGATCGGAAAAGTGAAGCATACGCTCTTTACTACACCTCGCTCGCATATCAGGCGCTTGGTGACGCGCAGAAGGCGCTGGCGTACTGCAATCAAGCGCTGCCACTCTTCCGGGCTTTGCAAGACGATGTAATGACGGACATAGTGGGAATCCGGATAGAAGAACTTTCACAATCGTTGAAAGAGAGAAAATAGGTCTGGGCAAAGCCGGAATACGTCTTGTTTGCTAGGCCGAGATGATTGCAGAGTCGTTGATTTCAAAACCATTGACTTGAAAGCTGGGCTTCAATAAGCTACTGCCTGTCGAAATCAAGGGTGGGTTGAAAGAAGCAGAAAGTAGTTGGCGGACACCCGCGTAACTCAAAAACAAACCTACATCGCTCAAGAGATCGCTGCAGCTTGGGCAGTCAGCGCAAAAGCTGTCCTTAAAACCTTCTCTGAATTACCATGCCGGAAGAGACTTTGGTGTAATTATGAATTGTCCCCGACTCTTATTTATCACAACGCTTGCCGTCTTCGGCTTGGCAAGCGAAAGAATTACTGCACAGACGACCGCACCTTTGACGGATTCACTGGCAGCAAACACGGCGCACACGCGTGGCCTCGCCTCTGCCTCGGCACCCAGACGCATCGTCCCGTTGCGTCTGACGGATGCGCCCGAAGGTGCACGCGTCACGATTGCTTCTGATGCTTCTTTAGACGATTACGCCTCACGTTTCGATGGTGACAACTTCTATATTCTGATTCCTCACGCCCAGGCTACAGTTTCAAACGAGCAGATCACAGGACGCGGATTTACGAACGTGCGCATTGAGCAGCGCGGAGATGAAGTGCTGCTTTCGTTTCAGTTGCAACCGGGAGCTAGCGTGCGAGTAGGCAAAGGCTTTAATCGGCTGGACGTTCTTTTCAAAACGGCAAAACTGCCACAACCCGAGGCAAGTTCTTCTAACCCAGGTGCTCTGTCGCCTGGCACTCCCGTAACGACATCAAGCAATAGGCGCGCCGATGCGTCAACCGATGAACTTGAGATTATCAGCCAGATGCGGTCGCAGATTGCTGCCCTCGAGGCGCGAATCCGGCAGATTGAGGCGCGGCAAGTGGAAGGCGACAGTCCGCAGCAGACGGCCCAGGCTGCCCCAGCAAACGCGACAGTTGCCGCAAGTTCAACGGGCGCAGCGAGTGGGCATCCGGCGGACGACCGCGACCATGATGAGATGTCAGGAGGCACCCCCCGTTTACAAATCCAGGGGTTTGCCGACATGAACTTTCGCGCGAGCGATCAGAAGGGGGCGACAAACGCATTTGCGCTCGGCCAGCTTGACCTCTTCCTCACGTCGCGTCTTTCGGAGAAGTTCAGCGTCCTCGGTGAGTTAATCGTCGAGGCAGGCGCAGACAATGATTTCTCGTTTGAGATTCATCGACTGCTGCTTCGCTATGCACACAACGACTACTTCAACTTCAGCGCGGGCCGTTTTCATTCGGCGATCGGTTATTACAACACGGCATATCATCACGGCTCATGGTTTCAGACTACGGCGAACCGACCTTTCATCTTCGCGTTCGAAAGCAAGGGCGGCATCCTGCCGCTTCACAACGTTGGTCTGTCTGTTTCAGGACGTATTCCTTCAGCACCACTCGGTCTCAGATACGTCGCGGAGATCGGCAATGGTCGCGCGGTACGCTCGCCGCTTAACAGGTCCGTGCAGACCTCGGTTGATGAGAATAACGGCAAGGCATTCAATCTTGGAATCTTCGCACGGCCTAAAGCCCTTCCCGGATTTCAAACCGGCTTCTCGATCTATCGTGATAATCTCACACCCAACGGGTCGCCGAAGATCGGGCAGACCATTATGGCGGCCCACTTCATTTACCAAAACAAGCTTTACGAAATGCTTAACGAAGCAGTCGTCGTCCGCCATGCTCTGAACAGTAGGGTGTTTACTACGCCCGGCTTCTACACGCAGTTCTCGCGTCGCTTTGGCAACGGGCGACCCTATTTTCGTTATCAGTATGTCAATGCGCCGAACGATGATCCAATCTTTCCTGATGTCGGGCGGCGCAATGGCCCATCGCTTGGCTGGCGTTACGATATCAGTGAATTCGCCGCTTTCAAGGCGCAATACGACCGCACGCTGCGTCGTCGTTTAGATTCAATCAACGAACTCATCCTTCAGCTCGCCTTCACATTTTAAGAGAAAGATTATCCGTGAGAGCAGTTATCACGATTTTTGCAGTCCTGGCGACTTTGATTGGATCGAGTATGCCAGTAGCGATGCCGATCCATGATGCGAAGCGTCAGCCTTCTGCCTCAGAGCCGATAAGACAGACCTCTTCACAGATGGAGCTCGCGATTATCGTCAACAAATCAAATCCTAACGATAATCTTTCCTTCTCCGAGCTACGCGAGTATTTCATGGCTGAGCGGAACAATTGGTCGAGTGGGGCGGGCAAGGTTCGAGTGGTAATGCGCGAACCTGGCATCCTCGAGCGTGAAGCCGTCTTGAGGTCGATCTATGACATGAATGAAAAGGATTTTAACAGTTATTTCTTAGGCAAAAAGTTCAGGGGCGAACTCCTGGAAGAACCTCGGCTGCGAAACTCTACGCCCGATATGATTAAAACAATCTCAAACCTGCCGGGCGCTATCGGCTACGTGCGCGCAGATGAAGTCGATGCTTCCGTCAAGGTCATCCGCGTGGATGGCCTCGCGCCGGGCGACGCTGGATATAAGATAAAACTGTAATGGCTTTAAAGTAAAAGACTAGTTGAAATCGAACGGTCGGGGATTAGATTAATTAAAGGTAAAGATGAAAAGCCCACGCATGGTTTGATTAAACCGAGCGTGGGCTTTTCATCGAAAGCATGCCTTCTAAAACAATTCAAACTTGATCGTCAGATACTTCTTCGGGTTTTGGCGGAAGTCGTAGATCAGCTTTACAGCTTCTGAGGAAAGCTGGTTGAAGTTGTTGTAGAGCGCTTCGTCGGTGATCAGTTTGCCCAGCGTCCCTTCACCGCGTTGCGCAGCGGCCACTACATTGTCGATTCGCTCGGCGGTCGTGTTAAAGCGAGCGATCGCAGTTCGCGCATCGTTGTAGATGGCCTCATCCTTGAGCAGCTTGCCGATCGTGCCGCGACCTTCACGCACTTCGGCGATGATGCCGTTGATATCGTTAACCGACGAATCGACGCGCGCGGCTATGCTGTCGATCTTGTTATAGAGCGCTTCATCCGTCAGCAGCTTGCCGGCCGTGCCACGCCCGCGCCTCAGTCCTTCCGCTATGTCGTTGAGACGGACCGCAAGGTCGTTGACGTTGTTATATACCGCTGGATCGTTGATGAATTTTCCCGCCGTGCCCTGGCCGGAACGAATCTGACGAATTACTGCCTGCGTGTCGATAATGGCGCCGTTGAGGCTGTCGTAGAGGGCCTCGTCGTTGAGCACGCGAGAGATCGTACCGGGGCCTTCGTTGATCTTGCGCGTGATCTCGTTGAGGTTCTTACTGATCCCGGTCATCTGGTCCGCGATGTCAGGACCGACGAGATTCGAAAGCGTGCTCTGATTGGTGGCCGGAAGCAGGATCGCATTCTCCTGTATAGGCTGACCAACCGAGGTGCCGGCCGTGATGTTCACCAGCTTGTCATTGCCAAGCAGGCTTGGTGATCCCATTGAGACGGTCGAGTCGGTACGAATGCGTTGGTTGGCTGGTTGACCATCGATAGTGCTGTCGATCGCCAGCTTCGCTTCCACCTTCGGGTCGTCCGGCTTATCTGACGGCTGCAGCAACTTGATCTCATCGACCTTGCCTACTTTGACACCCGCGAGCCTGACTTCAGAGCCGGCGCGCAGTCCATCCGCATTAGCAAATCTTGCCCGCACGTGCAGTTTGCTCTTGAACGGATTGAGATCGCCCGACGCGTTCAGGATCAGGAATATCAAAACGATAATCGAGATCACGACAAAGATGCCAACACGCAGCTGGCTGAGCCCGATAGTTTTTTTCGATGGAGGCATATGGATCAGGGGTCGGTGGCCAGTGATCAGTGGTCAGTCAAAAGCAAGACGTTGCCGTTTAACTGGCCACTGACCACCGACCACTGACCACTCCTTCTTTTAATGTCCGCGCAAGAACTTCTGGATGTACTTATCGTCTGCGTTCTTCAAGGCCTCGTCGGTCCCATGGAAGATCGGCTTACCATCCCGCATCATCATCACCTTAGTGTTGATGAGACAAAGGCGCTCGCCTTCTGTCTCGAACACAACCTCACCTTCGTCGTTGACGACCGCATATTCCGAGCAGAGATAGTCCAGATTGTTCATCTCGTGTGTAACGAAGATAGATGACACGTCCTCAAGGTCACGCAGCTTCATCGCCAGTTCGCAAATCGTGCGTGCGGTCGGAGGATCCAGCCCGGCCGTAGGCTCGTCAAACATCACGATCTTCGGATCTCCGACAAGTGCGCGAGCGATGCCGACACGTCTGCGCATACCGCCAGACAGCTCGTTCGGCGTCTTATCAATCGCGTCTTCGAGATTGACAAACCGCAACATGCGCCGCACTTCAGGCTCGACTTCATCCTCCGGCACGCCTTGTTCATGAAGCCGAAAGGCCACGTTGTCGTAAACCGAAAGGGAATCGAAGAGCGCGCCTTCCTGAAAGACCATTCCGATCTTCTTGCGCACGTGCATCATTTCGACTTCAGAAAAATTCGTGATGTCGACCCCGTCGACCAGCACCTGACCCGAGTCGGGCTTCAACAACCCAAGCACTAACTTGATGGTGGTGGATTTACCGCAGCCAGAGCCGCCAAGGATGATCTTGGTCTCGCCTTTCATCACCTTGAAAGAGAGACCTTCCAGGACCTTGCGATCATCGAACGCGAGATAGACATCGCGGAACTCGATGGCCGGTATCGCCCGCTCGAGATCGTCCACTTCGGCGAACGTAGACTCGGCGGCATTCTCGCTGATCCGGTCGATCTGCGGAGGGGCTGTTTTCTGGGAGATATCTATCTCAGTCGATGCCATAAACTTTCTCGATCTCTACTTAGGCATGTCCAGTAGGTACTGCAACCCTCGGGCGAGAAAAAAGTCGGTGATGATCACGACGATTGAAGCGGTGACGACCGCCCTCGTGGTTGAACGTCCAACGCCCACTGTTCCGCCTTCCGTGGCGAGCCCTTTGTGACACGCAATCGAGCCGATTATCAGTCCAAAAACCAGGGGCTTGATGACTCCACCGAGAATATCGTCAGCCGAGATGCCGTCTCTAACGGAGTTAAAAAACATCGATGAGTCCATTCCGAAGAGGCCGCCTGCTACGGTATATCCGCCTATGATTCCGACCACATCGGCAATGACCGTGAGCAGCGGCAGCATAATAATGAGCGCGATCAATCGCGGCATCACCAGTTTGCGTACCGGGTCTGTTCCCAGCGCCCGCATCGCGTCGATCTGTTGAGAGACCGTCATCGAGCCGAGCTCGGCGGCGATCGCAGATCCTACTCGGCCGGTCACCATCAAAGCGGTAAGCACCGGTCCTAACTCACGAACTAAAGATAAGGCGACAAGATAGCCGGTGGTGCTCTGGGCTCCGTAAAACTTCAGGGTTGGATAAGTCTGGAGTGTCAGCACTCCACCGGTGAAGAACCCGGTTAGGATGATGATAGTCAAAGAGCCGACGCCGATGGCGTCCATCTGAGCGATAGTCTCAGGAATATATCGCGGTCGCTTGAACAGCCCGCGCGCGGCACGGGCCGCCAGCAATGTCGTCTCCTGCAGTTCGAGCAGACCGCGCGTGGCAAAGTTCATTCGAGATTCTGGAGCGAAAACGCGACGAACCCACCGCGCTTTTCTGTTTGAAGCCTGGTATGAGATTCAGCTGAGCCTCATACCGGAAGACGCTCGGTACGCCAGGATTGTGTATGAAATCCGAGCTTGCCACCGCGCGAGTCTGAACGAGCAGTCTATGATGCTCAAAATAGACTTGAGGCGTCAAGCTTGAAACGTGAACCAATACGTTAACGAAAATGCCGGTCGTTGAATCTCGACCGGCATTACAGTTCGCTTGGGCAGTCATCCAGCGAGGCTAAGGGCGAATTCTCCTTGGAAGGTTTGCGCGGCGTGGGATCAGCGCGGGATTAATAGTTCCGTTGCCCTGCCTGACTTCGCCTGGGCGACCCTGATCTCGCTCACGCTTGGGTGGCGTGCCGAGTCCGTTCTCCAGCCGTCGGCTACCAGCCGGCCCCCCCTCCTCAGCATTCTCACGGCGTCTCATTTGGGCGTCGCGCATGCGCTGAAGGCGAATTGCACGGAAAGTGGTTAGTTGCTCGGCAGTGAGCACGCGCCGGATGTTGAGTTCGGTCATGGCGCGCAATCGGACTTCGGCGGCCTGAGCGGCGGCGAGCTCACGGGCGCGTTGTTCCACCTCGGTTTCGTTGACCGCGTCTGAGTAGATCGCTTGATCGAGAGCTCGCTGTGCGAGGTTAACCCGGCGTCGGATTGCCTGGCCGTCAACGCGGTTCTGTTCCCGGATCGAACGGATCTTGCCCATCTGTTCTTCGCTAAGACCGAGCTGCTCTTTCCAGTTGGGTTCTTGATTGCCCTGTTGAGGAGGTGGCTGCATCGGTTCACCGGGAATTTGTGCGGCAACTCGTCTCGATGCCAATCCCAGCCCCACCACAAAAAACAGTGCGAGCATCAGCGTGGTTCTTTTAAGGAACTGTTCCTTCATTTCGTCATTACCTCGTTCAAATCCGTGCGTTCTCGACTCAGTTCATTTCGGACCTGGACTTACTTCGTTCGGGGCCGACTCAGTCCCCTTGCTAATTGGGCTCGTCCGCCAGATCCACCAGACTTGGCAGTTTGTCTTCCGCGGTCGGAACGGTAAAGGGCAGATAATCATTGGTGGCTGAAAGTTCCGTCGCAGGTTCACTAACCTTCTGCGGAACTATCTGCTTGTGTCGTTCAGCCAATCGAGGAAGTGCTCGGCGATTTGCCGTCTTCTGAGTCGCTGGTTGTTCTGATGCTATGACACTTTCCGGTATTGTCTTGCGATCGCCTCCATCAACCCCTTTCGATTGGAGAACTGTATCGTTCGAAGGCTCGGTTGCGACCGCCGGTGCTGTTTCCGGTTTTTCGACTACGACGATGTGTGGTTGTTCGACAAAGTACGCAACGGCGATGATCGCAAGACCGCAGAAGATCAAAGCGATAACTGCGGTTGCGGCACGCATCCATCCGGGAGAAAGAGTCACAAACTCACGAATGGCGACCAGCGCGGATCGTCTGCGCGGCGATTTGTCATCGGACCGCATGGGAACAACAGTCGCGCTCTCTGCGACATCGCTGGCACCCAGAGCCTGTCTGCGCCATTCCCCTATCGATTCGCGGACCATGCCAAAGGCTTTCGCCTCGGCTCTGCATCCAGGGCATGCTTGTAAGTGGTTCTCAAAATCCAACGCTTCGGCCCGGGTCGCTTCATTATACAGATAAGGGACCAGGTCTTCGGAGCGACTGCAGCTGTTTGTTATCTCTCGCATCGTCTTATCCCACGATTCTTTCATCAAGCTATCTCTGATGCCATGTGCTTCAACCGCATTTGCAGTTGTCTTAACGCAGTATAGAGTCGGCTCTTGACCGTGCTGAGCGGTAGATCAAGCGCTTCGGCTATTTCCTGGAACGTCAATTCCTCAAACTCTTTCATGACGACAACCTGTCGCAGCTCGGGTGGCAGCGCGCGGACTGCTCGTCTCACGGAATCGGTCCTCTCCTGGTTTTCGGCCACGCGTGCCGGCGACTCGTGAGCAGGGGCCGAATAAGAAGCGCCGTCCGCCTCCGTCTCGTCCTCAAGCGTCGTCTCGCCGCGAACCTTCGCCCGCCGCTGGCGAGTGATGCATTGGTTGACGGCGATCCGATGCAGCCAGGAGGAAACCTTAGCGTCCCCTCGAAAGCTCCGTAGACTGCGAAAGGCTGCGAGAAAAGTCTCCTGCGTCGCATCCCGAGCGTCCTCTTCACGCCCGAGCATCCCGTAGGCGAGCGCAAAGATGCGACGCTGCCAACGGCTCACAATCTCGCCGAAGGCCTCCGCGTCGCCCGACAGTGCGCGCTCAACGACCTGCTCGTCGCTCGTAACCGTCTCCATTCTCTCGTGCCGTCCGCGTGGCGCGAGCCCACTTCCGTATTCCCCGGCGCACCATCGCATCTCAATGCGCTCATGGATTTAGACGCCGTCCCGCCCCTCTAAGTCTGCAAAAGTATCGCACAACCTCCGTTGTCTGAGTTGAAGCATCATTAGCTCTGGCCCACGTAGAGCCAAATCGCAGGGCTCGCGGGCCTGCAAAGATTTATGATATGGATTCATAAAGAGCGGTTTAGACCCTTGCTTTCAATTAATTAAAAGATGTAAAACTAATTGACAGTACTGGTTTGGGTGGGTAGTATACCGGAAGAGGCTGCCCCGGCAATCTCATATCTGGCAATCCTGGTCCAGACCCGTCCTGAACTAAACCGTGCTCAAATTCAGTTCGAAATGCTGACTTACTGACCTCTGATGTTCGACGGTCCCAGGCGCATACGCGTCCTCTACATCGTGCTCGGCATGCTGCTGGTGGTTGGGGTTTTGCCCCTCTCGCTGGCGGGATGGCTGCTGTCTGATCGCAGCGCGGTCGAATTGGGTTCGGTGGAGAGACGTTACCAGGCGCAGTTGGTGCAGGACAAAGCGCGGCAGATAGAACTGTACGGTCAACGCTATCGGGACGTAGTAACCGGACTCGCGCAAGCCTTTGAACTTGCCGGCGGTGTACGCGTTCTCAACCAGGACGGCTCAGATGCCCGCCTACGCAAGACACTACAAAACGATCCGAACCTCATCGCACTCTCAATCGAGCCCGTGCAGGGTGAACCGCACCGAGCATTTCAGCCGGACGCAATTAAGCGCGAGGAGGTTGAGGAGCGAGTAGGCGAGGTTCTGGCGTTGATGAACGGGACTGGTCTGGTACTCAGTCGCCCCAAGATCATCCGATCGGGCCAGGAAATGGCGTTGACCATTGCTGCTCCGGTGATGGGAGGACCTGATGGAACAGAGGTAGTCGCAGGCGTGGTCGCGATCGTCTCGTTCCGAGAAGTATTCAAGGCGGTGCAGCAACAGTCGACAAAATCTGAACGCGAACTGTTGGACGCCGGGTTACCCGTCGTCTTCGTCGTCGACAAAGAAGGCCGAGCCGTCGCGCACCCAGACGAGAGAATCGCATTCGCCGAAAAGCCCATGACGGACTTGAAGGTGGTGCAGGACTGGCAAGAGACAGGGACACAGGTTCAATCCGCGCTCGCTCCCTTCACGGTGGAACGCGATGGGCGGACGATCGAGATGATCGGTTCGTATGCGACGGCCGACCTGGGGACCAATTCCCGGCTAGGCGTGATCGCGATCCAGGACGAGCGCGCCGCGCTGGTTTCGGTCTCAGACATGCGACGCCAGACTTTTATGATCAGCTTGGTTGCAGCGACGTTCGCGCTGCTAATTGGTTTCTTCTTTGCAAAGAAGCTGACTCAGCCGGTCCAGGAACTCGCAGCAGGCGCCCATCGCATAGCATCGGGAGACTTTTCACAGCGAATAACCGTACGCAGCCGCACAGAACTAGGTGAGCTCGGGGCCTCTTTCAACCTGATGACCGATCAGCTTGAAAACTTCATCAGCGACCTGCAACGCGCGGCGGATGAAAATCGCCAGCTCTTCCTTGGCACGGTCAAGGCGCTTGCTGCGGCGATCGACGGAAAAGACCCGTATACGCGCGGCCACTCCGAACGCGTTTCGCGGTTCTCCGTAGCCATCGCGCAGGGAATGGATTTCTCAGATGAGGAAATCGAGACAATCAGGCTGAGTGCGCTGCTGCACGACGTCGGTAAGATCGGCATCGACGACAACATCCTGAAGAAGCCAGCCGCGCTGACAGACGAAGAATTCAAGCTCATGAAGGAGCATCCGCAGAAGGGCTTCAAGATCATGTCGCAGATTCCAGCTATGAAGGACTTCCTTCCTGGAATGTACATGCATCACGAGATGATCGATGGCAATGGCTATCCGCAGGGCCTGAAGGGCGATGAGATCCCAATGCAGGCACGAATAGTTTCGGTTGCTGACACCTTTGACGCGATGACGACCGACAGGCCATATCAACGCGCGATGAAATTCGAAGATGCTCTCTCACGTATCAAGAGTTTCATCGGCACCCGCTATGATGAACGCGTTGTAGCTTCCCTTGTCGCCGCGTGTGACTCCGGGCAGATAACGCCCGGTCGCGTACGACTCAAGCGTCCTCCTAAAACACTCGCCCTGGCACCCTCATCCCCACCATTGCAGCCAGCGACACCCACTCCAGCCGCTGTTGCATAAGCTCATAGGAGACTCTTTCATGCTGAGCATAAGATGCGATGCGTGCTCGCTGGTCAACTTCACGACATCGAGCGCTTGCAAGCGTTGCGGTTCACCTCTTGCTTCATCCGAGGGGAGCGAAGGACGTCTTCAGGCCTCTCTCGAGCATAGTCAGCCGGGCGTTCAGCCCTCTGTCAGTTCGACTTCAGGTATTGGCGCCGGATACGAACTGTACGGCTCAGCTTCATACCCGAGCGCTGATCCCCCCAAAAGAAAGGCCATCGGAGTTATCGTGCTCGCTCTCGTCTGCCTGGCGGCCGCCGTCGCAATACCCTCATACTTGAAAGCAAGCAAGAGCGAGTTTGCAGACCTCTCCTGGAAGGAGTTCAAGGCCGATAATGGAAGCTTTTCAATTCTGATGCCTCTACAGCCTGAACGTAAAACGGTTGATGAGTCGACTCCAGAGGGCCCGATCCACGGAGACATGTACCGTCTCCAGACCCCGGGGAAGACTACGTTCTACGTGGGGTCGATCACCTTTCCGCCAACGCCGCCAATCACGCCGGATCAGCGGCTCGATGCCGCCTTTAAAGTTTGGACGGGTGGAACGGGCGCGGTAATTCTGAGCCGAAAAAGCATAATCCAGGATGGCTATCGAGGAATGGAATGGGAAATAAGACCTCCGACGACTGCGAACCTTCCTAACGACAAAGGAGTGGTTCGTATGTATTGGGCGGGGCCAACTTTGTACCTAATGATGATAGGCGGACCCGATTCCCCTGAGGCGGCTGCCGCGAGAGTTAAATACCTCGACTCTTTTAAGATCAATCGGCCCGGCTAATCCTCAATCCCGGCGCATGTCCCCGCGAACCATGCATCGAGGATACGTCACGTCCCTCGGTCGGACGTCCCTCTTGTTGCCCGCACCTCGCTGGCGGTCAGGAGAAAGCGATGAATACGAACAGATGTTCCTGCTGCGGATTTCTTAACTTCACAACAGCAGAATCGTGCAAACGGTGCAAAGCGGAATTTACAGTGCCCGTCGATTCGGGCTATGCGAACTATGCAATGGCCCCGCAGGGCGCCTACCAGACGACGCCTGCATGGCTGCAGACCGACTATCACCAGCAATACGCGCCTCCTCCCTACTTCGCTGGGCCAATCGCTCCGCTGCCGCGCGTTTCCAGACATGGCTCCACCAACGCGGTGCTCTGGACTCTGCTTGCGATAACGCTTGTCATTGCGTTCGCTATCGGCGTGATCTGGAGATCCAACAAGCCGGTCAATTATGTGTGGCAGGAATATCATCCTGCGGACAATTCGTATTCGGCGACAATGCCTACCAAGCCCGTGGAATCCATTGAGAGACGAGCGAGCCCCGTCGGCGAACTGCAGATGCATCTGTCCGTGGCGGACATGGGCCCTGAGGGCGCGTTTCTGGTCGGCTATGCCGACTATCCTGAAAATTTCAGCAACCTCTCTCCCGATTCGGTTCTCGACGCGGGAGCGAACGGGGCCGTGGCCAATTCCGGCGCGACGTTGCTGAACAAGAAAAGGATCACGCTCGATGGTTATCAGGGACTGGAACTCGAGATGCAGCCTCCATCAGGAGCGATTCGCGGAGGTGGTAGATCGATCAGCAGAATGTATTGGGTAGCGCCCAGGATTTACATCCTGTTCGCAGGCGGACCCGCCTCTTCGAACACAGATGCCGCCATCGCGAAATTCCTCGACTCATTCAAGCTACGTAGGCGCTGATAGCTATCGCGCACCGCCTTACCGCGCGATTGCACGCGTCACTTCCGCCAGGACTTTCCGCATCGCTTTTGTCGCTATGAGTTACTTCCGTCTATAATCCTTGCGAAATAACTTTGAATACAAATCGCAAGGATAATCAACGGATCCATGGCTTTTTGGCGACGCGCAAATAAAGATCGTTACATTACGCTCGGGCTCAATGAGCCCTTAACAGCTAAAGAATCAGAAAAAGTCGAGCGCGAACCTGAGGCCCCCGGTCTTCAGACTCCTGCCAGCTCCACCGGTAAGGATCCGGTGCGTTCGCTTCCCGCGCTTGAACCCACTGTTTCAGGAGACGCGCCGACTCCGTCGCCTCTGCCTGAAAAGCAGGTGTTAACTGACCGCGCTCCGCTGCCCGCCGGACCTCAGCCCCCAAGCGAGGCCGTGATCGCGCCGGAGCGTGAAGCCGTCGCACCCACTCCCCGACAAAAACCCGTTCCTTCCCGGTCACCATTTCAGACCTCAGTCCTCGGGCTGAACCTGACGATGGAAGAGTTGCAGGCGCAAGAGGCAGCGCTCGAACAGGAATTCAGTGCCCGGTTTAGACGGGCGATCACTGCGACGCGCGAGTCGCTCTCTGAGACGATCGATTCCGTCTTCCAGAGCCGCAAGAAGATCGACGCCGCGTTGCTGGACGAGCTCGAGGAGGCCTTGATCGCAGCTGACATCGGTGTACCGACGACCTTGCACATCCTGGAAACTGTCAGACGCGAAATAGCTCGCAACCAGATCAATGATATCGAGGCGTTAAAGCTGTCGATCAAAACCGAGCTTTTAAATATTCTGCAGGCGTCAGAACGGGGCGGCGTGGCATCGGAGACAAGTGTCCCCGACTCGGTCGCGCCGTACGTGATGATGATCGTGGGAGTGAACGGGGTTGGAAAAACGACCACCATCGGAAAGCTCGCGCAGCGCATCAAGGCCGAAGGCAACGACGTTCTCATATGCGCGGCCGACACCTTTCGCGCCGCCGCTTCCGACCAGCTCGCGATTTGGGCCGAACGGACCGGCGTCCCGTTGATCCAGCAAAAGCAGGGAACTGACCCGGCTGCGGTCCTGTTTGATTCTCTCAAAGCTGCCAAAGCACGCAACTCCGACGTACTTATCGTCGACACGGCCGGACGGCTTCACAACAAATCCAATCTGATGGCCGAGCTGGAGAAGATGAAGCGCGTCGCCGGTCGAGAGGTCGAGGGAGCGCCGCACGAAACGCTGCTGGTGGTCGACGCTGTCACCGGACAGAACGGGCTCGAGCAAGCGCGCCAATTCTTAAAAGTTGCGGGCGTCACCGGAATCGTGCTAACCAAACTGGATGGCACAGCCAAGGGCGGCATCGCTGTAGCGATCGCCAAGGAGTTGAACCTGCCGATACGGTACGCGGGCATCGGTGAGAAGGTCGACGACCTGGTGGTCTTCGATGCCGAACAATATGTCAACGGACTCTTCGACTAGAGTTTCGAGTTTCGCGTTTCGAGTTTCCACCACAATCCGGAGCACTTGAGACTTTAATCTAACCTTGGAAATCAAAACCCAAAACTCAAAACTCGAAACTCCGGGAGATTTCGACGAGCGCATGATGAGACGCGCTCTCGAACTGGCCGCGCGCGGTGTGGGACAGGTCAGTCCGAGCCCGCTGGTTGGATGCGTGATCGCGTCTCCGCAGGGGGAAGTAATCGGCGAGGGCTTTTATGTCTTTGAGCAGATTAGCCACGCTGAGACACTTGCGCTTGACCAGGCCGCAGCGGCTGCTCACGGCGCCACAGCCTATGTCACCCTTGAGCCGCATGCCCACTTCGGACGAACGCCACCCTGCACTGCGGCATTGATTCAAGCGGGCATCGCACGCGTGGTGGCGCCGATCCAAGACCCAAATCCGTTGGTCTCAGGCAGAGGATTTGCCCATCTGCGTAGCGCCGGGGTCGACGTCTGCCAGGGACTACTCGCCACCGAGGCCTCCCGCCTGAACGAAGCCTACATTTACTCGATGCGACATTCGCGACCGTTCGTACACCTGAAACTGGCGTGCTCGCTCGACGGAAAGATCGCAACACGTACGGGCGATTCCCGCTGGATCACGGGCGAGGAGTCACGCGCTCGCGTACACGAACTGCGGCATCAATATGACGCGATTCTCGTGGGTGCGGGCACGGCGGCGGCAGACGATCCGCTGCTGACTGATCGCTCAGGAAAGGCTCGCCGCCGTCCGCTGTTGCGTGTTGTGCTGGACGACGACCTTCGGCTTTCCACCTCGTCGCGACTTGTGACGAGCGCGAATGAAATTTTTGTAATGGTCTTCACCTCGAATGATGCGGACCAGAGTGCCGTCGCAGAGTTGCATGCGAGCGGAGTTCAGGTTGTGAGACACGCGGGAGGAGCGCGTGATTTGAAGAGGGTGCTTGAAGATCTCGGCTCGCGCTCCGTTCAAAGCGTGCTCGTCGAAGGCGGATCCGGCACGGCGGGAGCTTTTCTCGACGCGGGCCTGGTAAATAAGATCTCTGTCTTCATCGCGCCGATAATTATCGGAGGTAGCGATGCGCCAACAGCCGTGGGTGGAGCGGGCGCCGAAAAACTCTCTAACGCGTTACATCTTCAAAGTGTCGAGATCATCCAACGAGGGAGTGATGTGGAAATCACGGGCTATGTCTCAGGGATGAGGGATGAAGCAAGGGATGAGGGCTGAGGGATGAGGGATGAATCAAAGAAGAAAGGCGCCAGGTCTTTCATCCCTCCGCCCTCATCCCTCATACCTCCGCCTTCCCTCATTCCTCATCCCTCGGTGCGCCTTCCTGCAAAGAAGCGCTTTGGTCAAAACTATCTCGTCGATGACCGTATCAGCGAGCGCATTGTTCGAGAGCTCGATCCGCGCGCCGACGAAACAATAGTGGAGATAGGTCCCGGGCAGGGAGCGCTTACGTCCAGACTATTAAAAAGTACCGGTCGCCTTATCGCAATCGAGTTCGACAGAGACCTGATCCCGCTGCTTCGCACACGATTCGCATCATTCCAGAATCTCAACCTGGTCGAAGCTGACGCATTGGCTGTGGATCTATGTGCCTTGATCGCACCGGCAAAACAAGCGAAGGTCGTGGCCAACCTGCCGTATTACATCTCGACCGCGATCTTGCAGCGGCTCATCGAACAACGCTCGTGCATCAGCGAGATGGTCCTGATGCTTCAACGAGAAGTGGTCGAAAGGATCACTGCGCCGGCCGGAAGCACTGAGCGAGGCTTTCTCACCGTGCTGGTGGAGGCGTATTGCCAGGGCGAGGCGCTTTTTGATGTCCGGCCCACGGCATTCCGCCCGGTGCCGAAGGTGTGGAGCACCGTAATGCGCTTGCGCGTGCGGCAGCCCTCCGCGATTGGAGAACGAGATGCACGTTTGTTCTGGCAAATCGCGAGCGCAGGTTTCTCGCAACGAAGAAAAACCATCTTCAATAACCTGCGAAGCGCCACATCGGAACTGGGGACGCGCATCGATGAGATCGGCGGAGCGGCGCGCGCACTTGAACTGGCAGAGATCGAAGCGCGTCGCAGGGCCGAAACCCTTACGCTGGAAGAATGGGTTCGGTTAACGCAAGTATTTGCGGTTCCGTGACGAGTAGTCCGACCACGAGTCTCGTGATGAGGCCAGTATTCTGAATAGTCGGATACCAACCTCGGTGAAGCAGTCCGTGAAGCGGACGACCGAGGTCCTTTTGCTCACGCGTCAAAGAAAGCCTTCAGTCGCCCGCTTCCCGGGCTGGATCGAACGTTACGTTCTCTACCCAGCATTAAAATGCTGGGCTATCTTCAGCTGTCGCTTCGCGGACTAAAACCCTCGCGTGCTTTGGTGTTTCACTCCATAAACCGCTTCACATGCGGATAATACAAGAAGCGCCCAGCGCCCTCGAACGGATGTTCATTTCGGCCCGCTGGTGAGAGTGTTGCCGTCCGCGTCGAAAAGCGTCACTTCACCATATTGCGCTACCTGGTCTTTCACCTTGTCATAGTCGCCTACGATCACGACCGCGAATCCTGACGCATCGAAATATTTTGAAGCCGCTTTCTGAATGTCGGCCGTCGTTAGTGCTTCGATCTTTGGCCTGAAGGTCGTGATGAAGTCTTTCGGAAGGTCGTACAGATAGACGGTATTGATGCGGCCTGCCAAGCCTGCCTGGCTGGCGAGCTCAACTGAAAAATTACCGGTGCTGTAGGTTTTCGCCGCATCCAGCTCTTCCGCCGTCACTGGAGCAGTACGCATCCGCTCGAGCTCGAAGAAGATCTCTTTTAACGTCGGGCCGGTGACTTCGTTCCGCACCGACGCCCCTGTGAGAAAGTAACCCGACCGTTGGAGCGTGCTGGACGTGCTGAACGGCGAGTAGGTGTAGCCCTTATCCTCGCGGATGTTTCTGGTCAGCCGTGAGTAGAAGGAGCCGCCGAATATCGTGTCGGCGGTGCGAATTGCGAAGTAGTCTGCGTCCTTACGCGCGATTGTGACGTTGCCCAGATAAATGGTCGACTGGATCGAGCCCGGGCGGTTGACGAAAAATATTTGGCGTTTCGCGCGAGGCGCCGGAGTTATCGATGGCTCCGCAGGCAACTGGTGGTTCTTCCACGAGCCGAATGCTTTCTCGATCTCCGCGTAGAGCTTATCGGGAGTGAAATCTCCCACAACCACCAGGAACGAATTATTCGGCGCGTAGTATGTCGCGGCAAACTCCTTCAGATTCTCGCGAGTGAGCGCGTTGATCGCCTTCTCATCGGCGAGCACGAACCCGTACGGGTGATCTCCGAAGATGGTCTTTTGAAATCTCTCGTTGGCCAGAAAATTCGGGTCGGCCCGCGCCGCACGGATCCCGGCGATCGTATTGGTCTTGGCCAGCGCTACCTCGCTCTGAGGGTAGGCCGGATGTTCCACCACGTCGCTCATCAGGCCCAGGAGCTGCGATGAGAATTCGGACAACGCAGAGGCCGACATGATGGTTGCGTCGCCGTTTGTATTGAGACCGAGCCCTCCTCCGATCGAGCGCAATTGCTCTTTGATCTGCCTGCTCGAACGCGTGTCCGTACCTTCGTTAGCGACGGCAGCAGCAATTTGTGCGATGCCCGGTAGCTTGTCACGTCCAGTGGCCTGGCCGGCTCGGATCGTGAGAAGCGCGGTAATCTTCGGTACGTTTGGCAGGGGCGCCAATACCACGGTCAAACCATTCGCCAGCTTCTTCTCGGTGATCTTCGGCAGATTAACCGGTCGCGCCGCGCCTGGAAGCGGCGGCGTCTTCTGTTGCCCAAAGGCCACCGACGAGACCAGCACGCCTGCCATCATCAGCGCGCACCCAAGGCATGCTGCCGCGAAAATCTTTCGAGTCATCATTGTTTCTCTCCCTTCGGTTCGGGAACACGATCGATCACGGTTCGATTCTCAGGTACATAATATTTCTTCGCCACCGCTTTGATTTGTGCGACGGTGACGCCCTCAAACGGAACCAGTGCGGTATTGATGGCCTTGGGGTCATCACGAAACAGTGCAAGACTCGAAAGCAGATGTGCCTTGCCGAACGTAGATTCGAGCTGATTGTAGTAGTTCGAGCGGAACCGCACCTTGGCGTCGGCCAGCTCTTTTTCGGTCACGCCGTTCTGGGCTATCTCGGCCAAAACAACGTCCATCTCTTTGACGATATCGTCACCAGTATGGCCGGACTTGTAGGTCGTCCGCGTCGTCATGATCATGGGTCCGAAGTAATCGAACTCGTTGCCGAAGAGATTTACAGCCCCAGTCATGTCCAGACTGAGCTCCTTCTCCTTCACCAGCCGCTGATAGAAACGAGAGCTCTCGTCCCCCTGCAATATCAAATTGAGCAGCACGGCGGGCGCAAAGTCGGCCGAGTTCTGTTCGGGAGCGTGATAACCGACGGCCAGGGCCGGTACGGTGGCAAGCTTGTCCGACTGCTTTATTCGCTTCTCTTTGGTCTGAGCGGGTTCGGTTATGTCGGGCCGGGCAGGCTGTGGTTGAGTAGGAATGCTCGAGAAATACTTTTCCACCATCTTCCTTACTTCACCCGGCTCGACGTCCCCGGCGATAGTCAGCACCGCGTTGTTGGGCGCGTAGTAGGTTTTGAAGAAAGAGCGCACATCTTCGATGGTGGCTGCTTCTATGTCTTTCAAGTCGCCGTAGCCGTTGTGCGAGTTGTAATAGTTCTGGTTTGCGTTGCCCCAGAGGTCGATCCACTCGAATAGACCATACGGCTGGTTAAGAACATTGACGCGCACTTCTTCGCTCACCACGTTCTGTTGGTTTTTGAGGTTTTCAGGCGTCACGTCGAGCGAGCGCATTCGGTCCGCTTCCAGCCAAAGCCCCATCTCGACGCGATCCGACGGAAGCGTTTCGAAGTAATTGGTGTAGTCGAAATCAGTATGTCCGTTAAGGCTGCCGCCGTTGGCTTCGACATACTTGGCGTGCTCAAATTTCTTCACGTTGGCTGAACCCTGAAACATCATGTGCTCGAAGAGGTGGGCAAAGCCTGTACGGCCCTTTGGCTCTATTCGAAAACCGACGTTGTAGTAAACGGCCACCGTCACTACCGGCGCTACGTGATCTTCCGAGATCACTACTCGAAGACCATTCGGCAGTTTGTAGTAGACGACTGGAATTTCCAGGGTCTTTGCTGTAGCGGCGGGCGAGATCGCCGTCAAGACGAGGACGGCTGCGATTAGCCATCCCAGCTTCCTGTGAAAGCGACGCATAAGGTTTGTCTCCAGATTTAGAAGTTTGCTGCCCGGGACGTTTGAAGATTAGGTCATACGCTGGAGGAAGGCGAAATGTTGCGGGAAAGTTTAGTGTCCTAATTTCACGGGCGCATAGAGTACCAAACTTGGTTGGGCTTTTCTTTGCTCAGGCCCGACTAAAGTCGGTACCCCGAACGCCTCCAATCACGGTCGGACACTTCCGAAACGAGCGTCGCGCCCGACGGGGTCACTGACTGATGTGTTATACTGTCCGGCTAAATTCAATCCAGTGGATGTCTGCGAAAATAAGAGGACTCACCGGGTTTTCAGGGAGAGTAGAGTAAAGAATTACAGTGGGTAACGTTTTAGAGATCATCCCACTCGGCGGCATCGGCGAGTTTGGGATGAATTGTATGGCTGTGCGCTACGAGGATGAGATGATCGTCATCGACGCCGGCATGGGTTTCCCGGAAGAGAGCGTTTATGGCGTAGACGTTTGCGTTCCTGACTTTGATTTTCTCGAGCAGTACAGGGAAAACATCACCGCCATTATCCTCACACACGGGCACGAAGATCATTTAGGTGCTCTGCCTTATATTCTCAAGAAGTTCAACGTCCCGGTTTACGCCTCACATTTCACCGTCGGACTAGCTGAAAGAAAACTCGAAGAGCACGATCTGCTTGGCGACACACTGATTCACAGGGTAGAGCCGCGCCAGGTCGTCGAACTGGGGCCTTTCGCAATCGAGTTCATTCGCGCATCGCATTCGTTAGTCGACTGTTTCTCGCTCGCCATCAAAACCCCCGTCGGAACAATTGTCCATACGGGTGATTACAAAGTCGATGAAACTCCTGTCATAGGCGAACCGATTGATCTGCGCACGCTGAGAAGCTACGGGCAGGAAGGCGTTCTGGCGCTGCTTTCCGATTCGACAAACGCAACGGTTCCCGGTCGTACTCCTTCGGAGCGCGCAGTCATTCCGGCGTTCGAGGAAATTTTCGGAGAAGCAAAAGGCCGCATCATTGTCGCCGCCTTCGCCTCCTCAATCCATCGGCTTCAAATCGTGCTTGATATAGCCCAGCAGTTCAACCGAAAGGTCTGCGTCCTTGGCCGCTCGATGCAAAAGAACGTCGAGATTGCAGACGAGCTTGGCTATCTTGATATTCCCGATGGGTTGTTGGTCAGCTTGAACGAGACGAAAAGGATGGACGATGACGAAGTCGTCTTCCTCGTGACCGGTTCTCAGGGCGAGCCTCGCGCAGCGCTTTCGCAGATGGCGACGCAGAGCTACAAAGGCATGACGATTGAAGAGGGCGATACGGTAGTCCTGTCGGCGCGTATCATACCGGGAAACGAGCGGGCTATCTCGCGGCTGATCGGATATATCTACAAACGCGGGGCCAACATCATAGAAGAGAAGCGCAGGCTGGTTCACGTCAGCGGCCACGCCTCGCAGGAGGATATCAAGATCATGACGGAGGCGGTGCGGCCTAAGTTCGTGATCCCCATCCATGGCGAATATCGAATGCTCTTTCGTCATAAGGAGTTTGTCAAAAACCACCTCGGGTACGCGGAAGAGAACATCATCCTGATAGAGAATGGCGACGTGCTGGAGCTCGATGGGGAACGGGCGGTGGTTGTCGATAAGCGCGAGGTCAAACGCACCTTTATCGACGACACGGGTTTCGAGGAGATCGACAGCGAGACCGTGCGCCAGCGTAAGCAGCTCGCGTATGACGGAGTCGTCACGCTGGTCGTCACGATTAATGAAGAGACAGGCGCGCTCGAGGCGCCACCGGAGATCATCGCCCGCGGCCTGCTTGGGGGTGACGGATCGAACGGGTTCATCAAGGACGCTCAGAAGGCAGTTGCAAAAGCGGTGGAGAGTTCTCCGTTATCCGAGCGACACGACACAAGCCTGCTCAAAGAAGTGGTACGACTTGGGCTCAAGCGGTTCATTCAAAAGCAGACGGGCGCCAAACCCGTAATCATGCCGGTTATTGTGCAGGTGTGAAAAGCAGGATGCAGGATTCAGCAGTCAGGACTCAGATGTTGGATGTCAGATATCAGATGTTGGCAGGCAAGCGCTAGTCTTAGCTCGCTCTGGGAATTGACACCGGAATTCTCAGTTCTGAATCCTGATTTCTGGGTCCTGAGTCCTGCCTCCTATGCCCTCGATGCCCGAAACAGACATCGCCGAGCTTTTACGCGGAGCCCGCGTGGAAGTGGCTCCCGCAACTTATTTCCTGGTTGGCTTGCGGCATGACGATTGGAGCCGCCTGCTCGAGAATCCCGAACTCAGCCCGCGTGGAACCGCGCCTTTTATGGTATTGAAAGACGCGCACGAGGTAACTCTTCTACTTGATGAAGAGGACTGGCGAACCATTCGCCACGCGGTTCGCGACGCGCGAGTTGAACCAGACTTTCGGCTGCTGACTTTCGATGTTGAGCTCGACTGGAAAACGGTCGGCTTTCTTGCGCGGTTAACACAGATTCTTGCAGACGCAAACATAAGTTGTGGGGCCCTCTCGGCCTTTTCGCGCGATCACGTGCTTATCAAACAGGATGATTTGGGTGCAGCCTTGCGTGTGTTGGGTGCGCATGTTGCCGAGTTGTGTTGATGCGAGGCGGAACTCAGGACTCAGGACTCAGGACTCAGGAGTCAGGATTCCGGTGTTAATTCCCGGAGAGAGCTGAGACTAGCGCTTGCCTGCCAACATCTGATATCTGACATCCGACACCTGAGTCCTGAATCCTGAGTCCTGATTCATCCGTCATGTTCGATTGGTCGCAAAAAGTAGTCTTCATTACCGGCGCATCGAGCGGCATCGGTCGCGGGCTCGCGATTGCGCTTGGCAAACGCGGCGCATCGCTCGGCCTGTTAGCGAGACGAGTAGAAGTGCTGAACGAAATCGCCACGCAGATCGAGGCTGCCGGCGGTCACGCGCTTGCGCTTGCCGCTGATGTAACTGACGCGGAAGCAGTGCGAGCTGCGGCGGATTTATTGCGCGAAAAGTTTGGACGTATCGACATCCTCGTCGCCAATGCGGGGATTGCGGGCCTCAGTGACGCAAAGGATTTGAATCCGAGCGACGTCGCTGATGTTGTTCGCACGAATGTTGTTGGCGCGATTAACAGCGTGGCCGCCGTCCTGCCGGAGATGCTCGAACGCAACAGCGGTCAATTGGTTGCGATGTCGAGCCTGGCCGCTTACCGTGGTTTGCCGAAGTCGGGTGCATATTGCGCGAGCAAGGCGGCGGTCTCTGCCTTTTTCGAAAGCGTTCGTCTGGATTTGCGCGAGACGAATATCGATGTCACCATCATTCACCCTGGTTTCATTAAGACACCGCTGACTGCCGGGCGCCAAAACAAAATGCCTTACCTGATGGAACTCGACGATGGGATTAGAAAGATCGTGCGAGCAATACGGGAGCGCAAGAAGTCTTACTCATTCCCGTGGCAGCTTGCTACCATAGCGCGCCTGGGGATGTTGATGCCGGTTGCGATGTACGATCGAATCGCATCCAGGCGTTCATATCGCGAATGAGGCGGTACGTTCAGAGTCCTATTTTGCGAATTCGGAACTTGGTGTAAAGTATTGGAGTCTGTCCCGCAATACGACGTAGGGCAGTGATGAGGTAGACCGTGCGAGATGAAACGCTGATCGAAAAGATCAAAAGCTTACCGCCGGATCAGGTTGCGGAGGTCGAAGATTTCGTTGACTTCTTATCTCAGCGCGAGGATCGACGACTAGTAGAATCCGCCAAGAAACTCTCCGAGAATAGTTTCCAGCACGAATGGAATAATTCCGACGATGCCGACTACGACCAACTATAGTTTCGGTGACAGAGGCTTGGTTCCGTTTCCTTTTACGGACCAGACCACCACCAAGAAACGTCCGGCAATCGTTGTCAGCTCTTCCTCTTATAACTTGACGCGCCCTGACCTCATTCTAATAGCCATAACATCTCGAATCCGAGCGGGAAGGGCAATTGACGAGGTTGTGATCGTCGACTGGGAAAGGGCTGGCCTGCTCAAGCTTCAGTGATCAAGCCTGTGCTAACGACAATCGAACAACGATTAGTTTTGCGAAAACGCGGCAAACTGGAAGAATTGGATCGGACTGCGCTGCGAGATCTGCTAGACAACATTATTGGCTGAATAGGGCCCTCAAATTCATGTCACTTCTTCAAGCTATCGTCCTCGGCATCGTACAAGG
This sequence comes from Acidobacteriota bacterium, assembly GCA_032160165.1. GTDB lineage: Bacteria > Acidobacteriota > Blastocatellia > Pyrinomonadales > Pyrinomonadaceae > QHXM01. Next base: position 23,744 of record JAVHWA010000182.1, read on the forward strand.
ACTTACCGAATTCATTCCCATCAGCTCGACGGCGCATTTGATATTTGCCAGCCGAGCGATTGGACTCTATGAGAACGAGGCCTTGCGCGCCCAACTGACTACGGCAACGATTGCCGTCATCCAGTTGGGAACGCTGCTGGCCGTCCTCATATATTTCGCACGGGACATCTGGAAGATATCCTCGGCCTTTGTGCTCGATCACCTGGCGTTGATTAGGGGAAAGCGTAGCGAGGCTGCGCTGAGAGCTACCGAAGAGACGGGTAGCGAGCAGAAGCTCTCGCACGATGCCTGGCTCGGTTGGCTCGTCATTATCGGGTCGCTGCCGATCGGCATCGTCGGTCTTGTCTTCAAGAAACAGATTGAGGGAACGTTCACTAAGAACCTCTGGGTGATTGCCACCATGATGATCGTGGTAGCAATCTTTCTCATCGTTGCCGAAGTGGTTGGTAAACGACAGAGAACCATGGAGGACCTCGGCCTGCGCGATGCTCTCGCCGTAGGCGGCACACAGGTGCTTTCATTGATTCCTGGGGCAAGTCGCTCGGGCTCGACGATCATGGGAGGACTGTTTGCGGGAGAGACGCGCGAGACAGCGGCCCGGTTCTCATTTCTGCTTTCGATTCCCGCTATCGCGGCCAGCGGACTGCTCGAACTGAAAGAAGCAGTCCACAATTTGCCGAGCGACACTTATCCATCGCTTGCTGTCGCTACGATCGTCTCAGGGATCGTCGGCTATGCCTCCATTTGGTTTCTGCTTCGCTATCTAAGGACACATTCGACTGCGGTTTTCATCGGGTATCGGCTGATCGTTGGAGGCGTGATTCTGGGGCTTCTGCTGACGAAAACGATCCTGCCGGTATGAAGAAAGCTCTGAGGCACAGTCGCGTCAAGTAGCAACCTTGTCAGCGAGTTCCGCCATATCGCTTAAACCATTTTCGCCCCTGCATTTCCTTACTGTTTTATTATTCTCCAAGTTCCGGTAAACTAGCTTCGCCCTTCCTCATCGGTCAGTAATTATCCGTCCGTATTGGACGAGAACGAGAGGGCAGGATTAGTTTGATAAATGAAGACTTGAACCGCGAGGCATCAGTGCCTTCGCAACGCCCACGCAGTCCGCGGGTGCCCGTCGATTTTAAGATTTCGATGGAGGCCATTAATCCCGAAGGGGAAGCGATCGAGGTTGACGTCGCCGCTGTGAAGGTCAGCCGTGGAGGCGCGACACTGCTAACCGACGCGCCGGTCAAGCTGGGAGACAAGGTACGCCTGACGCCGCCCTACGGGCGTACGATAGCTGCCGAAGTAAATGGCGTTTGGACCGATGCGTCCGATGGCCAACAGCGCATCGGAGTGAAGCTGCTGGACGCCAACGGCTGGTTCGCAGAATAAGGGATGAGGGCGGAGGGATGACGGATGAATGAAAGCCACGGGGCGGCACCTGCTGGTCCTGCCGCTCATCTTTCGTCCACCAACTCACGTCCCTCACGCACGCGTTGGATTATTCGTGAGCCCGATCAAGAGCAAGCAGCCAGCCTGTCAGAAACTCTAAACATCTCACCTGTCGTCGCGGGATTACTAATCTCCCGCGGCTACGCGGACCCCGAGTCAGCGTATAACTTCTTAAATCCTTCCTACGATCAGCTTCACGACCCGGCGCTAATGCTCGGGATGCCAGAGGCTGTCCGACGAATCCTTCACGCCATAGATTTAGGCGAAAAGATTTTGGTCTACGGCGATTACGACGTCGATGGAACGACCGGAACCGTGGTCCTTAGAAGAGCGCTGGGAATGCTTGGGGCGGAGACAGGCTTCCACGTTCCACATCGATTCACCGAAGGCTATGGCATCCAACAGCCAGCGCTGGAGAGAGCATTGTCGGAAGGCTTCGGCCTGGTCGTAAGCGTAGACTGTGGCATACGAGCATTCGATCCACTTTACTGGGCGCGTGATCACGGACTTGATGTTATCGTTACTGATCATCATCTTCCCGATGAAGGCGAAGGCCCGCCGCCGGCCTTCGCGGTCCTCAACCCGAACCAGCTGGGCTGCAACTATCCTGATAAGAACCTCGCTGGAGTCGGTGTAGCTTTCAAGCTCGCTCATGCATTGTTTCGCGAACGCGGACGCGAATCGCAGATCAATGGTTTTCTTAAGATGGTTGCCATCGGCACGGTGGCTGATGTTGCCAGACTGGTAGGCGAAAATCGCGCGATCGTATCACTCGGCCTGGCAGACTTGCCCAACGCAAGAAATCCCGGTCTTCGCGCGTTGTTGGATGTAGCAGGGTGCAACGATGGACAGCCACGCACCGCTTATGACCTGGGCTTCCGTCTGGGACCAAGAATCAATGCGGCCGGCAGAATGGATGCCGCAAGCGCAGTGGTCCAGCTTTTCGAGACGAAGGACCAGAGCGAAGCGAAGAGCCTGGCAGAGCACCTGGACTCGCGTAATCGTGAACGCCGCAGCGTCCAGCTTGAGATCGAAGGACGCGCACTCGCCGAGTTTGAAGGTTCCTCTGAGGCGGCGCCGATGTCGCACGTCGCCGTTATCGCCGGCGACGGTTGGCATCGAGGCGTGATCGGCATCGCCGCATCCAAGATCGCTGAAAAGCTCCATCGACCGTGTGTTGTAATTTCGCTGGACGGGGATGACGGGCATGGCTCGGCGCGCAGCATCGAAGCCTATCATCTGCTGGACGGGTTGACGGTATGCGCGGACCTGTTCGAGAAATTCGGGGGCCACTCTCACGCGGCCGGGCTTAGCATCAAGCGAGAAAATATTCCGGAATTTCGCCGCCGGCTAAACGAACATGCGGCTTCACATCTTTCCGATGAAGATATGGTCCCCTCAGTCCGCATCGATGCGAAGCTCCCGGCGAATGAGATTTCGCTGGCTTTGGCTGACGATCTCCTTTCGCTCGAACCATTCGGAGCAGGGAACCCGCGCCCTTTATTCATGACCGACGACCTGCATGTCGTGACAGAACCGCGAGTGGTCAAGGAGAAGCATCTGAAGTTTCGCGTCGCCGGCCGTGGTCAACCCTCAATCGATACCATCTGGTGGGGAGGGCTGGAAGCGCTTCGCGGGCGAACGTTGACCCCGGGCGAGGGCATCGAACTCGCTTACACGATCGAGCCAAATACCTGGCAGGGCGAGACGCGGTTGCAACTGTGCGTAAGGGACGTAAGGACGGGTTCCGAGTAACGGGTAACGGGTGCCGGGTGATGCGATAGGGGTTCCGAGTTCCGAGTTCCGAGTTCCGAGTTCCGAGTTCCGGACATCCTTGATCGAACTGACACCCGGCACCCGGCCCCCGGCACCTTTTTTGGATATGCAAGAGATCAAGCGCAAAAGAGAAGTCACCGTCGGCTGGCGAGCGACCTTGCCGGCCGTTGCACGCGTGCTGGCTTTGGTCGTGCTTGTCTCGGGCCTGATATATGTCGGTGTTTCTTATTACCGCAATCGCAACAACGAACCCTTCCGAATGCGTGGCGAGGCGCCGGAGCTCTCGAAAGAAGTCACCAGCGTCATCGAAGGTTATGAGCGTCGAGTGATGGATGGTGACCGGCTTCGACTGCTGGTGCGCGCCGATCGCGACATTACATTCTCGGACAATCATCACGAACTCGAAGAAGTCCACCTCGAAGTTTACCCGGCAACCGGCGATAAGCCCGATCAAATTTCAGCACATCGCGCCATCTATCTGCCTGACGAAAGAGACTCGAGCAAAGCCCGCGTCTGGTTTGCCGGGGACGTCAATGTCGAGACGCGCGACTCGCTGCATGCAAAGACCGAAAAGATCGAATTTGATCAAGGCAGAGAGATTGCCGAGACCGACGCCCCTCTGACCTTTGAACGTGAGAATGTTTCGGGACGAGCGACTGGCGCTACGGTTGATTCGAAGAACAAGAAACTTGAGCTCCGCAGAGATGTCGAGATTGTGATCGCACCGCAGGCAAATGCATCGGGCACTGCTTTGCCCAAATCACGTTCAAAGCCGGTGACGATTCATGCCGGACACGCGGTCTTTGATCAGCTTCACATGCATCTGTCCTTTAGCGGCAGCGCAACCGCCGAGCAGGAGCGCGACGTCATGAGCGGCGAGCAGCTCTCCGCAACGCTTAACGCGCAAAAGCGAGTTCAAAAGATTGAGGCCCGCGGCAATTCATACCTGCGATCTATGGACGAGGGACACGCGGCCGAAGTCCATTCCACTGATATGGATTTTTTCTTTGATGGCGACCAGCGGTTGCAAAGAGCATCGGCGGTGGTTGACGTACGCGCCCGTACGCTCGACGCCGATTCGCAAATGGAGATCACAGGTGCGAAGTCACTCGACGTGCGGTTCGAAGCACAGGCTGACCGCAGTTTGTTGAGGGAGATGCACGCGGAAGGGCGGTCGGTCCTGACGCTGGCAGCGCCGCAGTCCCACGCAAGCGATCCTCGCGCCGCCAATAAGCGACTCACCGCCGATGACGTCAAGCTTGTATGGCGGGTGACGGGACGTGATCTCGAAAGCGCCGAAGCCGCGGGCAATGCGGAGCTGTTTATCGATCCGGTCCAGAAAGGTCCGATGGCTGATCGCAAAACTCTTACAGCAGCACAATTCAACTGCGAGTTCTTCGAGGTGGGGAACCTGGCGCGGCAATTCAATGCCTCGGGAGGCGAAGTCAAAGCCGTCATCGATCCTGTACAGCCTTCGGAGAGTCGCGCCCAGAGAACGCTGATTTCGCAGAAAATGACAGCGGTGTTCGTGCGTGAAACGCAGGACGTGGAACGCCTCGACGCGCAGGGCGACGCGCGATTTACCGAACTCGATCGTAATGGTCGCGCGCAGACGGCGACCTATACGGCCGCCGACGAGATCGTGAGGCTACGAGGGGGTGAGCCGACAGCATGGGATTCTCGTGCGCGAACGAAAGCCCTGGAGATTGATTCCGACACTCGCAGCGATATCTCATATAGTCGAGGTAAGACTTCTACCACCTATTACAGCCAGGAACAGACAAACGGGGCGACGCCATTTCAAAAGGTCAAGAGCCCGGTCTTTATCGTCTCTGACCGCGCGGAGTTTCGCCATCTTACTGGCGTGGCGATCTACACCGGGAATGCCAGAGCCTGGCAGGATGAAAATTTTGTGCGGGCAGATACCCTTACAATCTATCGCGACACGAAACGTATGGAAGGCGCCGGTCACGTTCAGAGCGCGCTCTATCAGGCGCGACGAAGCGGAGCGAATGGCGGAACAACCCTCGTTCCCGCTTTCGCCACCTCGAACACGATCGCGTACTCGGAGGATGATCGAATACTTCGGTATGCGGGCGACGTCGACATCAAGCAGGACACGGACAGGATTCGAAGCGCGACCGCGGATGTATATCTGCAGAAGCCGACGAATGAGGTTGAGAAGACGATCGCAGAGCGCGATGTGGTAATCAATCAACCCGGCCGAGTGGGGACAGGCACGTGGGCGCAATACACCGCCGCCGATGAGACCATCGTGCTGAAGGGCAGTCCCGCGCGCGTCGAGGATACAGAGCAGGGAACCACAGAAGGGGGTCGTTTGACTGTCTACTTACGCGAGAGTAGAGTTGTGGCCGACGACGCAAGGGGTCCGCAATCAACCGGGCGCGTGCGCTCGACGCATAAAGTAAAGAAACCGTGATTCGCTTCGGGAGCTTTGAGTCTTGAAATTTTGAGTGTTGAATTCGTCTTAAAAGGCCGGAATCACATTATCGGGGTTCGCCGCACTCGCCGATGGTAATTCAGAACTCAAAACTCAAAACTCAAAATTCAGAACTCCCAGCGCAAGCCTCAATTTCCCCGGTCGTTCCTTCATCCACGGCGCTCGCTGCCTCACTGCTGCAAAAGACATACGGAAAGCGACGCGTGGTAAACGATGTCACGCTGCATGTCGAACAGGGCGAAGTTGTCGGCCTGCTCGGAGCGAACGGAGCCGGCAAGACCACTACCTTCTACATGATCATCGGGCTCGAACGTCCGGACCGCGGCACGATTCGGCTGGGTGAACGCGACATCACGCGTTTGCCAATGTATCTGCGGGCGCGTTTGGGACTCGGCTACCTGCCGCAGGAGCCCTCTGTATTTCGAAAGATGACCGCGGCGCAGAATATCCTGGCGGTCCTGGAAACCATGAGATTGAGACGTCGTGAGCGTTTCAAACGACTGGAAGAGCTGCTGGAGGAGTTTGGCGTGGCTCATGTGCGAAACACGCGCGGCGATGCTCTGTCGGGGGGAGAGCGACGGCGCACAGAGATCGCGCGCGCCCTCGCCACAGAACCGCAATACATCCTGCTTGACGAACCCTTTGCCGGGATCGATCCCAAAGCCATCGATGACATTCAGAATGTGATCCTCTATTTGCGCGGTCGCGGGATCGGTATTCTGATTACTGATCACAACGTCCGCGAGACCCTGGGCGTTACCGACCGCGCTTACATCATGTCTGAAGGACGTATTTTTCGTTCCGGTCAGCCTCATGAGTTGGTCGAAGACGAAGGGGTCCGTCGACATTATCTCGGCGATCGCTTCAGCATGTAAGAGTACTCAACCCATCCCAGCCAATGGCGCTCGTCGACCTGATCGCCGCCCTGTTTTTGATACGCGAGTTCGAGCGAGAAATTTTTATCAAGTTTCTATTGCCTACTGCCCACCTTCCATTTTTTCAGTTATAATTACCCCGCGCTTCAAAGAGCGTAAACGTTTCAAACTCCCGACTAGAATTGAAAGCAATTATTCAAGCAAGGTATGTCTGTAAAGCTCACCACCAGTCTTTCCCAGCGTCTCGTACTCACGCCGCAATTGCGCCAGCGGATCGAGATGCTGCAGATGACTACCATCGAGCTCAGCGATCTGATCCAGGCACAACTCCTCGAGAATCCGATTCTCGAGGAGGTCCCATCGCAAGAAGAGACGCAGGAGCTGGCGGAGAAAATTCTCGACCAGTTGTCTGGTGGTGAACAGGGAAGCAGCTTCGACGTTACTCCCAACGAAGGCACGCTAGCCGATTTCAATGGGTCCTCTTCAAACGGCGACGGCGAACTCGATGCCGAGTCGATCTCAATGTATTCAGAGCCCGAGGGCGATGCTTCGGGAGCGGGAGACATCGTTGGCGGAGAGACGAGCGGTGAGTCAGGCGAAGAGTTTGGCGCGGACGATCCCGCGCGAGATTCATTCGAAGAGATAGACTTTGGCAGAGAGTTTCAGGATTACCTGGATCCGGGCTATAAAACGCAGGAGTTCGAATACAAAGAGGACGCGCCGACCTTCGAACAGTTTCTCACGAAGGCGCCGTCGCTGTCAGAGCATCTGGAAGTCCAGCTACACCTCAATCCAATCCGCAGCGAGATCTGCGACGTCGCACTGTGTGTAATCGGCAACCTCGACGAGGACGGAAGGCTGAGCGCGACGACAGAAGAGATCGCCGCGATGGGCGGGTGGTCTGAGGAGCTGATCGAAGAAGCGCGGCATGCAGTGATGCGCCTCGATCCAACAGGCTGCGGTGCGCGCGACGTGCGCGAGTGCCTTTTGGTCCAGCTCGAAGCGAGTGGACAGGCTGAGCGACTTGCCGGGCGGTTGATTCGAGATCATCTTCAGGACCTGCAACAGCACAAGCTTCCAAATCTTTCCAAACAGGTCGGCATCGATGTCGAAGAATTGCTCGCCGAAGTTGAGTTTATTCGCACGCTCGACCCATATCCGGGCCGCCGTTATTCGTCGGAAGAGCCTGTCCTGATCGCTCCTGAAATCTACATCGAAAAACTTGATGATGAAGAGGATGAGACGGACGATCTGGGCGGGTATGTCATTTACTTTGGTGACGACGGCAGTCCGCGTTTGCGCATCAGCCAGAGTTATCAACAGATGCTGTCGCAACAAACGACGACCAAGGAAACGCGCGATTTCATACGCGATAAGATGCGATCGGCGGTTGATCTGCTCCGCAACATAGAACATCGAAGGCAGACGATCTACAAGGTTGTTGAATCCATTATCAAACGTCAAAAGGATTTTCTGGACAAAGGCGTTCAGTACATCAAGCCGATGATGCTCAAGGACATTGCCGAAGACATCGGCATGCACCTCTCGACAGTGTCGCGCGTAGTTAACCGAAAGTACGCGCATACGCCTCAAGGCGTGATTGAGCTGCGCCGCTTTTTCACCGAGGGCATGATGAACGAAGAGGGCGAAGAGGTCTCGACTCGGATCATCAAGCTTAAGATCAAAAAGCTTATCGAAGAAGAGGACTCGCACAACCCTATTACAGACGATCAGGTCGTAAAGATCCTTATTAAGGATGGCATCAAACTATCGCGTCGAACGGTAGCGAAATATCGTGACCAGATGCATATTCCGGGGTCACGCGAGCGCCGCGCGCCGGTTTGATCAAACGATGAATGATGAACGATGAATGATGAACGATGAATGATGAATGATGAATGATGAATGATGAATGATGAATGATGAGTAATAGGTGATAGGTGATAGGTGATAGGTGATAGGTTATAGGTTATTGGTGACAAGTGATTAGGAATAAACGATGGCGGCTTGAGCGCGGGTTTGCTCGATCACTTATCGTTCAGCATTCATCATTCAGCATTCACTACGAGGAGGGAGATTCTGATGCAGTTCGAGTACACGGGTCGCCACGTTGAGGTGACTCCGGCATTACGCGTTCACGTAGAAGACCATTTCCAGAAGTTGGAGCATATTTTTAACGATACGGCTGCACGCGCTCACGTCATCATCGAAGTTGAGAAGAACCGGCAGATCGGTGAAGTCCTGGTCCACTGGCGAGATCACACCTTGACCGCTACCGACACAAACGCGGACATGTATCTCGCTCTCACCCGTGCTATCGCCAAGATTGAGAAACAGGCCCTCAAGATAAAAAAGAAAATCATAGACCGCAAACAGGGCGCGAAACGCGTCTCTTCGGTTGCGCCGGAACCGGGAGGGCAGTTAGAAGCGAGTCCCCGGCCCCCTCGCGTGATCGCAGCGCGCCGCTATATCGTGAAACCGATGACGGCCGAGGAAGCCGCGTTGCGTCTGACGGAAGAGACCGACCAGTTCCTGGTCTTTCGCGACGCGGACACCAATCGTGTCGGCGTGCTGTACAAACGCAAGGACGGCAACTTCGGCTTGATTGAGCCGTAGCGCTCCGGTCCAAAGTCCAGGGGTCCAATGTCCAGGCTCTAGAAGCCGGACTTTTGACCTTGGGCCCTGGACATTGGACATGAATCCAAACGACCAGCCAACCATCACAGTACGCGATTTCTTAGATCACGCCCCGGGGGAACTCCAGCTACGAGTTCTGGCCGGAGAAGGTGGGGCTTTCACTCGCCACTTAACGGTACCGCGCATACAGAAGCTGGGCCTCGCGCTCGCCGGATTCACACATTACATTCATTCGGGACGTTTGCAGATAGTGGGCCAGAGCGAAATCTGGTTTCTCGGAGAACTTGAGCCCGAGCGTCGCCGCGAGGCGATCCGCAATCTTTCGCTCGAGAAGATCGCCTGCGTCCTGGTTACCAAAGGTCTCCAGCCGCCCGCCGAACTGATCGAAGCCGCCGAAGCATCGAACCTTCCGTTGCTGTCGACCCCCGTGCTCAGTTCGGTTGCAATCAGTGCTGTCACCGATTGCCTCGAGGAGTTGATGGCGCCGCGCGCAGTCCGCCACGGAGTGCTGATTGACATCTATGGGTTGGGAGTTTTGATCGAGGGAGCGTCCGGTATAGGCAAATCCGAGTGTGCGCTGGACCTGATAGCTCGCGGTCATCGCCTTGTGTCAGACGATGTCGTCAACCTCCGAAGAATTGGTCCGGACCGCGTAGTGGGTACCGCGCCTGATCTCTTGCGCGAGCATCTCGAGATACGGGGTCTGGGAATCATCAACATACGCGATCTGTTCGGAGTGTCTGCTACGAGTGCGGGAAAGACCATCGACCTCTCAATCATGCTGCAGCGGTGGGACGAGGCGGGCGAAGTCGAGCGGCTGGGGATCGACGCTCAAGCCATTGAGATCCTGGGAGTCGATGTTCCGCACGTTCTGATACCGGTGAGTCCGGGACGCAACCTTTCGACCCTCGTGGAAACCGCCGTCCGGGTGCAACTACTCAGGGTCCGCGGTTACAATGCTGCCAGAGACTTCGCAGCACGACACGCAAAGCTCATCGAAGAACAGTAGCTCGTGGAACCATGGGCACGTCCACACTTCTATGGCCACCAGAAAAATCGAACAAGCAACAGAGGGTGCGCCCGACATCGTCATTATCACCGGATTGAGCGGTTCAGGAATGTCGGCGGCTACTAACGCATTCGAGGACCTGGGATACTTCTGCGTAGATAATCTTCCCTTGACGCTGCTGCAGACGTTTGCGCGATTGGTGCGGCCCCGCGAAGACGGACCTGCGAGGATCGAGCGCGCGGCGCTGGTTATCAATATCCGCGAGGGCGAGTTTCTTGCGGAGTTCGAGAAAGAGCTCGCGCGTTTGCGTGATCAGGGCTTGCGCGTCTTCGTCCTCTTCCTGGAAGCGTCCGACGATGTGCTGCAGCGCAGATTCAGCGAAACGCGACGCCCACATCCGGCGGGCACATCGGGAGGTCTGCTTAAGGCCATCAGCGATGAACGAGCTCGCATGGCAAACATTCGCTCGCTCGCCGATCATATTACCGACACTTCCGATCACACCATCCACACGCTGCGGCGGCTCCTCGTGGATCGATTCTGTCTGAACATGGAAGGCACGCCGATGCGCGTGCAGGTCCTGAGTTTCGGGCATAAGTACGGAAGCCCGCCGGAGATGGAATTGCTCTTTGACGTGCGCCATCTGCCGAATCCCTACTTCGTGCCCGAGCTGCGTGATCTGTCGGGCCACGACAAGCGATTGGTCGAATATTTAAACTCCAAGCCGGAAGTTGGAGAAACGCTGCAACGTTTCGGCGACCTGCTCGATTATTTGTTGCCTCTCTACAAACGAGAAGGAAAATCGTATGTCACAGTCGGCATAGGCTGCACCGGTGGACGACACCGCTCCGTTATGGTGGCGAACGCTCTGGCCAGACATCTCCGCCGAGGGGGATTCGACGCGCAGGCTGTTCATCGCGACGTCCGCAAGGCAAAACGAAAGGCAGGCAAACCCGCTGTCGCTCGCAGCGGAGGAAACCGGCGAGAGCTTGCTTGAGGAAAGAATCAATGGCAGACAAAAAAGAACAGGCTGAAGTTCCACCAAAGGAAGCGAAAATGGTGGCCGGTGTAATCGTCACCCACGGTCAGCTCGCCAGCGAGTTGCTGGCGGCCGCCGAAATGATTGTCGGCCCGGTCAAACACATCGCGGCCGTTTCAATCGGCTGGCACGATAACGTCGAAGCGGCACGGGACGAGATCGAGCGCTCGATCGCCCGAGTCTCCGAAGGCTGCGGCGTTCTGATCCTGACGGACATGTTCGGTGGGACGCCCACAAACATCACTTCGATGTTCCTGGCCGAAGGCGAGGTCGAGGTTGTAACGGGAGTGAATTTGCCGATGGTAATCAAGCTGGCGAACCAAACAGAGCAGGAATCGCTGGCGGAGGTCGCTCGGCGGGTTCGCGATCAGGGCAGAGAAGGGATTTATCTCGCCGGCGAGCTCCTCGCACCGCAGAAGAAAGCCTAGATGATCGAAAGGCGCGTAGTCATCACCAACCGCCTGGGACTTCACGCCCGCGCGGCAGCGCTCCTGGTTCGAACTGCCAGCCGGTACAGGAGCGTCCTACGGTTGGAGCGCGCTGACAAGACTGCGGCGGCTGACGCCCGGTCCCTTTTGAGCGTGCTGATGCTGGCGGCCTCTCGCGGGACAGAGTTGCTGGCAACCGCCGACGGCACTGACGAGAACGAGGCGATGAGCGCGCTGTGTGGTTTGTTTCTCGATGGGTTCGGAGAGAATGATCGTTGAGGACACGACGAAACATAGGCGAACAGGAAGTTCGATGGCAGGGGCTCGGGGTCTCGGACGGCATAGTGGTCGGTCGGGTCCTGCGCGTGTTCAGCGGGGCGCGTCAGGTTTACCGAGCGACGATCGAAGAAAAAGACATTGAGAGCGAGGCGCGGCGCCTGCGCGCTGCCGTAGGCGTGGCGCGCTCTCAGTTGCTCGCGATAAAGGCACGAGCAGAGAAGGAACTGGGCGAGGACCATGCTTATATTTTCGACGCACATCTGTTGATGCTTGAGGATCGAAAGCTGCTCGATGAGGTCGAGAATTACATCCGGCAGGAGCGCGCGAACGCAGAGTGGGCGGTCAAGGTCGCAGCCGACCGGTTGCTGGCTGTCTATGCAGAGATAAAGGACGATTACCTCCGCGCTCGTGGTTCCGACATCGAAGACGTCACGCAGCGCATCCTGGTGGCGATGAGCGGAGAGAGTTCGGGTTATCGGAAATTAACGGAAGACGCAGTCATCGTTGCCGAGGACCTGATGCCCTCCGCCGTTGCCGAACTGGATTTCGATCACGCTCGCGGTATCGCGACCGACGACGGCGGCTGGACGTCACATACCGCGATCATCGCTCGCGGATTGGGAATCCCCGCCATCGTAGCGCTGCGCGAACTCCACCGAAACGCCCGCACCGGTGACCGCATCGTGATGGACGCGCAACAGGGCTTGGCCATACTCCACCCTTCAGCTTCCACACTCGCGCACTACGCATCGGTTGCATCGACCCTGCCTAAAACTCGTGAGATCGCACCCGGCGACGGCCTGAGCCCGCTAATGACGCTGGATGGCAAAGAGATCACATTGAGAGCTAATGTCGAGCTCCCTGCTGAATATAGCGATGTAAGTCGCTTCGGCGCGCGAGGCATTGGCCTCTATCGATCCGAGTTCCTCTTTTCAAATCGAAACGCGATGCCCTCAGAGGAAGAACAGTATAGGGCTTATGTAGAGGTCGCGGCGGTGGCAGGAGTGGATGGAGCGACAGTGCGACTCTTTGATCTCGGTGGCGACAAGATGGGAAACGCGGGGGTGGAATCTGAGAGAAATCCGGCGCTCGGCCTTCGCGCAATTCGCTTCAGCCTGACCCATGAAAACATCCTGCGGACGCAAGTGCGAGCGATCATCCGTGCCGCCGCGACCGGGCGTTTGGACATTGTAGTCCCCATGATCTCCGATGTGATGGATGTACGCCGCGCACGACGCATCATCAACGAAGAACGGACTCGACTGGAAGCCGAAGGCAAAGAAGTAGGGCCCTCGAGAATCGGCGCGATGATCGAGGTGCCGTCGGCGGTTATGACAGCCGACAAAGTCGCCCGCGAAGTCGATTTCTTCAGTCTGGGGACAAACGATCTGGTGCAGTATCTGCTGGCGGTCGATCGCGGCAACGAGGGTGTGGCGGACTGGTTCCGATCGCTGCACCCGGCGGTTCTTCAGAGTATCGATCGCACTCTCGACGCTGCCCGTAAGGCATTTATTCCTGCAGTGGCGTGCGGCGAGATGGCTTCCACCCCCGCATACGCGGTGATCCTGATCGGCCTCGGCACCACGGACTTAAGCATGACAGCCTCGTCCATTCCGCGTGTGCGGCGCGCCGTCGCAGCCATCCGATTTGCCGACGCGCAATCGATAGCCAGGGAATGTCTGGAATGTGAAACGGCAGACGATGTGGAAGAGCTGGTGCGCGTGAGATTTTCGCAGGAATGGCCTGAACTTTTTAAAGCAAAGTCCTTGCCAGCCCGCAGAGATGCAGAGTAATATCTTAACGCTGATCCAAGCCCTTGTCCCGGGCCAGGCATCAGCACAATCATCGACAGCCTAAGGCTCTAGAGCCACCTCGACGGTAAGCTTAAGAGTGCCGCTCTGGTAAGAAGGATCCCTAATTTTCCGGTGAACATCTGATGCGAAAACGCTTACGTCCCATAAGCGTGAGTCGGAAGAGTCGGCGCAGAATTGCACGCCGTGCTCGGCTACTGTGTGCTTTGCTCGCTTCCTGCGTTGTCGGCTTCACATGGCTTTCGAATTTCTCGGGCAATGCTACCACGGTACCGATGCAGCTTGTGCGGCTGAATATAAGCGGCGACGAGGGGCTGGTCAAAATAGAGATTGTGGCGGACGGCACGCTGGATGGTGCGAGAATTGACCGTTTCTCCCGTGGTCAAGAGACGGTGTTTCGCGTTCATGGTGTCCGCTCGCTGCTGCGCCGCAGCTATCAAATCGAAGATATGCCGAGTAACGGCGTTCGAACTATGGCGGGGGAGTCCGAAGGCGAGCCATACGTCGACGTTTTGATATCGATCGAGGACGGAGCGACCGTCGGACAGAAGAAGAGTTTCAATCGGTTGGTGATTGGAGTCTCGTCAGATTTCACCCGCGTGCGACAGAGGCCAGAGCCCAACGTAGCGGTCGGTGGCACGAAGTCGGAAGCGGATGTCGCGCGAGCTAGTATTGCGAGTATACGCGTTACAGATTCAACGTCATCAAGCACCGCTTCATCTCAACCTGGCCGAGCATCGCAGTCCGTAGATCAACCGCGACTGATTGCGATGGCGGCTCCTGTCTTTCGCGGCCACTCCGTATGGGGCAGCGTTCCCACGCCGACATTCTATTTTTCACGATCGAACAGTGCTGGATTCGTTCCCAGCTTCTTCGCTCCCCAAACCGCGACCGCAGCTCAACCGGTGTCAGCTGGCTTCTTTAGCATGGCACTCGAGCCGCCGGGAGCGCGACAGGGCGTTTGGGTTCCCGGAACAACCGCGTCCGATCGAGATGAAACTGGCGGATTGGCACTGGGCGCAGGCATTCTTCGCCCGTCGATCTCGCTCGGCGCGACCTATGATGACAATTTCTTCTATCGGTCGCCGACCGAGCGCAACCTTGGCATCTTCACCTTCGCCCCCAGGCTGGAGTACGAAGTCCCTGGCGTTTCGCGGGCAGCAAGAATCGCCTATGAAGGCAAACTGCGCAGGCTCTCAAACGGAAATTGGGCCAACAGTCACACCGTCGACTTTGACTCTCGATTTGATATCACCCCTTTCCTTCGGCTTAGTCTGAGGGACCACTTTATGCGTTCGCCATTTGATCCGAGGGAATACGACCCGGCCGGCGAAGTTTATATAGTGGGTGACACGTTCAATCGAAACGATGGCGGATTGCGGGTGGAATACAAACTCAGCGATCGAAACCGAATTGCGCTCGATGGCGCATACAACATGGTTCGATGGAGCGATGATCATATCGCCGGCGCGCCGCTGTTCATCAACTATGATGAACTGTCTCCCGGAATCGCATTCGAACGCGACATCTCGGAAGACACGACGGCGCTGGTCAATTTCAGCTTTACGAACACGCTTTCTTCGGTTCCCCTTCGTCCACAGTTCGATGGCCTAAACGATTCTCAGCGCTACGTCTTCGAAATCGGTCTACGGAAACGTATGTCCGAGAGTGGGGGATTGGCCGCGAAGGTTGGCTATGAGCGCAATGTTTTCCGCAACGCTCCCACAGCGAATGACTTTGATGGGCTGGTTTTCGACCTGCGCTTCCGTGGAGATTTGACCCCGAAAACCAATTTTCAGCTCGCAGCTCTGCGAAAAACGCAGGTTTCGGCGTTTAATCTAGAAGGAGGCAATGCGCGACTGCTCTCGACGGGAGCGAATGCGCGCGTCGAAACCGCACAGACCGAGAATCTAAGTCTTTCGCTGGGGGTTAACTATCAGCAGTTGGGCTTTCCGCAGGCGATTGTCGCCAACAGTACGGCGAGCGGAGGGGTATTCGTCGGCCAGTTTGCGGGTGAGCGTCGTAAGGATCATCTCTATGGAGCGTCAGTTGAAGCGGCTTATCGCTGGAGCGAGCTGATGAAAACTCGCCTCGTGTACAGTTTTTCGCGCAGGGATTCCACGATTCCTGTCTTCACCTTTAACCGAAACCGCATTTCGCTGGTTTTCGAAATAGGCCGGCGCAACAATACCAAGGGACGGCCGTTCTAGCACGGTCGGACCGAGACGGCGACGAGTCTTCACCATTGCCCGGTGCGACTGGTCGCTTCCAATAAATTGGGCTGGAAATTTGAGTGCACTATGAAAAAAGTTCTTTCCGTTCTGGTTTTCGCGTTGGTTGTGGGCCTCTCGACAACCGCACGATCTCAGTCAAACAACATCCTTCCCACCGGGGCGGAAACGCCCGGCAAAGCCAGGGAAACAGACACTCGTTCGAGCAATCCCAGCGAAACGGCTAATAAGGAAGCTGGACAGTCGACCGATACGTCGACAGCTTCGGCATCCGTAGTCGCGCCGACTGATCCCGCGGCCACAACAAGCGATGCGCCGTCGAAGAAGGTTACCACTGTACCCAACGGTGCGAGCGTAGCGAAAACTGCGGCGACGAGCGGCGACGCCACATTAACTAGCGATGCGGCAAATCCCCTGACCAACGTCTATCGAGTGGGCGTCGGGGACGTACTGGATATTCGCTTGCTCAACATCTCAACTCGAGAATCCAGTCTGTTCAGTGTGATGGCCGGCGGCATCCTCGAATATCCTCTCGCGGGGGAGTCCATTCAGGTCGCAGGCCTCACAACCGATGAGATCGACGAGCGCCTTACCACTCGAGTGAAGTTGTATGAAAAGCCGGAGATTGTCGTCAGCGTGCGCGAGTTCATGAGCCATAGCGTTATCGTTTCTGGCCTGGTAAACGATCCGGGTACCAAGGTCCTTCGCCGCGAAGCGATGCCGCTGTATGTCGTTCTCGCCGAAGCGCAGCTACGCCCCGACGCTGGGCGAGCCACGATAGTTCGGGCCGATGGTCAAACCGTCACGGTAAACATCTCAGCCGAGAATGCAATTTCCACCCTGGTTATGCCGGGGGATGTCATTACCGTAACCACCGCGCCCCCACCACTGCCGCAGTTTTTCTATGTGGGGGGACAGGTTAATTCGCCGGGACAGAAAGATTTTCACGCCGGCATGACACTAACGCAGGCAGTGCTGACCTCGGGAGGCACGACCCGGTTTGCCGGAAGCAAGGTTAAGGTCTCCCGGCAAGCGGCCGACGGAAAGCTCGTCACAACCGAGTACAACCTAAAACAAATAGAATCAGGAAAAGTCCCGGACCCCACGCTCCAGTCCGGCGATCGACTCGACATTAGTCGCGGGAGCTGGTGAGAAGAAAAGCAGTCAATAGTAATCGTGAATCGTAAATAGTCCAAAGAGCTTTTCTGCTTCTCGATTTACCATTTACGATTTACGACCTTTAAGGGTATTATTCAGCGCGCTGGAGCTTAATACCTTTCTGCTTGGCGAAGACGGCCCTGGCGAATGCCGACGGACTTTACCGGATCAATTCATCGAAAATATTGCCCCCACCTGCCGGAGGTTTACTACCTTGATTAAGAGAAACCAACTTTGCGCGACCGCGCTCGCCGCGGCGCTCTTGCTTGCCCCCTTCGGCAGTGTCTTCGCCATGAGTGCGGGATCCAGCCCGGCGGTACAACAAGACTCTGATATCCCCAGCGATGCTGAACAGGCGATGTTCACCAAGGGTCAGAACCTGTACAACCAGGGACGCTATGATCAAGCAGTTACCGTTCTGCAGGATTTTATCAAGACCTATCCACGCAGCATCATCACCGACCTGACTCTGCTTTGGCTGGGACGTTCTTTCATGCAGTTGGGCAAGATCAGTGATGCGGAACAAGTTGGACAGCGGCTGCACGCAATCAAGGACACGCCATTCGCGGATATCTACGACGGCGAGTTGGAGACTGCCAGGTCAGAAGCTGGTTCGCGCCAGGCCACGCCTGCGACCAATTCGACGACAGCGAAGGTTCCGGAAACCAAACAGCCAACCGGCAGACCGGTGGCACGAAGGGTGACCGAGCCGGTCCCTACACCGACTCCGACGCAGCGGACGGCTCGAGAGATCCCAATTGCGAGGCCGACTCCAACTCCGATCAAGCAAACCCCGCAGATGACTGCCAGCGCAAAAACGCCAAGCGGACGAGCTTCAGAAACAGGGATACCCGTCAAGCAGCCCACCGCCACTTCAACTCCGATAAAGACGCCGCTGACTACGGCTGAAACTGTTTCACCGACACGCCGCGGCACGCGCACGGGTCGACGCGTGGTTACCCCGTCAGTTACTCAACCCGGTACTTCAGTCGCAATTACCAAAACACCGGCGACAATTACGGAGAGGCCTGCGCAGCGACAGCGAACTGAGATCGCGGCCAATAGGACGCCCCGGATAACGACTCCCATCGTTCGTCCGACTCCAGCGAACACCCCTCCTCCGATAGCGACGCGTACACCCGAGACGGTAACGATCTCAACGCCTCCCACCGTTACGCCCACCGAGGGTCCCGCGCTTCAGAGTACGGGCGGCCTGAGCCTGACTGTGAGACAAGTACCCAATCTGTTGTTGGCGCTGCGGACCAATTCGGAGTTCGCTCAACCCGGTCAGACGGTACAACTGCCGCTGACCGTCACCAACACCGGCAACAAGGAGGATCAGTTCCGTCTCGAAACAGATCTGCCGGCAGAATATCAGCCTTCATTCAGCCTGGCGCAAGGCGGCCCGGGAACAGAGCTTCCGATTTTCGTCACACCTCAGCTCAGCCGCGGCGCGAACATCGAAGTGATGCTGAATCTGCGGGTCCCCGATTCGGCCACCGACGGACAGCAACTGAAATTCTATGTTCGGGCTGCTTCGCAAGCCGATTACCAGATGATGAGGGTAGTCGACGGCTCGATCAATGTAGTGGCTGCGTCTCTATCGGCAACCACAAACGTATCTGAGAATTCGATCATGCCGGGCGAGACGTTCACACAGACGATAGCTATTCGCAACGCCGGCAGTTCTCCCGCGCGTCAGACGCGAGCGGATTTCGTTTTCAACCCCAGCTTTGAACTGGTCAGCGCTAATCCGAGCCCGATCAATTATGATCGCGCGTCTCGCACTGCCATATGGAGCCTTGGCGATCTGGGCTCGCGAAGCACCCGCGACATTTCAGTGACTTTGCGCGCGGTACCCGAGGCACTGGCCGCCACCAATCCGCTTGGACGCGGGGCGGTCAGAACACAGTCCCTGGTTCTCGGATCAAACTTTGACAGTCCGAGCATCACGGTCGGCAAAATTCCCAAGGCCCGAATCGACGCGGTCTCGGTTGGATTGACTACCACGCCGGGTGACACCATCTACGTTCCATTCATCGTTCGCAATCCCGGCAATGCGGCGGACACCTATGAGCTGCGCGTCACTGCCCCGGGTGCTCCGCAGGCTACGATTTACGCGGACACGAACGGCGATGGACAGCATCAGGAGAGCGAGCCGGCAGTGACGCAAACGGCGCAGATCGATCCGCGTATCGGCGAATTTCCACTGCTTCTGAGGGTGCAGGTACCAGCAAATACTCCGGATAGACAGCAGTTCTCTTACAACATGGTTGCGCGTTCGCTATTGAGTAACCGCGAGGCAAGCGAGGCCAATACTGTTCTGACCGTAGCCACCCCGCGGGTACGCGTTCGCACGGAAGAGGTGACAGATACGGCAGCGGCCGGCGACACGATCTTCTACCGACTGGTTCTGGTTAACGAAGGCAGTGGGCTGGCGAAGAACCTTGCTGTAGTCGAGACTCTGCCCGATGCACTGCAATTCGTGAACTCCGATCCGTCACTCAACCCGCAGGATGCCCCGGGAACAGGACAGCGCTTTACGTGGAGAGTTGCAGAGCTCGCTCCCGGCGACACGGCGGTCCTTCGCGTCGCGGTCAGGCTGCGACCGAATCTTCCGGCGGAACAGGTGTTGACCACCCGACATACGCTTGGTTATCAAGACACCAATGGCAACGGGTACTCAGGCCAGTAGGAACATGGGCGTCTGATTGCTCGAGATCTCCATCAGGGGCGGCAGTAATGTGCCGCCCCTTTCATTTGAGGCGTCGCCGACGGAATTGCAGAACATAACCGGACAACAATCTCGGTTACCTCAGTACCTGATCGTCAAGTCGATCCTGGAACTCCTATTCGTGGGCACGCTCGCTGTCGGCTTCTACCTGACGGCATTCACTCCATTTTTTCGCGGCTCGCTTGACGTGGCCGATGCCCGAACGGTAGCCGGCTGGGCTGTCTACCATGCCGATCCTCAAGCCAGTGTCGAGGTGCAGCTCTACATAGATGGAAAGTTCGTGGCAGATAGGACGGCCGACGCTCCACGTCCAGATGTCAGACTCGCCGGTCGCGCGGAAGACGATAAGCACGGATTTATCTTCGAGACTCCGTCTCTCTCACCAGGGGAACACGAAGCGCGCGTCTTCGTTGTTCACCAAAGCGGGGGAGGGAAACGCCGAACCTTACAACTTCTTGATAAGCCGCTGGTATTTACTGTCACGGCAGATAAGCCGCCAGCCGCTCAGCAGCAAACAGAACAACCGTGAAGGGAACCAATCAATGCCGCCCGCGGTAGAAGCCGGTTCAGCACATGTCGCAGCGAGAGGTGAGAAGTGGCTCGCCGCCTGGGAGATTGCCTCGGTGGTCTCGTCGTTTCTTATCGTCGAGTGGATCGTTCTGCCCTTTGCAGGAAACAACATACTGGCGGCAGGCGTGCCGATCGGACTTGCATTTGCCTTGATGGTCCTCTCGCACCACGCTCGGGGCGAAAGCGCGCGCGAGATCGGGTGGCGCCTGGACAACTTTGGCCGAGCCGTCCGTCTACTGATTCTGCCAATGCTGATCGCGTCGATTGTCCTCGTCGGCGTAGGGCTAATGATGCAAAGCCTCAGGCTCGGTAAGCAGCAGATCCTGGAATGGATCGTCTGGTTGCCGCTGTGGGGAGTCCTTCAACAATACGTCCTTCAGGGTTTCATCAATCGTCGAGCCCAGCTCATCTGCGGCAAGGGACTGAAAAGTGTGCTACTCGTCGCCCTTCTCTTCGGCTTACTGCACCTACCGAACCCCTGGCTGAGCCTCGCAACTCTAGTGGGCGGCGTGGTTTGGGCCAGGGTTTATCAACGAGTTCCTAACCTGCCGGCGCTCGCGTTATCACATGCCCTCATGTCGATGCTGCTCGCCGCCACCCTTCCGGCGACGGCGCTCAAAGGCCTCCGCGTGGGAATAAAGTTCCTCGGATAATATCAGGACATTGTTGAAGTTCGTGCTGTACGTGTTGAACAATGGTTTGCTATAATCCCCAAGCCTTGCAAGAGAGCAGGTCGGGCGGTCGCTGCCGCAGCCCTAGGGTTTGCGGGAGAGGAAAGTCCGAACACTATAGGGCAGCGAGCCAGCTAACGGCTGGGCATTGAGCGAGAATGACGGCGACCTACGGGAAGCCGAGCGGCCACGTTCGATGACGACAAGTGCAACAGAGAACAGACCAGCCAATGCGTTCGCTAGCGCGAAACGCGTGGGTGATGGGTGAAACGGTGCGGCCCGCTCAGGGCTTAATGTAAGAGCGCACCGGCGTCGATGGTAACACCGACGGCCAGGCAAACTCCTCGCAGTGCAAGACCAAATAGGGAGGCGTCAACCAGGGCTGCCCGCCCAAATCCCGATTTATCGGGATACGACCTCCGGGTAGGTCGCTCGATCCAACCGGCAACGGTTGGGCTAGATGAATGATCGCCATCCCGATGTCAATCGGGATACAGAATTCGGCTTACAGACCTGCTCTCAATTTGCAAGACACCGAGACTCACGAAGCGAGCCAGCTTTTCAACTCCCACTTTCACCTGAAAGGCGCTAAGACGAATGGCGAACCGCAAAGGGGTTTTTATCGGAGCTTACGTTCCGAACCAACTGAAAGAAGCCCTGCAACAGCGAGCAAGATCTGAGCACCGCACTCTCTCCCAGGAAATCACACGCATCCTCGAGGAAGCGATCAAAGGCAAGCGCCTTCCTCCGGGAACGATCGATCGCCGCACGGACCAGTCCGGCCCACGCCGTCGCGCATCGGACCCGATGCCGCGTCGCCGCGAAGTGGACGTGCCTGCCGCTCCTTTTGGGCGGCCGTCGAGCGACGAGTAGCCCTCCCCATGAACATCCTCTTAAGGAGCGAGCGCGCCACTCACTTAGGTGAGGGGGCGCGCGTCGCGTTTTGAAAGTCGATTTGCTAAACTGCGAGACAGGAGTTTAGTTGAGACTGCGCTTGACGCACGTACAGGAGCGAATTTGAAACCGCTGGTCGTCCTGGGCATCGTTGCCTTTATCGTTCTCCTGCTTTACTTGAGGTTGAGGCCTTTCATTCGCGCCGCCAGACAGATCTTTGGCGCCGCGAACGCCGCCAGGCGAGTTGTCCGAGAGCAGCCGGTTACATCATCCCGAGGAAGTAATGACAAGTTAGTGCGATGCGCCGCGTGCAACACGTGGGTTCCCACATCGCGAGCGATAGAGCTTCGGACCTCGAATGCAACGTTTTGTTCTCGCGCTTGTCTTGAAGGCGTATCCGCAGACCCGCAACGAAAGGCCGCGAGTTGACCTCCGTGGTCGAAAGTCCAAGGTCAGTTTCGAGTTTCGAGTTTCGAGTCGAAGGTTGTCACTAAAACGATTTATCACTCGGACATTGGACCTTGGACATTAGACTTATTTAGTCGCCACCTCTTCAGGTAAAACATTCCCCGCTTCGTGTATGGCTTTATCAGTGTTGGTGAAGAAGAGGACCAACATCCCGCCAATGAAGAAGACAATCAACGAGAGAATCGCCTGCCGGTAAGAGTTAGTCGCACCGACTACGATGCCGAAGACCAGGGGCCCTATCCAGGACGTGCCGCGTTCCGAGATCTCGTAGATGCCGAAGAATGATGCCTCACGCCCTCGGGGGATCATGCGCGAGAACAATCCGCGAGAGAGCGCCTGCGAGCCGCCGAGCACTAACGCAATTGCTGCCGCCATTACCCACGCCTGAGGAACAGTCTCAAGAAAGCCGTAAGCGTAGATTACGATTCCCGACCACATCACCAGCGACAACAAGATGGCGTGCTTTGTTCCAATGGCGCGCGCGATTCTCTCGAACAACAGCGCTCCACAGAATGCCACGAACTGCACCATCAAAATGATTCCCAGAAGAAAAGACCGATTTGGCGCAAGCCCGCGAGAGGTGAAGAGTTCCTGTTCTAAAAAGACCCCGGCCATAACGATCACGGTCTGGATGCCATCGTTAAAGAGCAGGTAAGCGATCAGATACTTTAGTGTATGGCGCAGTCTTCCAAGTTCGCGAAACGTCGAAAGAGTCTCAGCAAAGCCGACGCGTAGAAATGATTTTCCCGGCGGCAGCGGCCGCGGTGCTCCGCGTTCCTTAAGACGCGAAAAAGTGACGAGCGCAAACCCTCCCCACCAAAGGCCCGCTGAGAGTAGCGAGATCCGTACGGCAAGGCTAACCGTTTCCGAACTCGCCTTACTTTGCGCCCAAACCACCAGTGCCAGATTCAATGCGAGCAGCAATCCGCCGCCGAGATAGCCGAGAGCGTAGCCGCGACTGGAGATCTTGTCGCGTCGGTCCTCTGTGGTGATTTGCGGGAGGAAGGCATTGTAGAAGACGAGTGACGCGCCGAAACACAAATTCGCAATGATAAAGAGCAGACCGCCGATCGGGTATGCCCGTCCGGTAATGAAGTAGAGCAAACAGGTAGCGGCGACGCCGATATAGCAGAACACGGCCATAAGGCGTCTTTTCAGATGCGAATAGTCTGCGATAGCTCCGAGCACAGGCAGAAGGAAGGCCTGCAGAAAAACGGAAATGGCAACGCAGAACGGGAAGAACGATTTTGCCGTCACACTTCCCAGCGGTCCGAAGCTGATAACGATTCCATTTTCGTCGTGCAGGATGCCTTGAGCCAGCCCGGTCAGGTATATGCCGAGTAACGTAGTCGCGACTGTTGTGCTAAAAGCAGAGTTGGCCCAGTCATACATCACCCAGCCGAAGATCTCGCGCTTGTCATTTATTTCCCGACCTTGCGCCGCTGGGTGTCGAGCCGTCCGTGTCTCGTCCACACCGGACTCTGTTGAATCATTCATTGAAGGTGGCTGCTTTCCGTTATCAGGCTTTCAACGATCGCGGGCGTGATGTCAGCAAGATTTCGCACACGGGCAGCTACGCTCTCTTTATGCCTACCCCAAATCAGAGTGGGCACGGCGTTGAGCGTGTGATTGCGCGTCGAGAGATCTTCGATGTTGCCGTGATCGCTGGTAAGCACAACCGTAGTGTCTTCGAGATTGAGCTGCGAGAGAAGGTCGCGGACAAACAGAGCAAGATTAATCAGCACGCGGCGCGCCGCCTCAGCGTCCTGCGAGTGGCCGGTCTTGTCCGTTATGAAGTATTCATAGAGCGTGAAACGATTCTGTCGAGCGATACCCGCCAGGACACTGGCTGCCTCCTCCGGGGTCCAACGGGCAATCCGGACTCCTCGCTCGATCAACATCTCGTTTGTATAGTCCTGAAACACCGCCTGCCCGGCGTGCAGATCTTCCAGGTTGCGAAAGCGTATCTCAGCGGCCTCGACAGCGACTGTTGTAGCCGAAACCCAACGCGGGCGGTCATCAAAAAATCGGGGAGTATAAGCGTTCGCAAAAGTGTTGGGTTCGATGCCGGCGCGCTTGAGCTGAAGGAAGATCGAGTTCTGCATGATGATGTCGCGCAGCGGAGCGTTGGGAAATCCCTGCTTGTGATATCCGAGGGCGGCAGGCGCATTGACGCCTGTCAGTATCGTAGTTTGGCCGGAAGCACTTTGTGGTCGCCCTGCGATCCCAAGACACGCATTAGTTCGGGCCAGTCTTCCATCGAAAGGAAGGTCTGGTTGTTCATCGCGAAAAATCGCGAGCGGCGCGGCGTCTTCCAATCCGTCCAGCGGATTGTGCCGCCCCCGCGTTCCAATACCTAACCCGTCAACGAAGAAGAGAACGACTGACATGCGATGGGATGAATAGCATTTATACGTGATAGGTGACAAGCCACTTAGGAGAGTTATGAGTTT
Source organism: Acidobacteriota bacterium (assembly GCA_032160165.1). Lineage (GTDB taxonomy): Bacteria > Acidobacteriota > Blastocatellia > Pyrinomonadales > Pyrinomonadaceae > QHXM01. Next base: position 48,684 of record JAVHWA010000182.1, read on the forward strand.
TGAGTCTTAAGTTTTGAGTGAGACCCCCGGTCGCTCAGAACTCAGAGCTTCGCTTGGCTATCGGTGGCGGCATTGAGGCGGATGAAAAAAGTCGTGCTCAGTCCGAGCTCGCTCTCAAAAGTAATTTGACCATTGTGTAGTTGGACGGCGCGAAACGCCTGGGCCAGACCGATGCCGTTACCGCCCGGCTTGGTAGTGTAATAGAGATGGAAGATCTGATCGCGCGCCGCGGGCTCGATTCCCTTACCATGGTCCTTGATGGAAATGACGACATCTCCGTTTTCGCATCGAATGGTGGAGACCAGCAGGCGACCGCCGCGCTCCGCCGCCTGGAATCCGTTGATGATGATATTGAGAAACGCCTGCTTGAGCATATCAGCGTCGCCGGATATCTCAGGCAAGTGCGGTGAGAATGACCGCCAGACGGTCGAACCGCGCGCTTCTGCTTCCGGAGCAGCAAGCGCAAGCGTCTCCTCGAGAATCTGATTCACGTCTAGCGGCCGCAAATGTATCCTCGGCGGGCGAGTGAAATCGAGAAACGTTTGCACTACCCGATCAAGTCGTTGAATCTCAGTAGTAAGAATATCGAGTTGCGGTCGCGCGCCGTCGGCCGCAGGCGAAATCTTCTCCAGCTTGGATCGCAGCAGTTCCAGATGTATTACCATCGCGTTGAGTGGATTCTTTACTTCGTGCGCGATACCTGAGGTAATGCGCGCGAAATCCGCCAGTCGCTCGGAGTAGTCCAACTGGGATTCCAACTTGGCAACGGTCTCTCGATCGTGCAGAGAGACGAGCGCGCCTACCGTTTCTCCGCGGTCCTTAATCGGCTGAATAGAGGCCACTATCGGCGGAGCGGAGTCACCATTAGTCGATGGAAGAGTTACCCGCGCGATCGCATCGTGAGAATCGAGCGGGCTGGACGTTAATTTCACTAGTGGATGCCCGGCCCCAACTATGTCGACCAGCATCTGTCCTTCCATCGGTTGCTGGGAACCGAGAAGTGCTGCCACGCCGGGGCTGGCCAACATCACGCGCCCATCTGCGCTGACCAGGAGCAATCGCTCGTGTAGATTCTGCAGGATCTGTTGCAGACCCCCGCGGGCCTCGCGTAATTGTGAGCGATCGCCCGCGATCTGCCGGCTCAGTTGTTTAATCCTGTCGGCGACGGTTGCGATATCAGCACTCGCTCCGCTTGTAGCCGTCGTGGTGCTGGCGATCGCTCCATCTTCTAATTGCGCAATCGACGAGCTGATGGCGCGCAGCGGTGCTGTGATTAATCGCGATGAGCTGATAGCGATGAACGTGGCAGCCGCGATCGCGGCCAACGCAAGCAGCAGGTTAGTGAGCAAGCTTTGCCAGATTTCCCCGCGAACAGAATCGAGGGAAACTCCCAGGCGCACGCGGCCAAATTCGTGGCCTTGATAAGCCAGCGTGCGCGAGTATTCATAACGCGCCGAGTCGTTCGACAACATCTGCCTGAGACGCGGTAACAGCGACACGCTGGCAAGCGAATCAAGCGTCGGGTGTGGCTTTGCCGCGGCCCCTTCGGGAACTTCCAGCAATGCCGTCCCCAACTGATCTTCAATCACTATCGAGGTAATTGGAGCGCCGCGTCGGACCACCGCTTCCGCAAATGTTCGCGCTGTTTGAGACTCTCGAATCGCCTTCTGCGGAGGATCGTTAGGCGAGGTGATGACCGCCCCTTCGGCTGCGGTTGCCGCCTGCAAAGACACACCTTCGGCACGGTCTTTGAGGCTTGCGATCAACGAGCGACTAAGTTGAGCCATGTTTGCGGTGATAAGAACGAAAGCGATGGTCGCTACCAGCAGCGTGATAAGCGTGATTTGCCGGCGCAGAAGAGCACTGCCGCCTCTCATACTTGCTCGCCTGTCCTTCGCTGATAGTCAGGCTCGGGAGAGTTGCGATGTTCCACTTCAGGCATCTGCCCGCGCTCGCGGTAGAGTCGAACTTTGTTGTGAAGGGTCTTGAGGCTGATTCCCAGGAGCTCCGCCGCTCGCGTCTTATTGTTGTCGGTCTTATGCAAAGTTCGCAAGATCATCTGCCGTTCGAGCTCTTCGATCGGAGTACCGACCGGCAGAGAAAGCGTGTCCTCGCTTCGCACGCGCGCCCGTTGATCCACAGGATAGGGAGCAAGATGGTGACGCTCTATCTCTTCACCCGAACAGATAATCACAGCGCGCTCGATAGCGTTGCGCAGCTCGCGAACGTTACCCGGCCACGAGTGAGACTGCAGCACCTGAAGTGCGGAGGGTGCCAGGAAACGCGCGGGCCGCTTGTGCCTTTCGGCTAGCTGGACGACCAGATGTTGTGCGAGAAGCGGAAGGTCGTCTTTTCTATCACGAAGCGGGGGAAGCTCGATGGTGATGACGTTGAGCCGATAAAACAGATCTTCCCGAAGGCCTCCGCTCAGGACCGCCTCCTGCGGATTTTTATTTGTCGCCGCCAGCAGCCGCACGTCGATTGAGATTTCCTGCGTGCTGCCCAGGCGCCTGACCGTGCGCTCTTCGAGCACGCGCAGGAGCTTCGCCTGTAGCAACGTGGGCATCTCTGCGATTTCGTCGAGCAGGAGCGTTCCGCCATTCGCCAATTCGAAGCATCCCTGTCGCCGAGAGGCGGCGCCGGTGAACGCACCTTTTTCGTGTCCAAACAGCTCGCTTTCCATCAGCGTCTCAGGAATAGCCGAGCAGTTGATCGCAACAAACTGGCCGCTTTGTCGCGGACTCAAATTATGAATGGTCCGAGCGACGAGCTCCTTGCCCGTGCCCGATTCGCCTGTGATCAAAACAGAAGCGGACGAAGGCGCCACCTGTTCGATCAAGTGATAAATCTGCCGCATCGGTTCTGACTTACCTACGAGTTCGCCGAAGGCGCCGCGGTCGCGCAACTGACGACGAAGCGCTTCGTTTTCGCGGCGGGCCTCTGAATATTCAACTGCGCGCTCGACCACGATGCGCAGCTTCTTCATGTCGATGGGCTTCTCGAAGTAATGGTACGCGCCCTCTTCCTGAATCGCGCGAAGCGCCATTTCGACCGAGCCCTGGCCGGTTAGGAGGATGACTGCCATCTCAGGGAAGCGCGACCGAATCTCTCGAAGCAGCGCGAAACCGTCCATTCGCGGCATCAGCACGTCCGTAATCACCAGCGCCGGCAAGAACTCCTCGGCTCGCGCCAGCCCGGCAACGCCGTCCGCTTCAGCTACAGTTTCGTAGCCTTCTGCCGCCAGCAGATCGCGCAATCCCTCGCCCGCCGCTTTCTCATCATCAACTATCAGTACCCGACCCTTGGCCATGAAATGAAGTTTAGCATAGAGCTCGATGTGAATAGGGTGGCGGGCGACTGCTTGGTTACTGTGTCATGGCGTAAATCGATCACTTGTTTCTACACGTAGAGGTCGAAGAGAACGCAGAGAGATAGAAGGGATTGTGTGCTGGATCTCACCTTCTCAGACTGGAGAAATGGTTATTCTCTCTCTTCCTCCGCGATCTCTGCGACCTCTGCGTTTCAATCAACACTAATAGCGCAGGCAGTTCTGACCGGTTGAGATTCTACTTCGAATAGTAATCTGCAATAGCGAGAGTCAGGGAAGCGACAGTTGATTCGGAGGGAAGGATATCGGTGCGAAGGCCCAGGTCTGTGGCCGTGGCGGCGGTGACTTCACCTATGCAAGCCACCACCACGCCCTTCAGGACATGGCTGAGATCGGTCGTGTCGAACAGTTGGGCGAAGTTACTAACGGTCGATGAACTTGTGAAGGTTATGCAGTCTACTCCGCCGCCCGCGAGCAGCGCCTCGATCCGCCCGCGATCGGCGGTATCGGGTCGCACCGTACGGTAAGCGGGGACTACATCTACTCGGGCGCCGGCGTCTTCGAGAGCGTCGGGTAGGAAATCTCTTGCGACCGCCGCGCGCGGCATTAGAAAGTTCAAATGGTTCAGCTTGTCGCGCCCGCCCAAATAACTCTCGAGCGCTGCGAGGATGCCTTCAGCCCTGAACTGTTCAGGAACAACGTCGACGTGAACGCGAGCTTCGCGCAGACGAACAGAAGTCGCTTCCCCTATCGCACAGACACGCAATTCGTCCATTTCACTTACGTCGCGGCCGAGCGCCTCTGCTCGTCGAAAGAAGTGGTCGACAGCATTGACGCTGGTGAAGATCAGCCAGTCATATCCGTAAAGATTCTCGAGAGCCTGGTCCAGCAACGCATAACTCTCCGGCTCCACGATTTCAATTGTGGGACAGATGACGACACGCGCGCCCAGCCGCTCGAGGTCGGACGCGAGTCCCTCAGCCTTTGCGCGAGCGCGAGTGATGACTATTGTACGTCCTGAAAGTGGACCAGTAGCTCCCATCGATGAAAGTAACGCTGGCGTTGTCAACCAACGCTGGGCAGCGATAGGGCGTTCGCTCCTAAGTAGAAGTGTCTCGATGCGACATGGCAAGAATTGCAGAAGCGCCGGATGCCAGAAGTTGTTCGGCGAGCGACTCTCCCAGTCTCGCGGCGTCATTTACATGGCCTTCGATGGAATTGCGCTCGATTCTCTCTCCGGCCTCATCCGCAACCAGCCCATATAGGACGAGGGACTCGCCTTTCACAACACCATGGGCCGCGATCGGCAATTCGCAACCGCCGCCCAGCGCGCGCAGAAAAGCCCTCTCAGCGGTGCAGGCCGCCCTCGTTTCAGCATCTTCAAGCGCGCCCAGAAGCCCCGACGTTTCGAGTTCCTCCGCGCGCGTTTCTATCGCCAGCGCCCCCTGACCGACAGCGGGCACCATCTCGGCTATGTCGATGGTTGCGCTGATACGGTCCGCCATTCCCAATCGACGCAAACCCGCCGCGGCCAAAATCACCGCGTCATATTCACCCGAGTCCAGCTTGCGAAGCCGCGAATCGACGTTCCCACGCAGTTCTTTAATGACGATATCAGGGCGGAGATGTTTTAGCTGTGACGAACGACGCGGGCTTGATGTCCCAACGACGCAGCCCGTAGGCAAGTCCGAGATGGACCCATGGTTGAGTTCAAGCCCGGGTCGAACAACCAGCGCATCCCGAGGATCCTCTCGCTCGGTAATCGTGGAGATGGTCAGCCCGGCGGGCATTGTGGTTGGCAAATCCTTCAGAGAGTGGACGGCGAGATCGATGCGTCCCTCGCGCAACGCATCTTCGAGCTCCTTCGCGAAAACGCCTTTGCCTCCGATTGCAGCAAGAGGCGCATCCTTTAGGATGTCGCCGGAAGTTTTAATGATTTGGACTGAGATTGTCAGGTTCGGATGAGAAAAGGCGAGCCGCTGCTTAACCCAGTCGGCCTGACGAAGCGCGAGTTTGGACCCACGAGAACCTATGACGAGGCGGTCTTTCATATGCAGTCGAATGATGCCGGACTGGGCTCATATCAAGGGTGTAAACCGATTTCCTATGTCTCGTTCGTGTCGTCTGTCTCGTTCGGCTCGGGTTCTTCGCCGTCGCTTTCCAGTCCGAAGCTATCACGCCACGCCTGCACGGCTTCACTGCCGCCCTCGTCGTAAGTCCGCTTTAGCCGATTAAGAATTGGATGAGATATCTTGTTGACGGTCGCGATAAGCAAAGCTTCGATGGAGCGCTCCTGGTCGGGAGACAAATCGCCCAGGCGATGCCTCTGTCGCGAGAGCTCGTTGCGTGCGATGTCCTGCAGCCTCTGGCGGAGCGCCCCAAGGGTGGGACCGATGTCCAGAATGCGGGCCGACTGCTGAAACTGCATCACCTCGGATTCCACGATCAATGACGCGCGCTCTGCTTCGCGTTCGCGCTCGCGTATGTTCGATGCGATCACGGACTCGAGATCGTCGATATCAAAGAGGAACAGATTCGGAATCTCTCCCACCGCAGGGTCAATGTTTCGGGGGACAGAGATGTCTATGAAGAAGGCCGGTCGGTTCCTGCGCATTTCGAGTGATTGGCGCGCAATAGCGGGAGTGATCAGATGCTCGCTTGCGGTTGTCGAACAGATCACGATGTCTGCCTCAGCAAGCGAAGTTGGCAGGCGCGAGAACTCCACCGCCTCGCCTCCGAACTGAGAAGCAAGCCGGCGCGCCGTTTCGTCAGTCCGATTGGTGACCAGTACACGCGACACGCCGGCGTTGATAAGATGCTTCGCCGATAGTTCTGCCATCTCACCCGCGCCCACGAGCAGCACCGTGCGGCCCTTCAGCTCTCCGAAGATCTTGCGTCCGAGTTCGACGGCCATAAAGCTTATCGATACGGCCGAGGCTGCGATGCCCGTCTCAGTGCGCACACGCTTGGCAACGCGAAATGCCTGATGAACAAGACGGTTCAAAACCCGCCCAGCCGTACCCGCGGAAACCGCCAGCGAGTATGCGTGTCGCACTTGGCCCAGCACCTGCGGCTCGCCAACCACCATCGAATCGAGCGAAGAAGCTACGCGAAAAACGTGACGCACCGCCGCATCGTCTGCGTGACTGTAGAGATGAGTATTGAAATCCTCGTAAGCAATCGACCGCGAGCGGCTGAGAAATCCTGTGATGCGGTCCTTGCCCTGCTCCCAGCGCTCGCCAACCGTCGCGGCTATCACTTCAACGCGATTGCAGGTTGAAACGATCAGGCCTTCGTCCACAATCTCACCGTCGACCAGCGACCGCAGGCCCGCTGAGCACGACTCGTCAGAGAACGCCAGGCGCTCGCGCAGTCCGACAGGCGCGGTTTTATGATTGAGACCGACGACGATTATTGCCATAGAAGCAGCAGTCAGGAATTGTTTCGAGCGCGATCACTCGTCATCGCTTTCATGGAGCGGCGATGAGTCGCCGCACTCCAAAACAGGTCGAGTCTAACCGAAAACATGATAACCACCGAAAAGACGCGTACCCAGAAAAGTGCAGAGTACCAAACCGAAACCCGCTACCCCCATCCATGCGGCCCTGCGACCGCGCCATCCAGCCGAAGCCCTGTAGAGAATTAAAAGCAGGTAGAGCAGCCAAGTCAGGACGGCAAAGATCTCCTTGGGATCGTTATGCCAAAGTCTGTTATCGCGCGAGGAGGACCAGATCATTCCCACAAGTATGCCAAGCGTCAATAGCGTCCATCCTATGCCGACTGTGTTGGTGGCGATGTCGTTGATGGTGGTCAACGATGGCAATCGATGGAAAATCGCACTAAAGGTTTTGTTTTTCAGCTCGCGCTCCTGCAGCAGATACATGATGCTGGCAATGAAAACCAGGAAGAAGGCGGCGTATGCGAAGATCAGCAGCGTTGTATGAATGGGAAATAGCCACGCCGCGTTTGCGTCGGTTACCGTTCCCGTGGCTGCCGCAGAGGAGGTGTCACGCGTGATGCTCGCGATAAAAGTCATCACCGCGACGAGCGGCAAGGTGAAACTTCCCAGTGCCTGCGTTCGGTAGCGATAAATGACCAGGGCGTATGTCGCCACCAGCGTCCACGCAAGAAACGACAGCGTCTCTCGCAATCCAAACAGCGGATAGCGGCCTTCGACAGTCCAGTCGGTTATCAGCCAGACCGTATGCAGAACAAAACCGAAGGCAAGCGACCCGAGCGTGATGCGCTCTAGCGTTCGCCGCTTGTTAACGAACGCCAGGATCGCATGAATAGCGGCGATCACGTATGCGGCGAGAACCGTTAGTAAGAGAGGTTTCATCTTCAGGCAAGAATTGCGGGTTCAGCCTGCATTGTAATGGAGAAAGGAAATGCGGGACAAGCCGAGGGGCGGATGAGTCTTGTCCAGGTCGGGCGGAGAAAGGCGCAGTTATAGCCGGTTGATTCACAGAGGAGTCGAAAGTCTAGCCTTCGAGGAGTCGTCCGATCGGCGGAATATTAATCGATCAGCGATCCAATTCATACCCCGGTTGCTGCTTGTTGATCGTGCACACTCGTGCTAGTTTCGCAGCAAACCACAGAGGAGTTGGCGGGTGAATTTTGAGCTGACGGAAGAACAGCGGATGGTGCAGGCATCGGTGCGCGAGTTTGCCAATGCGGAAATCGCGCCGCGCGCACACGAATACGACGAGCAATCGCGTTTTCCTCGCGAGCAACTGAAGGGCCTGGCGGAGCTTGGCCTTTTGGGAATGACGACCCCTGAAGAGTGGGGCGGCGCCGGCTTCGACACCGTCTCTTACGCACTGGCGCTGGAGGAGATCGCGCGAGCCGACGCATCGGTATGCGTGATAGTTGGAGTGACTAACTCAGTCTGTTGCTATCCTCTGTTGACGTTTGGAACTGAGGAACAGAAGCAAAAGTACCTGGTGCCGCTGGCGCGCGGCGAGGCGCTCGGGGCGTTCTGCTTATCCGAACCGCAGGCGGGTTCCGATGCAACCAATTTACGAACACGGGCCGTTCGTGATGGTGACTCTTATGTGATCAACGGCACCAAGTCATGGGTGACGAGTGGCGGCGAGGCACAGACCTATATCGTGATGGCAGTGACAGCCAGAGAGGCGAACAAGACGGAGATCACTTCCTTTATTGTCGAAGGCGACACACCCGGTCTCACAGTCTCCGCCATCGAGCACAAAATGGGACAGCGCGCGTCGCAGACCGCAGAGATGAGTTTCGTGGACGTACGAGTACCTATTGAGAATGTGCTCGGCGGGGAAGGGGGCGGGAAGCGACTCGCATTCAATAGTCTCGATTACGGACGTGTGGGAATCGGAGCCCTTTCAACCGGCATTGCGCAGGGCGCGCTCGATGAATCTATAAAGTATTCCAGGGACAGACAGGCATTCGGTCAGGCGATCTCGGAGTTCCAGGCGATCAAGTTTAAGCTCGCAAACATGGCTACCGAGATTGATGCCGCGCGCCTGCTCACGTTGCGTGCAGCTTCGTTGAAGGATGCTGGAGACAACCGCGCAGGATACTACGCTGCCATGGCGAAGCTATTTGCTTCCGAGATGGCTAACAGAGTCTGCGCCGACGCTGTACAAATCCACGGCGGCAACGGCTACTCTCGCGACTACGCGGTGGAACGAATGTATCGCGACGCGCGCGTGACTACGATTTACGAAGGAACGAGTGAGATCCAACGGATGGTGATCTCGAAAGAAATCCTAAAAGGGTGACGGGTGCCAGCTCCCGGCAACCCAGTAGCAGTTACAGTTTTCAAGTTTCATATTCGAAGGCCTGAAGCCTCCAACCTCTGCCCTGAAACTTGAAAGCCAATACTGACATCTGGTCCCCGGTCCCCGGCCCCCGGAACCCGGAACCCGAGACCCTTTATGCCTAATCGAAACGATGCATGGGAGCTGCTTTGCGAATACACCAAGGGCGATAGCCTGCGTAAGCATGCTCGCGCGGTCGAGACAGCCATGCGCGCATGTGCGCCACGTTATGGTGGCCCCGATGCCGATGTCGATGAGTGGGGCATGGTGGGACTGCTCCACGACTTCGATTACGAAATGTTTCCCACCGCGGAGGAACATCCATTCAAGGGCGCAAACATCATGTGCGGGCGCGGCTATTCGGATCGCATGATCAGAGCGATCCTTGGACATGCGACCTATACTGGTGTGCCTCGAGATACGACGATGGCCCGGGCGCTCTTCGCTACCGACGAGCTATGCGGTTTTTTGGTGGCCTGCGCCCTCGTTCGTCCCAGTCGCAGCCTCGATGACATGGAAGTGTCGTCAGTCAAGAAAAAGCTAAAGGACAAGGCGTTCGCTCGTACGGTCAATCGCGATGATATACGGCAGGGAGTAGCCGAGCTCGAGGTTGACCTCGACGAGCACATACGTTTTGTAATCGATGCCCTGCGCCCCGTCCAGCGAGAGATCGGCTTGAACCAGCTCGACCATTGACGGCGCTTGCACCCACACGAGCGTTTCCTCTATTCTGAGTGTCGCCGCTTCCCAAAAGAAATGATCATTCTTCTATAGAGGGAGACGTGTGCAGGTGAGCAGTAGACGAGATGGGCAATCGTCGACTGTCACCCATCACCTAGCGAATGGTAACCAGGAATGCACTGCTATATCTATCGCGTCGCGAAGGTCTAAAGGACTTTGCGGCGCGCTTTAAGCTCTTCAAGAAAATGACCACTCGCTTTGTCGCGGGCGAGGACATTGAAGAGGCAATCGCTGCCATTCGTGAAATCAATGAAAAAGGCTGCACAGCCTCGTTTGACCACCTCAACGAGTCGGTTTCAAATGCCGCCGAGACAGAAGAAGAGGTTCGGGAGTACCTGCAGATACTCGCTCGGATCGACGATACCGGCATACGGTCGAATGTCTCCATCAAGCTTACACAATTCGGATTGGAGATCGACCCCGAACTGGCATACAAGAATGCGCGTCGCATTGTTGAAGATGCTGCGCGACGCGGACACTTCGTTCGGGTAGACATGGAGTCGTCAAAGGTCACTCAGGTGACCATCGATATCTTTAAGCGCCTGCGCGCGGAGTTTGGCCTCAACCAGGTCGGGATCGTCCTGCAGTCTTATCTGCGACGTACCTTCAATGACGTCGAGGATATGCTCAAGATTCCGGCCAGGATACGAATTTGCAAGGGTGCGTATAACGAATCACCCGAAGTCGCATTCCCGGACAAGAAGGATACCGATGAGAACTATGTAAGGGTAATGCAGAGGCTGTTGACCTCCGGCATCTATCACGGCATCGCGACTCACGACCCAAAAATGATCGAGGCCACCATCGCCTTTGCTGAGAGAGAGACTATCGGAAAAGACGCTTACGAGTTTCAGATGCTATACGGCGTGCGACGTGATCTGCAGGTCAAGCTTGCAAAAGAAGGATACAACGTGCGCGTCTATGTTCCCTACGGAAAGCACTGGTATCCTTACTTCATGAGACGGTTGGCAGAGCGCCCGGCAAATATTTGGTTTGTATTGAAGAATATGTTCAAGGGATAGACGAGGAATTGCGGAATGCGGATTTCGGATTGCGGATTGGGATTTGGGCACTGCCAATTGCTGCTCAGTAACTCTAAGCTGGGAGCTGCGGTCAGGAAGTGGAGCGGTAGGTGACGTAGGATGCGTAATTTCGCTCTTCAATCCGCGATCCGCAATCCACAATCCGAAATTAATTGAGATGGATGTTTCCTGGACATGGATCCTGTGGACGGTACTCGGCGTGGTCCTGATTGTCGCCGAGATATTCACGCCTGGGTTCGTCCTGCTGTGGTTCGGCGTCGGCGCACTGGCAGCGGCGCTCGCCGGGCTGGTCGGCATTTCGAGCCTGCCTCTCCAGTTCTTAATCTTTGCACTGGTCTCCGTGGCGCTTACCGCCGCATCGCGCACAATCTTCGTCAATTACTTTTCGCGCGAGAAGTCCGGAAGCGATCTCAAGACAGGTGTGGATGCGTTGCCCGGAAAGGTTGGAACGGTAGTCTCGTCGAGCAAGGGCGCACTCGGTGAAGGCGCCGTGAAGGTCTATGGATCGACCTGGACGGCATATCCGGCGGAGGGCGAGGAGCCACTTGAAGCGGGCGAGCGTGTGGCAGTCGAGCGTGTGCAGGGAGCTTCGATCTTTGTCCGTCGCATTGAGCACGGCGAGCAAAGCCGCGATTGGCGACAGCTCGAAGAAGGCAAAAGGTAAAAGGCAAAAGGCAAAAGTAAATAGGCAAAAGTGAGGTTGGGAACCGCTCCTGCGAACAAAGAGGTTCTCCCACTCACTTTTGCCTTTTACCTTTTTCCTTTTGACTTTGCTCTACGGCATCGCTGTCATCGTAAAGCGAGCCGCCGGAACGACCGTTTGCAGATCGTAGTTGTTGACCGCCAGGTCAGCTAGTCGCTGCCCCTTGAGCCGCGTCACGATATGGAAGGGAAGTGACATACAACTCACTTTCCTGTAATCGCTGCGATCTTCCTCGATCATCACCTGGCTCCTGTAGCGCGTCACGACTTTATCAATCAGGAACGAGCTCTTGTTAATCCAGTAGCGAACGTTGTCGTCGGCCGTAAACCTGACTTCGACCACGTAGTCGTTGCCCTGGTCTGGTTGACGGTTCGTGATCAGTTGGCCTTCGATAGCGCGGTTGATGGTATCGAAACCCATCATCGCCCAGTGACGAGAAGCCGCGACTTCGCTGACACGAATCTGATTGCCGGCAAACATTCCTCCACCTTCGGTCCCGGTGTAGACGAGAAACGTTGGCCCGGCGGCGAGCAGTCCTGCCCCCGCGACGTCCAGCCTGCGTCGCATTGACTTGTCCTGATAGTCGGTAACATTGAGCTTGACCTCAATGGCGGCACCTAGTGGATTGGCGCCGATTCCGGCGAAGGCCGCTGCATTCACAAAGCCCTCGGCTCGCACCGTTACGTACTGCAGGCCGGCGTATTCGGCGCCGCCGTGCGCGACGCGAGTAACGCTCAGCAGCTCGCGCCCGGTTAGATCGTCAGCCTTGCTCGTGCGGGTTGTTACCGGGATCGCCATCAAGGTGACCGCCAGACAGCAAGCCACGAGCAATAGCGGTTTGGTTTTCAAAAAGGGTCGAATCATGGTCTGCAAATTCTCCTAATCGTTTTAAGGCGACGGCGAAGGGCCGCGTCGCGAACTTGGTTAGTTTTATCGAGCAGGCACCGTTTCTCTTCGAATGGAGAAACCGCGCGATGCATTTCGCGCTCGCAGAGTTAGTGGCGAAGTCTCGCCGTGGAGAACTTCGACGTTGAATGACTTTGACTCAAGACAGACGTTCCGCTCGATCAACTTTTGCCCTGCGAAATCTGGAGAAAGGTGATCGATGCAGTATAGACATAGGAATGGCGAGCAGTGGTCTTTCAAATCGCATCCAGCTTGTTGAAGACGGGCGGATGTTACTGATGACAGGGCGCGGTTGTCAATTGTTTGCTCTCGCTGGCCGTGTCGGGTATTGAAGTTGTTTGACGGTCACCACGATCCGTCGACGAATTCACACGTATCCGCGCGAAGTACTGAGCTCTCAGGATTACTTAGTGTCACTTGGCGAGTTGGCTTGCGCCTCGGCACTTACGAAATGGGCCCCGTCGGTGGTTCGGTATCGCCCAGCGTGGAGTCTTCTTCCATGGGCGGGAGTTCGATGGTTATTCTTTCCGAAGCCGGGTCTTTCAGGTCATCGCCGCTGAAGCGCGCGATCACCACCGTGATGTTGTCTTCGCCTCCGCGCTCGTTGGCTTCGTCGACCAGAGCGCTGCAGGCCTGAGAAAGGTCCTTCGCTTCGTCGATGATGCGGCGCATGTCTTCTCCGCGCAGCTTGCCGGACAAGCCATCGCTGCACATCAGCAATATATCGCCGCGGCGGATGCGGAGTCTTCCAGTGACTGGTGTCAGCTCGCTTTGAGCGCCCAGCGCCTGAAGGATCACGTTGCGAAACATGTGGGTCTCGGCTTCGGCCTCACTGATCTGTCCGACATCTACCAGCTGCTGGACGAGCGACTGGTCTTTGGTCGCGAGCTTCATTTGCTCGCCTCGCATTACGTAAGCTCGACTGTCGCCCACCTGCACCAGATCAAGCATGTCACCCTTGATGGCCGCGCCTGTGAAAGTTGCGCCCATACCGGCGCAGCGAGTGTCTTCCTGGCTGCGGTGATGAATGGCCAGATTCGCGTACACCGTCGCATGACGAAGATAATCAACCAGGGACTTCTCGCCGTCGAGCGCGCCTTCATGCTCCTCGGCCTCGCTTCCCATCAGCATCTCCCGCACGGTTTCGACAGCCATCCGGCTCGCCACATCTCCCGCGAGCGCTCCTCCCATACCGTCCGACACCACCAGGACCAGGCCCTTCTCGCCAAGCTCGAATTGGCGCGTTTCCTTGGGTGGTTCCGCGCCGTCTGAGCCGGTCCAGGCTACGCCTGTCGTCAAATCGAGAATGAGGAGATTGTCTTCGTTCCCACGCCGTACGCGACCAACGTCGGATTTTGCGTGAAGCTCTATCTTCATGAGTTTCGAGTCTTGAGTTCGAGTTCCCGGTTTCTGCCTAACTCGAAACCTGAAACTCAAAACTCTAAACTTTCTTTAGTGCTTGATCCAGATCTGCAATGATGTCATCGGTGTCTTCGATACCGACCGAAATACGCACAAGACCATCTGTAATACCGAGCCGTGAGCGCGTCTCTTCCAATACAGAAGCGTGCGTCATTGTGGCCGGGTGTGAGATTAATGTTTCCACACCGCCGAGGCTTTCTGCGAGCGTGCACAGCTTAACAGATTCTAGCACGGTGCGGGCAGATTCCAGTGAGCCGACTTCGAATGCCACCATTCCGCCGAAACCCTTCTGCTGCCGCTTCGCCAGCTGGTGCTGCGGATGCGAGAGCGAGCCCGGGTAATAGATTTTCTGTACTTTGGGATGTTCCTCGAGGAACGCCGCCACCGCGCGCCCCGAACGATCATGCTGCTCCATCCTCAGGGCCAGTGTCTTCGTGCCGCGCAAAACCAGCCACGAGTCAAATGGTGAGAGGATCGCGCCGGCGCTGTTTTGAATAAAGCCGATCCAGTTCGCATCCTCTTCGTTATTCAGAATCACGATCCCGCCCACTCCGTCCGAATGTCCGTTCAGATATTTGGTAGTGGAATGGACCACGATGTCAACGCCGAAATCGAACGGGCGTTGAAGGTAGGGCGACATAAAGGTGTTGTCGCAAACCACTCGCGCGCCTGATGCGTGTGCCAGGTCCGAAACAGCCTTCAGATCAGTGACGATCATTACCGGATTGGTCGGCGTTTCGATAAAAACCATCCGCGTGTTGGGCTTGATGGCCGCCTCTACATTGGTAATCTCTGAGGTGTCGACAAAATCGAATTCGAGTCCATAGTCCGCCAGCACCCGCGTGAAGAGTCGAAAGGTTCCGCCGTAAGTGTTGTTCGACACAACGACGTGTTCGCCCGGTTTGATCAGCCGGAGCGTTGCGTCAATCGCCGCCATGCCCGATGCGAAGGCATAGCCGAACTTCGCGCCTTCGAGCGCCGCCAGGTTTCGTTCGAGCGCGGACCTTGTAGGATTCTGCGTCCGCGCGTACTCAAATCCTTTATGCCGTCCGAGACCTTCTTGCGCGTAGGTAGAAGTCTGGTAGATCGGAACTGTAACTGCCCCGGTCGTCGGATCAGCCTCCTGGCCGGCGTGAATCGCGATTGTTGCAAATCCCATAATAGTTATTTAGAGATTGATCCATCTCTTCATTGATTGATTGAAAACCAATCAAATGAAACAATGACCAAATGAATCAATCAAAAATGCCTTGGCTCATGTAACGTTCCGACCCGTCAGGGAAGAGCGTCACGACGCGCTTGCCCTGGCCCAATCGTTCAGCGACGCGATATGCGGCGGCAGCGGCAGCTCCGGAAGAGCCTCCGCCGAGCACGCCTTCCGTCTCCGTCAGCTTTCGAACTGTGGCAAAGGCTTCTTTGTCGGTGATCATTATCACTTCATCGCAAAGTTCCATATCGCAGTTCTTGGGGATGAACTGAGACTGACCGATTCCTTCCACCCTATGTTTTCCTGGCGGGCCGCCACCCAGAATCGAGCCCTCTGGTTCGACCAGCACGCAGACCGCATCAGGATTGATCTTCTTGACCGCGCGGGCGACCCCAGTGAACGTCCCAGCCGTTCCTGCGCCGATCACGATGGCGTCGATGAGCCCATCCATCTGCTTGATGATCTCCTGCGCCGTCGTCTTCTCATGAAAACATGGATTAGATGGGTTCTCGAATTGTTGAGGCACGAAGCTATCTTTGATCTCGGCTGCAAGCTCAGCCGAACGCTCGATCGCGCCCTTCATCCCCTGCTCTTTGCTTGTATACTCGATCTCACCACCGAGCGCTTCCATGACTTTCATCTTCTCGAGCGAATACCCTCTCGGCACACAAAGAATGACCCGGTAGCCGCGAGCCACTCCGATCAGGGCCAAACCAATTCCCGTGTTGCCCGCCGTTGGCTCGATGATAGTCGAGCCCGGATGCAGGATGCCGCGTTCCTCGGCATCGAGAAGCATCCCCAGCGCCGCGCGATCCTTAACACTCCCACCCGGATTAAGATATTCGAGTTTGGCGTAGATATCAGCGAGCGGCGGTCTGGCAAAACGCGAGAGGTGTAGCAGCGGGGTATTACCAACAAGCTCAATAATGTTCTCAGTCGTACCCGTCGGCATCAAGTTATTTACCAGTAAGATGACAGATAAAAAGAGCGTTAATCCATGGAAATTATCGGAACAGGCATGGTAGCCCGCGACGGGAACGAAAGTCAAAAGTTAAAGGCCGAATGGAAAACCAAGTGAAAATGAAGCGCGGAAGTCTCATTTCTTCATTCCGCGAAAAAGGTTCTAAGCGTATCCGTCGTAAGCCGCAGTAGCCTGGCGTCTCTGTAGACGTAGTTGCCCGCATTGGAACCATAAACATGAAAGCCAGCCTGCGCCCGAGGGCCTCCATAATGGATTCGCGGCCGATAGATCACGCGACGAATCGCCAGCTCCCTGTCACTCGTTCCGATTCTCAGCCACTACCACCGACCCCTGCCTTTCCTTTGACTTTACTCATGGCGGCGCGCTATCGTGTTGTCCCGTGAATCACACGGCTTCATCCCCTCAGCCTAACGCCGTCGCAATCATCCCCGCCCGATACGCTTCGACTCGATTACCTGGTAAGCCTCTGCTCGAAATTGCGGGCCGCCCGATGATCCTGCACGTTGTCGAGCGAGCGCTTGCGGCCCGAAATATCAAGCGGGCGATCGTAGCAACTGACGACCCTCGGATCCTCGAAGCAGTGCAGGCAGCGGGTTTTGATGCGGTCATGACCCGAAGCGACCATGCGAGCGGCAGCGACCGTCTCGCCGAAGCGGCTGCTGCACTCGATGAGACGGATATCATCGTAAATCTTCAGGGCGATGAGCCCCTGATTTCGCCTCTTACCATCGAGACGGCCGTGGCTGAGCTTCTTGCGCACCCCGAGGCGCAGATCGTCACGACGTCTGAAGACATTACAAGCGCAGAAGATGTCCTGAGCGTCGACGTTGTAAAAGTGGTAGTCGATGCCGCCGGGCGGGCGCTTTACTTTTCGCGGTCTCCGATCCCATTTCCAGGTGACGCGGTCAGGAAATACGGAACTCTTGTTGCCGCGCTGGAGCTCGATCCGGAGTTGCTCAGTCGGTTTCACAAACACACCGGGCTTTATGTGTACCGTCGGAGCTTTTTGTTAGAATACGCGCGATGGCCTCAATCACAGCTCGAACGGATGGAATCGCTGGAACAGCTGCGCGCACTTGAACGCGGCGTGACGATCCGAGTGATTGAGGCAAGCTCACCATCAATCGGGGTGGACACCGAACAGGACCTCGAGCGGGTGAAAAAGATTTTAGAGGCCGACGGCCGCTGAACTGCCATCGTGCTTGTGCCTCGGCTGCAAGCGCCCGTTATCAGGTGGGCCGAAGGAAGATATGAGAGATCTGATAGGTTTCGGTTTCATCCTGCTGATTGTGTTCGGCGTGCTATATCTATTGACGCGACCTACGAAACCGCTGACCGTCGAAGAGTTCGAGAAGCGCGCGACAGAGAACCGAGGAATGATAAGTGCCGGAATGATGGGGCTGCAGAAGATTCTTGGTCCCGGGGCAGCGAAGGCGGCCATCGTACAGGAAGACATGCGCCAGGGCTATCTGGATGGAGAACAGGAGTCGGGCGACGACATTGATAATGGAAAAGGAAAAAGTCAAAAGGCAAAAGTGCCATAAGGCCAGGCTTCCGAGTTTGAGTTTTCTCATTCGCCTTTTTCCTTTTGACTTCTTAATGGAGAACTGATGCCGAAATACATATTCGTTACGGGTGGCGTTGTTTCAAGCCTCGGTAAAGGACTTGCTGCTTCTTCGATCGGCTGCCTGATGGAAGCACGAGGGCTGCGAGTCGCGCTCATCAAGCTGGACCCATACATCAATGTCGATCCGGGGACTATGTCGCCGTTTCAGCACGGCGAAGTGTTCGTGACTGATGACGGCGCGGAGACCGATCTCGATCTGGGCCACTACGAGAGATTCACCCACGCTCACTTATCGCAGGCCAATAACTGGACCACCGGGCGCATCTACCTCTCCGTCATTGAAAAAGAGCGGCGCGGCGACTATCTCGGCAAGACCATCCAGGTCATTCCACATGTCACAAACGAAATCAAAGACGCGGTTCGAGCTGTGGCGGAGAAAGACCAGCCCGATGTGATTATCGTCGAGATCGGCGGCACGGTAGGAGACATCGAGTCATTGCCGTTCCTCGAAGCTATTCGGCAGATGGGAAACGAAGAAGGGGCAGGCAACGCGCTCTTTATCCACGTTACGTTGGTTCCTTATATCGCAGCCGCAGGAGAGCTAAAGACAAAGCCGACTCAGCATTCGGTGCGGGACCTCATGCAGATAGGAATTGCGCCGCAGATCCTGTTGTGCCGTTCGGACCGGCCGCTCTCGCGCGATCTGCGCTCAAAGATTGCCCTCTTCTGTAATGTGAAGGAGACCGCCGTCATCACGGCCATGGATGTCGATACTATCTACGAGGTGCCGCTGGCGTTTCACGATCAGGGGTTGGACGAGTTGATCGTAACTTCGCTCAACCTCGGTGAGATCGGTGGCCATTCGGATCTGGCCGAATGGCGCGAGCTGGTCAACACAGTCAGAGAGCCACTCGCGGGCGCGACCTCGATCGCGATCGTCGGCAAGTATGTCGAGCTTGAGGATTCATACAAGTCCTTGCGTGAAGCCCTGACCCACGGCGGTGTGGCAAACAATCTTCGTGTCGATGTTAAGTGGATCGAATCGGAAGAGCTGATGGACGACGATTTCGAAGACAGGCTTCGTGATTTTGATGCGGTTCTCGTCCCCGGCGGATTCGGCAAACGGGGCGTCGCCGGAATGATCAAAGCGATCGGCTACGCGCGCAAGACGCAGACTCCGTATTTTGGAATCTGCCTCGGGATGCAGACCGCGTGTATCGAGTATGCGCGAAACGTCTGTGGCTTAAAGGATGCCGATTCGACGGAGTTTGATGTCAGCACGCCAGACCCGGTGATCTTTAAATTGCGCGACCTGGTGGACGTCGAAGAGCTCGGCGGCACGATGCGATTGGGCGCATGGCCCTGCGAGCTTAGAGATGGGACGCTGGCTCGCGAGATCTACGACACTTCCTCGCCCATCAGCGAGCGGCATCGTCACCGCTATGAATTCAACCCCGAGTACCGGGAAACACTCGAACGCGCCGGCCTGATGATCAGTGGCCAATCTCCCGATGGGAAATTTGTGGAAATAGCGGAACTACCTCGTGACGTACACCCGTGGTTCCTCGGCTGTCAGTTTCATCCCGAATACAAATCAAAACCTCTCCAGGCCCATCCCTTGTTCGCCTCGTTTGTCCGAGCGGCGTACGAGAATCGCATGCGACACGAGACGTTGCTCGACAACCTGAACGCGCCTGAGCCCGTCCTACATGAGCGCGCCGGACTAGTTGCCGACGAATAACCGCGAAAATCGAAATTCGTGAAGTTTGAGAGGCGGGCGCCGTCGCCCTCGGTGCAGTTTACTATTCACGACTTACGATCTACGATTTACGAGAATGCTTCATTGTCAAAAATGCGGTCAGGACTTTGTGGACGAGCTAAAGGTCTGTCCGGATGATGGCGAGCCGTTACAGGCTGATTCGACGGTGGCGATGAACATTCCCGAGGATCCACTGATAGGCCGAACGCTGGATGAGAAATACAGGCTGGACGAGCGGCTGGGAACGGGTGGCATGGGTACCGTCTATCGCGGCACGCACCTCTTGATTGACCGCCCGGTCGCGATCAAGCTCCTCAACCCGCGTTATGTCGAAGATGAGGCTGCGCAAATCCGCTTTCGTCGAGAGGCGCGCGCGGCGGGCCGTCTTCAGCATACCAACGCAGTAACCGTTACGGATTTTGGCCGCACCTCAGACGGCTTCGTCTACATCGTGATGGAGCTGTTGGAAGGTCGTACGCTGAAAGACGTCTTAGCGCACGACGCTCCGCTGGATACTGCCCGCGCAGTCTCTATGATGCTGCAGATATCAGCGGCTGTTGGCGCCGCGCACGACGCCGGAGTAATCCACCGTGATCTCAAACCGGGAAACATCTTTGTAGTTCAGCGAACAGACGCCCCACCATATATTAAGGTGCTCGACTTTGGGATCGCGAAGCTGGCAGCAGATGCTCTGGACGACGACGATCCACAGACATTGACCCAGGTGGGAGCGATGATTGGCACGCCGCGTTACATGTCACCTGAGCAATGCGACGGGGTAAGTCTGACGCCCGCATCAGATGTCTATAGTCTCGGGATAATTCTTTATGAGATGTTGACGGGCACCACACCTTTCAACGGTTCGTCGCCGATTGCAATCGCGATCAAACATTCCACAATGCCTCCGCGAAGTCCGCGAGAGTTTGTAGCGTCGATCCCGCCTGCGCTGGAAGAGATCATATTGGGCGCCCTTGAGAAGGCGCCGGAAGAGCGACCGCAGGACGCGAACGCCTTCAGAAACGCGCTTCACCTCGTGGCTGATCGACTGGGGCTTGAGCACGCCGCAAGCGCCAGCGCGCCAACAATCGACACACTCCGTCACGCAGGAACGGAAACGCCCTCCGGACGACTCGTAATAGACATCGAGCGCCTTCGCGAGAGTCGGGCTGCATCGCTGGTCGGGGTTTCGCCAACGCCGGCAATCGCGACGGGCGAAGCTATGAGGGACACTGGCAACGGTAATTTAGCTCCCGCGGCCTCGACTTCCAGCACTGGAAGCTCAGCCGTCGCCGCCTCACAGGAAGCAGTGTCTCGTCGCTCGCCGTCGATCGCTCGCTTTAGAGTGTTCTTCGAGAAACGCCAGCAGTCATGGCTGCGATGGCTGACTCGTCCAATAAGGATTCTGTTGGCGGTTGTCATTATTCTTCTACTGGGGGTGGTAACCATTGCTTACGTTTCGACTAAGGGTTCAAACAAGTTGCTGGTCGCTGACAACGCAAGTCAGCAACTGAGCAGTATTGCGAACTTCGGGTCCGGAACCGGCGTCTCGTTGCTTGATCAGAACGGTAGCGGAGATCGAAGACGCCAGGCCGCGCGCGCGGCAGAGGCAAGACGCGCAGCACAGGCAAGAGCGGAGCCGAAAAAGCCGTCGAAGATTCGACGAGCGTGGGATAAAGCCAAAAAGATTTTCTCGTTCTGATCTCATAAGAGGCGAGACTGTTGTCGTCTACTTCTAAAAAGGTCCGACGATCGTAGGAAAGAGCTTACGTGCAAACAGAGTCATTCAAAGTTGGCAATGTGACTTTCGGCGACGGGCGTTTGACGATCATTGCCGGGCCGTGTGTTATCGAGTCAGCGGAACACGCTTTGATGATGGCTCGCGAGTGCGTGGCCCGTGCACGCGATGCCGGCCTCGACTTCGTCTATAAGTCTTCGTTCGATAAAGCCAACCGTTCATCTGTAAATAGTTTTCGAGGTCACGGCATCGATTCGGGCCTCGATGTCCTCCGCCGCGTTAAGGACGAGATCGATGTTCCTGTGTTGACGGACATTCACGAGATCTCGCAGGTCGAGCGCGTGGCGGAAGTCGCCGACATACTGCAAATACCTGCGTTTCTTTGCAGGCAGACCGATCTAATCACTGCGGCGGCCCGCTCAGGCCGCGTGGTCAACGTAAAGAAGGGCCAGTTCTTATCACCTGACGACGCTCGTAATATCGTGGACAAGGCGAGAGCAGCAGGCTGCACAAAGATTTTGTTGACCGAGCGAGGCGTGAGTTTCGGCTACAACAATCTGGTGGTCGACATGCGCTCGTTTCCTATCATGCGCGAATTCGGCGCGCCGGTGGTTTTTGATGTGACTCATGCGCTGCAGCTGCCGGGTGGCCTGGGCCACGCGACAGGCGGCCTTTCACAATATATCGAGCCGCTCGCGCGCGCGGGCGTCGCTTGCGGCGTTGATGCTGTTTTTATGGAGGTACATGATCGGCCCGAAGTCGCACCATCAGACGGACCGAACATGCTTCCGCTGAAGCGGCTTGGCGCCCTACTCAAAGTATTAGGCGATCTGCACGAGCTTGTGGCTCGCTCACATCAGGCAAGCGCTTGAGGGCGATACCCCCCGTTTCGCGTGGCATCGCCAACTGCGCGGCTGGTCTCGAAGATCGCTTCGAGCCTTTGCGCGAACGCGCTTCATCAAATAATCTCTTACCTATGAAAACAGTTCGGACTCTGTTAAATCTCGTTCTCTTCTTGCTGGCCTTCTATGTTCCCGTCTTACGAGCACAGGATGAGGCCGCACCAGTTTGGCAAATAAACAAATTCGATATCACGGTCAACGCATCGCAAAGTGAACGAGCACTGAGCGTACGCGCGCAACTGACTGCCCAAAATATCGGACGAGGCGCTGGCTCGACCATTACGCTTCGCATCAGCCCGAAGGCCGAGATAAAAGCCGCGAGCGTTGGAGGCGCGGTAGCCACTTTTCGTATGGGCGAGGTGCGTAACGATCTGCAACTCGTGAGAATCAGTCTCCCTGGGTCCACCGCGCCGGGAGGAGTCGTTAACGTAACGCTCGATTATCGACTCCTTGTGAATGAAAACTCGGGTCTCGCGGCACTCTCTCCCCTCGGAAGCCAGTTTCTTCCACTCTCATACTGGTATCCCGCCCACAACATAGCTACATCGCAGCGAGGAGCGGATACCGCTCCCATGCGAATCACTATTAATGGGGCGAGCGGCAATACGATCATCGCGTCGGGAAAGGGGAGTGGATCGACCTTCGATCAATCTCTGAACGCTCAGCCGGCCTTCTTGAGTGGCGATTGGGATGTGACCGAGGGAGCCGGTGACGCAAACAACATCAGCGCAAACATGCCGAAGGGTGCAAGTGCTGAAGAGCGAAAACAGGCAGACGAGCTGATCGCGCTCGCTTCCAGCGCGCGCACGTTTTACTCCACCCTTTTTGGCACAACGCCAGATTCTCCTATCAGACTGATAGCGGTCCGACGCGGCGCGGGCTTTAACGATGCGGGAACGGTCCTGCTGGATCCGTCCGTGTTCCGTCGTCAAAAGCTTGACGCCCTGGCTGCGCTGTCGATCGCAGAGTCGGTGGCACGGATGTGGATCGGCGCACTTGTGCCGGTGCGAGGTGGGGGCGGCGGCGTTGTCCGCGAAGGATTGACCAGATTTCTGGCGACTCAATTTATGGAGAAACAGTTCGGTCGCGAAGCTGCTGAGGCGGAACGTTCGCGAGAGCGTGTGGCTTACGCACCGATCGCCAAACGGGATGGACCGCTGTCCCGCGCGGTCCCGATTGACGCCGGTTATTACAACTCCACCGCCAACAAGGGAGCGATGATCTGGCGGTATGTCGAGAAGGCGCTCGGCAGAGATGGTTTCCAGGCCGTGTTGAAAGCCACGCTGGCGGCGGCATTGAAGTCACCGGACGGATTGACGCTCGACGCTCTTAGGGCGGCGGTGGTCCAACGCGGGGACAACTCGTTAAAGCTCACGCTCGACCAAATGCTGGACGTGCCCACAGACATGGACCTAATGGTGGGAGTGCCGCAACCGCGAGGTTCACAGTGGGTGGCGGCTTTACGGAATACGGGAACCATCGAGGCGGGCGTGGCGATCCAGGGTGTGACAGCGTCAGGCGAGCGAGTCACGACCCAGGCTACTGTACCGGCTCGCGGTTTTTCAGAAGCAGTCTTCAACGCGCGTGTGACTCGAGTCGAAGTCGACCCGGAGAAACTTTTTCCGCAACTCGATTATTCAAACGACGGCGCACCCCGTGCGGACCTGAACATCGATCCGCTGATAGATGCGACGACCAGGTTCGTGAAGCAGGACTTTGCGGGCGCCGAAACAGCGGCCCGTGAGGCCCTCATTAGTTCTCCGTATGCACAAGAGGGCCGCATCATTTTAGCGCGAGCGCTGCTTGCCCAGAATAAGCTGGACGAGGCGGAGAAGGAGTTTCGGGCTTCCCTGGCGGTGAAGTTACCCATGCCCACTACTCTCGCGTGGGGCAACATCGGACTTGGGGAAATCAGCTTGCGCCGAGACCGCCCCGCCGACGCAGCGAAGTTCTTCAACGACGCAGTGCGCGCCGATGCCGAATATGCTTCAAGTCTTAATGGGCGTCTCGGTCGGATCAAAGCGGAAGCTGCGGCGAAATCAGCGCCTGCGCCGGACGACTCCTCGCGCGCGTTCATTGCGCAGCTCGATCAGACCATTAAGACGGGACGGAAAGTCGACCTCGACGCACTGATTGTCCCAGGCGAATTGACGACCTTCGCCAAAGGGATCGTCGCCAGCCAGCCGGAGATCTGGACTTCGCGGGTTGTGCGAACGGAACAACTGGATGCGAACAGGCTGGCTGCTGATGTCAGCCTCACTACCCGACAACTGGGTCGCGATCAGGCCGGCACGGCAGTCTTCATCCTTCATCGCGTTGGCGGTGGTTGGAAGCTCGAAGGGATCGAGCTCTTCGAGGTACGTTAGTCGAGCATGCACGAGATCTCGGAGATCGAAAGAAGAGCTTCGCGCATCAAGCTGCTGTTGATGGATTGCGACGGCGTGCTGACCGATGGTCGAGTTACTCTTCTCGGACAGGAAGACGAGCAAAAGAGCTTTCACACCCGCGATGGTCACGGCCTGGTCTTGCTGCACCGCGCGGGACTTCGATCGGGAATTATTTCAGGGCGAACGTCGACTCTTGTGGAACGCCGCGCCGGCGAGCTGGGCATTCGGTACCTTCGGCAAGGCGCGCTCGACAAAATCAAGGACTTCAACGAACTGCTGGCGGAAGCAAACGTCACGGAACGAGAGGTGGCGTTTGTGGGAGACGACGTGACCGACATCCCGCTAATGAAGCGTTCGGAGCTGGCAGTTGCAGTGGCGGACGCCGTAGAAGAAACCAGGAGCGCAGCTCACTATCTCACGAGAATCGCCGGCGGCTTCGGCGCGGTTCGCGAGGTTTGCGAGCTTATACTCAAAGCGCAGGGGCGCTGGACCGGGCTGATGGAGCGATACATGAAATAGCGGAATCACGGGGCCACCCGGAGCGACACTGTTGACAACTTGCAAGGGGGAATGAGATGGGCACCGATTCGCAACGAGTGCTGTTGGTTGAAGACACCGCTGACACACGCGATTTGATCGAGTACAGCCTGAAGGGCGAGGGCTTCGACGTTGTCAGCGCGCGAACCGCCGAAGAGGGGTTGGCGCTTGCGCTTAACGGTGGATTCGCCTTGATCCTGCTCGACATCGGGCTTCCGGATAAAGACGGACTAGCGCTCTGTCGCGACATTCGCAGCGTCGACAAGAAAACGCCGATTCTTTTCTACACGGCATTCGCAGAATTGCTGGATCACGAGGCGGCAACCAAAGCTGGAGCACAAGGCTGTCTGCGAAAGCCTGAAGATACAGAGCGGTTGGGTGAGGTCGTCCGCGCGTTCGCCAGCGGCGAGAGGTTAGAGTCAATGCAGAATGCCGAATCTGATCGCGGTTGACACTTCCATCACCCATTCATTATCGTTGGGCTGCCGGAGTATCGGAACACTTTAGCCGCTGCAGCATCGGGCGACGCGAAGTGTCCGGTTCTGCATATTCACACCGTTGAGCGGGTGTAGCTCAGTTGGTAGAGCATCAGCTTCCCAAGCTGAGGGTCGCGAGTTCGAGCCTCGTCGCCCGCTCCATACTTCCTCAATAAAAATCATATACTAGCCTGTTGCCTTTCCCGAAGCCACGTATCGGCTTCTCAACATCCGGTAACGCGCGCGCATTAGATCCTCACTCCCGCCATAAGAAGGTCACATTGGATTCTTCTTGACAATTCACTTCTTGCAAACGTAATCTGGCCGCGCTGTAACTCTCTCTGACGCATGACTCACACGGCGTTAGCCTCACGTCAAAGGTTTTACATAGCCCTAACAAAGTAACGCAGCTTTACGACTGTTGGCTTCTTCTCATTATGAGAATTGGGAAGGAATTCGACCATCCATTCGTTGCAAAGACCGGGTTGGATGAGAAGGTGTAAAGCACATTTGATTGCCCCATCTTGAAGGTGGCGGACTCCATGTAACCTCTGTACCACGTGACTCACACCATCGTGGTCTAACCTCAACCTGCAGGAAAAACAAGGAGCCAAGTACGATGTTAGTAAACAGGAAGAAAACGGCAAGGATGCTGATCCTCATCGCTGTTGTGGCGGTAACCCTGACGGCAATAACTGCTGTCGTTTATGCCAGGGTCTATAATATAGGCGGGGGCAGCTGGATAAGCTGTGGAACTTCCGCAGGAGATGTGCAATGGGATTGTCCTGCAGGAGGAGGTCCATGCACAAGTGACCCTGCAAACGATGAAAGGGCTCGTCAATTTTGTGCCCTTCCCCCCTCGCCAAGCGAGGGCGAGGGCGAGGGAGGGCCAAGCCCAGTCATGGGTAATCAATAGATTCGGGGACGATTAGAAGTCATCCTGGTTCCGCCGAAGTATAGATTGTTAGAATAAACTTCAGGATGACTTCTGATCCTTTTCCTGGAAAGGAGTCTCGAGGTGAGACGAATAGTACTAGTCGCTTTTTTGATAGCTTTACTAACACCCGCTCTTAACGGTCAGTCGATCAAAATCAAGGGGGATAATCATGATGACTTAGCTCTGAAGAAGCTTAATTTGCTCTCTGATTTGCAAGTCCTGGAAACAGAATCAACAAAGCTTGATAAGGTCTTAGCGCGTGCGCTGGCTAAAGCAGAAATAGCCGACGCGGCGTGGGTGCTTGATCAACTATGGGCGAAGAAATTATTACGTGAAGCATACGAATCTACATTCCCAGAAGAAGAAGAGCAGAACAAACTTCGTAATGAACCAGTCGGGGCCGCACCGAAGTTCCCTACGGACATCGATCGCGCTCGGAGTGAAGTACGTAATCGGGTGTTTAGTGTTGCCAGCCGAGACAAAGACTTAATCGATGAGTTAACTAAATTGGGCGCAGAGAAACTGGGGCACTACGAAGAACACCTGAGGAATGCAAGTCTTGCGACGAAAGCAATCGAAGCGGGTGATAAAGAAGCTGCCAGCAGATACATTCTTCGATCAATCGAAGCCGACCCAACTCAAATAAGCGCGGGACGGGCTATTCTCGACTTGGCAGCAAAAGACCGTGCAACAGCCGACGCGCTCATTATTCAATACATCGAGCGGCTACGAACGGCTCCTCCTTCCTTTGAAAATCAAAGTTTAGGTAGAACGTATTTGATCTTGAATGAGTTAGTATTTCCCAATCCGAACCGAAATCTAATGTCGCCCGGCCCCGCAGTTATGAGGGCATATGCTGCTTATGTTATCGAAAGTTTGCGCAAGCTCGAGCAACTACGGCCTGGCTTTCTGACGAGAGCGAGAGGGATACTCTTGACCGCTTGGCTTCCATTAAGAAAGTATGAACCAGAATTGACCGAAGCGTTCTTGGCGCTAGAGAGATTGAGCAGAAGTCCCGGTGGTGATGCGACGCTGCCAAAGCTGAGTGACGGAGAAGCGAGTAAAGAAAGATATGAACGGCGACTGAGGGATGCTCTGGATAGCGATCAACCTGATGAACTCGCGATCAATTTTGCCATCACTCGCGGGGATTTCGATAAAGCTCGTAGACTGATCGAAAAGCTCTCGGACGGACCTCAAAAGACGCAGCTCAGAGAGATGGCTAATACCCAAGAGGCAGTCAGTCTTGCTAAGAAAGGCAACCTTGTGGAAGCCGAAAGATTGGCTGAACAACTTAATAAAGCGACATCAATTCTACAAGTCTATCCATTGATTATTAATAAATATGTCGCGTCTAAGGATCAGCCGAGTGCTACCCTGATAGTCTACCGAGCAATAAATCAGCTAAAACAGGCTAATAGTGAAGCTGCTATACCGCCCGCAGGTATACCTTCGTCAGTTATGGTTACGAGCAGAGAGCTTGATCCTGTATTAGTCAGTCTTAGTAAATTGGCAAAAGCGGTTATTTCCATGGACGAACCTTTGGCGCTGGAGATCTTGGATGAAACGGTGCGTTCAGCGAACGCTAGTAAAATGAACACAGGACTGGGACGAACAGGAATTGATATCGACGTCTTCAGGAAACTCACGTCGAAAAATGAGATTCGAGTGCGACAAGCAGCGGAGAGCTTGAAAGACCCATTAAGGCGGATTGTTGCGCTCGCAGAAATTTACCAGTGGGAGGCGGAGGAACTGGAAAAGATAGCGAGCCGTGTAATACCGCCGGACAAGGAAGCGACAATAAAGCCGGGACGCAAGATGCCCTAATCTAAGCCTGACGATCTGCTCACCGTTTCCTTACCGAAGATCGATCTTTGAGCACTTGCACTCAAACGGCGCTCTCCTTGGACCTCAGCTGGAGTTCTCGATTTTGCGTCACCAGCCATATAACTGAGAGCTCACCGATCATGACGCGTGTATGAGACTTCTCCGGGGCTCGTTCCTTCGCTGAAATGCGCACTTCAACGCTATGCCCCAAAGGGTTGAGGACAGCGAATAAGACGGTCGGCTGAAAAGCCGGAAAGCTGGCCGCGCAGAAGTCGTGATACCTTCGGCTGATCGAGAGCCGTCCGCTCCGCTGTCTGGGCCTGGGTCCAACCTTTCTTTTCGATTAATTGAGCAATCTTGGTTGCTGGCTTTGCTTTCAAAAGACGCTCTTCTGCGTCTTGGAAACCGAGATCGGAAAACACATTACCGCTGCTCGTTTCAACCTTCTCACTGTTCGCTCTCGATTTTCGAGACTTCATTGCTTTGATGTTTGCTTTCATTTGTCAGTTCATCTTCTTGCTAACCGCACTTCGTTAGCTATTTCAGACAGTCTTGCGTTCTTCTTAATGACTTCAATCCAGAGCTTTAAGGTTAGGTCTTCTCGTTCCGGGTTACCCAGATCCGGTCGCAGCTCCTGCTGATAGCGTTCTTGTAACACGTCGAGATCTAAAGGCACGGTCCGCCCGAGATGCTTAACGTCATCTCTGTCGCGTTGTGCGTTGCGCTCGAGCTTCGAGAGTGCGAGATCGTATGGATCGAGAGCAAGAAGGCGAAGGTGCTTGAATCCTCCCGGAAAGATTTCTGTCAACCTTTCCTCATAACTGTCCGGTACAGTCGCTACACCAACAAGCTGAAGATATACCTTGTGCTTTCGGTTAAGGTCCGAACCTTGGCCCGCTAAGCTCATGAGAGATTCGATTTCACTCCTAGGCGTGATCGCGATAACGCCACGTCCGCAGTTGGGCGCGCCAAGTCGTACAGGACTGTAATTACGAACCCACCGAGACAATGCAACTCCACA
This sequence comes from Acidobacteriota bacterium, assembly GCA_032160165.1. GTDB lineage: Bacteria > Acidobacteriota > Blastocatellia > Pyrinomonadales > Pyrinomonadaceae > QHXM01. Next base: position 77,959 of record JAVHWA010000182.1, read on the forward strand.
TCTTCGGCAAGGGTGGCATTTATGTCCCAAAGGAACGATTGCCATGGCTCGGGAATGGGTTTAGAGCGCATGGCTCAGGTGTTCAGGTGAAAGATCTGTTAACAGATTCCAATGCCTAGCCTCGCTAGATCGATTTGATTTGAGCCAACGTCTTTCTGCTTGAGTCAGAGAATCGTTACACAAAGTCTCTTCTTGCACCAAACGAGATCGTTCCAAGGCTGACTCCTGCGCGCTCAACAAGATCGCGGTCTCATTCTTTCCTAGTTTCTCAGCAAGCCGCCGCGCAACGTTGGTTAGAAAACCGAGTTTGTTCTGAAGATCATTTACCCTAGCGGCACGAACCAACCACTCCCAGTCCAACTCTGGATGCTCTAACAGCACCCAAGTCAAAGCCTCAGCCAGCCTAGTGTCCAGGTTCTTGGTCTTCAGTGCGGACAACACAACTTCGGCGGGATTCCTCTTTCGTCGGGACTTTAGATATGAAAAGCCCGGATATCCCAGGGCAGCCAGATCGGATGCGAGCGCTCTATCGTCCTTAGCCTGGACAGACTGCCAATGTGTTTCCACCGGTAACTTTGTCGCAGACAAGCCAACAGCGTCGCGGCTTTCCACGCCAGTCTGTCTGGTACGCGTCGCATGCCTTTCTCTAGCAATGAGAGATAGGGTTGCGAGACAGCGAGCTTGCGTGCCGCCTGCTCTTGCGTCCAGCTTTTCTGTTCTCTTCCTGATTTTAGATCCGTGCCTGTCATCCGTGACCTCTTCTCAAGAATATTACACTCGATGTAATATTTCAACGCGTCCCGCCTTGGGAGTGGTTTTTAAGACTCGAGCTTTTACTTAAGTCTAGCAACTTTGAGGGACCTGTAAAGAGAGATTATCCACAGGTGTTATTATCGACGCGAGGGATTTAATACGATGGTTAGTGAATTGCGGATAATGCTTGATAAGTCAGTCGTACGTGGAATGAGTAATGTGCAAGCTGACGCGCTCGACCGATATTTCTTTCAAGTGGTTCCGCCAATCCTGATAAATGAAATTCTTGCGGACCTGACCAAAGAAGCCGAAAAACCTGAAATCGTCAAGATGATATCAGGCCAGAGTTACCGAATCAGCGGCAATCGTGGAATTACAGAAGACTATCACACAGTTTTAGCCCACTCTTTAATCGGTCATGAAGTTCCGATGGACGGTAGATTTCTCCCAGCTGGTGAGAGAACTGCCCGTTCTGAAACTGGCTCCGTAGGAACGATGATTGAAACAAACCTTGAAGACAGAACCATCCTGAGATGGGAGCGACGAGAGTTCACAGAAGGGGAACGGCAAAGAGCGAGAAGATTTCGAAGTTTTGCCCAAAGACCGCTTACGCCCATGATGTATTTGAATAAGATTAAAGAGGCTGGTTTCGATTTTGAGCGTCCGAAGGATGATGGCGAGTTAGTTGAAGCTGTGGATTCTCTATTGAGAGAAAGAAAGCTCCAGGCTCGACTGTTTCCACTACTATCGAGGGAACATAGCATTCCGCTTCCATCACAAAAACTGGTTCTCGATAGGTGGGACAAAGAAGGTAGGCCGATGTTTGAGGTATTCGCACCCTATGCGTTCTTTTGTCTTCGCGCAAACTTCATCTGGTCGCTGAGCTTGGTTAATTTGGATAGGCCCGACAAGAACGACAGGAAAGACTTGGAATATATCTATTACCTGCCGCGCTGTGAAATGTTTGGGTCAGGAGACGAAAAGCATCAGCGGCTTGTTCCATTCTTGCTTAGAGATGACCAAACCTTTGTCGATGGTAACGAACTAAAAGAGGATCTAAAAAGACTCTCGGAGAAATGGGAAGCATTAAGCCAAGAAGAGAGAATTCGCGCCGCGTCACAGCGACGTTCTGCCCCACCGGAGGATGCGAATTCACTAATCTTCCGATTATGGAAGAAGCATCGAAACCAAATCAACAAGTCTATCCCGTTGCAAGTTTTGGATGCGCAAGCGGTCGATTCTAGTCAGCCCTCAGAAGAAGAGAGTCAAATGTCCTTTGGAGAATTCATTAGGATGAAGGGGAAACAGCTTGAAGCGTCTAAAGAACTATCTAGTGAAGAATTGAAAACGTTACGAGACGGAAAGACTGACCCTCCAACCTGGGCTATGAGGAAGACTATGATGTCCAAGGAGCGAATTCTTAAAAGGTACCCTTGGCTTACAGCAGACGATTTAGAAAAATCAAATTTTGATTAAGCCCATAGGTTGAATTCGATTCGGGCGATTATGAGCGATAATCGTAATCGAGGCGCATTGTGATATCGGATCACCCCGGTTCCGTGACAGGGAAAGCTTTTTTTGCGGAGAGCAGGCTTATTCTTTAAACATCCTCTGCCCTCACATCTTGGACAGTCCAAGATTTCATGGGAAACCATTTCTTAATATACACAGTACCATCACACCGCTTCCAGTTGAATAGCGGATAGGGGGGTACACTCCGTAAAGCCTTTTCCGTGACAGTCCTGACAAGTGATTGTGAGTATCGGCATACGCCTCTCCCTAAGTATTCAGACCCAAACTCGGACTCAACGGCTCTGACTACCCTATTGCTACTACTTTTCCCACCAGAACCATTCGCCAATTCTTGAATTGGTGACCCGCCATGAATACATCAGGCTCCCCCATGAGCCGCAAAGAACCCGACATTAATTTGTTCAGGTTCTTTTGTTTCACTGATTGTGATATAGAAGGCCTTATGAAGCTCGTGCCTTGCCCAGATTGTCATAATAGATGCTCTCCGACCGCCGTCACGTGTCCTAAATGCGGAAGGGTGATGCAACCGGGCGACCTCGAATCAAAAACTTCTCCCCCGCTGACTAAGAAAGCAAGGGCAACTCTTTTCGCAATAGCATGCTTTTTCGTTTTGGCCGTTGGCACTTGTATTGTCATCAGCTCTAGACCACCTGAATGCCCAATCCATAAAGTAGCAATGACCGATACAGGGAGGACCGAAGAGAGGCCGCCCTTAAGCGGCCATTTGTATAGATATTACAATTGTCCCCAAGGACATGAATGGTTGGTTGATGAGTGTCCGTCTTGCACTAAGCAAGGTGATGCAGATTTTCAACAAAAGGAACTTCGTAAAATCTTGGAAAAGGATTAAGGCCCCACCTTATGCGGCTCTCCCCCAAAAGCCCCCGACTGTAAAGCCGAGTTCTTTTGTTATCATCGTTTACTAGGAGGTTTTATGGATCACTCATACGAAGAACTCAGAAGCGTTGCGCTCGATATTCTCGCAGGAAGAGAACAAGTGACCTATGATCCTACTCAATATGAGCATTTCAAAATTGGCATATCGGATGTCTTAACGGGTCGATTAAGCGCAATGCGAACAGTTAATTCACAGCTTTCGCCCCATGACAGCGAATTATTTCTAGAATTGTTTTGGGACTTATTTCGGCAAGGAATCATTACGCTTGGAAACGATGATTACAACAGAGCTTTTCCTTGGTTTAGAGTTTCCTCTTTTGGTAAGAAACTCTTAGCGGGCGGTAATCCCTACTTTTTTCACGACGTTTCAAGTTACGAAAAAGTAATAACCGACAACATACCTGAGATAGATGAAGTAACCCTTACCTACCTAAAAGAAGCAATGCAAGCCTTCATGAGCGGATGTCTCTTGTCATCTAGCGTCATGCTTGGCGTAGCCACTGAGCACAGCTTTATGAAACTCGTGGAAGCTGTAGACGCCAATCCGACTCACGCCCCGTCATTCGCTAGTGTTGCTAGGGAAAGATCAATCCTTCCGAAGCTAAATAAGTTCAAGAAAATCTTGGATGCGAATATGGGCATCCTTCCCTCGCATGTTAAGGAAGACCTCGATACCAACTTTTCTGGAATTATCTCGATGATTCGGAACTTCCGTAATGAGTCCGGCCATCCGTCAGGAAAGATAATAAGCAGAGAGCAGTGCTTCATCCTGCTCCAATTGTTTGTTCCTTGCTGTAAGAAAATCTATCAGCTAATTGATGTCTTTAAGTAATCTCTACCCAAAAAAGAACTTCCATATTGCGGCCCAATATGGAAGGCTGTTGTATCCATAACCTGCAATCTCCATTGTGGTTTTAGCGGCGGTAAGTTTCGTCTGGATACGTTTCCAGGTACCTTCTGTCTGTTCTTTTTGAGCAAGTTCATACACCTTTTCTAAGTCGTGGACTGCATCAGCCCTATCTAGAAAAGTTGCTGTTCGAACAGATTCGATGAAAGCAGATAATTGCGGGAGTATCTCCGCGAGAGGCTGGGAAAGTGTTTGGACACCCTCATTCCCAGCCATTACTTGACCCGAATTGTGACCGGCAATATTTATTCTGTTATCGGTATAGTAAATCGTTGTGGCGGGGATGTGCTTTGTTTCTTTTCCTGTTCTTCTAGACTCTTCGATTTCATCAATAGCATGAGGTTCGAGCCGCACCGATTCATCACTTCCACCATCACGCACCAAACCTTTGCGTTGCCAGTACTCAAGAATTCGGTTTGTTTCTTGATATTCCATTCCTACAGCAGTAGCCAGATCCGATACGATTACGCTGCCCAACTTGTCATGAGGAGCTAAATCATAAAGCTTATACAGAACCCGTTTTCGTTTAGCTTGAAGCGCCAGTGGATTTACTTCAATTTCGTAGGACAAAATTCCTCCAATCAAACTATTCAAAAAGGCTTGTATCGAATCATAAAACAAGCTGATCCGTGTCGTTTCGCTGTGTCTGAAAACATTATAAGGCTGATTGACAACCTCTCTAAATCTCTTAGCCTCGTCAATGCTGACGTGCTGCTTTATTAGATCTTCGGTCTTTCTAGTCCATCTCTCATAATCGTAACCCGATTCAAGCTGAGCGCCGTTATCATAATTATTCATAAGCTGCTTATGAATTTTCGCTTGCCGAATGACCGCCTCCATCGCTGTAACTGTCTCCTCGCTCATACCAACATTATATAACTAAAAGCCCCCGCATGGAGGGCGCTCAACTATTCTGCTATTCTGGGTCCGGCTCTCCTGATACAGGAGGATCTACTACCGGAGTGTCACCCATCGGTTGTTCTTCCATTGTTTTGATAGTTAATGCGAACTTGAGCTTTTAGATTATGTTTTGAGTGCCGTCTTGCTGATCTTCATGCTCGATTGTGACGCAGTAGGCTATGAACTGCTTGCCTTATCCCTGACCTTAAACAAGTCATAAGCTTGCTTACCAGCAGCGTTGAGTAAATAAATACAATTCAGCTTCACGTCCTTTAAGGTTCTTCGGACGATAAATAGAAGTAATCTTGGCCCTGTGCTTCGTTCTCTTTTCCCAGTTGGTGTAATAGGAAGTACGCACAGAGTTGTGGTGTGGAGATAGCTACCCCAAACATACAACCACCACGTTGCATCATCAGGGTAGTACGAATGAAAACCACCCTCACAGGAAGGCCAACACCTCCGCCACAGGTCGGAGAGTCCCAGGTAAGCTGATACATATTGACCCTTGTGAAATGCTAATGGTATGTAGCGGAGTAGAAGGGTGGATTATAGCCAACTTACAGTATATGTGCTGTGGAGGTTGGAGATGTTACTACTACTTCAGGGGGGCGCTCCAGATTGGACCATAATAGTTTCCGCTGCTGCTTCTGTGCTTTCCGCTGTCGTTGCGTTAGTGGCTACCATTATCGCTGCTCGAACCTATGCTCAGTCTCGAAGCGATAAAAAAGAAGAGGTTGAATACAAACGCCCGAAGTTTAAGCTGACTCGTAATCTCATAGAGTTAATCACTAGAGTCGGCGACGAACACTCAATCAACCCATTTTTCCAAATCACCTTAACGTTTGAGAATAGGAACACCCACTCCGCGAATGAAGTTGTGCTCGACTCGAAGATTTTGCTCGGTGACAAAACACTTGTCCATTTTGTAAATCGTCCTGTAGGTGAGGTTGAGCAAGGCGATACATTTGAGGTTACGCTTGATATTCCCGAGGCCGAAGTTTCCAACACAGTTAGCTATATAAGGTTCCTGCTTACGTACTGCGACGGAAGAACCGGAGGAGAGTATTCACAGGTTATTTATCGAAAGTTCTATAGTCTTCCTCCTGACGTGGATTTCGAGCAACAGACTTTATTGGAACTAGACCGTTCAGAGTGGGAAGGCTATTACGATACCCATCACAACATTCTTAAGCTTCGCCTGGCTGAAGAGAAAGAACAGTTACGGCAAGCAAAGGAAACGTAGATCAAAGAATAGAAACGTGAGTGAAGAACGCAAGCGCGCGGCCTTCTGTACTAAACAGAAATGTCTTACTCATAAAGTTGTCATCGGTAGAGCTGATTGCGACTCAGAATGCATGGCGGGATTGTGTGTCCTAACTACAAGTGGTAATAGTTTGTGTCTCGCAATGGTGAGCTGAAGGTAGGTGGCATCTTTATTGTGAGGCTAAGCAAATGATCCGATGTCTCCGCACTTCATCGCAGATAGAGAAAGAGTGAAGACCGGCCAGCACTACGTTGCAGAGATGCTTCGTAGCTGGAGATCAACTGTCGATGAAGTTGAAGGTGGAATGTTTCCCGATTTCGATAATGACCAATAGCGGTGTCCCAGGAATGAGGTTTCTTATTTCAGGTTCGTGTTCCGCAAATGTTCCGCAGCGACACGCCGAAAGGGACATCGAGAGTCCACTATGCCTATAAGGCCCATGCAGATTTATTCAGGAATTTTGTAAGTCTTGCAAATAAAACGTGTTACAGGCAGATTCCCAAGCTGAGGGTCGCGAGTTCGAGCCTCGTCGCCCGCTCCATTTCTTCTCCTTCCACGTATCGTAAAGAAACGTAAGCGACCAGCAAGCGTACACATTGGATCGCTGCTGGCACCTTAGACTGCGATATCGCAGTCAGATTTCGAGCATCTAAGCTGGCACATCGGTTGCGACTGATAGCAGGCTTACAACCAAGACTTAACAGCAGGAGGAGAACGACGTGCGCATCAAGCTTATGGTTGGCGCATCAACTTTGGCACTGGCTGTGATGGCCGGCTGCGGGAGCGATGCGAACACCAATTCCAATACTACTACCACCAACTCAAACGTGAAGGCCGAGGTGGTGACACCAGCGCCGGAATATGAGACCACTACCGCCACCACAAACGGCGTGACAACAGAGACACGAACCTATCGAAACAACCCGCGACTCTCGAAGGTCGTAATAACCACCAAAGACGGAAAGCGAACTGCCGTCGCCGTCAACGCGTCGGGTGAAGAGCGCGAGCTCCGAACAGACGATCTTGACGATCTCTTAAGAAAGTCAGGCGACGAGATCGCTAAGGGGGCAGGATGGGTAGCGGACAAAGCTGAGGACGTGGGAGGCAAGGCAGTCGAAGGCGCCAAGACCGTTGGCGAGAAGACGGGAGAAGGCGCGAAGAAGGTAGGCGAGAAGGCTGTCGAAGGCGCCAAGACCGTCGGTAACAAAACCGTAGAGGGCGCCAAGAAGGTTGGCGGCGCGGTGAAGAACGCAGTAACGCCTTGAGATTTCTCTTTAATTGAATTGTCAGCAATCGGGCAACCGCTAACCACGGTTGCCCTTTTTCGTAGCGCAAACTATTGGTTTGCGCGCTGGCCAGAGTATCCAATCAACCCAAACTTACAGTCTGCGCTACACCGGATGGCTCAAACGCAAACTAACAGTTTGCGCTACCGACTTGTTATACTTCCGGCCGAAGATTTGACTCCGGAGGAGGAGCTTGGGCGATGACTGATACCAACCGTTTCACACTGCTGTGTCCCTGCTGCGAGACCACACTTACAGTCGACGCTCAGACGGGCGCCATCATTTCGCATGAAGAGAAAGCGAAACCGATGGCATCCTTCGACGAGATGCTCAAAGGGCTGGACAAGCAGAAGCAGCATCGCGAACAAATCTTCCAACAGGAGCTCGGCTCGTTGAAGGACCGCGAACGCCTGCTGGAAGAGAAATTCCAGGAGGCCATGAAGCGGGCTGAGAAAGACAAGGACAAGCCGTTCATCAATCCCATGGATATAGATTGATAATTACGAACCGTGGTGAACTGCTCCCCGCTCTCCTCGCATCCAACCGCCCGATGGAGAACTCATGAAGAAGAGTTTTTGCTTATTCATCCTTCTGGCCATAGGCGCATCAATCGCGGGCGCGCAGACCGCTCAAACCGACGCCAGCGCAAACGATGACGCCGCCGTGGCCGCGAGGAAGCTCGCAAGCCATGATCCGCTCGTTCGCCAGGGGGCTGCTGAAGTGTTGGCGCGCGCCGGAGCAACCGAGCACCGTCGCGTGGTCGAGGGCTATCGGCTTCAGGAGAAGAATTCGCGCGTTAGGCTGGCTTTGGAGTGGGCGCTCTACCGAATGGGAAAGAGCGAGTCTCTGTTTACTATCGTTAGGGCGCTCGATTCATCGCGCGATGATCAAGCCGCGTCATATCTCAACACGCTGGAGGACCCTAAGCCGCTCTACTTCTTTCTCGAGCGGATGAACGGCAATACCCAGATCAAGCTCCTGGATATCCTGGCGAGAGTCGGCGACGCTGGCACCCTCGACAAGATCAAGCCTTACTCTAACTCTTTCGATTCCAAAATTGCCGAAGCGGCTCAGCGCGCTGCGCGCGAGATTGAGCAGCGTCTGGGCGAGACGCCTGCGAATAGATCGACCCGGCCACGAAAGGCTATTGCGTCGGAGAATACGGGGTAGTCTTCCGAATTGGAAGCGACGCTTAGATTCGGCGGCTTTTTCTCCACCCCTATCCTGGAACTCCGCTCACACAACTTCGGCTGCACGCAGACAAGCCTCGTACTTCTGAGAATAGGCTCCCACTCGCAAGGCCCATTTGTATGCGGTGCCGGACACCCCGTTGACGATGTTGCGTGCGCTCACATAGTCTTTTTTTGTCGCTGTGAGAAAGTCGGCGAGCTTGTAGGGTTTGCCGCCCAACTTCCTCGGCCGGCTCCTAAAGAGTCCCTGGACGCAACCTATGCTTAGAATGTCGTAGCCGACTTTGGGCTGCAACACAAGATCGGGATTGCTGACAAGTTGGTCACCCATGCCCAAAAGCCTGCTGAACTTCTGATAATTTCCTTTCCAAGTGAGCTGCGCGTACCCTCGGCCATAGAATCCCGTGTTCCAATATTTGCTCTGATACTTCTTCCAGACTTCGGTGTTCGGGGCGGCCTTATTCTCTTTAATCGGGAGCAGGCTCGCCCCTACTTCGTTTCGCATAGTTCCCAACAGATAAGCAGCCCATTCAATTCGCTGTAGGTTTGGATCAACTGCGATAAAGCCTAGCAGATTTTGAGTAGACTTCTTTTCCGTAGCGTGGGGAAGGTGCCCGAATTGGGTCTTATAGGCCGCCCAGAACTTAGCATTATCGAACTTAAACATATTCGTGCCTCCAGAGCGAGAGATTCACTCGTGACGGGAGATATTATCTTGGGTCGCAGATTAAGAGAAGTCTTAGGTCTCAGTTTTCACGGTGCTCCGGTTTCGATGTTGCTGTGATGAATTATCTCTTGCCAGATGTTTAATTAGTCCGGCTATACTACTCTCATAAGATGCATCGCAACCTCCGCTCATTCCTTGATCTGCTCGAACGCGAAAATGATCTCGTTACTATCGACGCGACGGTCGATCCGTATCTGGAAGCTGCCGAAATCCATCGTCGAGTGATCGCGCGCGGAGGTCCGGCGCTCTTGTTTAAGAAGGTCGGGCGCAGTCGCTATCCGGTCGTCACCAATCTCTTTGGGACCGAGCGACGCATCGAGCTTGCTTTTGGTCCGAAGCCTGAAAATCTTGTACGCGAAGCAGTGCAAGTGTTCGAGTCGCTTCTTCCGCCGAAGCCCGGCGAACTCTGGAAGCATAAGGGGCTCGCCCTCGAGGCCCTTAAACTCGGCACGCGCAACACCAACAGGGCACCGGTCCTGCAGGTTGCCGACAGGCCTGCGCGTCTCGATGAGCTGCCTGTTCTGACTACCTGGCATGAAGACGGCGGTCCATTCATTACGCTGCCGCTCGTCTATACCGAACATCCCAAAACGGGGAAACACAATCTCGGCATATACCGCTTACAGCGCTATGATGCGCGCACGACGGGCCTGCACTGGCAGATTCACAAAGGCGGAGGCTTTCATTACTTCGAAGCCGAGCGGCTGAATCAATCACTGCCGGTCACGGTGTTCATCGGTGGGCCTCCGGCACTGATTCTTGCGGCGGTCGCGCCTCTCCCCGAGGATGTACCTGAACTTGTACTCGCGTCGCTGCTCGCCGGGGAAAGAGTTCGAATGACGAAGAATCCACTCGCACACGGACACCGACTGGCGGCAGAAGCCGAGTTCGCTCTCGTCGGCTCTGCCCCTCCTCACGAGAGGCGACCGGAAGGACCGTTCGGCGATCATTACGGATACTACTCACTGCAACACGACTATCCGGTATTTCATGTGGACGCCGTCTTTCATCGGCGCGATGCCATCTACCCTGCGACCGTTGTCGGTAAACCGAGACAGGAAGACTTCTTCATAGGCGACTACTTGCAACGTCTCTTATCGCCGCTCTTCCCACTCGTGATGCCGAGCGTTCGCGATCTCTGGTCCTACGGCGAAACCGGATTCCACTCGCTTGCTGCGGCTGTCGTCAACGAGCGTTACAAACGCGAAGCCCTCGTATCTGGATTCAGGATCTTGGGAGAAGGTCAACTCTCGCTCACAAAATTTCTAATCCTGACCGACACGCCTCAGGACCTGAAAGATTTTCGCAAGTTGCTCGAGCATGTGCTGGCGCGCTTCGTTCCTGAAACCGACCTCTTCATTTTTTCCAATGTCTCGATGGACACCCTTGATTACACAAGTGGAAAGGTGAACGAAGGAAGCAAGGCGATCTTGCTTGGCTTGGGCGACGCGCTGCGAGACCTGCCTGGCGAGTTCACGGGCCAACTACCAGGCGATGTCGCGCGAGCTGAAGTTTTCTGCAAAGGATGTCTCGTGCTCGAGGGTCTGCCATACGATCAAGACCCGATGCAGGCGGCACGACTGGCGCGAGAGCCGGTGTTCGCTGACTGGCCGCTTATCGTCCTGCATGACGATGCGAGCGTGGCAAGAGATGTCTCCGCGTTTCTTTGGGCGACCTGGACGCGATTTGAACCTGCGTCAGATGTCTTCGCGGCAGACACAAACGTCGTCCGCCATCATCTGGCCTATCGCGCCCCGATTGTGATAGATGCTCGCACCAAACCAGGCTTTCCACGCGAACTGGTCGTGCGCCCGGACATTGCGGAACTCGTCGACCGCAGGTGGAATGAATATTTTCCGCGCGGCACAAGCTGGACCAACTAGATCTATGCGAATCAGACGGCCCAGCAAAAAGTTCGTTCTCAAGATTGCTGCCGCGATCGCACTGCTGGTCGTGGCCCTTGGGATTTGGGCTTTCTTCATCGAACCAAACCGTCTGATCGTGAGGAACGAGACCATCAGGGTGAATAACTGGCCCGCGGGTTTCGAGAAGATTAAGGTTGCGGTCCTGGCTGATCTACACGTTGGGGCTCCGTTCATCAACACTGCGAAGCTTCAGCTAATCGTCCAGCGTGTGAACGAGAACAATCCGGACATTGTCGTGCTTCTGGGTGATTTCATCTCCGACGTACGCGGCGGCACTGTGGTTCCTCCGGAGATCACCGCTGAGAATTTGAAGAACCTACGCGCGCGGTATGGAGTTTACGCGGTCCTGGGGAATCACGATTGGTCGTTTGATGGAATGCGAGTCGAGCGCGCCCTCGAGAGTGTTGGGTTTCGAGTGCTGGAAAATGATGTAGCGAGGCTCGAAGCAAACGGCGATGCGATATGGCTTGCTGGGTTCGGCGACCTATGGACAGGCCGACCCGAGGTCGAAGCAACGCTGGCGAAGCTAACAGATGCAAACCCAGTGATCGGGTTGACGCATAATCCCGATCTCTTTCCGCGCATTCCCTCAAGTGTGGCCCTTACGCTCGCGGGCCACACTCATGGGGGACAAGTCAATCTTCCTTTTTTTGGACGTAGCCAGGTGCCATCGGAGTTCGGACAGCGTTATGCCGCGGGCCTGGTGGTAGAAAACAATCATCAGCTGTTCGTGACCACAGGAATCGGCACCAGCATAATCCCCATACGCTTCCGAGTGCCTCCTGAAATTGTAATCTTAACGGTGACCTCAGCGCCGGAGTGATCAGGTGACAGCTATAGCGGAAGTGAAGACGCGCGAACGTCGCGGCGGTCTCGGTGTTGTGGAGACCCGCGACACCACTTGCTGCATTGTCGGTGGCGGGCCTGGAGGCGCCATACTTGCCCTGCTTCTGGCGCGCAAGGGAATCCCGGTGGTCCTTTTGGAAGCTCACGATGATTTCGACCGAGACTTTCGCGGAGATACGATCCACCCCTCGGCCCTTGAGATCCTCGATGAGCTGGGCCTGGCCGACAGGCTCCTCAAACTTCGTCATTCCAGGATTCGGACCGCGGCCTTCATGACTCCGGAAGGACGGGTTACGCTTGCGGACTTTGGCCGGCTTAACACGAAATTTCCCTACATCGCCATGATCCCGCAGGTGCACTTCCTTGAGTTCATCGTAGGCGAAGCAAAACAATATCCAAGCTTTAATTTGATGATGGGTGCTCGCGTCGAAGAGTTGATCGAAGAAGACGGAGAGGTGAGGGGAGTGCGGTACCGCGCCAATGATGGCTGGCACGAGGTACGCGCGCACCTAACCGTCGGAGCCGACGGGCGCGGCTCGCGCCTTCGCCACCTTGCTGAGCTCGAACCCATCAAAACCTCTCCGCCAATGGATGTGCTTTGGTTTCGCCTGCCGCGGAAGCCTTCCGATCCTGAAGGCGTGCTTGCGAGATTCAGTCGCGGACACGCCATCGTCATGCTCGACCGACTGGATCAATGGCAGGTGGGTTATGTCATTCTCAAAGGCAGCTATCAACAACTTCGGGCGGCCGGACTCGACGCCCTGCGCAAGTCGATTGCCGGGACTCTGCCTGACTTCGCTGACCGTGCAGGAGCACTTACGGACTGGAAGCAGGTCTCAATCCTCTCTGTCGAGTCGAATCGGCTGAAGCAGTGGTACCTTCCCGGGTTGTTACTCATAGGCGACGCCGCACACGTCATGTCACCCGTCGGCGGCGTGGGAATCAACTACGCGATCCAGGATGCAGTCGTGGCGGCCAACGTCCTCAGCGACCCGCTGCGACTTCGCGACGTTCGCGTGAGCGACCTGCGCGAAGTGCAGCGGCAACGCGAGTGGCCGGTACGGGTCATCCAGCGGATTCAGGCCCTCATCCAAAAACGAGTCATCGCGGGTGCTTTGAATGCAACTCAGGCCTTCCAATTGCCGTGGCTTGTGCGGGTGCTGTTAGGAATTCCGATCCTGCGCGACCTGCCAGCACGCATAATTGCCTTTGGCATCAAACGAGTCAGGGTGGAGACTTGAATGAACGGCTGTTGTATTACCTCGCGAGTTCTCGCGGCTTAGCACGCCTACGCACCTTCACGACCGAGACGTTGTCCAGAATGGGCGAGTCGCCTATCGGGTCAGAACCGCCTGCGTCAGCGGGCGGGTTCTAGAGCAGCGTACACGATCTGCCACTGAGGCGATGCGACTCCGCGCGGCAAGCCGCCCGCTGACGCAGGCGGTTCTGACCCGAGTCGTGAGCAATCCTAATGAGGCAGTTTGATCGTGAACACCGCGCCGTCACCGGAGGCGTTGGCGGCCGTCAATGTCCCACCATGCTCGGCGATTACGCGGTGAGCCAGCGCCAGCCCCACTCCATGACCGGTTGTCTTGGTAGTGAAGAATGGGATGAATATCCGCTGAAGATCAGTCGACTCGATCCCGCCACCGCTGTCGCGGATTTCAATTATCGCCCACTGTTTTCCCGAAGCATCATTCCAAACCGAGCCGTGCACCTCGACGAACCGTTCTGTTGCCCCTTCGCCTATTGCCTCTGCGGCATTACGCAGAAGGTTAAGCAACGCCTGACGAAGCATGCGCTCATCGGCAGCTACGTGGGGAAACTCTCCTGCGATGCGTAGCTCGATGCTCTGCTCATGGTAGAGAGCGTTTAGCTCGTCTCGACACTCTTCGACTAGCCGGCTGAGAGAGGTAGCAGCCAACTCGAGGGGTTGAGGACGCGCGAAGTTGAGGAACGCGGTAACCATCTCCGAGAGGTTACGCACTTCCTGAAGCAGGGCGTTCGACGCTGCGCGCCCATTTTCATCGAGCGTCAGACCCTGCAGCAACTGCGAATAGCCATGTAGTGTCGCCAGTGCATTCTTGAATTCGTGCGCCAGCCCCGCCGACATCTCGCCCAGGCTTTCAAGATTCTTCTTTAGCGCCACCTGTTCGCGTAACTGAGAGACCTCTGTGAGATCGGTGACCAGACACAGTGCGCCTCGCCCTTCCTGATCGGGCGTTGGGTCTATCGGCGCGACAGTTGCTCCCAGACGCCGCACTTGACCGTTGGGCCCGGTGGCCATCGCTTCTTCGCGGCGAAAGACCTCGCCGGTTTTCAAACAGTTCTCGACCATCTCCGCAAGTTCCGGCGCAGTCCGCAGCAATTCGCGGAGGTCCTTTCCTTCAGCGTCGCCTTCGGATTCGATGAGCAGGCGGGCCGGTGCGTTGACGACAGTGGCGCGTCCATTCGAATCGAATGCGATCAGGCCTGACGGTACGCTGGCGACAATCCGCTCGCTGAACTTCTCGGCCGACGCTGCCCGCGCGCTTGCCTGTGCACTCAGTGCTTCAAGCTCTCGTTGCTGTGCCTGCAACTGCGCCACTACAGATTTAAAAGTCTCCAGCACGAATTGGCCTTCGTCACTGCGCTGGCTCGACTGCGCGGCGATCGGTGCGCGCTTGGCTTCACCCACTAACTGTCTGTAGGGACGAAGCAACCTGCGGAGGAGCAGCATTACCGAGCCAAAGCTAACTACCAGTATGCCTATAAAGGCTGCGAGCAGAAGAGGCCCGCGCGAGAAGGCGGCGTCCGGGGCGAGTATCACCAGGCCCAACGCAAAAAGGCCGGCGAGCAGAATAACGCCCGCCAGCATCATCAGCATCAGTCGCGATTTGTTTCCTTTGTCTGGAAGCATGCGGGGAAAACGCACCTCCGGCAGTCTCTATCTCGCTAGAATTGCGACATGTACCAGAGGATAACGCGGCTCCCAATTAGAAGAGCGATGATCGATCCGATACCGAGAAAGATACCGAAGGGGAGCTGCATCTGCATGTCCCGTTCCTTTCGCCGCATCATCACACTAACCCCGATTATCGACCCCGACAAAACGCCAATGAAGATCGTCAAGATGGTGAGACGCCATCCCAGATAGGCACCGACCATGAACATCATCTTGACGTCGCCCAGCCCCATAGCCTCGACGCCTCGAAAGCGCTCCCAAAGCCAGCCGATCAGCCAAAGACTTCCGCCGCCCACCAACGCGCCGATGGCGGCGCCTAGGAGCGAGGTGGGCCAGATCGGCCATGTGGAAAATGGTCCGTAAAAGAGCGAGGGAAGATCATCGAAGGCGTATGGCCCAACCACATAAGGAAGCACGATGCGGGCAACTATGGCGAACACGATCCCAGGATAGGTAATGGCGTTGGGCAGAAGCATGTGCTCGGCGTCTATGAAAATCAATGCGATCAGCGCCGAGACAAAGACCAGATCGAAAAGGATGGTATACGTGATCCCGCCGCGCAGGTATACATCGACCAGAAAAACAGTGGCATAAAGTGCAGCAGTCAGTAACTCGACTGCCGGGTATCGCCAGGAGATCGCGTTCCCGCACTTCCGGCAGCGCCCGCGCAAAATCACATAACTGAGCAGTGGAATATTATCTAACGGTCCGATCAGCGCGGCACACGAGGGACAACGCGAATTCGGGAAGACAATGGATTCTTCCCGCGGCAAGCGATGAATAATGACGTTGAGAAAACTACCGATGATGGCGCCGAGTGAGGTTACGAAAAGACACGTGACCCAAAGCGGAAGGCCAAGCAGACCTTCGACGAGTAGAGTGCCTGGAAGAACTGTCATTCGAGAGTGTTCCGTTCACCTGCGAGTTGGAAGTATGAGATTGCAGCCGGCTTGACGCACGCTTCAACCTTTGAGCATCATAAGGCTTCGTCTTTGTTTACGAAAGATGTAAATCGCACGGAGGGAAGTCTTGAATCGTCGGAAGCCGATCTATTGGATGATCGCGTGCGGCCTCGCCGTTATCTTCGCCGTCGCGTTTATCCCGCACCTCATCCGAGCGCGCACAAGCTTCGAAGGCTTCTTCTCAACGGCAATCGTTGACGCTGCACCGAAACGCGAACGCACACCTTCGTTCGATGTTTCCGCCTGGTATGCGGCCCGAGGCGAATCGCTGGAAGCACACGGCGTAGCCATCGAAACGGTCAGCGGGGATCGCGTGCTGGCATCGCTAAACGCCGATACAACTTTCAATCCCGCCTCGCTTCTTAAACTCGCCACGTCTCTCGTAGCATTGAAGAAGTTGGGGGGCGACTACCGATTTCAAACCCAGGTCTATATCGACGGCGATGCGCGCGGACGCGTAACACTCTTCGTCAAGGGCAACGACCCGACGTTTGGCGACGCCGGTGCATCGTTAATAGGTGAAGAGCTTCGCGCGCGCGGCATAGAGCGCATCGACGCGGTGGTCGTCTCGCCCGGCTTCAATTTCAATTTCAGCAATTCGGCGGAAGAATCCGCGGACCGCCTGGTTAAAGCGATAAAGCGCGGAGTTCCCAGGGCCTCGGTCGGTGAGGGTACTGGCGGCAGGTTGCTGCTTGTGCTCAAGTCAAATCCACTCAGCGACATTCTGCTCTACATGAACGCGAGGTCGAGCAATCCAATGGCTGAGAAGATCGGCGAGCTGATCGGAGGGGCGAGTGGCGTTCAGCGTTTCCTTGTCGACGAACTCAAGCTGCCGGCGAATGAGGTAACGATTGAGACCGTCTCAGGACGCGAGCACAACCGTATGACGCCCCGCGACCTCTTGATCGTGATTCGCGCGCTGATCGATGAAGCCGCCAGACAGGGCTTGCAACCAGCGGACATCATGCCGGTCGCAAGCGACGATGCGGGAACATTGCGTCGCAGACTTGCCGGGACAGGCCTGGAGGGCGCGGTCGTCGCGAAGACAGGGACGTTGACCTCTGAAGTCGATGGAGGTATGGCTAGCCTGGCGGGAATAGTTTACACCGAAGACGAAGGTATGATTCTCTTTGCCATCATGGACCAGGGAAATCGCATTTGGGACAACCGTCAGCTGGAAGATCAACTCCTCGCCGAGGTCGTGACCACCCACGCCAAGCCCCGTGTAATTGCCGGCCCGACTCCACGCAGGCTGCTCCCGGCCGCGAATGTGGTAGTGGGAGAGAAGTGACCGGAGACAGTTTTGAGTTTTAAGTTCCGAGTTTTGAGTTTCGAGTTTCGAGTTACCTTTCCTAACTCAAAACTCAGAACTCAGAACTCGGAACTCAGACCTCACCTGCCGGCGCCCGGAAACCTTCACCCGTTACCTTTCTTCTGCATCTCCCAGAGCATCAGATGTTTCAGGAATGCGTGGTGTGAAGCGAACCG
>JAVHWA010000030.1:0-7922 GCA_032160165.1 Acidobacteriota bacterium
GTGACTTCTTGAAGAGGCTGTTCAGTGGATGTCTTCCAGTCTTGTGTCTCGATTATTGTCGAAGCATACACATACTCATTCCCAAACCCGACAACTCTAAGATTCACACGCCCTTGCCTCAACACCAGGTAAAATCTCAGAACGTAGTCTGTTAGCGCGTCGAGGGAAATCGGTTCGAGTGTATATTCTTTTCTCGATTCGTCGCCTCGACCACCCAACATCTGGCCATCCAGTACGGACCTGATCGTTAGTTGGGATTTGATGGAGTTCGAGAGTCTTCCGTCCTCGGTCGAAGCCGACCATACCGGAGCGGTCCACTCTGTCGCATCTATCGAATGGGTCACAGGCGGATCGGCGGACACTATGCGGACCCGCTCCAATCTCAACATCGAGGCACCGCGGCGGACCATGACGCCGACGAACCATAAAGGATGAGAGCTTATGACACCCAATCCCCGAGCGATGCGTTTCCTCTCGCGTTGCACTCCATCGGGCGAGAAAAGCATTCCGTAATAGTCGGGCCGCTGGTCGATCTCGGCTTCCCATTTCATGATTCCCATGTCGGTGTTGGGAATTCCGAGTGTCCCATCTGCGTCGTAATCCGCGATACCTTCGAGCAATGTCTGGCCTGCGCCCAGCGAGACTGGAATGAAATGATCGTAGACGATGAAATTCCTGATGGTGAGAGGTGCTATCACCAGAACGGCGCCAGCTATGATCCAAAGAGCGTAACGCATTCGGCTACCGCGTTCCATCAGGATCGGAATGATGGCTGTGATGAACAGAGGAAGTAGTAGCGCGTTCGCCCGTAGCCAGCAGGAGAGACCAATCAGCGCGCCGGCGGCGATGAATAAGCCCAGCCGCGGCCGTTTCCATGCTCGAACCAGAAGCAGAACTGAAATCAGGATCGGCAGCACTGCGATCGAGTCGGGCAACAGCAGGACCGAGTTGTAGGTAAACTGCGGAGCGAGCGCAACCAGCAGAGCGGCCGTAGTGGCGACAGTCCTGTTCAGCAACGACAGCGCAATGAAGAAGACAATGAGTGCGGATGCCGCGTCGGCCAGTACCTGGATAAGCTGAATGGCTGAATCGGACTCTCCGAAAATTCCGAAGGCGACGGCGAGAAGGACGGAGTACCCGGGTGGATGTCCGATGTGATTTGGGTCACTGAGCGGCGAGTCTGAACTAAAGAACGAGCGTATCCCGCCCTCGCGCAACAGGCGCGCGGTATGCTTGTAGCCTTCCGTGACCGCTGTCTGTACTTTTCTCGCTTCGAAGCGACTGTCCTGAAGTGCCAGCAGACGACAGCCGACGGCGACTAGAAATACCAGGCCGCAGATCGCGATAGTCGTTCGGTGAGGAAACTTTGAGGGATTGGCGGGCGGGCCATCGGCGCCCGATAGCGGTCCTTTGAGTGGCGCATCCTCGCTGGAGTCAATCTGCTTGTTCATCTCGAGAGATCGAATGGTTAGCCCGGGAGGCGCACCACGTCTACCTTGGATCCTGAGTCGAGGACTCCTGCTCCCTGCGGAACAATGATGAGGGCTGTCGCTCGCGCAAAAGCCACGAAGTCGGAGGAGCCGCCCCATTTGAGCGGCTCTGCCAGCAGTTGCCCTTGCTCATCGGTATGCAAATGCGCCGGAAGATAACTCGCTCGCTCCTTCGCGCCCTTCACCTTATGCGACAGCAGCGCTCGCTCTTCAATCATGGCTGCATCTGAACATCCCTGCATTGCTCGCAAGGCGGTGCGCACGAACAGATTGAAAGTCACCGAGACCGAGACAGGATTTCCTGGCAAACCGAAGACAAGCGCATTGCCCAGCCGGGCGAAGACGGTGGGTTTACCGGGCCGAAGACTGACGCGTTCAAAGTAGATCTCCGCGTTAATAGCGCGTAGTGCCGTCTTTGTGAAATCGTAAACCCCCATCGAAACTCCACCCGACAGAACCAATGCATCGCAACGTCGAGCGGCTGACTCGATCTCGCGCTGTAGGACCTGCGGATCATCACCGGCGAGCGGCAATTGTTCCACGTCGGCTCCTGCGAGGCGGGCATAGGCGCCCAGTGAATAGCTGTTCGAATCGCGAATCTGATCGGTGGAGGGGACCTTATTCACGTTCACCAGCTCTGTTCCGGTGGCTAGAATAGCAACTCTGGGACGGGAGCTGACTCTCACCTTCGCATAGCCGAACGATGCCAGCACAGCCATCATCGCGGCATTAACCTGATCGCCTCGACGCAGGACTGTAGAGCCGCGGCTCACTTCGGCAGCGCGGTCGACGATATGTTGCCCGGTCGTCGCTGCTTCGAGGATATCGACGAAACCTTCCGACTCGCGCGTAGATTCAACCTTCTGGACGCTGTCTGCGCCCGCGGGCACGGGAGCGCCGGTCATGATTCGCACTGCCTCGCCCGCATTCATAGTTTGATGCCAGCCGCGACCAGCCGCGGACTCGCCCACGACACGAAGCCGCGCCGGCGAGCGTATCGTTTCTTCAGAGCGAACAGCATAGCCATCCATCTGTGCCCGATCAAAAGGTGGCAGGTCGGAATCGGCGACTATATCGATCGCGAGCACTCGACCGAGAGCCTCTACGAGCGGAACCTCCTCGGCAGGCAGTCGCGCGGTCTGGTGCTGAATTATGTTCAGCGCTTCCGAAACAGGGATCATAGTAAGTGAACTGGGATGGACTGTATTTTGGCCAATTCGCCGTGTATCTCCTGGGCGGTCTTATAGCGATAGGCTTCACGGCGTCTCAACATGACTGAGACGACACGAGCCAGCGCACCCCGCTCCCCTCCGATCGGTATCTGCGACTCGGCTATTCTGCGCGGAACACCATCCATAATCTGTTTGTAGATTTGCTCAGCCGTCAGCATCTCTCCAATGGGCGAGGTCCCGGTCATGAGCGTCAGCAGGACAATGCCCAGCTGGTAAAAGTCAGACTCCAGCCGTGAGTATCCATAGCGCAGAAGCTCGGGGGGAAGGTATGAATTGTGGCCGATCAATGTTTTCGACAACTCGTCCGATGTAACCGTGTCCTTCGCGATTCCAAAATCTGAAAGTTTGTAGATCCAATTTGGAAAGACCAGAATATTCTTTGGCGTGACGTCCCTGTGAACAACCGGAAGCGTGTGAATGTACTCAAGCGCGCGTAGTACCTGCCGTCCCACGCTGCAGATTGCTTTCACCTCAAATCTATATCGTTGCAGCAGGAGGTCGGCCAGGGAGCAATTCGCTTTCTCCATGATCATCACCAAATGTCCCTGCGCCGTTTGAAAGAACTCTACAATCTGTACGATGTGTGGGTGCCGCAGACATCGAAGCGAGAGATTGCATTCGTTTATCCACGTCTCCAGACCTCCCGCGCGGCTATGAGGATTCGGCCTGATATATTTTATGGCCAGAGGGCGACCATCCTGGCTTACCGCGGAGTAAACATCGCCGCCGCCTCCACCGCTGATCCTTTCGAGCAGCCGATAACGATAGCCTCGCGGGTTGAATAGATAGCCAGTCATGCTCGAGCCTCAGCGCCGATTGTTGCAGAGACGAGATGAAAACCAAAGCATCCAATGAAACGCGCAGATGTCGTTGGAATCACTGCGGCAGGATTCGCCAGTTATTGGTAGGTTCGGAGGGTATTTTCTTGTTGCGCTCGACCCAATCAATGATCAACTCACGAATCTCCGTGCTCGACCGATAGACCACCGGCGCGCCCTTGTACATCGTGTAGCCGCCGCCGCCATTTACACGATAGTTATTAATCGCGAGTCGCAATTTCTGCGTCGGACTCAACGGTTGACCGCGAAATCGCAGGTTCTCGATACGCTGACCGATCGGCTTTGAGATGTTGAGGTCGTAGCTTACACCTTCGGCAATATCGAAGTTGTATCCGGGAATCTTTTCATCGACCAGCGATGCTACCGGTTTATTGGGTTCGTAAGCGCCGAAGTATTTGGCGGAGTGTTCCAAAGCTTCCTTGAGTATTTTACCGGTGACTTCGATTACCACCAGAGTGTTCTCGTATACATACAGCCCTGCGATGTCGCGTACCGTCACTGGTCCTTTCGGCAGCCGCGCCTGCGGATTAAAGCTGGCGGCCATCGACACATCGGCGTGGCCCGCCTCCATCTGAATGCGCTGGATGAGATCAAGGATCGCAGTATCTCGGAAGCGCGCATCGGTTGCAGTCAATTCAGCAGGCGATTCACCGATCACTCGGCCAAGCCAGTCCTGGGTCTCTCGATCGTAAGGCTCGGCAAGCTTCAAGACTTCCTCGTCGGCTTTGACATTTTCATCGATAAGCAGCGTGCGCGCCGATTTAGCGGCAACACTCCACCGTCCGCCATCAACTTTCTCCAGATAGATATCGACACGCGCCAGTCGGTCAGCGTATTTGTCAGCCTGAGTCAGTAGCACATTGTTTATGGACACGGCCGGGACTTCCCGATGCGTGTGGCCCATCAGGATGCAATCAACGCCCTGTACCTTCTGCGCGATCGCGATAGCGGCATTCTCGCCCTCTACCTGTCCCGGGTTGATCTCGCCCGTCCGCAGATCCTGCTCGAGCCCCATGTGCATCGTTATGACAACGAGATCAACCCGCTCCTTCTCGCGCAACACCGCTACCCATTTCTTCGCCTCCGCCACGGTTTGGCGAAACTCCAGGCCTTCATAGTTTTCGGGGTTCTCCCAGTTTGGTATTCCCGGCGTGGTCAATCCGAGAATGCCAACGCGCACGCCGTTCACCTCTTTAATGAGATAGGGATCGTAGGCGGTCTGCTCCGTTCCTTTCTTGTATGAGTTCGCTGAAAGCCAGGGAAACCTCGCCTCATGCCGCGCCTTCTCAAGCACCTTAAGCCCGAAGTTGTATTCGTGATTGCCGACAGCCATTGAGTCGTATTTCAGCGCGTTCATCACCACCATCATGGGATCGGGCGGAGTGTTGTTCTTCTTGTTGTGAAAGTAGACCAGTGGAGTGCCTTGAATGGTATCGCCTGAATCGAGCAGCAGAAGACCTGGGTTCTCCTTGCGTGTCTGCTTAATCAACGTGGCCGCCTTGGCCAGTCCGTTCTGGTCGGGCTTGTTGGTGTAGTAATCGATCGGATAGATATGGCCATGCAGGTCAGTTGTCTGAAGGATTGTCACCTGCGCGCGCTGCTGGGCATTGAGGCTGCCTGTCCATGCGAGAATGACCAGCAGGAGAAGCGTCATCGATAGGTACATCCGGCACGAGTTAGCGGAGTATTTTCTAGTTATCATTTACAGTGTCGTTTCAATTCGGACGGGAAGTTTAGAATACGGAGCTATTCGTAACGCCGTAGAACGCCTCTGTCAAGCATCCGGCCCTCAACTCGATTCCGGCGGTTACTGTGATATGCTCAGCAACCTAAACCGCCTATGAGGTTCCGCTGAGTGGAGCTCGGAGGGCTATGCCTCAGCAGTCGCGATCGCATTCACGCTTATGAACAGGCACGCAGCCCCATCGGAAGCCGAAGAGACAATCACTTGCCCTTCGTGTCTAACGCTGAATCGCGCGACCTCTCCGTTCTGCCGTAAGTGCGGCGCTCCAATAGGCGCCGTCGCGACTATCGACCCAATGCAGACGATCCAGGCAGAAGGATTTCTTTTCCGCAGGGCCATCGAGGGGCGACCAAAAGCGATCGTGCTGGTCGGCATTTGGATAATCTTCCTCCCGGTGTTCGGCGTTGGTCTCTATTTTGCGATCCATCTGGTTGTGAATCGGAAGAACTTCTCGGACTTTTTCTTCTTTTGGGGAGCGGTCGCACTGGCGTACCTGGGCGTCGTTGTACTCTATCGAACGACGAAGAATTTCCTAACGCTTCCTCGCAAGCGGCGCTAAGTTCGATTTTGGACCGGAGTGTTGACGTGTCAATAGGGCGATGGATGAGTGAAGCGGTACATGCAATCTCCAATCGAGGGCTATGATTTCAAGCGACGACCTGCAGAATCTGATCGAGCGCGAAGCGCGACGCGGAAGCCCCGTGTTGAGCATCTATCTCGATACCGATCAGTCGCACGAAATCAACTTCGAACGCGGCTTTGAAGTGGTCCTCAAGAACATGCTGCGAGACATCGAGCGGCCTCTCGATAAGCATCAGCGAGAAGAGTTCGAAGCGGACGCCGAGCGCGTTCGCGAGTTCGTGCGAGATTACCAGGACATCAAGCGCGGGTTGGTCATCTGTTGCGATGTGTCCGAAGACTTTTTCTGGTACGGCGAACTCAACGTCAAGCTGCGCAATGGCGCGTGGTGGAACGAGACGCCCTATGTGCGGCCGCTGATCGAAATCCTGGACGAGTACGAGCGTTTCTGTGTTGTGCTGGCGGACAAGCAACAGGCGCGTCTCTTCACAATTCATCAGGGAGATATCGAAGAGTATAGAGAAGCGTTTGCTCCGGCCGAAGTCTCGCACACTAAATCCTCGGCTAAGGACCATCTCCGCTCGAAGATAAATACTGAACGCAAAAGCGACCAGAACGCGCACTGGCATCTCAAGCACGTCGCGGAGTTGACCTTCCGCCTGACGAAGAAATCTGATTTTGATCGGCTGATACTGGCTGGGCCGGTTGAAGCCACCAGCGAACTCAGCGGTCTGTTTCCCAAGTGGTTGCGCTCGCGCGTTGTCCGGCACCTGGCTCTACCAATTGATGCCGATCAGGCGGAGGTGCTTGAAGAGACGCTCAAGATCGAGGAGGAGCTCGAGCGCGGACAAGAGGTTGAAGTGGTCGAAGAGCTGATTACCGCCGCGTCCGGACATGAGCGGGCCGTGCTGAAGCTCGGTCCCACGCTTCGTGCCATACAGGAGCAGCGCGTCTGGCAGCTCGTTTATGCGGAGGACTTCGCTCCCAGCGGCAGCGAGTGCACAAACTGTGCGGCACTTCTTCCCGACAAGATGGAGGCGTGTATTTACTGCGTGCAGGCCGTGCGTGAGGTCGATGATTTGGTCGATCGAGCGGCGGCGCGCGTGTTGGAACAAGGCGCTAAGGTGGAGCAGGTGCGCGGAGCGGCCGCCACCCGTATGCAGGAAGAAGGAAGTATCGGTGCGTTCCTGCGCTATTAAGCGTCGAATAGGAAATGGAAACGCGTGAACAGTATACTAAGAGAGAACATCGTAAAGGTTCTAAGGAGTAGCACGTGATGACCGAAGGAAAAGATAAGACGACGGAGGGCCCGACGCATCCGAGCCCAGGTGAAATGTCTGAGAAGGAGATAGACGACAATCTGGCCGAAGCTTCTCCGGCCAGTGATCCGCCATCCTGGACGCTAGGGACGAATCATCGTGAAGAGCCAAAGGACGATGGCGAGTGAACCGTCAGAGGAGGCGGCCAGCGCGTCTCTATTCCGAGAGGCCCAAATGGGAGGAGGAATTGTGATCGAAACCATATCGAGAGACGACTTGAAGGGAATGATGGACCGCGGCGAACATTTCACACTCGTCGAAACGCTTCCCGCGACGGCCTATCACCACGCCCACCTTCCGGGTGCGCTCAACCTCCCGCCTGACCGGGTGCCTGAACTCGCGCCGCAACTCTTACCGGACAAGTCGGCGGAGATCGTTGTCTACTGTGCAAACCCGACATGACACGCCTCGGAATCAGCCGCCCGTGCACTGGCGGCTCTCGGATACGACAGGGTGAAAGACTATGGCGGCGGAAAGTCTGATTGGATGGAGGCGGGACTGCCCACAGAGAGCGAGCACGAGCACTAGGAGCATGCGAAGGCCAGTTATGTTTGGGGGAGCTTAGATCTCGGAGACTCGCTTCGAGACTGGTCAAGCCGGCTTCGCAGTTGTCGACTATCTTAGTAGTAGTAGCTTGCCGGCATTCGTGAAGTAAATAAGCGCGCGCCTAACGACTCAGGCGCGCGCTTAATTAGTGGCGGAGCCGACGGGACTCGAAC
>JAVHWA010000071.1:0-20194 GCA_032160165.1 Acidobacteriota bacterium
CGACGCCCTGCTCAGCCTTTTGTGTCAGCATCGCAAAGTCCAGGCGCTCGATCGGGGTGCTTCCCTCGGCGGACAATTCTTTGCCGATCCGCTGTTCCTCTTCGAATCCCTTTATCTCGTGACATCCCGCGCAGCCATACTGCTTGATCTTGTCACGACCCTTGTCTTTGAGGGCGGGGTCGTCCATGAAGGAAGCGTTTTCATAGGACGGTTTGCTGGTGAGTGAAAAGAGATAACTCGCAATGTCTCGGGCCTCGTCTCGCGTGAGACGGAAGTTCGGCATTACGGTCATGTTCTGTACTTGCAGCTCAGCCCCGTCATTTGGACACTTCGAGTGTTGTTCGGTATCGAAGACGAACGGCTGATTGTTCTTCGCGTAGTCTTCCGGCGTCAGGTCGCGCTTCTCTTTCGGACAATAAGGCGCCCAGCGTTGTCGGGGGTTGTAAATCCAGCGAACGATATAGTCAAAGTTCGCCTTCTCGCCGACGCGTTGAAGGTTTGCTGCAAAGTCCCCGCCAGTACGCGAATCGGCGTCTCCCGTCGAGTGGCACGCCATGCAGCCAATCGTCTCGAAAAGAGTTTTGCCGTTGGCCGTGTTACCCTTCTCTCGCTCCTGAGACGGCATGGTCCCGGCGGAGCCCTCCTGCCAGAGATAGGCCGCGATCGCCTTTCTGTCGTCATCCGCCCGCGGGTCATGCGCCTTATCCGAATTGAGACGCCAGAACGTGGGCATCTTTGTCCCAGGTCTAAAGGCTTGCGGGTCTTTGAGCCATTCCGGGATCCATTCCTTCACCAGCTTTAGGCGAACGTCCTTCAGATTTGGCCCCACCTTTTTCTGGTCCTGCATCAGATAGCGCGCCTGGATGTTCAACTGGTCACGCTGAGCCGCCAGCAAGCTGTTGGCTACGGTAAGCGTTTCAGCGCGAGCCTGAAGGCGTTGTGCCTCTTCATCGCTCGCATTTGAGACCGCATCCCTCGCCTGTCGGGATTCGCGCTCGTTGATTTTAATGTTTTCTTCGAGTTGAAGGATTAGTTGCCGCGTGTTCCCCAGAGCCTCAGTCTCGCGGTCAAATCCATCGGCGCGATGGCAACCTACGCACCCACGATTCTGGAACAGATCTTTTCCCAGAGTAAGGGTAGGCGCATTCTGAAGAACACGGTCCGAGGTATGGCACTGTTGACAGCCCGCCTCCATGTTTTGCTTTTCGTATAGCGGGTGCAGCCAGAATCTGTGGCGTCCGTGGCCCTTCACAACGCTGGTGGTCGCTCGGCCATTGCCGTTGTGGCAGCTCGAGCACCCAAACTTATCCGGATTATGGATAGTCAGTAATTCTTTGGTGGGATGGCTGACGAAGGCCCTCGCCCACTCGTCCGGCTTCTTCCCTGGTCCATCCGGGGCCAGGTCGCCCGGCTTCAGGGTGAGCGGCTCGCGGATCCCAAGGTGACAAGTCTCGCACCGATCAACGATGTTCGCGGATGTGACGTTTATCTGCTTGAGGCTGTAATCAAACTTCTCGTACTTAGCGATCAGAGAGTCGATCTGAGAAGGTGTCAGACCGGTCATATGATCTTTCAAGTACTCGGTCCGCTTTTTGTCGAGCTCGGTAGGCTCTTTGATGAGCTCAGCGTTTTCCGAGAGCAGCTTGGCTTTTTTATCTTTGAGACCGTTGTAGAGTTCTTCCAGCTCGGTGTAATTCAACTCCTGTTTGACGGTCTTATCTGAACTATCGTCCGCAGGAAGGTAGACGGTTATCTTCTCCTGCCGTTTCTGTGCTACCTGCTGGCGAAGGCTGTTCTTCTTGGTCTCGTTGGGGGCCGTTTCGACTTTGTAATTGATAACCGTGATTTGACCGCGGG
This sequence comes from Acidobacteriota bacterium, assembly GCA_032160165.1. Classification (GTDB taxonomy): domain Bacteria; phylum Acidobacteriota; class Blastocatellia; order Pyrinomonadales; family Pyrinomonadaceae; genus QHXM01. Next base: position 1,858 of record JAVHWA010000071.1, read on the forward strand.
CGTTCTGGAAAGGGTCGGTGACCGCCGCCAGTTTCCCTTCTATCTTTTTGACTTCGCGTTCGATCTCCTTCTTTCGCGGATCTATACGTTCACGTGCAGCCTTTGCCTCTTCCTCTAGTTGCTGATATTCCGCGCTCTCTTTGACTTCCTTTTCAGTCGTCCCCGCCTGCTTCTTGATGCTCTTTAGATAGCGGGTGTATCGCTGGACAAATTCCTGCTGCGCACCTTTCCAGGGACGCTGGCCGTAGGTTTCGTCGTAAAGCGCCCAGGCCAAAGAGGCGATCAACAGCAACACGGTAACGAGCATAATCCCGCTCGTCGAACGGCTGACGATGGGATCGCGCTCGGGGCTTTCCGATTCTCTCTTGACTATCGCGTCAGGTGCAGGCGAGTCAGGCAACGTGTTCCTCCGCAGACCGCAACGTCAGACATTAAACCAGGGCGTAACCCAGACATACTTGATGTTGAACGCCAGCCGCAGAAAGATCTTGACCGGCAGGGCGATCAGCACCGAAATCGCAAAGAACTGGAACGTCAGATACTGCAGGATGCTGGTCCGAGCCAATAGTTTGCGCTCAAATTCATTCCAACGCATAAGCAGGTGCAGTCCGATCCCGGCGAGCACAAAGAAGCCTCCGACGACCAGCGCCCCGAAGACGGTCTTGATCCAGATGTTGGTAATGCCAAAGATGTCCGGCAGGTCAATGTTCTTGTCAAAGACTACGGCATTATGGTCCCACGTTTGGCCGGGCCAGAACCAAATCCATCCGGGCCCGCGAATGAACGTGCCGATAAAAATAAGGACCAGCCACGTCAGAAATCCGACGCCGAACATGCTCAGCGCGAACTTGCGTTGCTTGACGGTGTAGTAGCCGTTCCCAAGCGGATTGGAATCGACATAGGGAAAGACCATCAGTCCGATCATGATGATCGATGGCATAACCACGCCCGCGATCCACGGATCGAAGTAAACCAGCATCTCCTGCAACCCCAGAAAGTACCAGGGTGCCTTGGATGGGTTCATCGTCAGATTTGGATTGGAAGGCTCCTCTAGTGGGGCGTTGAGCGTAATCGACCAGACGAAAAGAATGATCGTCACGATGACCGCGGCGAGAAACTCGATTCGCACAAGATACGGCCAGACATGAAGTTCGCGCGCCCAGCCTGGTCGCCATGGAAGGGCCTTGCGGTGATGGGTCTTCGCCAGCTGCGGGTCGCTCTGTAGATTGTCGATCAGCCGGTCGTTATCGCGTGCCTGCTTGATCCCCAGCCAGGTAAAGAACACCGTCAACGGTATCAGGGCGACGATAGGAACGTTGTCAGGCGCCGAAGCAATGATCCAAAGCTGATGCCAGTCGCTGACGAAGAATATCGAGTAGATCGCGAGAATGACGAATATCGCCAGCAACGCGATCTTCCCCGGACCGAAGCCAATTTTTCGCTTTTCTACTTGTGCGACCATAGTCGTCTAGAAACCAAATGATGAATGATGAACGAGGAATGATGAATGTAGACGTGTGTTTTCAGTCCTTCGTTCATCATTCATCATTCATCATTTCGCGTTTCCTCACTTCTTCTTTACCGTCTTCATCTCAGATTCGAGCATCACCGGCGCCGGGCCGGAGATCCCTCCGTCTTTGCGAATGCGCCAGAAATGCAAGGCCATGAAGATGGAAGCCACCAGCGGAATGCCGATGCAATGCCATATATATGACCGGAGCAGCGCGTTGGCGTCTACGATTGAGCCGCCGAGCAGCCCGAAGCGAACGTCGTTGAATGGCGTCATGCCAAGTTGCGGGCCGAAAGGCCCCTCACTTCCCAGCAACGGAGTCGCTCGCGCCATGTTCGTGCCAACTGTCACCGCCCAAAAGCCGAGCTGATCATCCGGAAGAAGATAGCCCGTAAACGACAAGAGCAAAGTAAGCACCAGGAGCACAACGCCAACGCACCAGTTAAACTCACGGGGCTTCTTGTAAGAACCAGTCAGAACGACGCGGAACATGTGCAGCCACGTGGTGATAATCATCAAGTGTGCCGCCCATCGATGCATGTTCCTTAACAGCTTGCCGAACGGGACGTCGTGCTCCAAATAGAGAATGTCCTGGAACGCGAGGCCCTTCGACGGATGGTAGTAAAACATCAGCAGCACGCCGGTGAACGTGAGCACGATGAAGAGGTAAAACGTGATCCCGCCCATGCCCCAGGTAAAACCGTAGCGCGTTGCGTCGCGATTGACTTTCGCGGGATGGAGATGCAGGAAGACGTTCGAAAGAATGGCGAGCGAGCGGTTACGCGGATCCGAGCGGTCGTGAGAGACACGGAAGATCGACTTCCAAAGCTGTGTCTGTTGAGGGTCCTTAAGGGCCTTGACCTCATCGACAGCCTGCTTTGTCAGCGCCTTCGCGTCGACCTTCACCTTCTCGATGAGGCCAACGTCCTTCTTCTCACCGTCGGTGAGCTGTTTGGTCTCTTTGTTATCGGGACCTTCAGGCTCCATCCATCGCCCCCAAATCAATCACTAACTCTAGAGCTGAATAAACGCGCCGGGATCATCGAATTCTTTTCTTTCACCCTTGGGCCACCTGTAAAGTTTACTGGTATCGACGACGATCTGGCCTTCGGCATCTGTGTCAACGAGAGCTCTATCCATCGGACGCGGAGCCGGGCCTTCAAAGTTCACGCCCTCGCTATCGTAACCGCTGCCGTGACACGGACATTTGAATTTATTCTCGCTGGCCTTCCAGTCCGGTGTACATCCTAGATGAGTGCAGCGGGCGAAGATGACGAAAAGGCGATCTGGGGTCTTGTCCACCCAAATCCGATACTGTTGCTGCCATTTCGTATCGACGCCGATCGAATAATCATCGGGGAATCCTATTCGAAACTTAGTGGAAGGTTCGGATATAGTGCGCGGCAAGAAGAACCGGACGAACATCAAGAAGCAGGTCGTCAGGAATCCGGCCACGGCCGCCCACACGATACGACGACGCATCTTGTTCACCGGCGGATCCGGGGCGCTTTCCAGTACGGCACCTGAGGCTTTAGCGGCGGAGACCTTGGCTATGCCCTTGGCAACGGTTGGAGTTGGAGTAGTCGATGCCTTCGCTGCGCCCTCGGCGATGCGTGCCGCAGGCGTGGTTCCAGCAGGGACTTCCCTGGCTTCCCGTTCGTCGGGCGCGCCTCCAGCCAAAGGTTTCGAATCTGATGTGCTATCCACGCAGCAGACCTCCATCTGCTAAACGGGTGACGAGTCTGACCACCGGAATCCCCTGATGATAGACTGCTACCGTATGGTTCGGACGCAGATTACAAATCCACGCGGATCGGAGTATTTCTCTCTGCGACCGGACCCGGGAAACTAAGCATTAACATGAAGAGCGCCGCCCCGGATGAATAATAAAATAGAGACGGTGCGGTATTTATACTATTTTCACAATTCCGTGGCAAGTCTAATTTACGAGCGGAGTTGAGGAGCATCGAAGGCGACTGCGAAAGGCTTATGGGAACCAAAGGATTATCGCCGCGCCGGGCCGAGGTCGTGCTTTACACACGATCGGGTTGCCATCTGTGCGACGAGGCGAAGGCGGAAATGGCTGCGGCCGGCTGCCGCGACGAGTACGAGCTGGTTGAGATTAATATCGAGGCTGATCCGGGTCTGGTCGAGCGTTACGGGTCCGAGATCCCTGTCATACTCATCAACGGTGTAAAGGCCTTTAAATACCGGCTGACCGCCGAGGAATTCAAAGGCAAGTTGCGCCGAATGGCCAGTGGGCAACTGTAGCGCAAACTGCCAGTTTGCGCGCAAGCTCACTCGCGCTACATAAAGTGCAATGACTGTGAGGTCGCTTCTATCGTGGCAAAAAGCCGCTTGCGTTCAGGCTCGGAAGTGGATTGACGATAGGCGCTCAGCAACTCCTTCAGCGAGGAGAAGTCCTTATAGAGGCCGGCGCTCTCGATAGGCGGGGTCAGATAAGAGATAAGCGCGGCGTAGGTGCGGCGTTTAGCAATAGTTCCCTCCGACGGGTTGTTTACACTGTAGATATAGACGTTGGGCAACTCCCCGATCAATCGGTCCGGCCAGCACTTGCCCGAGAGACCGACCTGCTTGCCCGGCATAAACTCAGTCGCTCCGTGTGTGCCAACGTGGACGACGGCATGAGCTTTGAAAATTTTCTCGAGGTATGTGTAAAGCGCCATGAACCCGTGATGCGGCCCGCCGCTTCGCGCCATCAATAGCCGCATTGGATCACCCTCATAACCGAAAGTGGGCTGCACCGCGATAAAAATATTCCCCAGTTGGATTCCCTGTATCAGTAAGTCGCCGCCGAACGAGTTGATTTGGCCCGGGGCCCGGCCCCACTCTTCCTCAATCTCTTCGGCATAGGGACAAAGGCGCAGGTACTCGTCAACCGTCATTCGATAGGCCACGTTCGCTGTCGCGCCGAAGCCCTCGGAGTTTCCGCCCAGGAGCATCTCTCGAAGCTCATCGGCACTAGCGGGCACATCGGTCTCATAGCCATCGTGCTTTAAGGTCCGAAGCATCTCCCAGACGCTGGGGAAGACATCCAAGTCGGCGGCGGTACCGATGTTTCCTTTGTTCGGCGGGAAGCAGAAGACCATCAGAGCCAATCGAAGGTCGGCACGGGCACTGGTTTGCAAACGGTTCCATCGCGCGAGGCGCCGCGCGAGCCGATCGCAACGATCCTGCAGTGGCTCGGGCTCCGCGTCGCCCGCGTGCAGTCCGCCGTAGACGAATGGTTCAGTCGCACCATCCAATTCAGGTATTGCGATCTGCATCCCAGCCTGGACCGGATTCAAACCGATACCCGAGTCTTGCCAGGACTCGACCGTCTGCATGTCGAGGCTCACCGCCGAATGAAACGGAACGTTCAGCTCTCGCAGAAACTTCGTTGCCGCCTCGCTGTCATTCATCGCAGGCCCGCCAACAAAACTGAATCCTGTCAGCGAGATGATCTGACTGACGCGGGACGTTGGCTTGTCTCTTTCGATTGGATGTGCCCTCTGTCTTCGACTTTGGACCTTGGACTTTGGACTTTGGACCTCCTCAACGAAGAACTTGTTACAAGCCTCTCGGTTATCCATCAATGTCGAGATTGCGGGGAGCACGGCCAGGCCCTGCGCTTCTATGGCGCGGATCAGCCCGTCATAATGTTTCCGCGTCTTACTGATAATCTGCGGGCGCATCAAGAGAAGTCCGATGGTCTTTGCCGGATCAAGTGTTCGCGCCCCATTCGATTGTGGACGACGCTGATACCAGTCGTTATACGATTTGAAAGACTCAAACAGCGCCGGCGAGTCCGGATGATAGATAGCTACCGAAGGCATCGACTCAGGCGGAGGGATCTTGATCGCTAACTTGGAGAGACGGGCGTCCGGCACGTAGTTTTTGAGCGCATAGAGTAACATCGAACGAATATTGGCGGGCGTGGGCTGAAGGAAATAGCAGAAGAGATAGAGATAATTCTTGATGTCGCGCAGCCGGCCGGCGCCCGGAACAAAACGAAGTAAACCGGGGAGACGGTCCACCACTTTCAGATATTGCGTATGGCTGCGGCGCTTTTTACCGCGATGGGCACGCGCCTGCTCGCCCATCCAGGTGCCGATTCTTGATGTCAGGCGTGTCGCCTTCTTACTTTCGCCGTTTCCGTTACCGGTTTCTTTATTGTTCTCCTCCGCGATGTTTCCATCTTCGTCACCTCGCGCAACCGTCCGGCCGCGAAAGAGGCGTCCGAAATCCAGCTTCCCCATGCGCGTTCGTCGCATCAGGTCGGGCATGCAGTTGATGACTACCACTGCACGATGCCGTGCTTTGAACCGCTCGAGAGAAACCAGCAGTCGCTGACCGTTGTCGCCATCCATTACATGGATCACGAAAACGACATCAGCCTGCTCCAAATCCCCTTCAACTTCACTCCACTCGTCGTCGGGCAACGAGGCGCCAAAGTTGTGAGCAGCCACGTGAAGCTCAAGCGCGTGCTCGCGGTTGATCTCCTCCTCCGCTTGTCTTAGCGGACCGAGAAGACTGGAACCAACGTAGAGGACTGCAATGTTCATGCAGTAATTTCGGTATTCTTCGTGTCGCTTCGAGACCCTCGTCCAATTAACAAGTCGACCGCCCAGTATCAAACCTGTTCACAAATTGTGGCGGGCTGTGATTGCCGGCTGATTACGCGACCCCTTCAAGCTGATCTTCCAGTGAAATGAAGACTTCGCGCAGCCGATCGAGGGTCGCAGCCTCAGTCGTCCAAAATCCGCGTCCGTGTGCTTCGAGAAGTCTACCGACCAGCGAGCGCACAGAATGAGGGTTCAATTGCCGCAAGCGATCGAGCATCTCGTCATCAAGCACGAACGTCTCTGCCACTTGGGTGTAGATCCAATCATCTACCGCGTCCGCCGTAGCCGACCACCCAAAGGTATTGGTGAGATGATTTTCGATTTCCGCCACTCCGCGAAACCCGTGCTTGAGCATCCCTTCGTACCATTTCGGATTCAGCGTCTTTGCTCTCGTCTCCAAACGGACGGTCTCTTCGAGCGATCGGATTTTGGAATCACGAGAGAGAGAGTCGGACAAATAAACCGCCGGACGTGATGCCGACATTTTCTCAACCGCTTTGGTAACTCCGCCAAGATACTCGAAGTAATGGTCGACATCGGTGATGCCTATCTCGAAGGTATCGATGTTCTGGTAAGTTGCCTCGACTCGCGAAAGCGCGCGTTCCATCGCCGAGCGCGCCTCAAAGCCTTCCACCGCCCGGCCTCTGCCATCGCGGCCATAAGCGAAACACTTGCGCGTCAGGAAGAGGTCACCGAGGGTCTCGGCGGTTTCCCACTGCGAATCCATCACCATGAAGTTGACGTTGGTGCCATAGTTTCCCGGCGCGTTCGAGAAGACCCTCAATGCCGCTTCGTCGAAAGCGGAGCCGGACGTCTCCATCTGTTCGTCGATATTACGTCGGACGAAGTTCATGTCCGGTGGCTCGTCAAGCACTGCAACAGTCCGCACCGCTTTATCAAGCAACTGTATGGTCGGTGCGAAGAGGTCGCGAAAGATACCCGAGACGGTCATGACGACGTCTATGCGAGGCCGGCCCAACTTCTCCAGCGGGATCACTTCGACATTTGTCACACGGTTGAGGTCATCGCGAACAGGGCGCACCCCCAGTAGCCACAGAGCCTGGGCGACGCCTTCGCCCTGCGTCTTGATGTTATCGAGGCCCCAGAGCACTAATGCCATTGCACGAGGGTAGCGAGAGTGTTCCGCGTGGTGTCGTTGCAACAAACTGTCCACCACGCTTTCGGCACGAGCGTATGCGGCGGTCGAGGGAATGCTGTAGGGGTTGACTGCGTGAGTGTTCCGACCCGTTGGCAGGATATCGGGGTTCTGCACGATGTCTGCGCCTGGTCCCGGTTCGATATATTGGCCGCGAAGGGCGCGCGATAGACTTCCGAGCTCGTGACTAGTGTCAAGGTTCTCGCAGATTCGAGATAGAAGTCGCCAAACGGGCTGCGAGTCCGTGGCAGCCACGCGAGCAGTCGTTTCCAACCATGTCGTCGCCGCGTCAGAACCAGCGCCAATAAATAAGTCGATCGCGGCGCGGACTATCTCCTCAACACGCTCACGGTCGGTAAGACGCGAGGCGCTCTGCTTACTCTGGCTGATTAATTCAACGTAGGCAGCCAGACCCAACCCCTCGGCAACCAGGTCGGGCAGGGATCGAGTGTTCGCTTCCGGTCGATCAAACGACGCAACCATTCGAAGCATATCCGCCCGCGCAGCACCTTTCGGCGCGCGCCCAAAGACGTGCAGCCCTGTAGGAATCAGACGCTGTTCAATTTCAATCACCTGCTCGTACAGCTCGAGCACACGGCGATCGCGCTCGTCGCCAGTCAACGTCCTCCTTGTAGAGTTTTCTTGTCTGCTCAAGAATTTCATAAGCGTGCTGGTCCGCCGCACAGCGGAGGAACTTTTTTATGCCTGGGCTGCGTTGTTGATTGTGCTCTTCAGTTGAACGTAACGGGCATTGAGTAGCTGTGCCACTCGTTCGCCCCCGCCATTTGAAGTGAACCGATTCTGTGTATCAACCACCACAGTCGAAACCCTCGCCAACTGGACTGCGTGACCAAGCTCCTCCAACTCCTGCTGAATCAAACGATCTCGTCGCGTCTTGCTCAAGTCTTCAATGAGCGAGAGCGGCACATTCGCCCGCCCGTCAGTGAAGAGGAGAATCACGATTCGCTCCCTTCCTTCGTTCGCGGCATGCCTGGCAATACTCAACGCGCTGGAGATACCCGCCGCTAGCGGAGTTGCTCCTCCTATCGTCAGCTCATCCAATAGACGGCGTGCTCGCGTGACGCTGCCGCTAGGTTGCATCAATAGTTCGGCGCCTTGACGTCTAAAGGTCACCAGCGCGACCCGGTCGCGTCGAACGTAAGACTGGCGCAGAACTTCGACCAGAGCGCCCTTCGCCTCGGCGATGCGGTTGAGCGCCATGCTGCCTGATGTGTCAATTGCAAAGATGAAGAGTGTTCCGCTCTTGCGTTGGAATCGCTTGTAACGGAGAGCCGTGGGAGTGAGCGGGTTCCTGTAACCCGCTTGCCTGCGCATCCGCGACCTGTCATCTGATCGAAGACCGTCAACCGCCCAGTGTCCCGCGCCTTCTACGATAGCAGCGCGAAGCGTGGCGTCGAGGGCGATTCGAGCGCCCGGCGTTTTCTTCGCCGATGCCTTCGAGTATCTTCCGCGACGGGTGCTCTCTGATGTGCGCCGTGCTCCTCTGGATGGTGACGATGAATGTATACGATCCGGTTTGTTATTTCGGCCGGGAGACGTGGAGTCATACGGATCGTCGGACAAGCTTCCGTTCCCTGTCGGCGGCCTGCTTACGATCTCGCCATCCTCATCTCCCATCGGAGCGTTGTTGCCTCCGTCATTCTCCGATTGTTTGCTGCGAAGTTTGTCGGCGGGCGAAGTGGGACCGTCGAGTTCAGCCTTCGCCTTTGCAGGTACGTCATCGTCGGCGCTCGACGGAAACTGCTTATTCAACTGCTGATCGATTCTGCCTCCCCCGGACGTGTGGTCTAAAGGATCACGGCGCAGGCGATGACGCAACGCCATTTTCGCAACTCGCCGCACATCATCATCCGAGACTTGCTTGCGGCGTTCGAACGCAGCCAGCGCGCGCGAGGCCCGCGCAATGGTAACTTCGCCACGGTGTCCTTCAACCTTGAGGCTTTGGCATAGGTCTGCGATATGACGCAGGAGTCTTCTTGATAGCTTGACCTCGCCGAGATGCTTGCGCGCGCGAACAATCCGACGGCGCAGGCTCTCTTGATCGCCCGCAAATTCAGAATCCAATTGCGGGGCGGAGCGCTCGAAGGCTTCTCGCAGCTCAACGATTCGCACACGCTCATCCAGATCTGTCACGGTCAATACTTCCGCATGCAAACCAAAGCGGTCGATAAGCTGCGGTCGAAGTTCCCCCTCTTCCGGATTCCCCGAGCCGATAAGCACAAACCGCGCCGGATGCTCAATTGAGATGCCCTCGCGTTCGACAACATTCCGACCGGTCACCGCAGCGTCCAGCAGCAGATCAATCAAATGGTCTTCGAGTAGGTTTACTTCGTCGATGTAGAGGAAGCCGCGGTTCGCGCGCGCGAGCAGACCGGGTTGAAATGCCTTGGCGCCGTCTTTCAGCGCACGTTCGATGTCGACCGTTCCGCAGACTCGGTCTTCGGTCGCGCCCAGCGGGAGCTCGACGACTGTCACCGGCGCTCGTTCACGCGGAAGAACTTCATCCGAGCCAGACTGCGTCCGGCACTCGTCACACTGATTCGCCTGGTCCAGCGGATCGCAACCGTAGACGCAATCTCGAACTTTCGTAAGTGTAGGCAGTAGGTCTGCCAACGCTCGAACGGCGGTCGACTTCCCAGTCCCGCGGTGTCCCATTATCAAAACACCACCGATCAACGGATCGATAGCATTCAAGAGCAGCGCCAGTTTCATCTCTTCCTGGCCGACGATGGCGGTGAAGGGATAGATCGGGCGCTTCGCCAGGAGACGCGGCGAAGGTTTGTTTGATTTGTTGATTGGGTGGCGGTTCACAGTTGCTATCGAGATTAGGTCTCGCTTAATGCGTGCTTCTTTTTAACTGAATCGGCGCTCGACGGCAAGCGTTGCTTAACTCACTGCCTGACGGGCTTTGCATTTGAGTTTGTTTCGCTATAAAACCTACGCGGAGAGAATCATCTTTCCAACCAAACTATCGTGAGGTGAAGCAATGGGTGAACGCAAAGTAGTTGATTGTCGCTTGTTTCCCAGCGAGAAGAATTGCACGCTAACGATCATCGGAACGGACGAGGAAGTTTTCAAGGCCGCCGTAGAGCACGTAGTCTCTAGTCACGGCCACGAAGACAGCGAAGAGCTCCGGCAGGAGATTCGCAAGGCGATGCAGGAGGAAACGTAGAGTCCAAGGTCCAATGTCGGACATGGAGTTTCAGGTGCAGTTTCGAGTTTAGAGTTTCGAGTTTCGACCCGGGCGCATGGCTTGAAGCCTTCAACTCGAAACTCGGAACTCGAAACTCTAAACCGACCTTGGAGTTTGGACCTGGGACTTTGGACAGGTCGTTAACCTCCGTGAAGGAATTCCGGGTAAAGCGTCATCCCGCCGTCAACATAGAGCGTGGCGCCTGTTATGTAACTCGCCTCGTCCGAACAGAGGAAGGCCACGACCTTTGCGATCTCCTCAGTCTCTCCCATGCGCCCAGTGGGAATTTTACGCAAAAGATCGCTTAAGCCTGCGGCGTCGCCCCAGACGTTTTGATTGATAGGTGTCTTTATCGCTCCCGGCGCTAGCGTATTAACGCGAATATTCTGGTTGGCCAGTTCGAGCGCGGCCGTCTTAGTCATCATGTCCAGCCCCGCCTTGGCCACGCAATAATGGCTAAAGCCGCCCCACGGAATTATCTGGTGCACAGAACTTATATTAACGATCGCCCCGCCGGTTTTGGATTGGATCATCGCTCGGGCCGCTCGTTGCGCGCACATGAACGCTCCTGTCAGATTAACCGCGATCACCTGCTGCCATGCCGCGAGCGGCATTTCGACGAACGCATGGTGAGTTTCCATTCCGGCGTTGTTTACCAGAATATCCAGACCGGCGAGCGCCGAAACGGCTTTCTCAAACATCGCATCCACCTGCTGCTCGTTTGAAACATCGGCCTCTATCGCAATTCCCTTCGCGCCCATTGCTTCGATCTCTTTGAGAACCGCGTCGGCGGCTTCTGGTTTTGATTTATAATTGACAACCACCGCTGACCCTTCTCGGGCCAGACGTAATGCGATCGCGCGACCGATCCCGCTATTCGCGCCGGTAACCAATGCGCGGCGGCCTTCCAGTCTACGAGTGATCGATCCGTCATCGCCACCCATCGTTTTTACCCTCCCCACGTGCTGTTCATTTGGATCCCTGAACGGACGTCATGGCTCGATGGCCATTCGTATCACATTTGACATGGGCTGCCTGTCGATCTTGCCGTCTTTGGTAATGACCACGATCTGACCATTCTCGACCGTCACCCTTCGCACAGTCGTCATATATCGTTCGACCCGCATCCCGTCCCTCATTTCGAGAATTAGTCGAGGACCACTCGCGGCTTCAGCCACGGGAACAGGTTCGACTGGACCGGGGACGCGACCAGCCCCCGGACGTGTACGCGCGGTGCGGGTCGACGTCCTCGCCCTCCTGGCGCGGGGCGTCGCACGCCTCGTGGCAGGAGGAGTCGTCGCCTCGGCCGTTTCCGTCGGCGCCGGCGTCTCCGGTGTCACAGTCGCAGCCGTCGTGCCTTCGCTCTCCGCGGTTGTAGCTGGCTGCGGCTCAGGTAAGGGTTCTTCTATTCGCGCGCCGGTCGAAGTCACTCGCGTTCCCTTCCGAGCCGTCGTGGCCGATAGCGTCGGGACGATGAGTTCAGGATCGGGAACATCACTACCTATGGGCTCGAAGGCACCCTCGAAACGAATACGAAACGTCCCGTCATCGTCATTTGGAGTCCGACCTTCTACGCGCAGAATCAGTGCTTCTCTCGTTTTGAAGTAGATCGTCTTAGATCCGCTGGTCGTCCTGGTTTGACCGTACAGGGGAATCTTTGCAAGCGGGCGCAGCGTTCCCGCCGCGAAAACGTCGACATCGCCTTCAAGGTTGCTGCTGTCCACAATTACTACAAGGTCGCCGGGCATGCCTGTTAAGGAGTAAAAATATCTTGTCAGGCGGGCGTCTCCTAGATCTCTGGGAGCGATCCTGCCTCCAATCTCGTTTGCGCGAATCGGCATCGGGTACTGGATATCAGTTGATTGCGCCGCGATACTTGTACCGACGAGAAGCGTCAGGAGCAGTGATGAAGCGATCGTAACGAAGTGTCTCTGATCTCTGCGCGAAGCGCACGCGTTATTCATTTAGAACTCCAACGCTGGGATGGAAGTACTGAGCGGGGTAAGTCTGCTGGGAATGCGTCGTGTTACCTTACTCAGACAAATTGACTGACTAAGGGTAACAGATTCGGCGGCAGAATCGAATCTTCGACGAATGTTAGTTCCTCACGTGCGGGCTGGAAACTGGAATGGAAAAACCCGCCGGATGGCCAGCGGGTTCTTCGTTGCTTGAAGAGGTTAGACGAAGTTTACTTTCGCCTTTTTCAAGAGTGGGTCGCCGACCAGTTCCCAGAGCGCTACCGCGCGATTGGCCTTCAGATAACTGCCGGAGAAGTGCAGGCCGACAACCTGATTGGTATCGAGATCAACCACGCAGGACCCTGAGTTACCTCCGAGTGTCGAGCAATCATGCTCAAATTCATTATCTTTGGGAATGATCTTTCTAAACTCACCCGGCTGAAGACGTTTGACATCGTAGATATTTGAAAAGATTCGGCGCATCTCATCCGGATCGTTCCTGCGACTGTCCGACGCGGGGTACCCAACGACGTAAACTTTTCGACCTTTCGTCACCTTCGGTACAGACGACGCTATAGGAAGAGCCTTTGGCGGTTTGGCTTTGCTGGAAGACTTGAGCGCTACTTTGAAGAGCGCCATGTCGTACTTCTCATGAACTCCGATTATGCCCGTCAAGGCGAACTCTGCTGATTCTGTAGCTCCGAATTGTTCGTTATAGTCGATTCTGGCCGTCATCCCGGGCTCGAACTCCCACTTCTTCGCGTCGGCCATACGGCAGAACTCCTTTGCCACATGACGGTTGGTCATTATTACGTTGTCCGAGACCAGGAAGCCGGTTCCGATCCAATCCATTCCGGCGGGATGGCCGGTGACCTCGATCCGACCGATGCTGTTAAAGCTCTGTTCGATGTTTGGGCGAAGCCGTTCAAGTATCTCCCAACCTTTTGGAGGGGGGAAAAACTTGCCGTCCTGGATCAGTATCGCCGGCCGCCCGACGAGCAGAATAATTGCTTCCAAGCCACGTGCTTCCTCGCGATCCAGTTTCGCCGCCGCGCCCTTCTTGCGGATTTTTGAGATCGCCCGTCGACCCGCGTCCACGGCACGCTCGCGAACTTCATCTCTGGCACTCTCGAGGCCGTTGGTGATTCCCGATGGTGCAAGCGATTCGAAGCTGGCTGTCGGCCGAACGATGGCCTTCGGCACCATGCCCAGTTGGCCGCTGGCGAACCCTTTGGCGACATCGGCGGGTTCCGATTTGAGGTAGTCTTCCATCACTTCCATGTCAGGGAGTTGACGGATAGCTGTATTAATGAGGTCTGAGGTCTTCATAGTGTGTCTCCTGTTTGAGATGTCTCCAGTGGTGAAGCGTCTCGAAAAGAAAACTCGAAATCTCCCTCAACTCGGCGCCATGAGCCTTCAGCAATTGTCTCGTACCGTCTGGAGACTCTTAAGAGTCGACGCCCGACAACGACATGTTCCCGAATTCATAATTGGATCGTAAGCCACTGAGCAAGAGCTTCGCTTGTTTCAAGCACTGCCTGCGGTTCGTCGGTGAGAAGGCTTCGGCGCTTCACCGCTGGGAGAATTACAATGTGAGAAGATCAACGTTGGGGGTCCCGTGCCCAGTAGTTCCGCCTATATGAGTTGCCCACCAGATGTCCGCGGGCCCTGAATGTGGTGAGAAGTCCGATCAACGGGCGGAAATCGCGAGAAGACTTCAGTAGATGCCCGGAATTATAGTGAGCGCTCAACCAAAGTCAATAGCAACAACTGAAACCTGGCGGATGCGCTTAGCGGAAGCTATTCAGGAGAGCGGGCCCTACCCTCGCCGGATCTTTACGGGCCCCTGATGAGGAGTAATTGGGACGAGAGCTTCTGTCTACTGAGGCGTCAATTCTGCTTTAGCTTTGGCCTCATCAATCTTCTGGATAATCTCTTCAGCCAGTTGATTTGGTTGGCGTTTTGGTAATTCGCGCGAAAGTATATCCATCTCGGTAAATGCCTGGGCCAGTGCTTCGTGATTGAGTATCACCTTTTGCTCATAGGTGACGCTATCAATCGAGCACTCTTTATTATGCTTTCGCCAGGCACCGCTCAAGGCGCTGGCGAGGGATTCGTGCTGACTCTTAGACCAGTTAGCGGCAAAAGGTGCCCGCAAGCTAACAGTGTATTTTCCGCTCAATTCGTAGTTCCCTTCTTTCTAACGCGCACCCCGCGTGGCTCACTGGGTTCAATATCGGTTGGTGTCTCGCTGGGCAAGCCTGTGATCTGTTCATCTGAGAGTGCCGCCACCGGAATCTTGCTGCTTTCCAATACCCAGTTACTGCAGATTACCAGTCCGGCGTTGATGGCGTCCAGCTTCCTCATCGCGGCGATGTGCATCTCGGCAGCCTGATCTCGCCGCGTAGGTTGCGTCAGGAGCTTGGCGTAGTCGTCGAGGAACCTTCCAAATTCACGCGCCGCCCGTGCGACTGTTCGCGCTTCATCCGCGGCGTTCTGCATTGCTTCTTTTTCACTCACATCGTTCGCCTTTCTGTTGCTCTCTCCACTTACTCGGGGGAACGCCGCTCTGGATGAAAAGCCCTGGGAGCTATTCCGCTCCTTCGTTCCAGACCGTAAACTCTGACTCCCTTTTTCTGTGCTGTCCATATCTTACGCTCATTCAGCAGCGTCAGTATCATAAAACCGAGCCGGTCGTCGTTTACCCTCAGCAGCGACCGAAGTTGGTCCCAACTGCGGACGCCCTCCTGCAAATATCCAAGAATTTTCTGCTGGTACAACATAGCGATCTCGCCGGATCAGGTTTCGTCATCAATCTTCCCTCAATAATGCCATGCGAGGGGCGTTGGTGAGAACCCGATCCTGTACTTGCAGAAGGAACTCCTCGAAGCTTTCGACGGGTAATCGTTTGCTGAATTATTGATCTCCCTACGCTGGGCATCGTAATCGACAACCAGATCGTGCCCGTTCTTTTCGCCTGCGCTTACCATAGTTCAAGCGTGGCTAGGAGCGAGATTGAGAAAGCCGGCTAGGGTTCAAGCGGCGCGTCCAGCATCTCGCGAACCTTTCGCGTCAAGACTGCCGGCGTAAACGGTTTTTGAAGAAATGACATGTCACGATCCAGCAGACCATGACGCACTATTGCCTCGTCGGTGTAACCGGACATGTAGAGTACTTTGATGCCGGGATGCAGCAGCTCTAGATTGTGGGCCAGTTCCGTTCCGCTCATATGCGGCATCACCACATCAGTCACTATTAGATCAATCTGGGCCCCATGCTCCCTGTAGATCGCAAGCGCTTCATCACCGTTGCTGGCCTCCAAAACGTGATAGCCGCTCATCTCAAGAATCATCCGAGCCATCTGCCGCACTTGCTCTTCATCTTCGGTCAACAGCACGGTCTCTCGCCCCTGCGCAAGTTCATTCGGCGCGTCATTAGCCGTATTCATGTCCAGCACATCATCGGTTCGCGGTAGATAGATCTTGAAGGTCGTGCCTTTTCCCACCTCGCTATAGACCCAAATGTTACCGCCAGACTGCTTTACTATGCCGTAGACAGTCGAGAGCCCAAGCCCGGTCCCTTTTCCATGTTCTTTTGTGGTGAAGAACGGCTCGAATACGCGCGACTCTGTTTCGGCATCCATGCCGCATCCCGTGTCAGTCACTGCCAGCATCACATAATTCCCGGGCTGGATGGCCGTGTGGCTTCGGCTATATTGGTTATCCAATTGCACATTGGCTGTTTCAATGGTCAGCTTGCCTCCCTGCGGCATGGCATCACGCGCATTTACAGCCAGGTTTAGAATCACCTGCTCGATCTGGCCGGGATCGGCCTTCACCTGTCCCAGGGCCGGATCCAGCAGTGTGATCGGGTCTATGTCTTCCCCGATCAATCGCCTCAACATCGCGTCTACGTCAGCCACAATCGCGTTAAGCTGAAGCACCTTTGGCTGGAGGACCTGTTTGCGGCTGAAGGCCAGCAGTTGCCGGGTTAAAGAGGCGGCGCGTTCGCCCGCTTTTCGGATCTCCTCAAGGCTCGCTCGCAGCGGATTTCCATTATCCAGGCGTCGCAACGAGAGGTCGCTGTAGCCTGTGATGACAGTCAACAAGTTATTGAAATCGTGGGCGACGCCGCCGGCTAACTGCCCCACGGCTTCCAGCTTTTGCGATTGACGTAACTGCTCCTCCAAAGACCTTCGTTCGGTTACATCGTAAGCCAGCACCAGCCGAGCAGGTCTTCCGTAAAAAGTCAGCTCGTGCGCAGTGATCTCTACATCGATAATCGAGCCATCCTTCTTCTTGTGCTTCCAAATACCCGCTATTTCGCCTCGAGGCTCGTCTCTCGATACGATATCGAGAAGAGCCGGAATACTTTCTGCAGGCCGAATGTCTTCGAGGGTCATCGCCAGGAATTCTTCTCGTGTATACCCGTATTGGCCAACAGCAGCATCGTTAACTTCGAGAAATGCGAGCGTCTCCAGGTCGAAGACCCACATCGGCTGTGGATTTCGTTCGAAGAGAAGTCGGTAGCGTTGCTCTGACTGGAGTAACTCTTCCTCGGCGCGCTTGCGCGCTGTGATGTCGCGGGCGATGCCTGTGAAAAAGCGCTCGCCGTCTTTGCGGAACTGTCCAAAAGATATTTCCAGCGGAACCTCGTGCCCGCTCTTGTGCAGACCGGGGAGTTCTACACCCGCCCAGTTGATATGCTTGTGCCCCGTTCGAACATATCTACTGACGCCGGCCTCATGAAGGTGTCGCAGGTACTCGGGCATTATCATCGTCATCTGACGACCAACCAGATCAGACACCGCGTAGCCGAAGACTTTTTCGACGGCGCCATTTGCAAAAAGAATCTTGCTGTCTTCATCCATCGTGATGATGACATCCGTCGCGGTCTCGGCCACCACGCGATACCGCTCTTCACTTTCGCGCAAGGCATCTTCTGCTGCTTTGCGCTCGGTGATGTCTATGACCATCGACAGCGAGCCGACGACCTCGCCCGCAGGATTCTTCGTCGGCCTGGAGTTGTAAAGGGTGACGATGGCCGAACCATCCTTCCGCCGTAAGCGAAACTCACCCGTCTCGGAAATGTCCTGCCGGCGCAGCTCAAGTTTCTCTTCCGCGGAGGCGACGTCTGCCGCAAAGATAAAGTCAAAAGCCGGCCGCCCCAGCATCTCGGCTACCGTATAGCCCAACATCGCGGCCATTTGTTCATTGACAAAGGTAGTACGCGCCTCGGTATCGATGAGCCAGATACCCTCGTTCGCCGTTTCCACGATACTGCGATACTTCTCTTCGCTCTCCCGCAGCATTGCGTCCGCCTTCTTGCGTTCCGTAACGTCGCGCGCGATCCAGATGACTGAATCCTCCGACATTGGCGAAACGCTGCCATCAAACCATACCGCCGTCCCGCCAATCTGCAGACTGTACTCAACTCGATGCATCCGACCTTCGTGCAAGGCGCGGCGGATGTGAGCGAGAAAGAAATCGACATCACCCCTGGGGAAGACCTCGTCCAGCCGCTTGCCCAGCAGGTCAGCCGGTGGCTTGTACAAATAGGTGGGGTCAGTCGGCGCGATCTTCTGATAGCGTCCGTCTGCGTCAAGGACGAGAATCACGTCGGTCATGGCCGCGAATAGCGCACGCAACTCAGCCTCAGAGGCCCTGAGCGCTTCCTCCCCGCGCTTACGCTCGGTAATGTCTTCTAACGTGCCCTCGTTGTAGAGCTCCTCTCCGTTTTCGTCCCGTACGCTGCGCCTGCTCAGCGACAGCCAGATCTTCTCGCCGTCTTTGCGATACGCTTCGAGCTCGAAGCCATGCAAGTCGCCGCGTTCGACCTGCGAGCGAATGGCCTCCGCTCGACCCACCGGATCGA
>JAVHWA010000133.1:0-9526 GCA_032160165.1 Acidobacteriota bacterium
GGATTCCATTATGACGGATGCGACCAGCGCGGGTTCCAGATCCAACTGGAAACCGAGATAGGGTCGTTCCTCAGATGCTTCGTCTACCTGGAAAGTAAGTGGCAAGTCCACCGTATAGATCATGTAATGTTCCGGATCGTAGCGGAACACTTCCTCGCCCAACAGTACCCGCTTGCTCCCTTGAGCGACAAAACAGAATGAAGGTCGGTACACCGATCGCACCGGCTCCGTCGGGCTGCAAGCACGGCTGAGACGGAAGCCGGGGAAAGCTTCCATAGTCCCGTTGGTGGGCACAGCAGCCGCTATCCGGGCCACAAGTTCCTCGCTATTGCTTCGCATCCGTTGTGCTTCGCGTTTTGCATCCGGTCTTTTCATGCATCCCATATTATCCCTTTGACGGCCTCAGTGAAACATTTCAAAGCGGGTTTTTGCAGGATCGTACAATCATTCGCCACTATCGTCATACCTCCCATTTTCCTCAGCCCGTAATATGGAATGAGACACAAGAAACGAAATAATCAGATGAACGAAGGGAAATAGAGTCATGTACAACGCTAAAGCTTATGCCGCTTCCAGTGCGACATCGCCGCTGGCTCCAACCACGATCAAGCGACGCCAGCCCACCGAAACCGACGTTAAGATCGAGATACTTTTCTGCGGCGTCTGCCACTCAGATCTTCATTACTCCCGCAACGAATGGCGTGAGGTGATGGAGGCCACTTATCCCTGCGTCCCCGGTCATGAGATCGTTGGTCGGGTCACAGAGGTCGGTTCCGCGGTCACCAGGTTCAAGCCCGGCGATCACGTCGGCGTCGGCTGCCTTGTCGATTCGGACCGCACCTGCGCAAATTGCAAAGAGGGTCTCGAACAGTTCTGCCCGAACCAGGTGCTTACGTACGGAGGCCCGGACAAGCACGAAACTGCTCCAGTGACCTATGGCGGCTATTCTGAGAGCGTCGTGGTAGACGAGCATTTTGTGCTGCGAATCCCCGACAATCTCGACCTCTCGGCTGCCGCTCCGCTTCTTTGTGCAGGCATCACGACGTACTCGCCTATGCGCCACTGGGGCGTATCCGCCGGCAAGAAGGTAGGCGTGGTCGGGCTCGGCGGCCTCGGGCACATGGCGGTAAAGTTCGCCCGCGCGTTCGGGGCGCACGTCGTTGTCTTCACCACTTCGGAGCACAAGAAGGAAGATGCGCTGCGGCTTGGCGCTCACGAGGTTGTGCTCTCAACCAACGCCGACGAGATGCAGAAGCACGAAGGCAGTTTCGACTTCATACTCGATGCGGTTGCCGCTGAACATGACATCAACGCGTACATCAACCTGCTCGCCCGCGACGGCAACTTAACGATGGTCGGCGCGCCCGAAAAGCCGCTGTCAGTCGCAGTCTTTGGCCTCATCTTCCAACGCCGCAGCTTTTCCGGCTCGCCCATCGGCGGCTTGGCCGAGACGCAGGAGATGCTCGACTTCTGTGGAAAGCACAACATCACCTCTGACGTCGAGGTCATCCCGATTCAGAAGATCAACGACGCGTACGAGCGAATGCTTAAGTCCGATGTGAAGTACCGCTTCTCTATCGATATGGCTTCTCTGAAGTCAGTGTGATTACAGGCGTGTAGAGTACAACCTTTAGGTTGCGCCGCATGCGCAAACGCAAGCCAAGGCTTGTACTCTATACGCCTGTAGTCTCACATCTACTCAACTTTCTCAACCTCCATAAAAGTCAGTTCAACCAACTGCGATTTGCCGAATACCTCAACGATAACCTTTAGGGTGCCGTTGCCCTGATATATTTCTGCGACCTTCCCAATGAAAGCGCGGAACACTCCGCTCTTGATGCGTACTGGCTCGCCTATTGAGAACTCGTATTTATTAGCCATAGCCATTCACAACGGACCTACCGGGGCAGCGCACGAGAGAGTCAATTCGGTTATGCAGGCCTGCCTTGACCGAGGATGAGTGTTATTTCGTCTCCCGCCTCAGCCGGCACGTGCTCTGCTGCAGAAAGGCCGAAAGCCACGATCTCGAGATACCCCGCGCTTCCCCAGATAGCGAACAGAACGTCATTGGTCACCCGTCCCTCCGCAAAGAAGTTTCGAAAAGCAGTTATCTTCGCGCTTTTGAGTCTCAGATAAGCGCCACCTTCAATCATCGGCGGGGTTATATGTTCGCGCGTAAAGTTTGTGATGCAGTTACCGAATTTGTCTACGTGAATGATCGAACCCTTGAGCGTCTCAGGTGCCGTCTGTTGGGGCGTTAGATCTCGCAAGAGCACACAATCGTCTATCTCGACTCCCAGCTGTTCCAGGTGAACTCCGTTTGAAAGCGCAGCCGCGATCGGAGCGAATACGTCGCGACCATGAAATGTCGCGCTGACGGGTTGACGGAAATACTCAGTGGCGGTGACGTGAAAAACGCGAGCATCGGCTTCTCGCGCCTGCACATAATTAAACAGGCCGTTGTCCGGACCTACGAACAATTGACGGCCCGCCGAGACAACCAGCGGGCGACGCGCCGAGCCGACGCCAGGATCAACTACCGCGATGTGGATGGTTCCTTTTGGAAACGTTTGATAGGCGGCGGCGAGGATAAAAGCCGCCGCCATTACATCGTAGGGCGGAATCTCGTGGCTGATGTCGACGTTTCGAGCTGCGGGATTGAGTGAGAGGATCACTCCTTTCATCGCGCCGACAAAATAATCCGCAGTTCCAAAATCCGTGAGAAGCGTGATGATCATAAACGGTGATGAGTGATGGGTGATGAGTGATGGGTAGGCAGTTCGCTTTCCTCATCACCCATCACTCATCACTCATCACTTCATTCAGAATCGTGCTTCGTTTGATGTTCGAATCCTGAGCTGTTGTCCATGGTCAAGCCGTATGTCCCTGCCGCTCGAGGTGAGGACGCTGCCAGTGCCTACGCCGGCTCCGATAGCTGCTCCGATCGCCGCGCCTTTTCCTCCGCCGAAGATCGCGCCAAGGATGGCGCCGACACCCGCGCTTGCACCGACCTTCGCTACGTCATCCTTGGTTCGGTTTTTGGATTTGACGCCGCCTTCTTCATCGGCCTCGCCAATGTCGCCGCCGTTACCGTTATCGATGACCTCTATCACCTGCGCTTTGAAATCGCTCCATCGACCGTTAAGACTGATCTTGTCAAAAGTGAGCTGAAGCTCGGCGTTGCCTTTCAACTTCCCCGGCCGTTTGACTCTACTGACATGTCCCTCGATCATCGCGTCCTGGAACTCCGTCGGCTCGATAACACGTGCCTGAAAAGTATCGCCGCGCTGAGTCACATCAGTGGAGAGGTTCGTGAGAAGCTCGACGCGCATTACGATATTTGCCGGGATCGAAGTAACGTTCGCCGTGTTGACAGACCCTCCGCTGGTGCTGGTGCCGGCGACCGGGCCGGTGTTTGTCGAGACCGAAACGTTTCCACTCGTCTGTGAATCGTCGGTAACTCGTCTTCCCAGATTTGCAGGTATCGTCGAGTCGAACGCTTTGCGTTCGTAGCCGGCGCCATAGCCAGATTCAAATCCCTGCTGATATCCGTCGCGATAGTCCTCCAGGGCGCCGTATGAAGCTGCATATGCTCTATCGGCGCGCTGATAGTCGTCTTTGTTCTTGTAGTCACGGGCTGACTGCTGAGCTGAGTCGCCGTATCCGGATTGGTAGCCATCCGAGTAGCCGGTGCGGTATCCGCGCTCAAGCGCCCCCACCGACTGTTGGGAGGTCTGCCGCGCAGAAGCGATCGATAGTGCCATAAAAATAATACCAAGCGCGGCAACCAGGCTGCGATTCGGATTTCTCATTCTTTGTTCCTTTCTCGGAAATGAACGTCTGCCGGACCACCAATACTTTTTCCTCGGCAGACGCTCTCGACCAGGCGGTCAGATGTTAACATTCGCTCTAAGCCCGCAACAAACATTGGGTGGCTTGACGCTTAAGACCCCGCGACCTAGACTCGTGCCGGACGCCGAACTTCTGATGCGAAAGGTACAGCGAGAGGTTGGCGCAGAATCTGGAGGATGGCCGCAATTCGCCGAGTTTATTTAGACAATAGCGCAACGACACCGGTCGACCCGCGTGTCGTCGAGGCCATGCTTCCCTTCCTGATGGGCAAGTTCGGCAACGCTTCCAGCGTGCACTTCTTCGGCCAGGAAGCCAGAGCGGCCGTCGATCGCGCGCGGCGCGAAGTAGCGGCCCTGCTCGCTTCGCGGCCCAACGAAATCGTCTTTCTCTCTGGTGGAACGGAAGCCAATAACCTGGCAATCCGCGGCGTGGCCGAAGCGTCCGAGACCAATGGTCGCCACATTATCACCTCACAGATTGAGCATTCGAGTGTTCGAGGCATTTGTGACGCGTTGGAGAAGCGCGGATGGGAGATCACGCGCTTGCCGGTCTATGACGGTGGATTTGTTCGGACGGCTGATGTGCGAGATGCCATCACGCCGCAGACAGTGCTGGTAACGGTGATGCTTGCCAACAACGAGATCGGGACGATCCAGCCGGTGGCTGAGATCGGTGCTCTGGTCCGAGAAGCACGCGAGAGCGGGCATCGGCACTTACGCTTTCATACCGACGCTGTTCAGGCTGCTGGACGAATGGCGCTCGATGTCGAAGAGCTTGGTTGTGATCTGCTCTCACTGTCGGCCCACAAGCTCTATGCGCCGAAAGGCGTGGGCGCGCTTTATGTGCGGCGCGGCGTGCGACTGGTCACGCAAAATGTGGGCGGGCACCAGGAGCGCGAACGGCGGGCCGGCACAGAATCGGTTGCGGGCATTGTCGCTTTTGGAGAAGCCTCGCGTCTCGCAGGTGAAGAGCTGAATCAGCGAACAGAGCACGTGCGTGGCCTGAGAGACAGATTCGAGTCCCGTGTCGAAGCGCATGTCGAAGATATCGTCTTTAATGGTGAGCGGGGTAAACGCCTACCGCATTTATCAAACATCTCGTTTCGCTTTATCGAAGGCGAAGGCTTGCTAATTAATCTCGACTTGCACGGCGTTGCGGTATCCACTGGTTCGGCTTGTTCGTCAGGGTCACTCGAGCCATCGCCGGTGATACGCGCCATTGGTCGCGACGACGAACTTGCGCGCGGCTCTATCCGCTTTAGCTTCGGGAAAGACAATACGACCGACGAGGTCGACTACGTTTTGGAAGTTCTGCCCCGTGCAGTGGAAAGCCTGAGGCGCCTTTCACCACTCTATCAAAAGGCCATGGCGGAGCGCGCGTGCGAAGCGATCCGAATATAGTCCAAAGTCTAAGGTCGGTTTCGAGTTTCGAGTTAGGCACTCGCATCCTTCCTCGAATCTCAAACCTCCAACCTGAATCGTGCAACCTTAAACTTTAAACGTGGAACCTTAAACTGACCTTGGACTTTGGACTTGGAATCCGACCGTGTCCTACTCCGCGAAACTCAAAGACCACCTTGCCAATCCTCGAAACGCCGGCGAGCTGCCCAACGCCCAAGCGACCGCAGAGGAGTCCAATCCCGTTTGCGGCGATTGCTTACGGTTGAGCCTGCGGCTGCATGATGGCAGAATCGTAGCCGCTCGCTTCCTCGCCTACGGTTGTCCGCCGACGCTGGCCTGCGGCTCCGTACTCACCGAGATGACCCAGGGGATGCTGATCGAGGATGCCTTGCGGCTGACGAAGGAGGAAATCGCGCGTGCGCTTGATGGATTGCCCGCGCGTAAGCAACATGCGGCGGCGCTCGCAATCGAAACCTTACGCGCCGCGTTGGAGGCCGCGACTTGAGTTCCGCCAACGCTCAGCAGCAATTCGCTATTGTGTAATCTGAAACGAATCGAGGAACTTCCTGCCGTCATCAGAAAGAGGTTTGTCTTTACCGTACTGTGAATACAGGATAATGAACATCTTCGGTTTGGCGACATACAGGCGAAGGGTGAAGCTGAGGTTTTTCGACGGAGACGATCCGGTCACTTCTCTTCCCGAATAACTGCCCAGGGTGATCTTCCGCTCGTTGCTGATCTGTCCTTCGACGCTCGATACCGCGCCATCTCGCGCTCCATCCATGATCTGCTCGGTGTTTCCCGACGCGAATACGGCATCGGGATACGTCGTATCACCAGCCATGAACGCTTCATATCCTTGTGCGGCAGTGTACAGGTGAATCGTGATAGGGCCGGCGAGGCTTGGTTCAGTCTGCTCACTCTTCGATGGAGATCCCGGCATATAAATAGAGAAGCCATCGCCGGTCAGCGTCTGCCACGCCAAATGTGACGGGGTTGGCGCGGGTGTACTCCCCGGCGTCGATCCGATCGATGGGCTGGGCTTGGCATCCCCCCCGTCGCGGGTTACGTTTGAGGCGCGCCCGGCGAGAATGAATACAACAACCGCAATAATAAGGAGCGCCAAGCCACCGACGATCCATGGCAACGAATTTCGTCGTTGAGGATATGCAGCCAGAAAGGGTGGAGGTGCGGTGGGTACCGGACTCCGGTTGGTCGCTGTCGGACTGCCGTGCATGACCTGTGTTGGAGCCGTGCCGCCGCCGTAAGAAAAGTTAGCAGTCGGGGCATCCGCCGAATCGTATCCAGTGGGAGTAGTCAACAGCAGAGTGGTGCCGTCATCAAGACAATAGTTCAGCGCGTCATCCGAATACATCCTCGCGCAAACTGGGCAGCGTTTCATCTGGATCCTACCTCTAGGACGAATTGATTCATTTATTCATTTGTTCATTTGTTCATTGTTTGATTTTCAATGACGCAATGACGCAATGACCCAATGCCTCAATGAATAAATGATCATCCGGGCGCTACCGTTCGTGGCCTTGTCTCGGTTTGTTGATTGGTTCTGCCGTTATGATATTCGGGTCCGCAATACTTGCGGGGCTCCTGTCCAATCAGATACGTCCTGGAGCGGATGATGGGACAGACGGCTGGGTCCGCGATCAAACCCGTGGTTGGATCGACGTCAAGTGTAATCGTGCCTTGCAATCGGGAAGGCCCATCGGGCGGGCTGCCTCCCGCTTTAGGTGGCTTCCGAGGCGGTGTTTCCGGCAGAGTCTCCGGTAGGGGCGCTGGTTCGTATTCGAATTCGGCGGGCTCTTTGGTGGCGTCGACTTCAGGTGGATTCTGGTCTTCTTTGGAGGCTGCGACTTCGCCGGAAGAAGGCGCCGTACCATTCAAAAACAATTCTGTGCGTTTGCTTGTGCTGCCCGCTGAAGCCACCTCGCCGGTGCGCGGGTCGATCTCGGTCGCTTGAATTCCTCCGGGCATCTGCCAGTCGCCCGCCCAATCGGGATGATATGCCAGCGCGGCGTTCATGAATTCGGCCCAGATCGGAAGCGCTGCGTCTGCGCCAGTCATTCCCAACTGCGAGTTGTCGTCAAAGCCGACCCAGACGACGCAAACGAGGTTCGGCGTAAAGCCCGCGAACCACCCATCGCGCGATGTCCCGGTTTTACCTGCCAGACCGAGTTTGCCCGGAATATTCTTTAGTCCAAATGAACTGAGCCGTGCAGCTGTTCCCCTGTTGACCACATCCTTGAGCATTGATGTCATCACGTACGCGAGTTCGGGACGGATGACCTCATTCCTGGTGCCGGTGAGTTGAGTGAGCGTGGTGCCCTTGCCATCCGTTACTCGATTGATCGCGATCGGGGTAGTGCGCGTACCGTTGGCCGCGAAGGTCGTATAAGCGGAAGCTACCTGAAGTGGTGTCGCTTCGTTCGTCCCCAGCGCCATCGCCAGATATGGTTTCTGCGGTCGAGGCAGGCCGGCCTTGGCAGCGAGGTTCATTACGCGTCCGATGGTCACTTCCTGCGCGACGTCGACGGTGACTACGTTCAGACTCCGGACCAGCGCATCGCGAAGCGTTACCGGCGCGTTGGAGTATTTGTCTCCGAAGTTTCCGGGGGAGTACTCCTGATTACCCACCGTGAAAGTCTTCGGCTCGTCTTTATATATAGTGGCGGGCGTGATCACTCTGGGAACAGGATCGTAAGCAGTGTTCAGTGCAGTCGCATAAACGAACGGTTTGAAGACTGAGCCAGGCTGTCGTTTAGCTTCCGTAACGTGGTTGAGCTGGCTCTTGGTGTAGTCGCGGCCGCCAACCATGGAAACGATCTCTCCCGTTCTGGGATTCATCGCCACCAGCGCGGCCTGCAAAGTCCCCGGCGGAAATCTCTTGGCGTAAACTTTATCCAGCGCAGTTAGTTGTTTTGTGACCGCCGCGTAGGCTGCGTGCTGCAAGTCGGTATCGATCGTGGTATAGATGCGCCGGTGTTGTATCGCGTCCTGCTCGGGGATGATTTCGCTTAGTTGGCTCTCGACATAGTCGGCGAAGTAAGGCGCGTCAGAGGTATCGACCCTTCCCTTTGTGGGCGCGATTTTTAAGGGCTCGATCTTTGCCGCCGCCGACTGTTCCGGAGTTATTGAGCCCGTTTCTGCCATTGAATCCAGTACCTGGTTGCGGCGCGACGTCGCCGTCTCGAGGTCTTTGTACGGATTATACCGATTAGGACTTCGAATCAATCCGGCAAGAAATGCTGATTCGGATAACGACAGCGCGGTGACGTCCTTGCCGAAATAGGCGCTGGAAGCTTCGCCCATGCCGTTAATTGAAAACCCTGCCTGTTGCCCTAAATAGACCTGGTTGCAATACAGCTCGAAGATCTGCTCTTTATTAAGACGCGTCTCGAGAATGATTGACATGTAAGCTTCTGAGAGCTTGCGGCGCAACGTCCGTTCAGGCGAGAGCAACAGGTTCTTGACTAGCTGCTGAGTGATTCCCGAGCCGCCCTGCTGCGCGATCGGTGATGTCTGGTCTGAACCGTAGCGACGAAAGAGCGCGCGGAGGATTCCGCGAAAGTTAACTCCATGATGTTCGAAGAACGAGCGGTCTTCGGTCGTCACAATTGCGGCGACAAGATTTTTGGGTATGTCTCTAAACCCGATGACTCTGCGCTTGGCGCGCTCCTGCCCTGTCACCGAACTGATCAGTTCAGGCTCGAGCTGGGCCCGGTCGAACTTCGCTCCACTGCTCAAATCACCGAGGCCTACAATCCCTTTGCCTCCCCGGCTAAATTGAACCCGCAGGCGGGGAAAGATGTTCTGGCCATCGACAGTCGCGTCGGCGCTGGGCTCAACTTCAACGTCGGTGCCATCAATGCGATATCGTCCGCGCGCACTCTCAGCCTGCTGCGATTTCTCGACATAGCCGACTCGTTTCAAGTAAGCGATAAGGTCATCGACCGACAGGTTTTCATTGAGGAAGAGTTGCTTGGGCGCAGCATAGATCCCGGCTGAGCGCGTGAAAATTTCGCCGTTGAGTAGAGTATCGATGCGCTTTGAGAAAACGTACCAGTAGTAACCCAGAAAGCCGATAGTAAATGTAGTCAGAACGACGAGCGCGATGATCACCGGCGGCCGAAAGATGCGACGCAACCAGCGACGAACAAATCCCTCGGGCGGCTCCTCGTATTTGACGATCCGCGGCGGACGCAGCTTGTCGCCTTTCTTTCTGGCAACCGGAGGAATCCCATTTTCTGGCGGGTGACGAA
>JAVHWA010000158.1:0-66321 GCA_032160165.1 Acidobacteriota bacterium
CAACACCCCCCGAGAGCGCGACCCCATTCTAGGCGATCTTCCCCCACCGACTACCAGCCCGCCCCACACTGCGTGGCTGCTGTGCGGCCTCCCACACGGTGTCGCCGTCGCCGTCACCGCGATGAACCCGGAATACATGAGCGTCCTTTGGAAAGACCCCCGGGGTCACAAGTTAATTTACCTTGCGCTGTTCCTACAGATTTCAGGAATGCTGATCGTGAGAAAGATACTGAGAATAAAGATCTAGTGGACAGTGGTCGGTGGACGGTGGACAGTTCGAAGCTGCCCACACCTCGACACTGAAGCTGATCACCGACCACTGAACACTGACCACCGACCACCGACATGCTACTCATCACCATTTCAACTTTCGTTTGCATAAGCTTTGGCATTATGGCGCTCTACTGGCTGTTCTCTCGTCCGCAGAGTGCAGCGACCGAGCGGCTCAAGAAACTTGGTCAGCCAGGGGCAGCAGCAAACGCTTCGCTCGCCATGGACGAAGAGCGTCCCGTGGCCGAGATGGCCCAACGAATCGCTGCGCCTCTCAACCGGCTTCTACCCGCTTCAGCAGCCGAAGCTCGAAAGCTGGAGAAGCTGTTGATGCACGCGGGCTTCCGCGGCAGAAACGCGCCGATAGTCTATCGGGCGATCCAGATGACCTCGCTCGCCGTTTTCCCCGGCGCGGTCGCGCTGGTCTTCGCCATTCTCGCGTGGCCGCTCTCGAGCGCGCTGATCTGGTTTCTGGTTGCCTTCATACTGGGCTTCTTCCTCCCGCGCTTTGTGCTCGATCAGTTCATCAAAGGCCGTCAGCAACGGGTTCGATGGGGACTGGCGGATGCGCTCGATCTGATGGTCGTTTCGATAGAGGCCGGGCTTGGCTTGAACGCCGCCATGCTCAGAGTCAGCGACGAATTGAGAGACGTGCACAAGGACATCAGCGAGGAATTTGAGCTCGCGAACCTTGAAATCAAAGTAGGCCGCGATCGCGAAGAAGCCTTACGAAATCTAGCAGAGCGCACCGGGGTTGACGACTTGCGAAGCCTTGTGGCGATGCTTATCCAGGCTGATCGATTTGGTACTTCGATCGCTCGCGCAGTGCGGATCTACTCGGATTCGCTTCGCACCAAACGGAGACAGCGGGCAGAACAGGCGGCGCAGAAGGCTGCGGTAAAGCTGCTTTTCCCACTCGCATGTTTTCTTTTCCCGGTTTTATTTATCGCCATCCTGGGCCCCGCGATGCTTACATTGATCGATACGTTCAGTAACATGTAAAGGAGTCTGGAACCATGCGCAGACGAACCATCATCGCTATCGCAGTCGCCTTAACACTGTGTTTCGGCATCACCGCTTTCTGGAGCGCCGAGACGACGGTGCGCTACGGCGACGTGGACGCAAACATCGTCGCCGATTCGGGCTCTGATACCGGACAGAGCGTCGATAAAAAGAAGGACGGGAACCGAGTCGTCAAGGTCCTTACCGCGCCGTTCCGCGCCTTGAAACGCCTGTTCGGCGGAGGCAATGACGAAGGAAAGCTCCAACGGCTGTCCGAAAAAGACGTGGAAAAATTCGAAAGCTCGCCGGCGTCCAGGATCAACGATGGAAGCTCGTCAGCGGAAGCGAAACCAGGCATCACCGCAACCGCAAGGGAGCATCTGGCCCAGGGGCGCGCTCTCTTGAACGTCGGACGTGTCAACGAGGCAATAACAGAACTCTCGCTCGCGGCTTCTCTCGATCCGAAGCTAACCGAAGCGAACAGCCTTATGGGACTCGCATACGATCGTAAAGGAATGCACGACCGTGCAAGAGAGTCGTACCAGCGCGCGATCAAAGCAGAACCTGACGACGCGCAGACGCTGAACAATCTAGGCTTCTCGCTGTATCAGAACGGCAACTACCGCGCGGCCGTCGACAAACTAAAGCACGCCGCGAAGCTCGCGCCAACTGATCAACGCATTCTTAACAATCTGGCGCTGGCGCAGTGCCGGCTCGGGAAGTACGACGATGCTTACAGAAACTTCGCTCGTGCCGGAGGTGAAGTTACCGGAAGGTTGAATACGGGGGCGATGCTGGAGCGGTTGGGACGCGATGACGAAGCCATTAAGCAATACGAAGCGGCGCGACGCGCTCAGCCAAGAGCCACCGTCGCGACCGCACGTTTGGCCGAGCTTTATCGTCGGGTGGGTCGGACCAGCGAGGCGCAGGCGATGCAAGGCGCAATGGCCAGCGAAATAGTCGCAGCCGGGAACTGAGAATGAGTCCAATGTCTAAGGTCCAAGGTCACGACCATCAGGACGACTTTAGACCTTGGACATCGGACCTTGGACTTGAATTTTGCCGAAGGGAAATTTGCAATGACGCACACTGGAATTCTTACACGCGCGGAGATAGAGAGTATGGGACCGCCCGTGCCTGAAGAGGTGGCGGACGCCGGAGTCAGCGAAGGTTTCCTGTGCGATCTCACACTCAAGCACGTGGCGATGATGGCCGAACCGACGACGACTGCGGTCGCAGAGCGGCTGCGCTTACCGCGAACTCTGACGGAAGAGTTGCTACAGTCGCTCTTCCGCGAAAAGCTCATCGAGGTTCGCCTTCAAACGACGCCGGGCTC
The DNA here is from genome assembly GCA_032160165.1 of Acidobacteriota bacterium. Lineage (GTDB taxonomy): Bacteria > Acidobacteriota > Blastocatellia > Pyrinomonadales > Pyrinomonadaceae > QHXM01. The sequence continues at coordinate 2,609 of JAVHWA010000158.1, forward strand.
GACCCGCTATGCCATGCTGGATCATGGGTGGGAACGTCTCGCGCGCCTTCATCAGGCGTCGGGATACACCGGTCCGGCTCCTGTCTCTCTAAAGGACTACGCGCACATGATGCGATTGCAAGCGGTGCCATCGCGAGCAGCGTCGATGGAAACAGTGCGCGCGGCCTTCCGTGATCTGGTACTTCCAGAATCCCTGCTTCAAACCCTGGGCTGCGTGATTAATTCGCGACGATCGCTATTCCTGAGTGGCCTTCCGGGTACGGGCAAGACTGCGGTCGCGGAGCGGATCAATGCGGCCCTGCCGGGCGCTATCTGGATCCCCTATGCGATCGAGATCGACGGACAGATCATTCGCGTCTTCGACTCGCACAGCCATCGAATAGCGCCCGAAGATCAGACGCCCATGGAGTACGACCGACGTTGGATCCAGATCGAGAGACCGCTGATTGTTGTCGGCGGCGAATTGACGCTGGAGAACACTGACCTGGTTTGGAGCGATGTTGCGCGCTTCTACGAAGCACCCTTTCAGATGAAATCAAATGGTGGGACGCTCGTCATTGACGACTTTGGACGTCAGCGCGTTGCGCCACAGGACCTGCTTAATCGCTGGATCGTTCCCCTCGAACGAAGAACGGACTATCTGGCACTCCATACCGGGAAAAAGATCGAAGTACCTTTCGAACAACTGGTGCTGTTCTCGACCAACCTGAATGAGAAGGACCTGGCCGATGAAGCTTTTCTTCGTCGCATGGGATACCGCGCGCGCGTCGAGCCTCCCACTCCCGCGGCCTATCTGGAGATCTTTAAACGGGCTGCGTACACGCGTGGGCTTCGTTGCGACCAAACGTGTCTCGATCACATCCTCAACAACTACATGATCGAGCATCGGCAGATGAAAGCCTGTGAGCCAAGAGACTTGCTCGAGCGAGTAACAGACATCTGTCTTTTTGAGGGGCGCACACTCGAGATCGAGCCGAAGGTGGTCGATGTGGCGTGGCGCAACTACTTCGGCGCTTCGCACGGGTTTGCTTCGCAACAGCCGGCGTCCCGGAGCGATGTTGAGGTCGATGCCGAAGAGCCATTGGAAGTCTGAGAGTCCATAGCGGACTCCTATGAATCGCAGAAAGTCGCAAACGATAGTGTGGAAGGCAAAGCCATGAATTCAAGTTCCCCTCGATTGATAGTCCTGATTCTTGCGGTGCTTCTTCTTCCGATTGGCAGTGCGACCACGTTCGCGCAAATCTCTCGCGGACGAGATGCCGCGTTGAAATCTACCTCAAAGCGTTGGGCGGGTCGCAGGTTGGTTAAGATCAGAGCCAGATCAGGCGACACCTTGAACTTGCTTGGTGACCGCTTTGGCGTTTCCGGCGATGAGATCGCCGAACTAAACGGCACATCGATCAACACAATGCTTGCGGCAGGACGCGAGCTTTTGATACCGCTTCCCTCCCCTGAAGCAATTGTCAGGGCGTCGGCTGCCAGAATGGACGCGCACGACGGCTCTCAAACAGCTTCAACCGTCGGTTCATCCGATGACGACGATCCTGTTTGGGAGAAAATCCAGGGGGTCTGGTTCCGAAGTGGAAGCGCGGCACGAATAACTCTATCTAAAAGTAATGAGACTGCCGAACTCGAAGACGCGAAACTGCACGAGCGCTCTAACGAGACATCAGTCGCCAGAGTCGTCGAGTCAGCCGATATGGAACGCAGCACGGTCCCTCAGCCGGTTTGGATTTTCCTGGTCGGCGGCGCGCGCGTTGAGGCCGATGCCGTTAACGAAACACGGGAAGGCGTTTGGTACACAAGCGGCCCTATCTCGATCTTCATCGAGCGCTCGCGTATCGAACGAATTGAACGCGAACGCGCGCACGGCACGTCGAGCTCCGGATCGTGGACCGAACGAGGATGGACCACGGGCAATGCGAAGTTTGATTCCCTGATCAAGGATAACGGGGCGCGCTTTGGTGTTGATCCGTATCTGATCTTCTGTGTGATGGAACAGGAATCGAGATTCAAACCGCGGATCGTCAGCCCTAAAGGCGCGCGAGGCCTAATGCAGCTAATGCCCGGCACGGGCGCTCGGTTCGGTGTCCGTCATCCGTTCGATCCGGGGGAAAACATAATGGGCGGTACGCGCTATCTGAAACAGTTGCTGGAGAATTTTGGGGGTCGCGTCGACCTCGTGCTCGCGGGCTACAACGCGGGCGAAGGCGCCGTTGCCAAATTCGGGGGGAACGTCCCGCCGTACAGGGAAACAAGAAATTACGTTCAGCGAATCAGCAAACGATACGGTCAAACGAAGTCCGGCTTATCCGCCTCGCCGGACCCAGGTGGTCCTGGCTTGCGATGAAGGGGTCACGAGCCGAGTGCCTCGATTCCAATTATTCAAGAGAAGTTATTGCCCTATGAAAGAACTTATTATCAAGCTCTCACTGATTGTCACGGCATTCTGCACAGTGGGCGCAGTCGCGTTCGCCCAACAAAAACCGGAGACGCCGCTCGATAATTCCGCGGTCATCAAACTCGTGCGGGCGGGCTTCAAAGACAAGACCGTTATCGCAATAATCAGGAGCCGGCCCGCGCAGTTCGACCTTTCTCCGGATCAATTAATAGAGCTAAAGCGCAGCGGGGTCAGCGAGAGCGTGATCCTTGTGATGCTGGCGAGCGACGATGCCGAGCTGACAGCAACTGACGAACTGGGCAGCGACCCATTCTTCGGTGACTCCGCTCGCGCGAAGGGTGGAGCAAAAACTGCAGAAGGCGAGACCGACATCTTCGGCATGAACGGCGGATCGAACAGCCGAATCCGCCAACGAGGCGCCGGCAGTTCAAGCGGCGGCGACACTCAGGCGACCGGGAGCGCCACTGTCCGTATCCTGCGGCCATCCGTCGAGCCGGGAGGTGTAGCCAAGCTCGAAAGGACCCCGACTTTAACGAATGAATCGATCGTGGAGTTGGTTGACGCGGGCTTTTCAGAAGGGACCATCATCCGTCGCATAGAACAATCACCCGCCGAATTCGATCTCACGCCACCGAAGCTCGCGGAACTTCGGCGCCGGCGAGTCAGCGACCGAGTAATCGCCGCCATGACGTTAGCGATGAGCGATGACTCGTCGTCGGCGCCAAAGGCCCCAGGCAACACCCCATAGTTTCGACGAACACACAAGCATCCAACGCGAACAAGGTACAGCCGATGCCATTGGACGGGACCCGGACAAAGAGTATGTTTCTATGCTTCGGGCTTCTGCTGCTTTGCTTCTCCGCGTCTGCACCTGCGCTTTACGCACAAGGCAAAATGCCGGGACGCGTTTCTCCATCGCCGACCCCTGGCGACGAGATTGATGAAGGCGATGTGATCTCGGTCAGCACGTCGGAGGTAATGCTTCCGATTACAGTGCGCGACGCGGCCGGCCGGCTGGTGACTACACTGACGCAAACTGATTTTCGAGTCTTCGAAGACGGACGCGAGCAGCCGTTAAGCGATCTCGCCCTCAGGCAGGTGCCGGTCGATGTGAGCTTGATGGTTGATGCTTCCTCGAGCGCCTCAGCAAACCTGGAGGACTTTAATCGCGCGGTCGAAGGCTTCGCTTCCAAACTGGGGCCGGATGATCGGCTGAGCCTGATAAAGTTCGACGATCGAATAGAGCTTTTACAAGACTGGACACAGAGTCGCGTTCAGCTGCGTCGCAGCCTTCGACGTGTCGTGCCTGGGGTGTTCACACGTTTCAACGATGCATTGGTCCTGGCTGCTCGCGAACAGTTCGCACACGCACGCGGGCGGCACGCGGTGATCATTCTGACAGACGGAATCGATAGCGGACGAGGAGCCAACACGCTCGAGACGGCGCTGAAAGCGCTGCTTGAGGCGCAGGCAATCGTTTATGTAGTGAGTAATACGGAAATCGAACGTGTGAAAAAGCGCGAAGAGTTGGGTTCGCTATTAAGTGCCGGCCCAGCAGTTGCTCAGTTCAACCAGCTACGCATAGGCGATCTACGCGAGGGACTTCGCGTGCTGGACGCAAGCGAAAACAATCTCGAAAGGTTGTGTGTCGCCACCGGTGGAAAGCTCTACAAACCGTTGAGCTTTGATCAATTGGACTCGACTTATGCAGAGGTTGCCGAGGAACTGCGTTCTCAATACGCGCTCTATTACATGCCCCTGGACAAGTCTCGAGATGGAAAATTCCGTAGAGTGCGCGTGCAAACCAACGTGCCGTCGCATCGGGTTTCCACTCGCATCGGCTACTATGCGCCAGGTCGGTAGTAGGTAGCGATTACTTCAGAACGTCCCAGGTCCTTATCACTACCAGCTCATCATAGCTCGCCGCCACTTTACCGTTACGAGAGAAACGTAGGGCGCCTATCAGCGGGAAACGAGAAATCGTTTTCCCAGTTGTGACGTCAATCAGGGAATAGTCTCGGCTCTTATTTCCGCTTGCTATCAGCTTCCCGTCGGGCGTGAACGTGGCGTAGTCAAAGTCAGGAAGGGTGCTTCTTTTCTCGCCATCGGCAACGTTCCAAATTATCAGCTCGCCGACCGGATCCTGATCTGCAGCAGATCGCAGTTCGCTCGTGCTCACAAGGGACTGACCGTCTGGCGAAAACCAGAGCCCGGTTGGATCGCCTTTGGTGACTTGCAAGGTCCGTGTTAGTTCCCCTGTCGTGAGGTCCCAAAGCTCGATCGATTGTTTTGTGATAGTCGCCAATTTGCTTCCGTCTGGCGAAAACGCCAGGCGGCTCATTATGTAGAGCGCGCTGCCGCCTATTGATCTCCCCTTTGCGGGCTGGATCGGTGCAAGTTTCTTTGATTGAACATCCCAAAGCTCGAGGATGGTTTTTTCCTCACCTGAACCTTCGACAAAAGTCACCAGGGCCAGACTCTTTCCGTCCGGCGAAATTTTGACCGACTCCACGATCCCGGTACTGTGAATCTTGCCGATAACTCTGTATGTTTTCGCGTCCCAGAATGTGACGGTATGAGAATCTTTCTCTTGGGCGAGATTGCCGGGACCAGTTACAAAAAATGATCCATCGGGCGAGAAAACGACATCGCCGAATCCTGGCGACGCGAGCTCGATAATCTTCTTTCTCGTTCCGGTGCGCGTGTTCCAGACTATTAATGTTGCGGGAAAGTATGCACACACCAGCGTATTTCCATCGGGGGAGAGGTCAAAGTTCTGTATGACATCATCAGGCACAGCGGTTCCGTTGCGGTTGGACACATCACCGTATGTCGTCGCAAGCAGTCTCAGATTTACAGCCTTAATAAAGGTGGGTCCCTTCCAGGGCGTTCTCTTGGCCCGGTACCTTCCATTTGCCAGCGGCTGGTTTCGTCTCTGACGCCTGGATTGCGGAATCCCCGTGCTCCCCACGAAGCACACGGCGATAACTAACGCGAGTAACTGTATTTTTCTCATGGTCACCTGTTTTGTCCGCACCTGCAAAGATTTTCAGTCGAAGGACGCGGATTCTATCATTGGCCGAGCAAACTGCATAACTCAAAGCTCAATTCAAAAGCTGGTCTGGCAGCTCCCGTTCTCTTTGGAAGCGGAGCGACAAGTCGAGCTTGTCGGGCTTCAAGCGGAGGCGCTTCTGTGACGGCCGCTTCCATGTCTTTCTCACAATTATCGGGGTAGTCTTCACGCGCAGGTGTCACATAGGGCCGCCCTCTTTAACAAAAAGTCCATTGGGTGTCATAATGGCTCGCGGCGGTTCGAATGATGGAGTTTGAGGCCATGTGATACGCCTAAGGGAGGGTTGGCTTAGATTCATTATCTGCCGGATTTCAGATAACCTCTATTATTTCTCCAGTTGACCTGCTTAACGCGGCGCGGCATGGCCGTTGCTCTTAAGAGAACGTCGTTTTGCGAACTGATCTCGCACTGCGCCCTCTGGGCTTCCCGGTATTTGAACACAAGAGACCTGATGGCCAGCAGTTATTTTAAGGGCTGGCGTCAACGTTTGCGTGCGAACCTTAAAAGCAGGTATCCTCGCACGCTGATCGGACTCTCCCGCCGCGTTTGCTCAATATCTGCCAGTCAGTTGTGGCCTTTGTGGGGATCTTCGCGACGACGACCCATTTTTTGCAATTTAAACGAGTAGAGAAGGAAAATTTCATGCGACCAATCAAACATGCCGAGAAAGGATTGACTCTCATTGCGCGTGGTTTGTTCAGTACAGTTCAATCCGTCAATAGATTCAAACCCAACCCGTCATTTACCCCCAAGTGGTCTGACAAGCCCCTGCTGAAATCCTGGCAGAAATCCAAGCCCACACTCGGCTGGCCCCGGACTACTGACAGTCTCTGTCCCAATTGCGTTATCGAAGCGCGGGAAGAGATCCTGAGCGGCAAAAAAGACGTCTCGGTCCTGATCAACGAGAAGGTCGGGGAGATCAAAGCCCAGATAATCGAGCGCGACGGCGAGATCTGGATGATCAAGGATTGTCCGACGCACGGTCACTTCGAAGACATGATGGCGATCGATGCGAAGTTTCTGACGCACATCGAAAAGATGTTCCCGGGACGCGACATTCAGGCGCACAACGATGAGAAGCTTCACAATCACGGCTCGAGCACTGTCAAGTATGGTCGCGGCGCCGTGCTCACGGTCGACCTGACCAACCGGTGCAACATGATGTGCGATCCGTGTTTTATGGACGCCAATCAGGTCGGTTTCGTTCACGAGCTTAGCTTCGACGACATCAAAGAGATTCTGGACAACGCAATCACCATTAAGCCACGCAGGCAGATGTCGGTTCAGTTCTCGGGTGGCGAGCCAACTATTTCTCCGCACTTCCTCGAATCGATCAGATACGCCCGCAAGGTTGGTTACAACTCGGTGCAGGCTGCTACTAACGGCATCGAGTTTGCCAAGAGTAAAGAGTTCGCAAAAGAGGCTGCCGAAGCCGGACTGCGATACGCTTACCTTCAGTTCGACGGAGTTGGTAATGACGCCAACAGCCATCGTCAGGTGGGCAACCTTTTCGACGTCAAGCTGCGCGCGATAAACAATCTGCACGAGGCTGGTGTTGAGATCGTGCTGGTCACGACGCTCGTCAACGGCATCAACAACGACCAGGTCGGCTCTATCATTCGCTTTGCGCTCGACAATCCCAAGAAGATCGCGTTCCTCTCGTTCCAGCCGGTTTCGTTCACCGGACGCGATGAGGAAATCACCGCGCAGCGCAGACTGCAGCAGCGGTACACCCTTTCTCATTTGGCGCACGACGTCAAAGACCAGGTCGGCATCACTGAGCCCACTCGCGACTGGTTCCCACTTTCTCTGATGGGTGCGTTCGCGGACTTCGCGGACCTCGTCCACGGACCGGACGCGGAATGGGGTCAGGTTTCGTGTGGCTGCCATCCAAATTGCGGCGTCGGCACGGCCGTGATGGTCGACAAAGAATCGAAAGAGATGAGCCCGGTTCCGGAGTTTCTCAACATCCCTGGTCTTGTCAAAGACATGCAGAAGATCACTGATGCTGCGCGAGGCAAGTGGATGTCGAACATCATGATGGGCCTCACGCTTTTGAAGCACTACAACCCTTATAAGTCGCCGACGAATTTCACGCTTTACGAGTTGTTCAAGAAGTTCGACAAGTCGTTTGGCTTGACCGGCAAGAACTACGGTAAGGTCGAAGGCGATCGCACCGCGGAAGACATTGAGATGCGCCGCTCCGATCGATGGAACTTCCTGTTCATCGCCGGCATGTGGTTCCAGGATCTTTTCAACTACGATTTCCGCCGTACCGAGATGTGCATCATTCCCTACGGCACACAGGAAGGCGAGATTTCCTTCTGCGCATATAACACCGGCATCGGCTGGCGCAACATCATCGAGAACATGCACCAGAACGCGACCGTCGCGAAGTGGTATCAGGAACATGGCCGTCACGAGATTTTCGCCAGAGGCAAAGAGGTCACGCTCAACGACGTGAATCACGGGTTGGTGCTTAACGAGGTCGACCTGCAGCGCCCGAACAAGCCAGACATGGAAGGTCCGAAGACCGCCCATGAAGAGGCCGCGATGATGCGCAAGCTTTACCAGGAAATGGTACTTAAGAAGGCCGACATCAAGGTCGAAGCGCCGGTTCAGATCAAGGGATTGAGCCGAAAGAAGGAGACAGAGGTCGCGTCGGTTGCTTAAGCCGGCCGAGGATCTGTAGACCAGTAGTCTCATGAGCCCTGCGAGCAATCCGGAGGAGAGCTTCGCAGGGTTCATCTGCGCTTGACCGTAGCCGATGTCGGCGTGTTAAATTATGTGGTTTGGGAACGCCCCGGATCGACTACCAATGGTATAGAACTATTTTGATGGAGAGATAATGGCGATCGTTAATGTAAATCAAGGCGAGTCAATTGAGAGCGCCCTCCGCCGCTTCAAGCGCAGGGTAATGACTGAAGAGATAATTAAGGACGCGAAAAAGCACGCTTTCTTCATGCCCCCAGGTCAAAAGGCCAAACTCAAGTCGGCTCTGGCGCGCAAACGCAACAAGAAAAAGGGTCGCGGCCGGCCCATTCGTGATTCACGCTAGTTGGCGCGCGGCCGACAGGCGCCACCCCTAAACCGTCCAGTTCTTAGGTCGCAGAGAATATACATGGATGTCCGGCTTTGAAGTCGTACATCGAGATGCTTTCTCTCTGTACTTCTAAGTCCTGACGGTTTATTTTTCTAATGACACGAATTCTGCTAACAAACGATGACGGCATCCACTCGGATGGCCTGGTTAAACTCGAAGCAGCGCTGCGCGAACTCGGGGACGTTTACACCGTTGCTCCTGTTTCGGAGATGAGCGGTGCATCGCATAGCTTGACGCTGGCGCGTCCGCTTCGTATCCGTCAGGTAGACGAGCGCCACTGGACCGTCGACGGTACGCCGACCGACTGCGTGACCCTCGCGCTCAACAAGATCATTCCATACGAGGAGCTGCCGCAGATCTGCGTTTCGGGAATTAATCACGGCGGGAATCTGGGGGACGATGCTACTTACTCTGGAACAGTGGCCGGAGCGCTCGAGGCGACGATCCTTGGAGTTCCGGGCATCGCCTTCAGTTTGGTAGCTCGCGAGCAATTTGATTTTAGCGAAGCCGCACTGTTCGCAGTCACGGCCGTGCAGAAAGTTCTGCAGGAGGGATTGCCCGAAGGGACGCTGCTCAACATCAACATCCCCAGCCGAGAGATTAAGGGAGTGCGTGTGACGCGACAGGGGTTGAAAAAGGCGCGGCCCGTGATCAGCGAACATATCGATCCGCGAGGGAAGCCTTACTACTGGATCGGCGAAGAGCATTTCGCTTCAAACTCGGCCGACGGCACCGACTATCAAGCGATCGAACAGGGCTACATCTCTGTCACTCCACTGAAGAGCGATATGACCGATCATCGCGTCTTGACCGCGCTTGATACCTGGAATTACATCAGCACCAGCGAAGTCCTGCAGAATTCGTGAATGGTGAATGGTAATGGTGAATGGTACATACGGCATGTGCCGCGCATCCATTCACCATTCACCATTTACCATTCACCAGACATGATATGAGTTCCGTCCCATACGCTAAATCAGGCGAGTATCGCATCCCGCGCGACCGTATGATCGAGCGTCTGCGGACTCAGTACGGAATAAACGATGGGCCCGTCCTCGAAGCCATGCGCGCAGTCCCGCGTCATTTCTTTGTGCCGGAAGCGCTACAGGGACGAGCTTACGGGGACCATGCACTTCCGATTTCTCAGAACCAGACAATTTCCCAACCCTACATCGTCGCTCGAATGACCGAGCTCTGCGAGCTCAAGTCGGATCATCGCGTGCTTGAGATCGGTGCGGGTTCCGGCTATCAGACCGCAGTGCTCTCGCGCGTGGCCGGACAGGTTTACTCAATCGAGCGCATCGGTGAGCTCGCGCGCGAGGCACAGTCGCGCATACGTCAACTTGGAATTTACAACGCCACCGTCAAGTGTTTCGACGGCACATTGGGCTGGAGTGCGCACGCGCCTTACGACGCGATTCTCGTCGCAGCCGGCGGACCCGATATTCCGGACCCGCTTATCGCTCAACTAAAAACCAGCGGAAGGTTGGTCATCCCAGTCGGCGAGACACGAGAATCTCAGAGATTGATGCGCGTCATCAAGACGGACAAAGGGCACAAGCGCGAGGACCACGGCGCCTGCGCGTTTGTGCCGTTGATCGGACAGTACGGGTGGCGGTGAGGGAGTCCAATATCCGCTCTTTAACGTTGCTGATGGAAAACAACTCCGCTTCATGAATCATAGTTTCGTTTTCATTTATCACGAACGATCCGGTGGCCGACCTTGGACTTTGGACCTTGGACTTTGGACGTCTTTGGGGGTTTATCGTTGATCGCCAGAATCATAGAAATACTTTCAGGCTTTATCGTGGCCACGATTTCCGCGCTCGGATATTCGGGCATCGTATTGTTGATGGCCATCGAGTCGGCATGCGTTCCGCTGCCATCCGAAGTGATCATGCCGTTCTCCGGCTACCTGGTCTATACGGGCCGCTTCAACCTCTGGTTGGTTGGGATTGCGGGGGCGGTCGGATGCGTTGTCGGTTCGCTGGGCGCATATTGGGTTGGGCTTCGTGGCGGTCGCCCGTTGATCGAAAAGTACGGACGCTATGTTCTGATTTCAAATCATGATCTCGATATCGCCGATCGTTGGTTTGCGAAGCGCGGAGAGATCATCGTTTTCGCCAGCCGGCTGCTTCCCGTAATCCGCACTTTTATCGCCTTCCCGGCCGGGGTTGCGCGTATGAACCTCAAGCGGTTCGTCATCTACACCTTCGCCGGTTCTCTTCCCTGGTGCATCGGACTCGCATACGTGGGACAGAAACTGGGGGAGCAATGGGACAAGAACGAGACTCTGAAGACTCTCTTTCACCGCTTCGATTTCGTAATCGGGATACTGGGATTGCTCATGGTGACGTGGTGGGTCTGGCGACACATCAAACATTCACGAGCATCGAAGGCGGCCGATACGAATAGCGCTGGAGCAGAGTAGAATCGAGCGTGGGCGAGCCGAGGTTTGACACTCTGTCGCCACTCACATAGAATCCATCAAGCATTTGATTTTATTGACGGGGCGTGGCTCAGCCTGGTAGAGCGCTCGGTTCGGGACCGAGAGGTCGGAGGTTCAAATCCTCTCGCCCCGACCACAAATCAAACTGAGACGGACAGCATCGGCTGTCCGTTTTTCTTTTGGGCTCCTCGATACGCGAATCATTCCACCCACCTGGCACCGTCGGCTTCACCGCATCCCTCCCGACCGCACGGCATCCGAGTTGCTTTCCTCGATGCGTGTCGCTGCATCGCGTTTCGAATCAATGCAGCATCAAATTAATTGAACGAACAATGGAGGGATATCATGGCTGAAGACAGAACACAGAATCAGGGACAGCAGGGTGGCGGCCAGGGCGGCGGCCAGCAGGGTGGCGGCCAAGGCGGTGGCCAACAGGGTGGCGGCCAGGGCGGCGGCCAACAGGGTGGCGGCCAGGGCGGTGGCCAGCAGGGTGGCGGCCAGGGCGGCGGCCAACAGGGTGGCAGCCAGGGCGGTGGCCAACAGGGTGGCGGCCAGAGCGGTGGCCAACAGGGAGGCCGGCAGTAGTTAGGATCCCCTTTGCCAACCGCGTTTCAACCGACGAGCTGAGGTGAGTTGGCGGCAACTCACCTCGACTTGTCCTGGCTAACGCATTCGGCTTCAGAACGACCGCAGCTACTATTGGAATTTTTCTCAGTCGGTCACTCGACTCCCTTCTCTGACGTCCTGTCACTCAACTATCTGCAACGTTTTTCTCAGGCTAAGTCCCCATCTCCAACGTCTAAAGTTTAGCCCTTCCTGTCAGCGCTGTAGGCGGGCTCCAGCATTTGGCGTTGAAGGTACGAGGCTCGGACAAGAAGTTGTTGAAAACTACAATTTTTTGCTTTCGGCCCATGACGTTTATGTTATAGTGGGGGACCTGGCGATTTGACAGGCTGCCCCTTCCAGCGCATCCGGTTACAGACCAACCTCATCTAGTTCGTTCGTAGCGATTTCGCTATAGAGAGCGGTTTCCCATGAGAAAGAGTATCTCCCTGTGTTCGATCAACGGACTGCTTAGGCTGTTGGGTCTGTGCGCAATACTGTATTTAATCGGCCCTTCCCAGCAAGTCCAGGCCGCCGGCCTCACGGTCTTAACTGACGCATCGTCCACTCGCGCAATCGCGATGGAAGCCGTGACGCTAAGGCGCGAGCCTTTTCCGTTGACGATGCCGGTGCCGTTTAGCGCCGACACCAGAAATCGCATTGTCTTCTTCGTGATGAACCTGGATCTGTTGGCCGGGGAAGGCGCAAACGCTCTAACCGCCGACGCAGAAGACGTCTCGAAACGTCACTACACCTTCAAAGTTGAAAACGTCTCACCGGTTCCAGGCTATGAATGGATGAGCCAGGTGACTGTCCGCCTCAGCGACGACATCGGCGACGTGGGCGATGTTCTCGTGCGGATAAACCTTCATGGCATGTCCAGTAATCGCGTGCGAGTCGCCATCGGACATTTGGGGGGAGGGCCTGCAGACGACGCCGGCGCCACAGCAATGCCTGCACCGGGACCGCCCGCGCCAGCTGCGACTCCCACTCCCACTCCAAATCCCTACACAGGAGCATCCTCGACTGCCGACACCGTTCGCTTCCTTGAACAAGCTTCATTTGGACCGACCTCAGCGGAAGTCACCCGAGTTAGCAACATGGGCTTTCGCGCATACCTTAATGAACAGTTTGCTGCGCCCATCTCGAGTTACCCCTCGCTGACATTAATGCCGGCGGACAACAACCAGGGATGTCCAAACGGCAGTGCTGCGACGTGTAATCGCGATAACTACTCGATGTACCTGCTCCAGCGACAGTTCTTTACCAACGCTTTGTACGGCAACGATCAACTGCGCCAGCGGGTCTCGTGGGCCCTGCATCAGATACTTGTCATTTCCGGCACCGATGTAAATCAGCCCAGCTGGATGGCGCCCTACCTGCAGACGCTCGACCGCAACGCGTTCGGCAACTTCAGGACGCTATTGAACGAGATCACGCTTAGTCCCGGCATGGGCCTTTACCTGGACATGCTCAACAACACTCGTTCGAATCCAAACGAGAACTACGCTCGCGAGGTCCTCCAGCTTTTCTCGGTCGGCCTGGATAAATTGAACATAGACGGCACCCCTCAGTTGGATTCGCAAGGCAATCGTGTGGCGACTTACGACCAAGCCACCATCACCAACTTCGCAAGAGTGTTCACCGGATGGCGTTTGGCCGCTCCAAAAGTGACAACCATCAACGGCGTTCCGTTCAATGTCCCCAATTATCAGGATCCGATGATCGTCACCAGCGAAGCGAATCATGACAACGCTCAGAAGGTGCTCCTCGACGGCGCGGTACTGACCGCCGGGCAGACTTCGTCTCAGGATCTCACGGCTGCTCTCAACAATATCTTCAACCACCCGAACGTCGGGCCGTTCATCGGACGCCAGCTTATACAGCAACTGGTGACGAGTAATCCCAGCCCGGCTTATGTCGAGCGAGTTGCCAGAGTTTTCAACAACAACTGCGCGGGCCTATACCCAGATAGCCCTTGCTCAGGAGCGCGTGGCGACCTGAAAGCTGTGGTGACGGCGATTCTGCTCGATCCGGAAGCACGCGGCGATATCAAGACCGACCCACGCTTTGGTCGTCTGCGTGAACCAGCTCAGCTGATTACGGATATCCTTCGAGTGGGCAACGCCAAATCTGCCGACCTGGCTACGAACAGCGACGGCTACCTGGCGCCCAATGCGTTGACTCTCGACCAGGATGTCTTAAGGCCACCAACCGTCTTTAATTACTACCCTGCCGATTATGTGATACCTGGCTCGACCTTGTCGGGCCCGCAATTCGGAATTCTATCGACCACCACATCTTTGCGGCGCGCAAACTTTGTCAATACCATCATCACCACAGGTGTCGCCCGGTCAGCGGACACGGTGAATGGCAACGCCCCTAACGGGACGCGACTTGACCTCACGGCATTCCAGGCGCTCGCCTCAGATCCGACAGCGCTCGTCAACGAGCTTGACCGGCTAATGATGCACAGCTCGCTCTCGCCGACGGTGAAATCGAGCATCATTACGGCAGTCTCGAGCGTAGCGAGCTCGAATACGCTGTCGCGCACGCAAATGGCCGTTTACCTCGTGGCGAGTTCTTCTCAGTATCAGATAGCGAGATAAAAGACATGGCACCATCACGCAGAGACTTTTTACGTCAGGGCTGTGCGCTGATCAGCGCCGCGGCTATGGCTTCGAGCATCAAGCGGTTCGGCATGATCAACGCGCTGGCGCAAAGCGCGGGTCCCGGCTACAAGGCGTTGGTTTGTATTTTTCTCAACGGTGGGAATGACGGCAATAACATGGTCATCCCATACGACGACTACAACAACGCGGGCGGTTATAACGCCGTGAGAGGCGCATCACAGCTCGCGATCTCGCAGGCGAGCCTGTTGCAGATCTCTCCAATCAGCACTGGCGGTCGAAAGTTCGGTTTGCATCCGAGCATGGTGGAGATGCAGACGCTCTTTACCCAGCAGAAGCTCGCGGTTCTCTGCAACGTCGGCACGCTGATCGAGCCGTTGACCAAGTCGGTCTATCAGAGCACGCCATCGAAGCGACCTTATCAACTGTTCTCGCATTCCGACCAAGTGACCCAACAACAGGCCTCGGTGTCAAATGTGCCGGGCGATACCGGGTGGGCGGGACGCACCTCGGACGCGATGTTAGGAATCAACGGCAGCGCTCCCTTGCCCATGGTCGTCTCATTGGCCGGCACAAGTCTTTTCACCACCGGCGCATTAACGCGACCGCTTGCGATTTCACCCGCGCCGGCGCTGCTCAATCAAGTGCTGGTGCTTAACGGCTACGCCTTCCCGCCATCGACGGACCCTCGGAGCCGGGCTTTCGATCAGATACGCGCGGCAGATAACGACCATAACCTTGTAAAGGCTTCGAGTGATGTTTATTCGCAGGCGCTGGTGACCTCGCAGGCGCTGAGTAACTCGTCGTCCTTTGAGGTGACAACCACATTTGAGAATACGACGCTGGGAAATCAGCTGAAGCAGGTGGCCAGACTGATCAAAGCGAACCAGGCGCAAAGCGCTCTCGGCCTCAAACGACAAATCTTTTTCTGTTCTCTGGGTGGGTTCGATCATCATAGCGCGCAGATAAACGGACAGACGACTCTACTCGGCCAGGTCAGCCGCGCAATGAAAGCGTTCTACGACGAAATGGTGGCGCAGAACCTCTCGTCCAACGTTACGGCGTTTACCATGTCCGACTTCGGACGTACGCTCCAGCCCGCGGGTAGCGGCGTGGGCGCGGTGGGCTCGGACCACGCGTGGGGCAATCATGCCCTGATCGCTGGCGGCGCGGTTCGCGGCGGAGACTTTTATGGAACTTACCCGACGCTGGCTCTTGGCGGGCCTGACGACACAGACTCGGGTTCGAACCCTCGCGGCCGGTGGATTCCAACCACTTCGATTGACCAGTACGGTGCGACGCTCGCATCATGGTTTGGATTAACCAGCGCGGACGTTTCAACTGTCTTCCCCTTCATTGGGCGCTTTCCCACATCGAACCTGGGATTTCTGGCTTAGAAGGTCCGGTTGGTAGAAGCGATTGTTTGTTTTCAGAGGGCAGGATCCAACCTGACCGTCGCATAATTCGCGGGCAGGCTGACCCTGCCCTTCGAATTCGAGCGGACCTTACGAGCGGGTATTAAGTAGAACGGTTGTGATGCAAAAGCGGACTCAAGCAAAACTCATCGTCCTGCTCCTGACATTCATCGCCGCAATCGTCTTTCTGATCTCCGACAACGCCACAATTCGAAAAGGCTACGCCTATTCCTCAGGACCGCCGGCCGGCTTCACCCATGCCCCGGGCGAAGTCGACTGCTCGGAGTGTCATCTTCCGCAGCCGGACGCGGGCTCGGGCCATGTCAGTATCACAGTCCCCCAGACCTACGTCCCCGGACAGACTTACCAAATCACCGTCAATTCCGTGAATAGCGACACGACTCGGCGCCGCTGGGGCTTCCAGTTAACTGCGCTCGACGAAGCGAATGCGAAAGCCGGCAACTTGCAGAGTGTGGATGTTTTCACGCAGGTCCTCGACAATCAGGGACCCGGCGCCAGCCGACAGTATATCGAACACTCGGCGAGCGGAACTTTCATCAACCAAGTGGGGGGCGCGAGCTGGACCTTCAATTGGACCGCGCCGGCGACCAATGTAGGTCCCGTCACCTTCTATGCGGCAGGCAATCACGCGAACAACGACGGCAACACCTCCGGCGACTATATCTATTTTAGTTTCTCTCAGGCGCAACCTGCTGTCGCTACCGCTGATTTTCAACTGACAGCGTCTCCGTCGCCCCAAACAGTCGCACCTGGAAGCGGAGCAAGCTATAACATTACGATCACGCCAACAACAGGATTCACGGGCCCAGTTTCATTGAGCATTAGTGGTTTGCCGCCTGGCGGGGGAGGCAGCTTCAATCCCTCGATGGTAAATATCACCGACGCTTCGTCCAAATCTTCGACCCTTAGCCTGACGACGACAGGCTCTACGCCGGTAGGAACCTATCCTCTTACAATCACCGGCATCAGTGGAAGCCTCCAACACACCACAACTCCGGTGCTCAGGGTTGTAAGCGCTACCAGCGCCGACGTCTGGCTTTCCCAAACCGCATCTCCCAATCCTGGAGCGATCGGAACCAACATATCGTATCGGCTGACGGCAACGAATAGCGGTCCCGCTTCTGCCACGAACGTTACTGTGACGGACACGCTTCCAGCCGGAGTCAGCTTCGTGTCTTCTACCACCACGCAGGGGATTTGCAGCGGCACGGGAACTGTCATATGCAATCTTGGAACACTCGCAAGTGCCGCGGACGCGGTTGTCACAATCACGGTTGCACCAACCACACCTGGCCAGATCACAAACACGGGTACCGTAAGCGCAAGCGAGGCTGATCCCGATACCGCCAATAACTCGGCCACTGCGGTTACGGTCATCGACAATCCGCCGCCTAACCCGGTCCTGACCGATCAAAACCTGGCGGTGAAGACCATCATTAACGGGCTCGACCAGCCGACGACGATGGCCTTTCTAGGACCAAACGAATTTTTTGTTTTGGAGAAGGCCACCGGCAAAGTGCAGCGCGTGTTCAATGGACAATTGCAACCCGCCGCTCTGGACCTCGCGGTCAACAATGCATCAGAGCGCGGACTGTTGGGAATCGCTCTTCACCCAAACTTCCCTGCGACGCCGTGGGTGTATCTGTATTGGACCGAGAGCAGTACTGGCGTGGACACCAGCAACATAGATGACATCCCCCTGCTCGGTAACCGCGTCGATCGCTACATCTGGAATGGTTCTGCTCTGACTTTCGATCGCAATCTGATTAAGTTGCGGTCTCTGCAGGCGGACACGGGACAGTCATCGCGCGGAAATCATAATGGTGGCGTAATCAGGTTCGGACCCGACGGCGAGCTCTTTATCGTCATCGGCGACAATGGAAGACGGGGGCTGCTGCAGAACATCACCAGCGGGGGTCCGGTTCCGGACGATCAGTTCGGAGGACCGGAGCCTGACGATGCGCATCTTACTGGCGTTATCCTTCGACTCAACGACGATGGCACGACGCCCACCGACAATCCCTTCTTCAACGCTAACACCGGTTTGTCCGGACAAGCGGCAGCTAACGTCAAGAAGATTTACGGATACGGCGTGCGGAATAGTTTCGGCATGGCATTCGATCCATTGTCGGGGAATCTATGGACGCAGGAGAATGGCGACGACGCCTTCGATGAAATCAATCGCGTCCCTGCCGGTTTTAATGGCGGCTGGATCCAGGTGATAGGCCCTTCGAGCCGCGTGGCCGAGTACAAAGCCATAGAAGCGGGGCGGCCCGGGGGATTACAACAGAATCGCTGGTCGCCAACACTTATCGCGGACACCCCTCAACAGGCTCTGTCTCGACTATATTCGCTACCGGGCTCTCAGTACACGGAACCTGAGTTTAGTTGGAAGTACGCCGTCGCTCCGTCACCAATCGGCTTCGTTAAAGGGACTTCATTGGGTGCCCAGTTCGAGGGAGACATGTTCGTCGGCGCGTCACGGACCACTCTCTACAACGGCTATCTGTTCAGGCTCAAACTGTCGACTGACCGTCTTAGGATCGCCCCTACAGATCCACGTTTGCTTGATAAGGTGGCGGACAACGTCGACAAGTTTGACATCGCAGAGAGTGAAAGCCTTCTGATAGGCAAGAACTTCGGCATCAGCACCGACATTCAAACGGGGCCGGACGGAAATCTATACGTAGTCTCGCTTTCGAACGGAGCGGTTTACCAGATATTCGCCGCGAACACTCTGCAGCTGAGTTCATCATCCTACTCAGTAAGCGAAGGATCAGGTCACGTCGTAATCAATGTCAATCGCACCGGCAATACGGCGGGCGCAGTCTCGGTGAACTACTCCACCTCCGACACTTTTCCCATATCTCAAAACTGCCAAACCGCCAACACGGGAATTGCTTCGTCGCGCTGTGACTACGCGACTACGATTGGCACCCTCGGCTTTGCCGCCGGAGAAACATCGAAGAGCATTATCATTCCCATCGTGGACGACAATATCGCCGATGGAAACGAATCCTTCACCATCAGCTTGAGTAATCCGACAGGAGCGACCCTGGGGGTCTCTACCGCGCAGGTTGCGATCACCGACAATGCGAACACAGCGGGTAATCCGATCGACGGCGTTCCCTTCTTCGTGCGGCAACATTACATTGATCTACTCGGACGATTGCCGGACCAGTTATCGTCGGTGTGGGAAGGAATCCTGAACAATTGTCCGCCGTCGGGAAAAGATGCCAATGGCAACTACTGTGATCGGATCGAAGTCTCTTCGGCATTCTTTCGCAGCGAGGAATTTCAGACGCGCGGTTACTTCGTTTATCGTCTCTACTCGACGGTGGGGAAGATTCCGCTTTACGAACAGTACACTCCCGACTTTGCGAGGGTCAGCGGATTCCTGAGTACGCAACAGTTGGAAGCAAACAAGGTAGCGCTGGTTAACGACTTCATCACACGAAGCGACTTCCAGACGAAGTATGGGGCTTTGGCTGCTCCGACCGCTTACGTGGACGCGCTATTGCAGACGGTGGGATTTCCAAATCATCCATCACGGCCGACATGGATCAATGGACTGACGAATAATTCATTGACGAGAGCCCAGGTATTCCGCGCAGTGGCTGAGAGCACCGAAGTCTATAACAAGTATTACAGGGAAGCTTTTGTCATCATGCAGTACTTCGGCTATTTGCGGCGAACCGCCGACGCCTCGTACCTCAGCTGGATAGATACGATGAACCAAACGAACGGGGATTATAGAACGATGATCAACGGCTTCCTCAACTCAGCCGAGTACCGACAACGATTCGGACCGTAAGTTCTGAATTATATCATCTGATCATTGTGTCATTGATTCATCAATTCATTCACGTTCCCGATTGTATTCCTGGAAACAGATCGTTCAATGAAACGATGATCAAATGATCCAATCTTCAAATTCCGCTCAAGAGTTCTTCTTCAGAAACGCGGCGATTCCCTTTTTGCAGTCTTCCGTCATGCGCGCCAGTGCGTTAACGTCCACACCGGCTTCCAGCGCCGCGTCGAAAGTCATTCCATCCATGTGGTAGAGCAGCCGCTTCGAGAGCATAACCGCCGAGCGACTGACTTTCTCGAATCCGCTGAGATATTGTTCGACGTCAGCTTCGAATGTCGCGTCTTCGAAAACCTGATTAACCAGTCCCAACCGCTCGGCTTCATCGGCGTTGATTTCCGCACCGAGGGTAGCTAACTCGAACGCGCATTTCTCGGAAACATTGCGCCGAAGGATGGCCATCACCATCGCCGGAACAAATCCGATCCTTACTTCAGGATATCCAAAACGAGCTGAGCGTGCCGCCAAGACCAGATCACAGGCGGTCGCGAGCCCACAGCCCCCTGCGAGAGCGCGGCCGCGCACCGCAGCCACTACTGGAACTCGCACGTGTCGAATCAATGAGAACAGCTCCATCAGCGAGCGCGCATCCTCCAGGTTTTCCGTCGCCGAACTCTTTGAGATTTTCTGCAACGCCGCCAGGTCCGCGCCCGAACAGAAATCGGTTCCTGCCCCGGTGATAACAATAACTCGAATGGCATTGTTGCCATCGGCCCCGCGCAGGGCCTCTTTAAGCCCGCTGATTAGACTTTCGTCCAGCGCATTTCTTTTCTCAGGCCGGTTGAGGGTGATGATCGCGACCGTGCCTTCGACCGCTTCCAGAATCGCTCGGGTTTTCTTTTTCATTTGATGTTCGTTGGCGTTAATAGGGGGAGCGAACTTAGGGGGATGCGAGGAAGCTCTGAAGTGCCGCATTCACTTCCGAAACGGCTTCGTTCTGTACCCAGTGGGCACTTGTCGCGATTCGAACTTCGCTATATGGCGCATCGACATAAGCTCCCACATTGCGTACGGTCTCCGGCATCACCGCCTGGTCCTTTTCTCCGTAAATGAAAAGCGTGGGGACACGAATCCTGCGCTCGTCATTGTGGTGAGAGTTGCGTCCCGGAAGTGTGAAGAATTTCGAGAGCCCGTTGGCTCGATAATAATTGATTGCCGACGTCAGCGCGCCGGGTTGTTTGAGAGCTTCTTTATAGACCTGGATGTCGGAATCCGTAAACGCGCCTGGGCGGGCCACCGATTTTTTGAAGGTGCGCTCAACCAAGGCGTAATCGCGAGCGCTCAGCATCCACTCGGGCAGGCGCGGGAGTTGGAACAGGAGCATATACCAGCTCATAATCGCTTGCTTCAAAGTCATGTTCGCGCGCCAAACGGACAGCGGCGGCACCTGCATCGCTACCAGCTTCCAAACATATTCGGGATAATTTTCGGCGACGGACCAGGCGATCGCTGCTCCCCAGTCGTGTCCAACGACGGCCGCATGCTTAGCGCCAAAATGACGAATCAGCCCCAGAACATCGTCCACTACCGCGTCCAATTTGTAATCTTCAACCCGAGGAGGCTTGTCACTCAGGTTATAGCCCCGCATGTCAGGGGCGACGACCGTGTATTGCTCACCCAACGCCATCAACTGATGGCGCCACGAATACCAACACTCGGGAAAACCATGCAAAAGCACAACCAGTCTGCCGCCGCTGCCGCGCTCCGCATAGTGGAGTCGAACACCGCCAATTTGCGCATAACCGTGGCGGATGGAAGCATCCACATTTGTTAACGACTCGTTCATCAGTCGAGTCCCAGCGTTCGCGCTTCGTCATCCGAGAGATCTATCTTCATTCGCAAAAGCGCGGTTGAAAACGTTTTTCCCTGTGCGTCAGTCATCAATGACAGAGTGCCCCCGCCGCCCAGGCTCTCATGCAAAAGAAAATTAAGCGCGAAGAGATTCGACAGCTCAAAGCGCTCAACACTCCCTTTGCAGATGCCGGTGAAATGTTTCTTGACGCGCTCGGCCGTTACCTCGCGGACAAGAAGCGGGTAGTAATCATCTTTGAGCGCGATCAGGCCGACGTTGGCGGTGTCGCCTTTATCGCCTGAGCGAGCGTGAGCGAGTTGTGTGAGTTGAATCTGCATCGTTCCCTAGTCCAATGTCCAATGTCTGTAATGCACTGATTATCACTGAGGGGGTTCACATACGATCGTTGTCGCTATCTCGGTGGCGTTTACGCATCCGATACTTCCACCCGCGGCGTTATCTCCGTCTTCGGCATCAGCGCCGGCCAGTAAGCCACAATCTCTTCCACCTTGGGCCGGCCTCCGGCGAAACCCGTCACGCCCGGAGGACCAGTCAGGATTAACGGTGCTATCTCTTTGGTGAATCTTTCAACCGTCCCCTTATCATTCCCACGAACCCCGACCCGCAGCTGGACCTCCGCGAGATCGGGCGAAGGTGCACCGGCAAGAGGACCGTGCGTGGCGCTTACGCCAACGTATTCGGTAAGGATTTGGTCGAAGTGCAGTCCCAGTCTTTCAAGTCTCGAGCGCAGAATTTTGTCAGCGGCCTGTGCCTTTTCGTACGCGTCGGGCCAGGAATAGACGAGCGTGCCTACAGCTTTATAGCCTGCGGAATAACTGATCGAGACCTTCAAGAACTCGGTGGCCGGCAAGCCGACTATGCCGTAGACGCGTACCCGGTCCGGCCCCGCATCCTCAAGCTGGATGGTGGTGAAGTCGGCAACGCAATCCGGCGTGATGTACTCGTGCGGATCACCCATCTCATAGAGGAGTTGTTCTTTGATTCCAGGCACGTTGACTCGACCGCCCGTTCTCTCATGTTTCGTAATCACGAACGTGCCATCGGCGTATGCCTCGGCTATGGGGAAGCCAACGTTTGCAAGGTCAGGAATATTACGCCAATCGTACTGGCAGTTACCGCCAGAGCTTTGCGCTCCACATTCGATGATGTGACCGGCTATAGTTCCCGACGAGAGCTTGTCCCAATCAGTCTCGCTCCAGCCAAACTCATGGATCAGCGGTGCCAGCGTTAGTCCTGTGTCAGTCGCGCGTCCGGTGATTACGATCTGTGCGCCCTGATTAAGTGCGGCAACCATCGGCCACGCGCCGAGGTAAACATTCGCGCTTTGAATCCGATCACGAACAGTCGAGAGGGGAGCTCCGCTGTCCATATTCCTTAGCTCTATCCCGCGAGCCAGCAGCTCGTCGACTCGCGGCATGATGTCGTCTCCGGTGACGATCCCGATCTTGAACTTTCCGCTGAGGCCTAATTCACCGGCGGCCTCGCGAACTGCGTTGGCGCAGCCTTCCACATTTACTCCGCCCGCGTTCGCGGTCACACGTATGTTGCGCGCAACACACTGCGGCAGGATTTGTTTCATCAGAGGGACGAAATCACGCGCATACCCTGCGAGGGGATCGCGAGCGCGCTGCTTCTGCATAATAGACATCGTGACTTCGGCAAGATAGTCGAGCATCAGGTAGTCTATCGGCCCGCCCTCAACCTGCCGGACCGGCGCGTCTAACATATCTCCCCAGAAACCTTGTCCTCCCGCGACACGAATCTTTTCTTTCATAATGAATCCGCAGGCAAATCAATTGCGGAATGCGGATTTCGAATTGCCGATTTGAGAACCATTGCCCTCAATCTGCAATCTGAAATCCGCATTCCGCAATACATCGACGCGGGCGGCGCATTCGTCACTTGAAATGCGTCGCCCCCGCCTTCAGGGTAAGCAACTGAGCTTCAAAATCCAGCTGCGGATGCTGAGCTAGTTCGCAGGAGTTTCCACCACGGTAGGCGGCTTTATTGCCACCCGCCTGGCTCGACGTCTTCGTCCACCCGTGCCGCCGCCGCCAGCAGCGGACATGAACGAAAAGGCCTTCTTCTCTCCATCAACGCTGGTGAGCGTGATTCCATTGCCTGTTTTCTTCGCGCGTAATGAAACGGCCGGCAACGGTGGCGGTTGCGAGCCGGTGGCGGCGGTCGTCTGGCCCTTGCCAAACATCATGGTGACCGCCGTGTAGTTGCAGGTGGTGACGGCGACGACGCGCCCTTCCTGCGTAGATGACCCGCTCGTCATGGTGAAGTCATTGCCGGTGATCGTCAGCGTGGCGTCACCGGACAATCCGCCCTCTGAATAATCGACCTTTCCTGTGTAGGTACCCGAAAGATCCGTCTGCTCCTGCACGTTCGGGTCGCAGCGACCATAACGGACCGGGGTTGTGGCCGCCGCTGGGCTCGCCGCCGGCATACTGTCCATCGGACCGCAAGCCGGAGTTGTGTTTGGCATTGCGGCCGCCCCGCGGCGACGTCGTCGACGACGACGGCGACCCCCGGTATTTGTTGTCGGGGTTGATGAGTTTGTATTCTGTGCCGTCATATCGGGCATCGTCGTGCTCGAGTTCGAATTCTGGGCCGACACATAGATGTCCGCTCCGAATGCGACCGATAAGACCAAAACAAAGAGGCGAATGACAAGACTTCTGTTGCTACTGCTCACTGTGGTTTCCTCCTGCTATCGCGACGCGCTCACTCTCGTCGAACGCTTTCGCTCATAAGTGGGACAACTATCGATGACCCTGAGACTGCTCTGCGACCCTCCATGAAAAGTACTATGATTCCAAACGTCAATGCCAATAGAGAGAGCTGCTGGGCTCGGACATTCGCTCCCGACTCTCAGTCGTGCCCGATCCAGTCTTTGTCAGACCAGGGACGGAGGCAACACAAACGGACCCAAATGCGGGCCCGTGTAATTCAATCCAACTCGAAGCCCCAATTCCAGCGCATCTCGAGTATCTTCAGGCAGAAGGACCGCATCGTTGAACCCACGCGCCGCTGCGTATCGGGCATCCAATTGCTGTTCATAGCTCGCGCGCACGTTTTCGATCTCTGCCTTTAACTCTTCATCCTGTTCCTTACCTTCGCGCTTGAGCTTTTCCAATTGCGTCCCAAAAACCGCCTGCACGGCAGAGTCCCCTTCCATTACACCCATTCTTCCGGTGGGCCAACTGAAAATAAAATCCGGATCAAAGCCCTGTCCCGCCATAGCATAGTAGCCCGCGCCCGAAGCGTGATTGATTGTCAAGACGATCTTTGGGACGGCGGCTGTCGCCATCGCTTCGACAAAGCGCGCTCCCGCGCGAATGATGCCTGAATGTTCCGCCTCCGAGCCGACCATGAAACCTGAAACATCCTGGATAAACAGGAGGGGCGTTTGATGCCGGTTGCAGGTCTCAATAAAGTACGCAACCTTCTCGGCGGAATCACTGTAAATGATGCCGCCGAATTTCGGAGCACCGCCGCCGGCTTGGCGAATCATCCCTCGGCTATTGGCGATCACTCCGACCTGGATACCGCGAACTCGAGCATGCCCGCAGATCATCTCCTTCGCGTAGTCCGCCTGAAACTCGTCCAGATGTCCTACATCTAATAAACAGGCGAGCACATCACGCATATCGTAGGGCTGTCGATGATCTTCCGGCAGAATATCGTAAAGGTCCCTCGCGGGGCGCGCCGCTTCCACGTTGTCCGCGTTTGAGATGCCGCTCGCCTGCTGGACCGGAAGCTCAGAAACAAACTCCCTGATCCTGCCAATACACGTTGCGTCGTCCTTCACACGATAATGCGCGACGCCTGAGATGGCGTTGTGCGTGCGCGCCCCACCGAGAGATTCGTTATCGATGGTCTGCCCTGTGGCGCCCTTCACCAGGTTCGCCCCGCCCAATCCCATGAAAGAAGTTCCTTCCACCATGATGATGATGTCGGATAGCGCAGGAAGATAGGCGCCACCCGCGATACACGGGCCCATGACCGCGGCAATCTGTGGAACCTTCAGATAACGCCGCATGATCGAATTGTAAAAGAAGATGCGTGCGGCGCCGTACTGACCTGGGAAGACTCCGTCCTGGTAAGGCAGATTCACTCCGGCGGAATCCACCAGGTAAATAATCGGAACGTGCGAGCGCATCGCGATCTCCTGCGCCCGCAAAATCTTCTTAATCGTCTCCGGCCACCACGACCCCGCCTTTACTGTTGCGTCATTAGCGACAACCACTACTTCGCGACCGCCAACGCGCCCAACCGACGTCACTACGCCAGCCGCAGGCGCCGCTCCCTCGTATTGGTCATAAGCGACGAGGAGCCCAATCTCCTGCCGGTAAGACCCATTGTCAAAGAGCAATTCGATGCGCTCGCGGGCGGTAAGCTTGCCCTGCTGGTGTTGGCGTTCGATCTTCTCGGGGCCGCCACCAAGACGTATCCTGGCTTCGAGTCGTTGAAGGTCCGCAGCGAGTTCGCGCAGGCGCATGCGAAGTTCTTCGGAAGCCGGTCGTGCTTCAGATTTCATCATGAATCGAGACCGGCTGATCTCGCCTCGCTCTTCTCGGCCTTCGCGCTCGTCAGCCGTTCACCTGTGGGTTCTGGTCGCCTTTGAATGGCGACAAAATATCACAAGATGGTAATCGAAGACAACGCGCGGTTACAGGTGCTCAGAGTGCAAGCTTTAGTTTGCTCCATATCGAAAGCAACAACCTAAAGGTCGGACTCTAAACGCCTGTTCGCTACGTCAGAGTTGATTTGTGGAGTTCAGGGTCGAGCGGAAGTTCGAGGAGAGGCAATCTGCGACCGGGCTGGACAGATGAAGGGGCTAGACCTATCCGGCGCGCGCCCATTGCCAGATAAAAGGGTTCGGCAAAAGGATCGCTTTCGATTAAGAGTCGGCGGCTTCCAGCAGCCGAGGCGGTCTCGACCGCGTGGTTCCAAAGCAGCTTCCCGTAGCCGCGATGCATCGCCGAAGGCTCAACAAACAAATAGAGTAACTCCATTCCTCGTTCGAACTCTCTTAGTCCGTAGAAGCCGAGGATGCGGCGGTCCATCTCAAGCACGAAGATCGGTAGTTTTGAGATTTCGTCTGACGAGATGGTCAGTAGCGGCCTGCAGCGCTCGAGGAACTCCGCGTCGTAGCCCCAATGACCCTTCGATCGGAGCGCTATGTCGGAAAGCAGTTCAGCTTCGTGTGGTTTCGCGCGCCTGATAGATGGGGAGACTTCAGCTCTCTCGTTCACAGGTCAATACACTCAGTTAGCTCGTCGGCTTTTGCGTAACCCAGGTTTGAAACAGCCCCTCGAGTTTCTTTCTGTTCGAAGTTTCCGGTAAACCCTCAACTACAATCACACGGTCGGCGTTCCGAATCAGGAACACAAGACCTTCCCTCGTGCGCCATGCCTGACCCTCGTGCAATTTCGTCGATAAGCCGGTGTACGGACTGTCGAAATTCGCGGCGTCCGGATAGCGAAGCAGCGTGCGCTTCTTATAGGCGTCGTAGAATTCCGTCGCATCCTGAGATGTGTCCCAGACTGAAAGCTGAACGATACAAACCTCTCCCGTCTTCGACTCCTCATAGACTGCATACCTGTCGCCGCCCCAACCGGCCGCAGCCGTCTTCGACTCCTGCGCCGACTTGAGATACTCGTCGAGCACAAGGTAGTGGGCCCATTCGCCGTTCACATCATAGTCTATACGCTTCCACCCCGAGCCGAGCGCCGAAGCGATATCAGGTAAAGAGACCTTGACTGGCGCCTCCCGCGAAAAATACTTGTCGGGATGCAGGATCTGCTCGGTTGATTGCGGAAGATCTGTAAATGCCTTCGAAACAAGCGACCATCCCTCGCGTCGGTATAATTGAGTGACCCACTGCATTCCCTGCTCGTAGGGAAACAAGAGTGATTCACGTATTGCGCGCGGCGCGTGCTCGATTTCTTCAGTAGAAGACTTGCTGGCCCCCATAGATTTCATGAGTGCAATGATTCGCATCGGGCTGCGCGCGACATAGAGACCCATCGCCAGCGACGCGTCCCCTTCGATCAAAGCATGGGCAGCAAGCTCGGCATCAGCGTCGCCCTTCGGCCATTTTTCGAACCGGCTGAGGTTGTAATGCTGATCCTGTAAGGCATGAGTCAGTTCGTGGGCCATCACGGGTTTCTGCCCGTCCAGGTCGATCCAGTCGGCGAGGAAAAACTCCTGTTGTTTAGGATCATAGTAGCCGGCGACTTGTTCGGTGAGCAGCCTGATGATGAAGGGTCGGAACTGAAATCCAGCGGGAATAAGACCGAGCTTTTTCAAAGAGACTTCCGATGCGTGCATTTCGGCGGGCGTCGCGTCCTCGTCCATGTTCTTGATCAAAAAGCGCTGGATCTCTGCCCTTGACTGCGTATCGCTCTTCACCGGCCGAAGAATCGGTAACTGCCGAATCTCGCTGGTTTCCTTTAACACCTCAGCGGTCGCCTCGACCAGGGCCACTTTTCTGGCCTCGATAGTTGTCGCCACCGGCGCGGTCTGCGCGTGTGCCGGGAACACCACTCTTCCCGGCCATAACAGCGCACCCACGAATAGAAGGGTGACGACGCCGGCCGCTTTAAGTCTGATTTGCTTTGACATCTCTAACCTTTCGCTTTTATAGTCCGCTAAAACGTCTCAGGCGATTATATTACAGAGAAGCGTTAGAACTAACGTTCGCGGGGAGGCACCTCTCTCAGATGGCAAACCTGCAAGTAGAAGATGCATCGTTCGAAGAGTGGCACGAGTCGCTGATCCGCGTGCGCTACTCCGAGACAGACAAAATGGGTGTCGTCTATCATGCGAACTATCTAATTTGGTTCGAGATCGGACGTACCGAGTTCTGCCGTGCCCGTGGATTTTCCTACCGCGACATGGAGGAGAACGATGACGCCGCCTTCCTGGTGGTGGCGGAAAGCTACTGCCGTTATAAAGCGCCTGCCTATTACGATGACGAGTTGCTGGTTCGGACACACATCACCGAGCTTCGCCGTCGTTCACTTCGCTTTGGCTATGAAATCGTGCGCCTCTCGGATGGGAAGATAATTGCTGAGGGAGAGACGGGCCACGTAGTGACAGACGGCGCGGGTCGCGTAAGATCATTTCCACCGGGGTACACTCAACTGCTGGCCGCCACGCCGGATTCAGCAATCCACCTCTCGCAGTCGCCCGGCGAGCGCGTTCCCGAAGAAACAGGCCCTGAATAACCCGACGCTGTCCGACAAGCTTTTAGCTTGTCGTGCCTTGGCAACAGACCGAAGGTTGTCGGACGATCACGCCGTGTGCGGCAGGGATAGCCGCGTGATTTCACGCGCGCGCCCCGTCTTCTCGTCGACGTCAATCACTGCTGCGCAGATCTTCACGTCTCCGCTCGAATGTTCGGCACGTTTGTGCACCGCCGAAGTGAATCGCGCGATCACGTCATTCCTATCCATACCGATAACACCCGCATAGCTGCCGGTCATACCAATGTCAGTGAGGTAGGCAGTGCCTTCGGTCAGAATTCTTTCATCCGCGGTCTGAATGTGTGTGTGTGTGCCGACGACCGCGGATACGCGCCCATCCAGGTACCATCCCATAGCAACTTTTTCGGAGGTCGCCTCGGCATGAATATCCACCAGGCGTACCTTGATATCGGGCGTCAGCGTGGCCAGCATTTCTTCGGCCGCGCGAAACGGATCGTCGGCTGGTCCCATGAACACCCGCCCGATCAGATTCATGACCGCGACTCGCTCTCCGCGCACGTCACCCACCCAAAGGCCGCTTCCGGGCGTGTTGGGAGGGTAGTTCGCCGGCCTCAGCAGCCGCGGTTGACGTTCGATGTAGGGTATGACCTCGCGCTTATCAAAGATATGGTTGCCGGAGGTCATGACATCGATTCCGGATGCGAACAGCTGGTCCGCCAGCGACGGAGTAATCGAAAATCCGCCCGCCACGTTTTCGGCGTTCATCAACGCCAAATCGATGTCGTGCTGCTCGCGCAAATCCTGGATACGTTCCAGCACAGCCAGGCGGCCGGGACGAGCGACCACATCTCCGATGATCAGTACTTTCATATGCTAAAAAACGTAATAGGTGATAGGTAATGGGTGACAAGAGAATTACTTTCATCCCATCACCTATCACATATCACCTATCACCAAAACTCGGCAGAGGGAAATCCGCGTGAGCCGTTCCGAAGCCGAAATTGAACCTGCTTGCACAGGTGGGTGACCTGGTTGAGCCGCAGCCTTTAGCAATCCTTAACGATGAAGGACCGCACGGGCTTAAGAGCGGCATCGGTCTCCCTTTCTTATCGGCGTAGGCTCAATCATCGTAACTCGGTGACGAACCCTGCAGACCGTATTCCCTCAGCCGAGAGTGATCTTAACACAGGTGACGAGCAGAAGTCTGAAATTGAGAGGTCACCCATGAGTTCGCGAATGAGGGCCGATCCACGAAATCTCACGAAACACACTAAAATAACCTCATTACCCTTCGTGTGGTTTGGTGGAGTTTCGTGGATCGTCCGTTCGGACGGACTACCAGGCTCGGACTCTGCAACGCGTGCTGACGCGCGATACTAGGTAAAGGAAATGTTACCGGCGGGGTTGGATTGCTGTTCCACCTTGTTGCGGACCTTGAGGAGGCGGTCCAGCATCTCGGCACATTCGGCGCTGCGCGAGCCCAATTGCGAGTCAGCCTGTTCGTGCAGACGCTTTAGACGATGGAGCTCGTCGGCGATGTGCAA
The DNA here is from genome assembly GCA_032160165.1 of Acidobacteriota bacterium. Lineage (GTDB taxonomy): Bacteria > Acidobacteriota > Blastocatellia > Pyrinomonadales > Pyrinomonadaceae > QHXM01. The sequence continues at coordinate 32,749 of JAVHWA010000158.1, forward strand.
GGATGCAAGAATAGCGACTTTCAGCGAATCAACCGTGAGCGTACCCGACGAGATCTCGCGCATACGGCTGTCGACAAATTCCGCCAGCTGTGAAATGTACTCGCCATCGCCGTCGGACCGGATGTTGTAATTCTGATTGTAGATTTCGACCCTGATTGTCGGAGTGTTCCCCGGGTCTCCATTACCTTTTGCGAGGTTCATTCCATTGTTCCCCGTCGTCATTTGCGAACGGCCTCCGCCATTTCGGGATCGAGCGCCGCAACAGCATCCAACATGGCCTCGACCTTCATACGAATGGTGTCGCGCTCGGACAAAACGCGTTCGAGCTGGGTTTCCAGGCGGTCCTTTTCGTTGAGTAACGTTCCCAGCTCACGCCGAATGGTAGCGAGTTCACGCTCCAAACCTTCCTTTTCCTGTCGAAGCGTCTTCGTCAGCTCGATGGTACGGTAGATCTTATCTTCCAGATGTGAGAACTTCTCAAGTCCCGATAATCCGACCATCGTCATCTCCTCAGAATGTTTGGCGGGTGGCTGAACGAGCCGAATGATTATGCGACTTCCGGTCGCAGAAGTCTAGAGTCTTTAGTCTGAAGTTTCAGCTTAGGAAAGGTTTTCTTAAAGCCGCTCGCGTCAAGGCTCAAAACTATCGATTATCAACGCTGTGTGGCGCCGAACTTCGCCTCCAACGCCCCTACCAGAACGGCATGCAGTCCGTCCACTTCTTCATCGCGCAGGGTCCGATCTTCGGCGCGATACTCCATGCGGAGGGTCACAGAACGCTTGCCTGCCGGCAGGTTCTTTCCTTCGTATACGTCGACCAGGGCTGACCCGCGAAGATTTTCCAATGCCTCTCCTAACACGGCGTCGAGTAGCTCTGCTATGGAAACGCGTCGCCCGACCAGTAAAGAGACGTCGCGCACAACCGACGGATAGCGCGCGAGGGGTGCGTACACGACGGGCTTCTCATTCATTTGCAGCAGAGCAGACAGATCGACTTCTGCTACGTATACAGGCTGACGAAATTTGTAGATCACGGCGAGCGATTCATCGAGCCTGCCCATGCTGCCTATCGGAGCTCCCTCGGAACTCAAGATCCGAGCTGCCTGACCTTCTCGCAGGTGTCTTACGTGGAAATCCTCGAAGCGGAGAGGCACAAGATTCATCGAATCAATCACTGCCTCGAGCGCACCTTTCAGATCATAAAAGTCCAGCTCGCGCGATCCGCCCGCCCGGCCCTCTTCCAGCGCCACTCCGGTCGCAACTAATGCGAACGACTCGCGTTCGCGTGGAAGTTCTTCCAGCTTTGACTCGGTTGCAAATACTCGCCCCGTCTCGAAGAGTCTTACATCGCGCGTCCCGTGGTTGAAGTTGTGACGCACGGCGTCCAGCACGCCGGATAAGAGCGTCGGGCGCATACGGGTGACGCCTTCAAGTATGGGATTGTTAAGCGTTACGAACCTCGCTTCCGGCTCGAGGTCGTTGGCCAAGCCTGGTAGCAGTTCAAACCGCTCGTCCTGCGTCTCGTGAATGAAGCTGAAGCTGATGGCTTCGTCGAATCCGAATGCTACCAGAGTACGTCGCAACGCCCTCCGCTTTCGTTCGGTGGGCTGATACTCGCCCGCGACGTTCGATGCCGGGAGCTCGCTGGCGATCTTCTCGTATCCGGTGTGCCGCGCGACTTCTTCAACCAGGTCCTCTTCACGCTCGACGTCGACCCGCCAGGTCGGGACCTGGAATTTCATCGAGGCCTGCCGATCGTCGGCGGCGGTCGCAACGAAGCCGAGAGACGATAAGATTCGGCGGCTCTCCTCGTGCTCGACATCAAGGCCGGTAAGAGTCTTGACGCGTTGCGGACGAAAGCTCACGACTGGCGCGCTCAGCGGGCTTGGGTACGCATCGATCATATCCTCGGTGGCCGTTCCGCCCGCTATCTCACAGATCAACGCAACGCATCTCTCCTGGGCCCTCAGTACGCCGGCATAGTCCGTGCCTCGCTCGAAGCGATGGGACGCTTCGGTTCTGAGGCCCAACACACGCGAGGTACGTCTCACGGAGGGAGGACTGAAATAGGCGCTCTCGATCAGAACGTCGCTTGTCTGTTCGGAGATCTCAGTATCTTCGCCGCCCATGACACCCGCGATTGCAACCGGCCGCACGGCATCGGCTATTACCAGCATCTCGGGGTCTAACTCGCGCTCCACTCCGTCGAGCGTCGTTATCTTTTCTCCCGCATGAGCGCGGCGAACAACGATGCGATTCTCTGACAGCTTGGCCAGGTCGAACGCGTGAAGAGGCTGTCCCTGTTCGTGAAGTACGTAATTTGTAATGTCGGCGACGTTATTGATTGGTCGTTGTCCAATCGCTTCCAGTCGCTCTACCAACCAGGTCGGCGAGGGCCCGATCTTTACGCCGCGAACGACGCGTCCGGCATAACGAGGACACAGGTCGGCGTCACGAATCTCTACTGCCGTGTACGAAGCGGCGCGACCCTCCGTACCAGCTGGAGCGCCAATCGGCAATCTCACCTCGCCGCGAATCGCCGCTGCCACCTCGCGCGCTACGCCGAGATGAGACAGGCAATCGGGTCGATTGGAAGTGAGATCTATCTCAAGCACGAAATCATCGCCGGCATTGTGCACAACTTCTACCGCCAGACCGAGCATAGTCAGACGCTCGGCCAGCTCACGCGGCTCGAGCGTTACGCCAGTCAGTTCACGAAGCCAGTTGTAGCTGATATTCATAGCGGAGGTGTCGGCGGCCGGGGACCGGGTGTCGGTAAGAGCAGTTAAAAACTGTCACCCGGCACCTGGTACCCGGCCCCCTAATTGAATTGCTCCAGGAAGCGTACATCATTCTCGAAGAGCAGGCGTATATCATCGAGCTTGTACATCAACGCAGCCATGCGATCTATGCCGAAGCCGAAGGCGAAGCCCGAGAACTCTTCGGGGTCAATCCCCACGGTACGCAACACGTTCGGGTGGACCATTCCAGAGCCACCCAGCTCGATCCAGCCTGACTGTTTACAAATGCGACACCCTGCGCCGTCACACTTGAAGCAACTGTAATCCACCTCAGCGCTGGGCTCGGTGAACGGAAAGTACGACGGACGAAAGCGCGTGCGCGTCTCAGGCCCGACCAGGCGATGCACAAACTCGGTCAAAGTACCTTTGAGGTGCGCCATCGTAATCCCGCGATCAACGCAGAGTCCTTCCACCTGATAGAACATAGGATTGTGAGTTGCATCAGGAGTGTCGCGGCGGAAGACCCGTCCTGGCGCGATCATTCTGAGCGGCGCCGAGCGTCGCTCCATCGCGTGAATCTGTACGGTGGAAGTTTGCGAACGGAGCGCGAAGCCGTCCGTTGTATAAAAAGTATCGAGCGGGTCGCGCGCCGGATGACCGTCCGGAATATTGAGTGCGGTGAAGTTGTAGAAGTCCGTCTCAATCTCGCGGTCGTCTTCGATCGCGTATCCCAAAGAGACGAAGATGTCTTCAATCTTCTGTCGCAAAAGCGTAATCGGGTGAAGGTGTCCCTGGCGTGGCCGCCGCCCTGGCAGCGTTACATCTATGCGCTCACTCTCCGTGCGCAAATCTATGACAAGCCGCTTGAGTAAGACCTCGGATCCATCAATTTCACCGACTATCTTCGCCTCGATCTGCTGAACAAGCGCACCGAAGGCTGCGCGCTCGACTGGTTCGACGCGGCCGATCAGCTTCTTTGCCGCAGCCAACTGAGACTTCTTGCCCGTGTGTCTCGATCGCAGATCGCCAAGTTCGCGCAGGGCAGCCTCCACGCCGGGCAGGGCAGAGGTCTCATTAGGCACGAAACCGGGTTGATCAGGTTTCGATTCCGTCGAGCTACCGTCGGCCGTGTGTGCGCTGGAAAAGCGAGCAAAGCGCTCGAACTCTTGCTCGAACGCTTTGGCTGCAGCTTCTACTTTAAGCTTTGGGTCTTCGATTCCTTCGCCTTCCGGCATTCGTTCGAATCCTCTACGCCGCAGCGCTCTGTTGCTGTGCGCTATCGAGCGCGCTCTTTACCTGGCCCGATAATTCTGCAAAAGCTGCGGGTTCATTCGCGGCCAAATCCGCCAGCACTTTGCGATCCAGCTCGATGCCGGTGAGCTTCAAGCCATGCATGAATTGTGAATAGTTTAAGCCGTTCATTCGCGCCGCCGCCCCTATGCGAACGATCCACAAACTGCGAAAGTCACGCTTCTTCAGTTTACGACCGGTGTAAGCGAAATTGAGCCCGCGTTCCACACTCTCTTTGGCTGATCGATAAAGCTTCGACTTGGTGCCGCGATATCCCTTCGCTAGTTTTAGAATCTTCTTGCGCCTTTCAAGGCGCTTGTTTCCACGTTTTGCTCTAGGCATTGTTGTAATCCCCCATCAACGATTCACTACCAATTTGATCATTGATTCATTTTGTCATTGAATCATTGAAGCAGTTTTCAAATGATTCAATGAATCAATCTCTCAATGATTCAATCGCGCCCATAAGGCAGCATCCGTTCGACACGCTTCTGGTCTCCATCAGAGACTAGCCCGTCAATGTCCAGCTGGCGCTTACGCTTATTGGTCTTCTTCGTCAGAATGTGGCGCGCATGGGAATGTCCGCGCTTGATCTTCCCGGTGGCAGTCAAGCGAAACCGCTTGGCCGCACCCTTATGTGTTTTTAATTTAGGCATGATTGCTCTCCAAAAAGATTCGCCATTTTAGATTTTTGATTTTCGATTGGATGGAGAGTAACCGCTCTCCTTTTCCAATCAAACATCAATAATTGCGAATCAATCAACTCGTTTGCTGCTCTTCCGGCGTAGGAGCGGGCGCAGCCGGTTGTTCGACCTTGGGACCTTCGGGCTTCGGGCTTTGAGGCTTCGCTCCTTCAGATTTCGCGGCGCTCTTATGGCGTTTCGGACCGAAGATGATGAACATCTGGTTCCCTTCCATGCGCGGGCGGGCCTCTACCTCCCCAACGTCGGCCAGATCGCCTTCAAGCTTTTCCAGGATGCGCGCGCCCAGTTCCCTGTGCGTCATCTCGCGGCCGCGAAACCAGATCGTGGCTTTGACCTTGTCGCCTTCCTGCAGCCATTCGCGAGAGCGCTTCATCCGATAGTCATAGTCATGTTCATCCGTACCCGGCCGGAATTTGACTTCTTTGACGGTGATCGTGACCTGCTTCTTTTTCGCCTCGTTCGCCTTCTTCTTCGCTTCGTACTGGAACTTGCCGAAATCAATGATTCGACATACGGGCGGCTCGGCGTTGGCGGCGACTTCAACCAAATCCAGTCCCTGCTCACGTGCCTTTCGCACAGCATCGCGCGTGTCCATGACACCGAGTTGCTCGCCGTCATCGCCAATCACGCGGACTTCAGGTACGCGAATTCTATCGTTAATGCGTACCGCGGGGGCGCGACGATTGTCTGGACGCTGCCCGCGACCTCGAAAGCCTGTAGCTATTTCTGCACCTCCAACGTAATGGTCCAAGGTCCAATGCCTAAGGTCCAAAGTCGAGAACTAACTTTGGACGTGGGACCTTGGACTTTGGACGTCATTTGTAATTGCACGCGTCCTTACCAGCTCGCGCGCCATCTCAGTAAACTCATCCAGCGACATCACTCCGATGTCCCCCTTCGTTCTATCCCGCACCGCGACTTTGCCATCTTCCATTTCGCGGTCGCCGAGTACCAGCATGAAAGGAATCTTTTGCATCTGAGCATCGCGGATCTTTGCCCCGATCTTTTCGCCACGCAAGTTAGTTTCTACTCGCATTCCGGCTCCGCGAAGTTGCTTTGCCACATTCTGCGCGTAGTCGTTGACCCGATCGGTGATCGGCAGCACGGCAACCTGCACCGGCGCCAGCCACAGGGGAAACGCGCCGGCATAGTGCTCGATAAGGACACCGAAGAAGCGTTCGATCGAGCCGAACAATGCGCGGTGGACCATCACCGGCCGATGCGGCCTGTTATCCTCGCCTATGTATTCCAGTTCAAACCGTTCCGGCATGTTGAAGTCCCACTGGATGGTCCCAAGCTGCCATAGTCTACCGATTGCATCTTCAATTTTGAAATCGATCTTTGGTCCATAGAACGCCGCTTCGCCCTCCATGCGTTGGTAATCGACCCCGCGTTCGTCCAGGGCTTCTGCGAGTGCGGTTTCCGTCTTGAGCCAGTCCTCTTCATTCCCCAGATATTGTTTGCTGGTGTCGTTGCCTTTGACGGAAAGCTCGAACTTCACTTTGTTGAAGCCGAAGGTGCCGAACACCTCGATGACGAAATCAATGCAATCGCGTATTTCAGCGGGAATCTGATCAGGCGTGCAGAAGAGATGAGCGTCATCAACCGTAAAGCCACGCACCCGCATCAACCCATGAAGTGTGCCCGAGAGTTCCGCGCGGTATACGGTTCCCATTTCACCGTAACGCTGAGGCAGATCGCGATAAGACCTCTGCTGCGACTTGAAGATCCCTATGTGGAAGGGACAGTTCATCGGCTTCAGCCGAAACTCAGTCTCTTCCAGCTTGGTCGGGGCGAACATCGAGTCGCCATAATTCTGCTCGTGTCCACTCAATTGCCAAAGCTCTCGACGTGCGATATGCGGAGTGTAGACCTGGCTGTAATCCCGCTTGACCAGTTCCTCGTACAGATAATCTTCCATCTGCTTGCGGACGACTGCTCCCTTGGGATGCCAGAAGACCAGGCCCTGTCCGTACTGTTCCTGAATTGAAAAGAGATCGAGCTCGCGGCCCAACCGCCGATGATCGCGCTTTTCGGCTTCGGCCCGCTGCTTTATCCAGGCATCCAGCTCTTCCTGCGAAAAGAATGCTGTCCCATAGATCCGCTGCATCTGCTGTCGCTCGGCATCGCCTTTCCAATAGGCCCCGGCGAGGCTCAGCAGCTTGAATGAGCGCAGCCTGTTTGTGTTCGGCACGTGCGGGCCAAGACAGAAATCCAGGAAGGGCGAACCGTCGATATAGTAGACGCTGACCACATCGCCTGCCTTCTCGTCAATCAGTTCGCACTTTAGCGGCTCGTCGCGTTCTTTGAAGAGCTGCAGCGCAGTTCCCTTGGAAATCTCGTCGCGGCGATATGCGAGGTTGCGCTTCGCTATATCCCGCATCTTCTTCTCGATTACGGGCAGGTCCTCGTCTGTCAGTTGGCGCGGCGCGATCACATCGTAGAAGAAACCGTAGCGCGGGTCTTCAAGCAGCGACGGCCCAATGCCCAGCTTTGTTCCGGGGAACAGATCGAGCACCGCAGCCGCCAGAAGGTGTGCGGTCGAATGGCGAAGCACGTCCAGCCCTTCGAGCGTTTGAGGCAGTACCGGCTCGAGTCTTACAGCTTCGCCGTTGGCCTGTTCATTAAGAGTGAAAGCGAGGTCGACCTCGCGCCCGTTGACGCGCGCCGCCAGGGCCTGCTTCGCCACGTCGCGATCGAGCCGCTTGAGGGCGTCCGCCACTGTCGACGAAGTCGGCACTTGCGCAGCCGCGCCGTCACCTAATTGAACGTTTATATCACTCATTGCTGTCTGGTAAATCGTAAATAGTAAATCGTGAATAGACGGGTCGCGTCTATTAATGATTCACAAGTTAGCCGAAGAGGCGAAGGACGGCGCCCCTAAACGATTCACGACTTACGATTCACTGTTTACTAATCAGATCGGATTCGATAGGAGCGCCTTCGCCGCGAGCCCGCTGTTTGAAGCAGGTTCGGCTATTAAGTTCAGAATCGCGTAAACGTTCGATTCATGCGAAGGTCTTCTGGAGCTTCCTATCAAAAAGTTGAATCCAACACGTGCTTTCCACGTAATGACCGCATACAACACGGCCGAAAATCAGGAAGTGAGATTCTACCAAAGCGTGCAAAGTAGCGCAAACTGTCAGTTTGCGCTTTGAACATTAGGCGTCCCCCTTCGGGTCCAAGATCCATGGTCTAAGGTCCAAAGTTCGCCACTGAAGCTGTCCCGTCAAAATCAAATGTGCGCTTCGGTATCGAACGTTGAAGGTCGAACTTTGAACATTGAACAGACTTTGGACTTTGGACCTCGGACCTTGCTTGAGCAGTACTCCCTTCACCGTTGCTCGATCGGGACATAATCTCGGCTTCTATACCCAAGATAGACCTGGCGTGGCCGCGCGATCTTCTGATCCGTGTCCTGCAACATTTCCACCCACTGTGCCAGCCAGCCCGATGTACGCGGAATGGCGAACAGCACCGGAAACATATCTACCGGGAATTTCAGCGCCTGATAAATGATCCCGGAATAGAAGTCGACGTTGGGATACAGCTTGCGCTTGACGAAGTATTCATCCTCGAGTGCTATACGTTCCAGCTCAAGGGCAATATCGAGCAGCGGGTCTTTGCCGGTGATCTCAAATACTTCGTAAGCCACCTTCTTGATGATTTGCGCGCGCGGGTCATAGTTTTTGTAGACACGATGTCCGAAGCCCATCAGCCGAAACTCTCCGTCCTTAACGCGTTTGACGTACTCTGGTACTTTGACCACTGACCCGATCTCGTTCAGCATTTTCAGCACAGCTTCGTTCGCGCCACCATGCAACGGCCCATAGAGCGCCGCAGCCGCACCCGCGATGGCGGAGAAGGCGTCGGTGTGCGCGCTCCCTATGCTTCGCATCGTATTGGTCGAGCAATTCTGTTCGTGGTCGGCGTGCAGGATAAAGAGCACATTGAGTGCGCGTTCGAGGACAGCGTTCGGCTCGTACTTCAACTCCGTCGTCTTAAACATCATGTTGAGGAAGTTGCCGGCATAGCTGAGATCGTTGTCGGGATACGAATACTGCATTCCAATCCGATGCCGATAGGCAAACGCCGCGATGGTCGGCACCTTGGCAATCAGTCGGTAGATTTGTTTTTGACGGCACGGAGAATCGAAGATCTCTTTCGCATCCGGATAAAAGGTCGAGAGCGCGGCGATCGTACTCTCGAACATCCCCATCGGATGAGCATTGTAGTGAAAGCCGTCCATCACTTTCTTTATGCTCTCGTTGATGAACGTGTGGTGGGTTATTTGCCAGGTCCAATCCTTCAGCTGCTCCGCGCCGGGAAGCTCGCCGTGAAGCAAGAGGTAAGCGACTTCGAGGTAGCTACTCTGTTCAGCTAACTGATCGATCGGGTAGCCTCGATATTCCAGAATGCCTTTGTCGCCGTCGATGAACGTAATGCGACTCTTACAGGATGCGGTGTTCATGAAAGCCGGATCGTATGTCATCAGCCCAAAGTCGTCGTCCGCAACCTTGATCTGACGCAGGTCCATGGCCTTGATGGTGCCGTGCTCGATCGGGACCTCATACTGCTTTCCCGTTCGATTGTCCGTAATGGTTATCGTATCGCTGCTCATCGCTGCTCCTTCTAGCGGTTGCCTCACTCCGATCACTCAAGCCAATACACGATTCCTTATTTGCCTGTAGACGACACGCGCCAAATCGTATTGGAGCCATCATCAGTTACGAAGAGCGAACCGTCTTTGCCGACGGTCACTCCCACAGGGCGACCCCAAACGTCTCCATCGGCTGTGACAAAGCCAGTCATGAAATCTTCGTACTCGCCCGTAGGCGCGCCGTTTTTTAAAGGCACACGAATCACCTTGTAGCCCGTTCGCTTCTCTCGGTTCCATGATCCGTGTTCGGCGGCAAATCCATCGTTAACAAACTCGTACGGAAACATACTGCCGACGTAGAAAGTCATTTGCAGCGAGGCCGAATGCGACTGCAGTAGAACGTCCGGCACGAGCACCGCGTTGCGGAGTTCAGGATGCGCTCCGGCGTGACGGGGATCCTGATTTGGCCCGATGTAGTACCAGGGCCAGCCGTAGAACCCATCTTCTTTAACTCTGGTGATGTAGTCAGGGACAAGGTCATCGCCCAGGCCGTCTCGCTCGTTGACCGAAGCCCACAGCTGTCCCGTCTGCGGATGTATGGCAATGCCCACTGCGTTCCGAATTCCCGACGCGTAAATGCGAAAGCCCGAGCCGTCAGGATTGTACTCATGGATTGCCGCTCTATGTTCTTCATTAGTTGTCGCATCTTCGAAAACGTTTGAGCGCGAGCCGACTGAGACATACATCTTCTTTCCATCGACGGCGAACGCGACGTCGCGCGTCCAATGCCCGCCGCCCGTCAGCGTCCCCCAGCCGGGAATATTTGCAACCATCACTTCAGCCGGGCCACGGGCTTTGAGGTCACCGTTTCGATACGGGAAGCGTACGACTGCGTCCGTGTTGCCGATGTAAATATATTGCGGGTTAGGACCGGGTGGGTAGAATGCGATGCCGAACGGTCTCTTTAGCCCGGCGGCGAAGACTTCGTTTACCTCTGCTTTCCCTGGGTCTTTCCCGACCCGCAACACGCGAATCAAACCTGCCATGCTCTCTGCAACAAACAGATCACCATTGGGTGCAGTGCGGATAAGCCGAGGGTTGGTTAATCCTGTCAGGAACTCTTCGACCTTAAACCCTTTGGGCACTTGCGGCCACGCGTTGGGCGGACGTTGCGTCAGTCGAGGTCCGTTCGTGACCGAACGGGTCGCGTAAGGCTTCGGTAAGTCTGCCGTTGTGATGCGCCGACGTACTCCCGGAGCGTCTGTGGTCCAATCTCCAAAAGCTCCCTGACCGGTCGACACACCAGGGGTCTGAGGGCTAGCGCCGCGTTGCTGTGAACATGCTTCCGTTACTCCCAACAGTAGGACTGTGGAGAGCAACGTGATGAGAACAGGTAAGGTTAAAGCTCTCTTCACCATTGAAGTCAAATCGTAGCCCTCACGCGAGTCTTCATAACTTTCGGCATTCAGCGCTCGGTCCGTCGGAGAAGTTCTTTGAGATGTTGCTGCCAAACCCTGGGCAGCGAGTGGGTGCCGTGACCCCGCGTCTGGTCGCTGATCGGAATCAGTATGTATCTACCGTCCTTGACCCGTTTGATCTCGCGTTCCATTAAGCCCAACTCCGGGGGGTTGATCAAATCATCGGCGAAGTTTATGGCCACGAGCGGCGCCCGTATCGCCTCCAACTTTGTGGAAGGATTGTATTCTCTGGAGGCGCTGAATTGATAGAGCATATCATTCGCGTCTGTCCGCGAAATGGAGGCCTTCGCGCGCTCCTCATAAAACTTGTCCGCAGAGTCGCGCGTCGGCCCCTGCTTCTGCCACTGCAACGGGCTGCTACCCATCAGCAGCAGGATGTTGATAGCCGATGTCAGTCCCTGCTGCGGCTGGCTCTTATATTCGCCGCCGTTCCAGGCGGGATCGTTTTGAATCGCATCAATGATCATCCGTCGCATGACGCGATTGCGCCCTGCGATCTCAACCGGCAAACTCGCGAGGGGCAGGAGTGCATCCATAAAGTCGGGATAGGTTTCTCCCCACACCCAACTTTGCATCCCTCCCATGGACGTTCCCATTACCAGACGCAGGTGGCCGATACCCAGCTTCTCGGTCAGCAGTTGATGCTGGGCCCGGACCATGTCGTCGTACGTGTAGTGGGGGAACTTCGCATGCAGCTCGTCGCTCGGCTTACTGGATTTGCCATGCCCGATTCCGTCCGGAAGGATAATGTAATAACGGGTAGCGTCGAGTAATTGTCCCGCACCGAAAAGCACGCCGGCGAATTGTTCTGATAGAAAATTGTTGCCCGACCCTCCGGTACCGTGCATGATGAGCACCGCGTTTGTAATGTTGCCGGCGCTGTCTCGCCTTGCCGTGCCGATCGTCAGGTAATGAAGTCTAAGCTCAGGCATCATTTCCCGGCTCTGAAATTGAAATCGAGGGATTATGAAGTCTCCATCAACCGGAGCGGGATAGCCTGGTTTCGCTGATTGCGTGTCAGGCCGAACCTGAGCTTGGGAAGCGGCCGTGCAGTGCAGAAGACACGTTAAAAGGATTACCAGCAAAGCTTTTCTCATCGTCGTCTCCTGATGTAGAGCGAACTGTCAGTTTGCGCACGAGCGATTAGTCTCATCAGAGTTTAATCAAGAGTTATGTTTGCATCAATATTTCCCTCGCCCAAGCCCGTCATCGCGGTGATTCATGTTGGCGCCTTGCCCGGAACTCCCGCGGGCGGGGCGAGCGTTTCTCAACTGGTCGAGCACGCGCGCGAAGAGGCCCGGCGATACAAATCCTGTGGAGTCAACGGCATCATCATCGAGAACATGCATGACGCTCCCTACCTGCGCGGCGGCGTGGGTCCGGAAATCGTTGCCGCGATGACGGCGATCGGTTTGGCGGTGAAAGATGAATCTGCCTTACCCGTCGGAATACAGATACTGGCGGGAGCGAATCGCGATGCGCTGGCTGCCGCACATGCGGCAGGGCTCGACATGGTTCGCGTAGAAGGCTACGTGTTCGCGCATGTCGCCGATGAAGGCTGGATCGAATCGTCGGCGGCGGAGTTGCTTCGCTATCGAAAAATGATAGGCGCAGAGAACGTTGATGTCTGGGCCGATATCAAAAAGAAGCACGCCTCTCACGCAGTAACTTCGGACATGGGTCCAGGAGTAACCGCCGAGGCCGCTGAGTTCATGAAAGCTGACGCGGTGATCGTAACGGGCGGGACTACGGGTTCACCTCCGCTCGGTTCGGACATCGAAGACGTGCGCGCTCGCTGTCAGCTTCCGGTCGTTCTGGGCTCGGGAGTCGACATCGAGAACATCGTCGACTTCAACAGCGCTGCCGACGGCTTCATCGTCGGCTCGTCATTTAAGCGCGATGGTCACTGGGCGAATCCGATAGATAGTGAACGCGTGAAGCGATTCATGGAGAAGATCGGCGGATTGTCGTAGAGGCTAACCTGCGGGTCCGGCGTGGCGGCGCTCTGTGATTTCGGAGAGGGCTGCGACAACTTTCGAACCCATCTCTAAGGTCCCGCAGTTGTAGTGACCCTTGTTGTCCTTCAGGTCCGGAGTGCGATTGCCTTCCTCAAGAACAACGCTTATCGCTGCTTCGATGTCATCTGCTTCCTGCTCGAGATTCGCTGAATATCGAAGCAGCATAGCCGCTGAGGAGATCGCTCCAAGAGGGTTCGCGAGTCCCTGGCCGGCGATATCTGGCGCCGAGCCGTGGACCGGCTCGTATAAATCGACATACCCACCGACGGTCGCCGAGGCGAGCATCCCGAGCGAGCCCGAGATGACTGCTGCTTCATCTGAGAGTATGTCGCCAAACAGATTCTCTGTCAGGACTACATCGAAACGGCGGGGATTCATCATCAGGTGCATCGCGCACGCGTCGACGTACAGATGCTCGAGCTTGACTGTCGGGTAATCCACTGCCACGCGAATAACTGTCTCTCGCCAGAGCTGAGACGTCTCAAGCACGTTGGCTTTATCAATAGACGCGACCTTGCCTCGTCGCTTCAGTGCGGCTTCAAATGCGACCCGGGCCACACGCTCAACTTCCGTGGCCGAGTAACGCATAGTGTTGTAAGCCGAATCGTCCTCGCTAACCCGTCCTCTTGGTTCACCAAAATAGAGACCGCCCAACAGCTCGCGAACGATCAGCATGTCCGCGCCTGCCATCACATCGGGTCGAAGCGGCGAGCAATCCATGATAGGTTTGTACGCCTTGACCGGCCGAAGGTTCGCGAACCCGCCCAGCGCTTTTCGAAGTGCAAGCAAGCCCGCCTCAGGACGCGAAGAAGGCGCGAGCGCATCGAACTCGGGCGAACCGACGGCGCCCAACAGAACAGCGTCACTCTGCAAACACGCGTCCAGTGTCGCTGGCGGCAACGGCGCTCCGGTCGCTTTGATCGCGCTCCCGCCAATCAACGCCTCGCGGAAAGACAGATCAAGCCCGCGAACCTCCGCCAGCTTGCGTAGCACGCGCAACGTCTGCTCGATAACTTCAGGTCCTATGCCGTCGCCTGGAAGGACCGCGATCTTCAAAGTTGTCTTGGTTGTGCTCGTCATCGGTCTTCGCTCATCCGAGTGGTTCTGACGTGTTTGCCTGAGGAGCTAATGTTATCAATCCTCGCCAGGCAAATTTATCTATCTGGCGTCGGTGCCTGAGAATATGCATGACGGCGTGCTCCAGAAGCCCTTCGACATCGTAGACGGCTCCCCATCTGGTCTTGATAACGGTGGCCGAAATTTCATCCGAGCTCATTTCCCACTTTCCTTCCAGCGTCTGAACGGTGTATTTGAGTGACGCGTCGAATTGTTCAAACGACTCTTCCCGAGAGAGAAGTTTGGGCTGGGGCCGAGTTGAGGTCATGGAAAATTGTTCCCTGATGTAATCGGCATAGCCGTACGCGGCCCTTACTACGTGAGAGATAATAGTCTGCACTGAACGGCAGTCCTCGTCCGTTGTCTTGGAATCGACAACTCGCACGAAATCATCTTCGGGGATGCGCTCAATCAACCTTCGGAGTTCCGCCGCTGCCCGCTCGTACTCGTCCATCAATGCGCCAATGGCGCCATTCCTGTATGCGTCTTTCATGTGTCTGCTCCACGCTCAACTTTCAAACCAGCTCTACGGCTTCGGCCCGTCTTCTATCGAGGGGCGGGAAAATCTTTGTGGACATCGTAGCCTCCGAAGCGCGCCCGCACTTCGAGCTCGCTCTTGTGTGGCGCTGCGGGATCAAAACGATCACCTTGCTGGTTGGTAAGACTGCGCAGTGATCGCGTAACCGTCTCTCCGGGGTGGATGGTGCCGATCTGCGCGCTATAGACGACCGCTCCGACATAAACGATCAGGCGCGTATCGAGATATGGCTCAGTCTCGGTATTGCTCACGCTCACGTTTAATGCCTCATAGGCTACTCTCGGGCGAAACGGAACGGCGGCGTAACCATCATTTGTGTTCGCGATCGGACTTCGTCCCCAGCGAGGCACGCCGATGAACACCACTGCGAAGACGACGCCGAGTGCCAGCAGAGCGAGTGCGATGCGGAAGCTGAACCATCGCGCACCTCCAGCTCGAGAGGTTTGTTCAGGACTTCGGCTGGACTCGTTCATAGCCGTATGCGTTGCGAGAGGGGGCGTCACATCCAAGACGTCTGATCGCTCATGGGCCGCGCTGAATCTGCCGGATTACTTAACTGCCACTCCCAAACCAAGCCGTCCTCTGGATGCTCGAGCGCAGTGACAAAGCAAAAGCCCAGCTTCGTCAAAATGGAAGTCGATGCGCTCCTTTCCGGCAAGGTCTGCGCTGCGACTATCACGTTGGGCTCGTTGTCGAAAGCCAGACGAATCAGCTCTCCTGCCATCCGCGTCGCGACACCTTTCGACTCGTGACCCGGAAATGTGAAGTATGCGATCTCGACTCGATTCTCCTTCGGCGCCGACTTGAATCCACAAGAGCCCACACAGAGACCATCTTCAAATGCAAGATAGCCTATCCAGGGCAGCTCATAACCTACCGCCCTATACAGTTGCATAGTAGCCGTGATGATTTCCGCAGCCACGGATGCCGTGAACGCCCCGGGAATTTCACCTACTCCCTCGGGTGTGATGGCAGTGAGTTCCATAGACCTTCTCCGGAAACACAGCGCGCCGCCGACTACGCTCCTGATGATAACTCTTACGCTAGAGCCCCGCGGAAACGCCCACTACCCTGCCAACCAGGTACGTTATGCCGGCGGCAAAAGAGCCGATGAGTAGCATGCGTACGGCGCTAATCCATAAACTCTGGCCGGTAAACCTCGAGACCATAGCACCCACCCCTAAGAGTGCGAGCCCGCTCAGCACCAGACTCATAGCGAAAGCATTCGGGCCGGGCAGCAGCACGTATGGGAGAACAGGGACAATGGCGCCAACGATGAACGCGACGAAGGAACTTAGCGCCGCGCCCCATGGCGACCCCAGCTCGTTCAGGTCCAGCCCGAGTTCCTCTCTCGCATGGGTATCCAGGGCAACACCAGGATCGGACATCATGTGAGACGCTAATTGTTCAGCCGCATCATCCGGCAGGCCCTTGCTTCTGTAGATCAACTCAAGTTCTCGCAGTTCACCCTGTGGATCCTCGGCGAGCTCGCGACGCTCAATAGAGATCTGGTGCTCGAATAAATCACGCTGAGCGCGCATCGAGACATATTCGCCGGCCGCCATTGAGAACGCTCCTGCCAATAGGCCGGCGACTCCCGCCAAAAGCACGAATCGCGAGTCGGTCCCCGCACCAACAACACCCATAACGAGACTCAAGTTCGAAACCAGACCATCATTAATTCCGAAGACCGCGGCGCGGAAAGTACCGCTTTGCCCTCCGGAACGATGGCCCTCAGCACGCATAAGTCTGCGAATTCCGCCACCAGCGCCCAGCTTGGGGAACGCAGCCCGGTGGCGTTCCTTTGTCGTTCCTGATCGAATATTCTTACCCTTCATTCGCTCCCTGCCATAAACGAATCGCCGTTCGTTTCGCCGCACCTCACACGAAGAACGCCTCATAATCCCTGGCTAAGCCGCGGGCCCGGGGAACAACATCCGTTTGTTCTTGTGTTTCATATACCCTTCCGCAAACTCTGAAAAACTGTCGGCGACCTTGATGGGAACATCGCCATTGAAGACAGCAACAGTACCGCTGTGCTCCAAGCCACTCGATAGTTGAATTGCGTAAAAATGAGCTGACAAACTGTAATCTGCGAATACAAAATAGGAGTTATCGTTTATGTCCAATGGAAGAACTTGACTCACCGGTTTTGCTTCATCCAGACTGAGAAAAGTTATTAAATCCCTATCGGCCATCCAGTGCTCTGAACCATCGAAGCCATTCGCTGCAGCGAAGTAGGAGCGAAGGTCCCCAGGCAGGCGAACGTTGTGGGTGGCTTCAAAAGTGGCCAGCTCCTCTTCGGAGGCTCCCTGGTTCAACTTGATGTCGCGCTCCAGCCAGTGATGCTTAAGAGTCTGCCCGATCGGTATCTTCAATACGTCTCTAATTGTGCGAGCGAGATTAGTAAGAGAGGTCTTGTTCTTGTCCACACAAGCGGCCGCTCCCTGCGCAAGCACATGATCCCGGAAACTGGCGAAAGTAATTTCGTGGAACCATCGGCTATAGAGCATGACAACGGGCACGCCCTTGCGATGCGGGATGGAGCGGGCGTGTAGCAGCAACCTCAGGCTTCGCCCATCGGGCCACCAGTATATTAGGATCAAATCGAAGACTTCCTTGTCTTCGAGCACCTGCAGGCCCTTGTCGTTGACCACGCTGCTGACGTGAATCACAGTCCATCCTTCGCCTTCCAGCGTTTCTTTGATGAGGGACTCCTCGTTCCCCTCATATTCAGTATAGAAATCAATGAATAGGATCTTTATCTGCGGTGCGCTCGATTTACTGGGCATTGTTCGATTGTCTCTGACGTCCCCGGGCTATCCGCAAAGAACCGCACCGCCATTGACGTTGAGAATCTCGCCGGTGATGTGTTTCGCCCAGCCCGAGGCGAGGAAAACAATCGAGTTCGCGACGTCGTCGGCCGTCGCCAGACGTCGAAGCGGGATACCGCTAATGATCCCCTTGATGAACTCGCTGTCCTCAAATACTTCGTCATTCATCGATGTATCGACCCATCCCGGCGCGACCGCATTCACTCGTATTTCCGGAGCGAGCTCGGATGCGAGAGTCTTGGTGAAGCTTATCTGCCCGCCTTTGGATGCTGAATAACTCGCATAGCCCGCTTCGCCGCGCTGGCCCGAAGTCGAACTAACGATAATTATCGCTCCCTGTTTCTGACGCTTCATGACTGGCACCACCGCGCGACAAGGGGCCCACGTCCCCTTCAGGTTCGTCTCGATAACCCGGTCCCACATCGCTTCCGACATCTCCTCGATCGCAGCACCTTCCCAAATTCCGGCGTTGGCGACCAGCAGATCGATGCGAGCGAAACGCTTTATCGTCGCTTTGATGAGTGCAGACGCGTCTCGAACTTTTGATACATCGGCGCGCACGGCAATCGCCTCGACACCTGACTCACGCGCTAGCGCCGACACTTCCTCGGCCGCTGCTTTGTTACTCACGTAGTTGACCACCACATTGGCACCGGCTTCCGCCAGCCTCAGAACAGTCGCTCGTCCAATGCCACGTGAACCGCCGGTCACGATCGCGACGCGACCGCGAAGCAGCTTCGCCGGAAATGCAGTTCCCTTCAGTTCGCCTTTTGCCACTGCCGTTCCTCCCCGACGCTACATACCGATGCCTTTTAGATGATAACGCTCTTTGTCATAGTAGCGCTCGATATCCACGGTGTTGATTTTCCCCAGCACTGTTGAGATTTCTACCAGCGAGATGTCGCAAGCGGGTGCGACACCTTTGGCCGAAACCATTCTTCCGAATTCGCCTTCGGAGACTGCATCGGCTGCATGCGAGCCGAAGATCATTCCCATTATTCGGTCAATCGGCGACGGTACACCTCCGCGTTGCGGATGGCCCAGCATCGCCGAACGCGCCTCGTACGGAGTCTCGCTGGAGATCCGCTTAGCCAGCACTTCGCCAATCCCTCCCAGGCGCGCGTGTCCGAAGGCGTCATGGCGATCGTCGACTGTGATCAGTTCACCGTCTTCCGCAAACGCACCTTCCGCGACAACGATCACCGAATATCGAGGGCGAGAGGAGTCTCGCGGATAGCCCACGGTCTCTCCCAACCGTTCTCTTAAGTGATGGTAGATCTTCTCGTATCTGAAAGGATATTCAGGGATCAATACGAGATCGGCTTGTCCTGCTACGCCGGACCAGAGAGCCAGATGTCCCGCGTGCCTTCCCATTACTTCCAGCACCTGCACCCAGCCATGCGATCCCGCAGGCGTGCGCGAGCGCTCGATCACCTCGGTAACATTTCGCAATGCGGTATCAAAGCCGAGAGTGTAGTCGGTTCCGGCCAGGTCCTTGTCGATTGTCTTCGGAATTCCAACGACCGGTACCCCTCTTTCAGATAATCTGGCCGCCACTCCGAGTGTGTCTTCTCCCCCGCAGGCTACGATCGCTTCGAGTCTAAGTCTATCGATGTTGGCAATGACCTCGTTCGAGCGATCTACCCGTTCGCCATCCTGATCAGTAGATTTGAAGGGATTGCTGCGCGACGATCCGAGGTTCGTTCCTCCGTCGCGGTCCCAACGTCGGACCATGTTCCGATCGAGCGTTAAGGTCTCGGCGGGAGGATCCAGCAGGCCGCGCCATCCGTCGTAGATACCGACCACTTCGATCTCGTGCTCTGAGGCGCGATAGACCAGCCCTTTTACTGCGGGATTTAAGCCGGGCGCATCGCCCCCACCCGTCAATACCCCTATTCGTTTCACCATAAAAGAATCACTCGCAGCTTCGCGATTAATCTAGTATTTGGGGACGCTTGGATCGACGTCATTAGACCACGCGGTGATCCCGCCCTTAAGGTTAATAAGCTGCCCACGATAACCCGCAGCTTTCAAAGCCTCGATCGCCTTGGCGCTGCGGACTCCGCCCTTGCAGTGCACAACGGTCTCTTTGTCGTTCTCAATCTCGGACATGCGATCGACGACTTGAGCAAGCGGAATAAGCTTTGTCTGTGGAATGCGCGCGATCTCGAATTCGTTCGGCTCTCGCACGTCGATGATCTGTATGCTCTCCCCTTTATCGAGACGCTTCTTTAAGTCAGCAGCCGTGATCTCAACCATCGGCTCGGCACCGCCAGCCTGCCTCAAGGGTTCTTCGGTGGGGCTGATACCGCAGAACTCCTCATAGTCAATCAATTCCCTGATGGTAGGATTCTCGCCGCAGACAGGACACTCGGGGTCCTTGCTTATTTTCAGCTCGCGAAAGCGCAACTTCCATGCGTCGAAAAGCAGCAAGCGATTGATTAGTGGCTCGCCGTCACCGAGGATCAGCTTGATGGTTTCGTTCGCCTGGATTGCGCCGATGATGCCAGGTAACACGCCGAGTACGCCGCCTTCCGCACAGGAAGGGACGAGGCCAGGCGGAGGCGGCTCAGGATACAAACAGCGATAGCATGCGCCGCGTTTGGCCCAGAAGACGCTGGCCTGTCCTTCGAATCGAAAGATAGAGCCGTAGACATTGGCTTTACCCGTCAGCACGCAGGCGTCGTTGACCAGATAACGCGTAGGAAAGTTGTCGGTCCCGTCAACCACCATGTCGTAATCGCGGATAAGCTCGAGCGCATTCTCGCTTGTGATCTTAGTATTGAATGCATTAATCGTAATGCATGGGTTGATGTCCGCGAGCCGGTCGCGTGCAGACTCGATCTTCGCACGTCCCACGTCCTTTGTGCCGTGAATAATCTGCCGCTGCAGATTCGATTCGTCGACCACATCAAAATCGACAAGTCCAAGCGTTCCCACGCCGGCGGCAGCCAGATACATTCCAAGCGGGGCACCCAAACCGCCGGTGCCGATCATCAGCACCCGCGCTGCCTTCAATTTGCGCTGACCGCTCATGCCAACTTCCGGCATGATCAAGTGCCGGCTGTACCGGGCGATCTCGTCATTTGAAAGTGTCGGCAGCCCGTCGTCGACCGCAGCCGCGGCAAGGTGCTCCGTTGTTGACGCGCCGCCGGCGATTGCCGGAACAATCATTAGAACATCGCCATCTTTAACCGGGGTATCGGTCCCGGAGGACTGGCGGATGTCTTCATCATTTAGATATATCGTAACGAAGTTCCGCAGACGGTCCTGCTCGTTGTAGAGATGTTTGCGAAGCTCAGCGTTTTGGCTTGTCAGATGTTCAAGCGCCTCTCCTGCGGTGGCGGCCTCGGCTTGAAATTCCGAATCTCCTCCCGCGTATTGCCGAAGGGCGGTAGGAATGATAATGGTTACTGACATGTCCTAGCTTCCTTTCACGATCTCTTCTTCGAAGAATTGCGATCGATCTTCGGCGATCTCCCATGATCGCACTTCGTCCGCCTGCCCGTCCCGGACAGAAACAACGATGTACGACATCATTGGCCAGGGCGAGTGTTCCAGATCAAATGTCGAGGGCACCGCCGGGTGGTCCGGATGAGAGTGATAGTCCCCTACGACACCCAGCCCCTTCTTCAAGGATTCGCGTTCGGCCCGTGCATAGTCGAGCGGCGCGATAAGCATCCGGTCGCGTTGCGAACCTTCCCACGAGTTTTTCACAGGGTAGATCTCAGAAACCACGCGCGTATGACCCTCATCTGCGATCGTACCAATTAGAAGCCCGCAGCATTCGTTGGGATACTCAGCTTCCGCCTGGCGTTTTATCGCTTCCACTTGCTCGTCTCGAATTCGAATCAATGACTGAGTTCCCATCCCCTCGTCTGTAAAATACTCTCCGATCACGCACGCCGACCGAATCAGTCCGCCGCCAGCGCTTGTTCCATGTCGGCGATGATATCCTCCGCGTCTTCGATTCCAACAGAGACGCGCACCAAGCCCTCCGATATCCCCCACTTTTGTCGTTGGGCCGGTGACACATCTCGATGCGAAGCCGTGGCCGGATGGAGCACGCTTGTAAACACATCGCCGAGGCTGGTCGACCGCAAGCAGAGTCGCAAACGGTTCATGAAATGAAACGCCGCCTCGCGGGTGTTCTCTCGGAGCTCGAGCGAGACCAATGCGCCGGCGCTGGGAATACGAAAGATCCGCTTTATCCTTTCCTCAGTCTCGGCGCCGGCGAAGCCGGGATAGTACACGCGGGCGACCGCGGCGTGATCTTTCAAATGCCCTGCGAGCCGCTGCGCGTTGGCACACTGTCGGTCTAACCGAACTGCCAACGTCTTGAGGCCCCGCAAAATCTCATGCGCCTCCCAAACACCCAGAACACCGCCGACGAGCTTCATAATGCTGATCAACGCCGTCACGTCTGCGGCTTCACGGACGACGGCGAGACCTCCCATGACGTCGGCGTGTCCGCCCAGAAATTTGGTCGCGCTGTGGACGACGAAGTCGGCCCCATGCGTCAAGGGTTGGCAGAGGTAGGGGGTTGCGAACGTGTTGTCGATAATAAGACGAGCGCCCACTTCTCTGGCTATGGTCGCGCAGGCCTCGATGTCGCAGACCTTGAGCAGCGGATTCGAAATCGTTTCAGCGATGATGACGACCGGCTTAGTCTCGCGAGCTGTCTGTCTGACCAGATCGAGGTCGGCAAAGTCGACAGTGGTGGTCTTGACGGCGAACGCGCCGAAGACTTTGTTTAGCAGCCCCGTGGTCGCGCCGTATAAATCTTGCGAGGCGAGAACCACGGCTCCCGGCGCGAGATCGCATGCCAGAAGCGTTGCGTGAATCGCGGCCATGCCGGTGGAGTAAGCACACGCCGCATGACCCAGCTCAAGTGTGTTAATCGCGTCCTCAAGCGCCGCGGTTGTAGGGTTACCGTATCGCGTGTAGATAAAGCCCTGCTTTTCTCCAACAAAGACCTCATCCATCTCCTCCATCGAATCGTAGGTAAACGTTGCGGACGAGTAGATCGGCGTTGCGACTGGCAGCCCCGTCGGCCACGCGGCGCGTTCACCCGCATGAACAAGTTGAGTTCTTATGTCGAGCTCTTTTTTGTTGCTCATCTTCTGCCGGATTGATGCTTAAGCACGCCTTTGCCCCATGAGGGATTTCGTACTCCGCACAAAAAGAAAACTCCCGCGCTAACGAATCGCGCGAGAGTCAATCCCGTACGGTTCCTTAGCAGTTTTTTACGTGGAGCAAGTCACCCTAAATCGCCACGAACTGAATATTTCAATAGGAAAATCACTTCCGATTAAGACGGGTAGACTGTAAATTATCCCAGCCTTCAGCGTCAAGCGGATTATCGGTAGTGAGTCAGATCAATGTCCGGCAAGCTTAAGCTTGTCGCAGTGCTGCGACAAACTGAAAGTTTGTCGCACACTACCTTCAAAGTCGGAGATCCCCTTTTGGCATGGCCTTGCCATTTATGCGCGAGAAGCTTGACCGCCGACGAGCAATCCTATAAGTGAGTAGAGTAAATTCGAGCAAGAGAAGGGCGGCGCTGCAGGTGCCGCATGATAACTGTGGCCGTTTCATTCGACATAACGGAGATGGCGGCGCTACGTGATCTGGCGTTCCGCTTCCCTACCGCCGGCGCGGCTCTGGCGGAGGCGGCCGTCCTGCGCGCCACGCTCTCGCTTCCCAAACCCACAGTCCACGTAGTCAGCGATGTGCATGGGGAGCACAAAAAATTGCGCCATGTGATCAACAATGCTTCCGGCTCGCTACGTCCCCTGGTCTCCTCGCTCTTCGGCGCAAGGCTTTCTGATGACGAGCAGCGGACGCTTCTGGCGGTACTTTATTATCCCCGCGAGACCATAGAGCAGCTTCGTCCACTGCTAACTGATCCGATCTTTCGGCGCGCGTGGGTGCGGCGTACTTTGCGTTACCAGTTCGAGATCGTGCGCGGCCTGGCGCGAAGCTACCGACGCGAATATGTATCCAGTCTTTTTCCGGCTGAGGCGCGTGAGATTTGCGAGGAGCTGCTTGCCGAGCCCGAGAGCGGGCGCGGGTCGGAATATGTTGACGAGATGATCGACGCGCTTGCGGAGTATGGAAGCGACCTCACTGCTGTTCGCCTTATCTCAAGACTGGTGCGAAATCTGTGCGTCGCCGAGTTGATAGTCGCCGGCGATCTGGGCGATCGCGGCTCTCGCATCGACAAGGTCATCGATTATCTAATGCGCCAGCCGCATGTCGCGCTCGCATGGGGCAATCATGATGTTCTTTGGATGGGCGCTTGCCTGGGACACGAAGCCCTGATCGCTACGGTTTTGCGGATTTCACTCCGTTACCGCAGGCTGTTCCAGCTCGAAGAAGGCTACGGCATTACGCTCTCCCCTCTCGAGCTGCTTGCGCGCGAGGCGTACGCTGACGATCCCGCCGAACGGTTCAAGCCAAAGCGGGCGGGACTGCGCGACGCATTATTGCTTGCGCGCATGCAGAAAGCCGCGGCGGTTATCCAGTTCAAGCTGGAAGGCGAAACGATTCGACGCCACCCCGAGTGGGACCTGGAGGGACGCGCACTCCTCCATCGCATAGACCACCAGGCCGGTACAGTGGAGATCGATGGATCAAGTTACAAGTTGCGCGACGCATATTTCCCTACGGTCGATCCCGCGGACCCGTACGTGCTGTCCGAAGCGGAACGTGTTTGCATGAATCGCCTGCGCGAGTCGTTTGTTTCCAGCATGCGGCTCTGGCAACACATGACGTATGTCGCACATCGGGGCGCGATGTGGCTGCGGCGAGACCTTGCCTTGATCTTTCATGGGTGCGTGCCGGTAAACGCGGCTGGCGAAGAGCTCTCACTTGAGGTCGGCGGAAAGACATGTTCCGGGCGTGAATTGTTTGACGCGCTCGACTCGATTGTTCGCCGATCTTTCCGTGGAGGAGCGCCGTCCGCCGGGGAGAATGCCGACTGGCTGTGGTATCTATGGACTGGGCCTCGCTCGCCGCTATTCGGGAAGGACCGAATGTCTACCTTCGAGATGTATTTCGTCGAGGATAAGCGGACTCATGTTGAGGCGAAGAATCCCTACTTCGAACTGATTCACGATCCGACGTTTTGCAGGAAGGTGGCAAAGGAGTTTGGTTTAGGTGATGACGGTCTAATCGTCAACGGTCATGTACCGGTGCAAGTTGAAAAGGGCGAGGCGCCGGTTAAGCGCGGTGGAGGGGCGGTAACTATCGACGGCGCTTTTTCAGAAGGTTATGGCGATCGCGGATACACGCTGATCCTCGCGCCGGAGAGTATCGCCATTGCCGAGCTTCATCATTTCAAATCGATCAGCGAGGCCATCAATGTAGGCGCCGACATTGTGCCAAAGGTCGCGGTGGTTCGTGCACACGAACGGCCGCGGAGGGTCTGGGACACCGAAGATGGCGAAGTGATCCGGCTGCGGATAAAGGCGCTGGAAAGATTGATTCTCGCCTATCAGGAAGGCGCATTGGTCGAATCGACCACAGGCCGAGGGTGAATCTGGCGGAGCGGGGGCGTGTGATGTTCAAGCTCACTTCGCGTGTGGAGTAGTCGGTTAATTTTACGTTTCTCCCTCTCATTTACACCTCGCCTCAGCGAGGTAGGTCTGCAGCGCGTTCAGTTTCGAAACCGTTTCAAAGGTTTGCTCTTAAAGCCGTTGAAAGGGCTGATCTCTCGAGTGAGCTGGGAGGAATACCTCGCTGAAGCGAGGTGTGAATGAAAGATGAAACAGCCCCCGTATCAACGCTCTCGATCAATCCAGGTTTCAACCGGGAATGCGATACAATCCAAAAACGACTTAAGTTTCGCCGTCCGGGTCCGAGAACTTTCGACGCTCGTCGCGCACTAAACTTGAAGGCATACAATGGCTATGGACAAGCCTGAGGCAGTGATGGAGAACGCGATAGTAAGAGCCGTGCCGACAGCACCTTTCCAGGACCAGCGGCCTGGTACTTCCGGCTTGCGAAAGAAGACCCGTGTCTTCATGCAGCCGAACTACCTGGAGAATTTTGTCCAGGCGGTATTCAACGTTCTTCGAAAACGCGGTGAAGCAGAACTGGAAGGCGAGACTCTGGTCGTGGGAGGAGACGGCAGGTACCATAACAAGGAAGCCGCCCAGATTATTCTACGCATGGCCGCAGCCAATGGGTTTGGCAATGTGCTCGTCGGCCGCGGTGGAGTCCTCTCGACACCCGCAGTATCGGCGACGATCCGCCGCCGTAAGGCGACAGGTGGCTTGGTCCTATCGGCAAGCCACAACCCCGGCGGCATCGATGCCGACTTCGGCATCAAGTACAACATTGCGAACGGCGGGCCCGCGCCGGAAGCGATGACAACCGAAATCTACCAGGAGACCCTTAGGCTGACGCAGTACCTGACGCTCGATCATTCGGATATTGATCTGAACCATGAAGGCAACTTCCTTCTGGGAAACACTCGGGTGACTGTTATTGATTCGCTGGCTGATTACACGGCGTTGATGGAGGAGCTCTTCGACTTTAGGGCGTTGAGTGACTTCTTCGCATCAGGTTTTCGGATGTGTTTCGACGCCATGAATGCGGTGACCGGGCCGTACGCCCTCCATATTCTGGAAGAGCGGCTGGGCGCGCGGCCGGGTACGGTGATCAACGGCCAGCCGTTGGAAGATTTCGGCGGCCATCATCCGGACCCAAACCTGGTCCATGCCGCTGAACTGGTGGCTCGGCTGAATTCAGACGACGCGCCGGATTTCGGTGCGGCATGTGACGGGGACGGCGATCGCAATCTGATCCTCGGCCGAAACTTCTTCGTTTCTCCCGGCGACTCTCTGGCCATTATTGCTGAGCACGCATCCCGGTCGATTCCCGGATATCGAAAAGGACTCGCGGGCCTTGCTCGTTCAATGCCTACGAGCTCGGCGGTCGACCGAGTGGCGGCGGCGTTGAATGTTCATTGCTATGAAACTCCGACTGGATGGAAGTTCTTTGGCAACTTAATGGACACAGGACTGTGCACGATGTGCGGCGAGGAGAGTTTCGGCACCGGCTCGAACCATATTCGCGAGAAGGACGGACTGTGGGCGGTACTGTGTTGGCTGTCGATCCTCGCGAGCGAGCGGAAATCCGTAGCCGAGATTGTTGGCGATCATTGGCGACAATTCGGGCGAAGCTATTATCAGAGACACGACTACGAGGGCCTGCAGTCCGAGGCTGCTACGCGGATGGTTGACGAGTTGAGATCGAAGCTTCTCTCGTTACCGAGTATCCAGGTCGGTGAATCACGAGTGGCGACCGCTGACGATTTCAGTTATGCGGATCCGGTCGATGGCAGTGTAAGTAGTCATCAAGGCCTGCGTATTATTTTGGAGGATGGCTCTCGCATTATCTTTCGCCTCTCCGGCACGGGAACCGAAGGTGCTACGCTCCGAATCTACGTAGAACAATATCGGAAAAATGATTTCGACAGCCCTGTCGAGGAAGTTCTCAAGCCGCTGATTGAGTACGCGAGACAAGTGATCAAGCTGCGCGAGTATTGCGGGCGAGATGAGGCGACGATTGTTACGTGAACGTGGTTTGCTGTGAGGATAATTAACCACAGAGGACACAGCGAGTGAGTTATGAATTTTGAGTTTTGAGTTTTGAATTAGAGAAAGACCAAAGCTTCCTTCGATTCAACATTCAGCATTCTTCCTCTTCTCTGTGTCCTCTGAGCCCTATGGGGTTAACTTTTTGGATAAGGAGAGGCGATGGTCATAGTCCTGATGGGAGTGACCGGCTCCGGCAAAACCACCATTGGGCGACTGCTTTCCGAAAAACTTCAGTGGCGTTACTACGATGCCGACGACTTTCACCCGCAGGCCAACGTAAAGAAGATGAAGGACGGCATCCCATTGAACGATGAGGACCGTCGACCGTGGCTCGAATCTCTCAACAAGTTAATTCGGGAGTGTCTTGATGGAGGTGAGAATGCTGCTCTCGGCTGCTCCGCATTGAAGGAGAGCTATCGCGAGTATCTACTGGTGGATGAACGAGTGAAGCTGGTTTATCTAAAGGGCGACTACGAAACGATCCAGCGCAGATTAAGCAAGCGACGAGGGCACTTTATGAATCCGGAGTTGCTGGAGAGCCAGTTCGAGACGCTCGAGGAGCCGGAAGGCGACGTTCGCGTCGACGTTTCTTTGAGCCCAGCTCAGATCGTCGAGTCGATCAGGAGCGATCTGGGGATTTAGAATAGACGACCTTCCGTCGACTCACAAGAACCGTCGAGAAAGTATGTCGCGCACGGTTCTTAGTGATGAAGGTACGTTCCCGATCGTTACGGTGAAGCCGGAGGTAAACTAGTAATCTCAGAAGGCAAATATGGTATATACGCGTCTTTGGTCATGTTAGACTGAACCATTCTACACGGCGCTGGTCGTCTTCTGATTAAGGACTGGTGTGTATTCGAGGTCGTATGCCGCGCCGGTCTATTCCAGCGTCAGTCCGCTATTTTACGCCTAACACAATGAGTGACCTCAAACATTACTACGCTCCGAAGACTCGATTGGGTATCAATTTATTGATACTGAGTTTCATCCTTCTGGGCGTTGGCCTGCTTATTCTTGCACTCATTTCCATAAGAAAAGGGCCAATTGTTACTCTACCTGAGGCCCTAATTCAGCAAGCGAATTTCTTCGGAGGCTATCTCACAGCTATCGTAGGTTTGCTTACATTAGCTGCGGTTCTCTATCTAAGTCTTAAACAGTCTCAGCAGCAGGAGCGATACTTTTTGAGGCAGTATTTTCTTCAAGGCACTGAGTTAGTATCTCCCTCTGTTCGTGGCAATGACGATCTTCAGGCTCTACGGATAATCGATTACTTTTCTAGGCTAGCCCTTTCTAACAAGGATGAAGAGTTATTCTTGGTTCTCAACACTATCTTAGTAGGAAACATCAGAAAACAACTTGAGCAAGCTGATGGAAACACGTCGGGTAACTCCTTTCGCCGTAGAAGCAGTGTCGAAGATAGCAGTATCCAAAAAGAGAAAGCTCTGAATCGAAAAGGGATCATGGCCTAACACGTCGTTGAACGGGAGTGCGGGTAGCCGCGTCTCACCTTGCTCGTTAGGTGCGAAGTTCTTCCTCTTCGCGGCGTCCGATCATCCCCACTCTTAGCCGCCACCAGAATACTATGGGAACAGTGAATGAATATTCGCTTCTACCGAGATCCAGCAACTGGCGAGCCGCATATCTAGGACCATCGCGTCACGGAAGATGAGGTCGAGGATGTCATCCGTCGACCAAGTGAAGACCGCCTTGCTATGGAAGGTTCTCGAGTGGCCATCGGTCAGACTCGGGCTGGAAGGTTCTTACGGGTTATCTACGTGCCAGACCCCCAGCCAGAGAGTATATTTGTAATCACCGCGTACGAGTTAACAGGTAAGCCGTTGACCGCGTATCGAGGGCGGCAGCGTCGGAAAGGAAAGCGATGATACAGCAGGGATTTCCACCGGGATGGAATGAAGAACGCGTGCGGAAGGTGCTCGCACACTACGAGCAGCAAACCGAAGCCGAAGCAGTGGCCGAAGACGAAGCTGCTTTCGAAGATTCAACTCAGACGGTGATGGAGGTGCCGCACGCACTTGTGCCTGCCATTCGGGAGTTGATTGCGAAGCACGAAGCATAAAAGTGAGGATACCCTAATGTCTACACCCGAACGAACTGCAAAGACAGCCAAGATCGGCATGATCGGACTCGCCGTGATGGGCGAGAACCTGGCGTTGAATATCGAAAGCCGCGGCTACCCCATTGCCGTCTTTAACCGCGACACCAAGAAGGTCGATGACTTTGTCGCACGCGCGGCAGGCAAGCAGGTGATCGGCACTCACTCGCCAGAGGAATTCGTCAAAGCACTTGAGCGCCCGCGCAAGCTGATCTTGTTGGTGAAGGCCGGCGCCCCGGTGGACTGGACCATCGATCAGGTCAAGCCTTACCTCGAGAAGGGAGACATCATCATCGATGGTGGAAATTCTTACTTCCCTGACACCGATCGACGTGAAACAGCTCTGAAGACGGAGGGCTTGAACTTCATCGGCTCGGGTGTATCGGGCGGTGAAAAGGGCGCGCTTCTCGGACCCAGCCTTATGCCCGGTGGCGATCGGGAGGCCTACGAACAAATTCGTCCGATTTGGGAAGCGATCGCCGCAGACGTGGGTGATGGCAAGTGCGTGACTTACATTGGTCCCGGCGGTTCCGGTCATTTCGTCAAGATGGTCCACAACGGCATCGAGTATGGCGACATGCAACTGATCGCCGAGTCCTACGATCTGATGCGCAACGTGCTCGGGCTCGAAGCAACCGAGATGGCAGATATCTTCGACGAGTGGAATCGAGGCGATCTCGAATCCTATCTTATCGAGATTACCGCTAAAGTTCTTCGCGTACGCGATAAGGAGACGGGTCAGCCGCTTGTAAATTTAGTGCTCGACAGGGCGGGACAGAAAGGCACGGGAAAATGGACCAGCCAGGTCGCCCTTGATCTTGGTGTTGTCATCCCGACGATCGATGCGGCCATCATCGCGCGGACCCTCTCGTCTATGAAATCCGAGAGAGTGGAAGCTGGCAAAGAAATCAAAGGGCCCGGCGCAGTGAAATATGATGGCGACAAACGAGCGATGATCGACGCGATTCACGACGCACTTTACGCCTCGAAGATCTGTTCGTACGCACAGGGCATGAACCTGATTCGGGCCGGGTCGGAGAAGTGGAACTGGAATATCAATCTGGGCGAGGTGTCGCGTATCTGGAAGGGTGGGTGCATTATACGCGCGGTCTTTTTGGATAAGATCAAGCAGGCTTATCAGCGCCGGGCCGACCTGCCGAACCTCTTACTTGATCCCGCTTTCAAGGCGTGGGTCGAGGAAGCGCAACCGAATTGGCGGCTTGCCGTTACTGCAGCTATGCAGCGCGGGGTGCCTGCCCTAGCCATGGCAGCCAGCCTGAACTACTTCGATATGTACCGAACGCCAAACCTTCCGTTGAATCTGACGCAGGCGCAGCGCGACTTTTTCGGTTCGCATACATATGAGCGAGTGGACAAACCCGAACAGGGCTTCGTTCATTCCGAATGGGAGGAGCTGTTGGCGGAGCAGTCTTAAGCGGAAGATCGCGGCGGGATACTTAGCTCTGACTTCCCAGGAATGTTGATACAGCCTGCGTCAGCTTTCGGAAGTTCTTCGGGATCAGCGTGCTAACGAAGGATTCTATTCCGTTTGCGATTGCGCCTTCGAACATCGACGGCACTCCGGGAAAATGGCGGTCCGTTAAATCAAACGCGCCTTCAAAAGTGCTCCGTGTACCTCGCCCTCCCATGGCGGTTTCGTACCGCGTCCCTCCTGAGCATTGTAAGCGCTGACTGAAAGCCGAGCCGCGGGTCTCCAAAGCGCCAAAGCGAGGCACATATCATAGTTTTCTCATCAACCCGGCCTGAGGCTTACACGATCAACAATAACGCTTCTCCTTTCCAAAACCTGAATCGCTCGTCTCACATCGTATTCTGCCTCCTGCTCGACTGCTTCGGTCCAACTCCAAATATTTAGCCTGCTCGCTAAATTTCACTTGACAACGATTAGCCTGAAGGCTAAATAAGATAAGAATGGCGAAGCACGAGCCGAAGGCACGGATGGATGCATACGAAGCGGTCTTTACTGCTCTCGCGCATCCGGTGCGCCGCCGGATACTGATGACACTGAACTTCAAGGGCGGTTCGATGACCGCCGGCACGATCGCAGGTATTTTCGCGCACGCGTGGCCCACCACAACGCGACATATTCAGATATTAGAAGCGGCTGGGCTGCTGTATCACGTTCAGGAGGGTCGCAGCCGCGTTTACCACATCGATCGGCGGCGCCTTCAACTGGTGCACGACTGGCTTGAATGGTTTTCAAAGGACCCTCATTGACAATGACTACGGAGGAAGCGATGGCTACTACCAAAAAGGCCACGAAGAAAGCAAACTCGGCGAAGAAGCCACGGTCGACGCGGGCGAAGGAGACTAACGCGCCGGATGTTCCCGCGCTGTTCCGCATTAATGTCGAAGTCGGAGATCTCAATCAGGCTGCGGAGTTCTACGGGAAGTTGTTCGGGTTGGAAGGTCGCAGGCAAGCGGGTTCGCGGTGTTACTTCGATTGCGGTCCGGTTACATTGCAAGTGGTGGACGTCTCTGCGATCGGGAAACCGCATCCCGCGGCCAAGGCCTTGTATTTCCTGGTCAACGATCTGGACAAGGTTTTCAAACGCGCGAAAGCGCTGGGCTGTCTTTCGCCGGACGATGTTCATGGCGTTTCAGGAGGCGCCATAAGTGTGCGGCCCTGGGGAGAGCGATCGTTCTATGCAGAGGACAAGTGGGAGAATCCCCTTTGTTTCGTCGAAGCAGGAACCGTGTATCCGGGGTGAGGCCTGCTGGAGTAATCCGTAGCGCCCCAGTTTCTGCTGCGGCCGGTCGTTCAGACTACCTTGCGATCAGCTTTCCCTTGTACATATTCATGCCGCAAGCGAAGCCATATTCGCCGGGCGTTTGGGGCGTGATCTCGATCGACACAGTCTTGTTTTCGGGTAAGTGCGCTCGCTTTCCGAAGTCGGGCAATACAACTTCTTCACCGCAGAGCGACGCTTCCCGACGCGTAAAGTTTAGTCGCAACGGTCGTCCGGCTTTCACCCGTATGGCGGCAGGCTGGTAGCCGCCTTTGACGGTAACATCGACCTCCTGGATTCCATCCTGCGCTTCGCGAGCAATAAACTCGTCGCGTTTCCAGAGCCAAAAATACCAAATGATCCACGCAATCATCCCGAGTCCGGCGAGCGAAACTATAAGCTGTGTGATGTTCATGAGATTGACTCGCCGAGCGGCGCAGGCTCGAAAAACCGCAGCCGGTTCGCGTTGGTGACAACTGTTATCGAGGATGCTGCCATTGCTGCGCCGGCTATGATGGGCGAAAGCAGTACGCCGAAAAATGGATAGAGCAAGCCCGCGGCGATGGGAATGCCGAGCACGTTATAGAAAAAGGCACCGAAGAGATTTTGTTTGATGTTACGGAGTGTCGCCCTGGAGATCTCGATGGCGGTCACCACTCCCCCAAGGCTCCCTCCAACCAGGGTAACATCGGCCGCTTCGATCGCGACGTCCGTGCCGGTACCGATCGCGAACCCGACGTCAGCCTGGGCGAGTGCGGGCGCGTCATTTATGCCATCGCCCACCATACCGACAAGAAACGCATTCCCTCGTCTCCGGCTTTTGAGGTTCCTGCCTTCGGCCTGAAGAAGTTCCACCTGACGGGCCTTCTCTTCCGGCAAAACCTCCGCCAGCACGCGCTCGATACCGACTTGTCGCGCGATGGACCGAGCGGTGCGCTCGTTATCCCCAGTGATCATCACCACCTCGATTCCCCTTTCTCGGAGTAAGCGGACGGCGGCGATCGAGTCATCCTTAAGTTTGTCTGCCACGCCGATCACTCCAGCCAGGCGACCATCGACGGCAACGAACATCGGTGTCTTGCCGTTATCAGCCAGTCGGGTAATTAGTTGCTCTATCGCATCGAGCCTGATAGTTACTCGCTCCATCAGTTTTCGATTCCCTACCGCAACCCGCCTTCTATCGACAGTTGCCTCGACGCCGTATCCCGGAATCGCATTGAACGCCTCCGGGTCCCCAAGCTCTATTCCGCGAGCGAGCGCGCCCTCGACAATCGCTTCCGCCAGAGGATGCTCGCTGCGACGGTCCGCGATGGCAGCCAGACGCAACAATTCCTGTTCATCGAAATCGTCGAGTGGCACGACTTCCGTAAGTTCAGGTTTGCCTCTTGTGAGCGTCCCGGTCTTATCGAGCACGATTGTTGTAAGTCGTGAAGCATTTTCCAGAGCTTCGCCGTTGCGTATCAGGACTCCGTGTTCGGCGGCCTTGCCGACGCCGACCATGAGGCTGATCGGTGTCGCCAGCCCCAATGCGCATGGACATGCAATGACGAGCACCGAGACCATGGTGACGATCGCATGATTCAGTACCGGCTCAGGTCCGACGTTGAACCAAACGAGGAATGTCAGGATCGAGAGGATCATCACTGCAGGCACGAAGTATGACGAAATGAGGTCAACCAATCGCCCGATGGGAGGTCTCGAGCTTTGCGCCTGCTGCACCATCTCGACGATCCGCGCAAGCGCGGTATCACTTCCCACTTTGGTCGCGCGAAAGGTGAAGGCGCCCG
>JAVHWA010000112.1:0-97303 GCA_032160165.1 Acidobacteriota bacterium
GATGGACAGGATAGCGAGAGAGTAAGGACCCTTCTGAAAGTTCTTTCATCCTGCTTATCCTGTCCATCCGGTTAATTCATTCCCTCCTTGGGCCGAAGCGCAACCTGATGGCGAGCGCGCCTTGACAGTCCGTAAGCGCCCACTTATACTTCGCTCTTTGCCCTAATGGCCAACAAAATGGCTATCGAGTCTATTGGGAATTAAGTATTAAAGCGTAAGTGACGAGACGGAGATTCAGCAATGCCAAATCATAAATCGGCCGAAAAGCGTATGCGACAGAACGAGAAGCGCCGTGATAATAATCGCAGCAACCGTGGGCGTCTGCGAACTTCCATCAAGAAGTTGCGGACCGCGCTTACCAGCGGCGACGCCAAAGCGCTGCAGGAGCTGCTTCCCAGCACAGTTTCGACCATAGACAAGGCCGTGCAGAAAGGCGTGCTTCATCGCAACGCCGCTGCGCGATATAAATCGAGGCTTACAACGCGCGTCAACCAGGCCGGAGCCAAATAACCGGACCCTTATAACTGATTTCAGTAGCGAGGCGGATCGATATTTCGGTCCGCCTCGCTTTTTCTATTCTTAGTGAGAGGAGCAACGCTGATGAGCGAGCCAACGAAGGCCTACCGAACGGCCGACGAGATAAGGGCCGTAGTTTCGGGTTTTGAGAAGTGCACCACTACGGCCGAGCGGTTTGATCACCCAGCCCACGTAACCGTGGCGTTTGCATACCTTCATCTTTTCCAATTGACGGTCGAGGAAGCGACCGCCCGGATGCGTGTCGGACTGCATCGTTTTTTGGCCCATTACGGGGTCGATGGCCGTAAATACAACGAGACGATCACCCAGTTCTGGATAAAGCTGGTTCGCGCCGCGCTGGACCGCGCCGACGTGTCCCGCCCGTCAATAGACCTCGCAAACGAGATCCTGTGTGAGTGTCAGGAACCGACTGTGATCTTCAGTTACTACAGCAGGGAGAGGCTGGATTCCGACGAGGCACGCAACGGTTGGATCGAGCCTGATATAAAAGCGTTTGGATTCTGAAGGCTGTGAGACGGGCATCTCAGGCGGCGAGTTCTGAGACGAGAAACTCCAGTTGCAAACGTGACCCCTGGGGTCCGCCTCCGCCTCGTGAGGTCTTGATAGCCAGGTCAGCCGCCGCGATCCGTTCGATGCTACGCAACAACCCCCGAGAATCGCTGCGGCGGGCAGTCGCCAGAAACTCCTCCCGCCTGCCGAAAATGCCTACCTGTCGATAGACTTCCTGATTGGTTGCCCCGCGCTCCATCAATTCCGCCGCAAGGGCGAGTCGATGATAGTTGCTGGCGATCAGGCCAATCAGCATCACTGGCTCTGCCCCATCATCCAGCAACCGGCGCAACGTCTGAAGCGCGCGTTTGCGATTGCGTGAAACCAGGTGCTCAGTCAGTTCGAAGTTCGAGAGCTCACGCGATCGCCCCACCAGTGCGTCGACCAACTCCATGGTGATGAGGCCGGTCCCGATGGCAGCCACTGCCAGCTTGTCCAGCTCGTTTGAGAGCGTTCGGACGTCGTTCCCGACGTAGGCGACGATCTGTCCCAGCGTTCTTTGGTCCGTCTCAACCTTTAGTTCATTCAGCCTTTTTTTCGCCCACTCCACCAGTTCGACATCAGTCAGTCGCGTAAATTCAATCGTCGCGCAGGTGTCGATCAGCGTCTTGGTCAACTTACGCCGTTTGTCCAGATCATCCGCCACGAAGATGACCACCGAGGACTCGACCGGCCGCGTGAGGAAACGCATCAGTCCCTCGGCGTCGGCCTCGCCAAGCTTTGAAAAGTCCCGGACCTCGACCACGCGTCGAATCGACATCATGGGAAGCTGTTCCGCTGCGGCTATTGCATGTCCCAAGTCGGTCTTAGCAAGACTGATGCGATCTTCATTGAATTCACGCAGACCGGTATGTTCCAAACTCGCGTTTGCAATCGTGCGCGCGGCCAGGTCTCTGAGGTAGGTTTCCTCGCCAAAAAGAAGATAGAGCGGTTTGATGTCGCCCTGTTTGAGGGCACGATGCAGGTCCTGCTTGGAGAGTCTACTCATTTCTCCTGATTTACTCCGAAGCCGTTGATGAGAGTTGAGACGACGGCTTCAGCGAAACTGCGCGCCATGCGCTGGACTGCCGGGTCTTCTTCGTTGAAAAAGGAGCGCGGGTCGTTGGCGAATTCGAACTCGCCGCGAAAGATGTAATTCTGGTTATCGTAGATGATTCGATTTTCCACCTGATCGCGCACGGTTACCGAGGCCGTGATCGTTACTTCGAAAATGCGCGCCCGCCCGCGTTCGTCAAGCAACACGCCGGAGAAATTGAAGCTCTTGATTACGCCGTCGATGACCGCATCGGCGCCTTCGCTCTCGCCCTGCACGCGGAGGCCACGACCGCGGCGGACGACCTCATTGATCACCGCCTCAGTGAATCGCGTTTCGATTTTGTAGCGCAGCGCCTGGTTCTGGAACGCCGGCACAGCGATAGTGCGAATGTGTGTCGGGAGTTGATTTTTCGTTACCGGCTTATAGCACTCGGAAAAGCCACATACGAAAGTTAGAACGGCGAGAAGTGCAGCAAGACGACGGATTCGCCTGGTTGGAATCATAGGTAGCCTTTGGTCTGAGCCTGGGAACGAACCGAATGCAGATGATATGGATCAACCATAGAACGTGTCAAACAACCTGCTCGGAACGTGCCGCGCTCTTTATCGCATCTGCCACGCGCACAGTCTCTACGCCGGCCCTGACGTCGTGCACGCGAACGATATTTGCTCCCTGCAGGACAGCCGCGGTCACCGTGGCCATTGTTGCATGAAGTCTCTCTTCGACCGGGGCGCCATCCAGGATGCGACCTAGAAACGATTTGCGGGATGTACCGATGAGCACCGGGAATTCTCGAAACGATTGGGCGAAGGCGTCGAGTCGGGCGAGCAACTCAAGATTCTGCCCATGACTCTTGCTGAATCCGATGCCCGGATCAACTGCCAACGCTTCGCCCTCGACGCCGCGCTCGGTCGCTATTTTTACACTCAGACGCAAGCTCTCTTCCACCTCAGTCAGAATATCCTCGACAGGCTCGAGGCTGTGCATCGTGCGGGCGTCTCCTCTGGAATGCATCAGGACCAGGCCGGCGCCCGCCTCGGCCGCGACATTCGCCAACACAGGGTCGAATCGAAGGCCCGAAACGTCGTTAATTATTTCCGCGCCGGCCGCGACCGCGGCTCGCGCAACTTCCGATTTCGTCGTATCGATGGAGAGTGCAACGGTAAGGTTCGCGGCCAGGCGTTCGATGATGGGAACGACGCGGCGCTTCTCTTCTTCTATCGCAACGCTCTCCGCGCCCGGGCGTGTGGATTCTCCGCCGATATCAATGATGTCAGCGCCTTCGCTAACCATCTCTGCAGCGCGCTCAATCGCACGCTCCGGGGATAAAAACTGACCGCCGTCGCTGAAGCTATCAGGCGTGACGTTGAGCACGCCCATCACAAGCGTTCGTTCGCCGAACACCAGCACACGACGACCAATGTTCCAATGGCGCTCTTTCATGCAAACAAACTTAGGAAGGATATAGGCAAAAGTAAAGATCAGGAACTAAGTGTGCCGGCGAGCGAGGCAAGTCAATTCCATTTACGCCAGTAGTGAGGCGCGTAACGAATGGCGCGCAGATTTAGGGAGGAGACCGCCGTCTGGCGGTCGTGGCTCGCTTGTATTTGCTCAAGCAGCGTGGTGGAGTCGTTCCAGGAACTGCAGGTTTAACGCTCGCGGCTGTTCGGAGCTGTGAGACTCGAGGCTCTCCACAAGCTTTTCCACCACGTATGAATCGAATTGTATTCCCCCGGCGGCGCGCAATCGCTCAATCGCAGTTGCGTCACTTAGACGTCTGCGATATGGCCGGTCGGAGGTCATCGCGTGATAAGCATCGGTGACCGTGACAATTCGCGTGCTCAATGGAATCTCGTGGCCTTTCAAGCCCGAGGGATATCCGCCACCGTTCCACCACTCGTGGTGATGCTTAACTATCAAACGAACGGTTTCCATGTGAGGGACGCCGGCCAGGGCCTGTTCGCCGTAATGTACATGCTGTCGCATGACAATCATCTCTTCCGGTGTCAGGCACGATGCCTTACAAAGGACGAGCTCGGGCACACCTATCTTGCCCACATCGTGAAGCAGCGCGCCCAGCTTCACGTGCATGATCTCGGTGTCCGTCAGATTCATTCGGCGCGCGAGCGCCTCAGCCAGATCCGCCGTCACGTTTGAGTGTTCGCCGGTATAGTTGTCCTTGACCGAGAGCAAGGTAATCAGCGCGCGTACGGTAGCGACGAACGACTGCCGTGCTTCCCACTCCAGAACTCGGTTGCGTTCCTTGATCTTCGCGGTGATCAGTACATTATCGATGACGTTTAGCAGCTCGCGATGGCCGAAGGGCTTGCAAAGGTATGCCGCCATTCCCAGCTCGAGCAGTTCGCGCTGTTCGTCGTGGTTATCATGCTTCGCAGTCAGCATTACGACGGGCGTTTCCCGCAATCTGGAATCGTCGCTGCCGGCTAACGTGACAAATACTTCTTTCCCGCTGATGCCCGGCATCATATAATCGAGCAGAATCAGATCAGGATGGAGTTCACGGGCACGCCGCAGACCTTCGGTTCCATCGGGCGCACCCACGAACTCATAGCCGGCTCGCTCAAGGCTGATCCGACCGAGGTTCCGCAAGCTCGGATCATCATCCACAAATAGAATAAGTTTGCGACAGTTAGGTTCCTGGTTAGACATCGCGATTCCCCCTGATCGTTAAAAGAGAACTCAAGAGCGCTACGCTCAAAGCTTGCTCAGAAAGTCGTTTTACAGCTCTTCAGAAATCAACCACTATCTATCTGGGCAAGCACAACACGAACAGCGTGGCAACGCCTTTAACGGTCGCCGCGGGAGATAGGCGAGACTGACATACGTCAGCGGTGGGTTGTCAGACATTCCTAGTAATGCTGAGGGGAATGTTATAACTAACCACGGGTTTCTGATATTTTCATTTGATTGTGATTTGATTGCGCCCGCACGGAAGCGGCCTCCGGTTTTGTCGGGGGGAAAGAGGAGACGTGAGCCAAGACATCAAGAATCGACTACAGGCAGAACTCGACGGGCTGGAGACAGAACTTCGCGTACACCTCCCAAAAGAGATCAAACGTGCGCTCGAATTTGGCGATTTGCGCGAAAACGCCGAGTATCGGGCCGCGCTCGACCGTCAGAACATGGTGAAAGCCCGGATAGTTGAGTTGCGACAGCGCATCAGCGAAGTGGCCTCGATCGACATTTCCAAGGTGTCTCATGACAGAGTCGGATACGGTTCGACAGTTATCCTCTACGATCCGGAACGCGACGAGCAGTTGACGTATCGGCTGGTAACTCCGGAGGAAAGCGACCCGCAGGCCGGGCTGATCTCGACCATGTCGCCGGTGGGCAAGAGCCTGTTGGGGAAAGAAGAAGGCGACGAGGTGACGGTGAGGACGCCGGCGGGCGCGCGGACCTTCGAAATCAAGCGCATGACAACTATTCACGACGAGCAGCCGGACGCGGCCGAAAGCTGACTATGGAAACCCCATATTGCATCGATTTTCCCGCATATTAATGCGCCTTTACCTTGACAACGCGTTCACTGCGTCCCTATGATGCGAGGTTTGAGGGGGACTCTGCCGACACCCGGAAAGAGCCTCGTTCATCTCGGCTGCAGGAGAAGGGCTATAAGTAGTGTTTGGGTCAAGTATCGGACGCGGCGCGCAGCGAATTATTAGTGCGATAGTGCGTGGACTGGCCCAAGGTCGGATCAATCCGAACCTTCTCACCGTCATCGGCGTATCGATAAACGTCGGCTGCGGGCTGCTCTTCGGATTCGGCTATTTCTTCTGGGCCGGAATCATCCTGATAGTCGCCAATCTTTTTGACATGCTCGATGGGCAAGTGGCGCGGCTCTCCGGTCGCGTAACTCGTTTCGGCGGGTTTCTTGACTCCTCGCTGGATCGTCTCTCCGACATGGTTGTTTTCATCGGATTGATGATCTTTTACGCCCGCGATACGCCAAACCATTCGACGCTCAACGTCTTTCTGACGGGTGCGGCGCTGATGGGCTCGGTGATGGTCAGCTACACCAGCGCGCGGGCTGAAAGTCTCATTGCGAAGTGCGACGTCGGTTTTCTTCGCCGTCCGGAGAGAGTGGTGCTTTTGATTATCGGAGCGCTGACGACGCATCCGGGCTCGTCGAATCCATTTCTCAACCGGATGCCGGCTGTACTTTGGATTCTCGCGGTCGGATCTTACTGGACGTTCGCTCACCGTATGTACCAC
The DNA here is from genome assembly GCA_032160165.1 of Acidobacteriota bacterium. Lineage (GTDB taxonomy): Bacteria > Acidobacteriota > Blastocatellia > Pyrinomonadales > Pyrinomonadaceae > QHXM01. Next base: position 6,356 of record JAVHWA010000112.1, read on the forward strand.
ACGTGGCGCGAAGTCAATAAAGCTGATGCGCTGACAAGCTCGGCAGCCGAAAAGAGCGCGGCTGCATCAAATGCTGGAGCTGAAAGACGGCCCGAGCGTGATTTCGCTCACAACGCGGGTGCGACACATTAGGTTCACGGAGCCGCTGCTTTCGAAGCTTCTCCCCAAACGTTTCGAGGAATACCACATTGACAGTCTGCCCATGCTGCGGCTTCAAATTTAAAGGCGATCTCCAAAGCGACGGCTGCGCTTCGTGCGGCGCTCGCGCGGTCGGTCCGCCCTTGTCAAAGCCCGCGAGCGAGCTGCCATTCTACGGCCGCGCCCTTTTTGTCGGCACGTCCGGGGGCATCATCCTCGCAGTCTTTCTGGTTGCCACGCTGGTTGCCCTGTTTCAAACGCCAACGGTTTCATTTCGCTTCTGGTCGGTGGTGTCCGCGGCAGAGACGGCTGCATGGCGGCTGAAATGGATTGCTCTGCCTGCGATCGTACTTACATTGTGGACGGGAGCCCTGGTCCGCGCGAGTATTCGCCGCGATCCAAAACGCTTTGCGGGTGGCCGCTTTGCCACCAGCGGCCTCGCCGCCACTGCTCTGGTGGGAACCCTGATCGCAACCTTTATCGGGATCACCATTCCCGAACGTATGCGACAGAGTCAGCTCGGGTCGGACGCCGCAGTCTGCGCCCAGGGATACACCATTCAGCTCGCGCTCCTCGAATACCGCTCGAGGTTCGGCAGCCTGCCTACTTCGCTCGATGATCTACGCGCTCTGCCGGATGATGATGGTTCGATCGCTGTAGCGCTCGCGGGCCTGGATTCCAGCGCATATAATCCGGGCGCCGAGTTTGCATCACTACCAAAGAAAAAGCCCCGGACACTTCGCGGCGCCGCCCTTCGCGACGCAACGCTACGCACCACCGATGATGCGCCGGGCGGTGGATTGGCTTTCACCAAATATGAACTTCGGCTGCCAGGTCAGGACAAGAAACTCGGAACTGAGGACGACTGGATGGTGCGCGATGGCGTGATTTCAAAACCTGTCGATCCCGATGAACAGTTACGGCCCGCCGACGACGCCCGCCAGCCCTAATATACGAGCGTCATGCCCCTCTCTAATTTGTTTCGCAGGAAAAAAGTTGACTTGCTGGAGCAGTGGCGCGCTCGTTTGCTTCAGTCAGGCCGAATCACCGATGGCGTGATTATGGATACGGGCAATGACGAATCGGGATCTGTCCGGCAAATCTACTTCAGCTATGAAGTGAGCGGCGTAGAATACGAGTCATCGCAACTACTCAGTACCGACCAACGACTCCGAGAATCCGATTATTTCCCCGGCGCTTACGTGACCATTCGTTACGACCCTCAGCATCCAGGCAATTCTATAGTAGTTTGAAGACGGTGTTGGGGGCCGGGTGCCAGGGGCCGGTATAAGCAGCTTCTGATTCCGGCACCTGACACCCGATACCCGACACCTGCTTTCATGTTTCACAAAATCCTCATTGCCAATCGTGGCGAGATCGCTGTCAGAATTATTCGCGCTTGTCGCGATCTGAATGTCTCGCCGATAGCCGTCTACTCGGACGCAGACCGAGACTCTCTTCACGTCCGTCTGGCTGACGACGCCTACTATATTGGCGAAGCGCCAGCGGTAGATAGTTATCTCCGCATGGACAGGGTGGTGGAAGCTGCCGTAAGCGGCCGCGCAGAAGCTGTTCATCCTGGATATGGTTTTCTGGCCGAGAACGCCGACTTTGCACAAGCGGTCGGCGATGCTGGACTGACCTTCATCGGGCCTCCGGTTGAAGCCATGAGGACGATGGGAACAAAAACCAGCGCTCGAGCCGTTGCCATCGAAGCCGGTGTGGCAGTTGTTCCCGGTACCACCACGCCTCTCGCCTCGCTCGACGAAGCGCATGACACTGCCGCGCGATTCGGTTACCCCGTGATGCTCAAAGCCTCGGCTGGCGGAGGCGGTAAGGGCATGCGGTTGGTCGAAGCCGAGGCCGAGTTGCAGTCGGCATTCGAAACAGCCAGATCAGAAGCGGAAGCAGCTTTCGGCAATGGAGACATATACCTTGAGAAAGCTGTCGAACTTCCTCGCCACATAGAGATACAGATCGTGGCGGACGCTTATGGCAATTTCGTTCACTTGGGAGAACGCGAATGTTCGATTCAGCGTCGTCACCAGAAAGTAATTGAGGAGTGTCCCTCGCCCATTGATGCTCCGGAACTGCGCGAGCATATGGGCGCCGCCGCGATCAAAGTCGCTAGCGCAGTTCAATACACGGGCGTCGGGACGGTCGAATTCCTGGTGTCGAGCACCACGCGTGAATTCTATTTCCTTGAGATGAATACTCGTCTTCAGGTCGAGCATCCGGTGACCGAGTTGGTCACCGGAATCGATCTCGTGCGCGAGCAGATAGAGGTAGCCGCGGGTGCGCCTCTCTCGTTCACACAAAGCGATGTCGAGTGGCACGGTCATGCAATCGAATGCCGCGTTTATGCTGAGAACTCGGAAGACAACTTTCTTCCCTCGCCTGGACGCATCAGCTATCTTCGCGTGCCCGCAGGACCAGGAATTCGAGACGATGGAGGCGTCGAAAGCGGCGCAGAGGTCTCCATCTACTATGACCCGATGATCTCCAAGCTGGCCGCCTGGGGTCGTACGCGAGCCGAAGCGATCGACCGTCTTCGCCGAGCGCTCGACGAATACGCGGTCGGCGGAATCAAGACAACGCTTCCCTTCTTTCGGGAGATAATACGCGACCCGGAATTCATCGAAGCGCGCCTCGACACCAGCTTTATCGAGAGATTCAACCAGCGGCGCGACATCGCTAAGCGGTCGTCAGATGGTGACGCCGAGGGTGTGAAGCAGAGCGATATTGCATTGATAGCCGCCGCTCTTGATTTCATGCAAACGCAGCGGCCGTCAACCAATGGTCGAACTGATGGAGATACAGCGAGCCAATGGCGACTTGCGGGTCGGGCGGCAGTGCATGACTCCCGAAGCCCTAGGGCATCATGGAGACCGGCGAAGTGATGAACGCTCGTCGAGCGGCAGAGTGCTGTAGTCCGCCGACTCCCGATGGTCCCTCGAAATTGTCCGGATCAGATGACGAACAATGAAACTAACGGCGGAGATCTCAGGTAAGACGGTTGAATTGCAAATCGTCAAGCAGGGTACACAAGTAGCCGCCGAAGTTGATGGGCGGCGGTACGAACTCGAAGCGCGCGCTTTGCGCGATGGAGTCTATCTTCTATTAACTGACGGACGCGTTCATGAGTGCCGCGTGCACCGGGCTGATGCGACACCCGGAACGCTCGAAGTCACCACCAACAACCGGACGTATTCCGTCGTTCTCTCCGACCCAAAACGTTTGCGTGGCGGGGGCAGCCGATCGGTTCATTCGGACGCCGCGGCGGAGATTGTCGCTCCGATGCCCGGCAAGGTCGTCCGCGTGCTCGTCGAAGCCGGCTCGGAGATCGAAGCCGGCGCAGGGATTGTGGTGGTCGAGGCGATGAAGATGCAAAACGAATTAAAGTCCCCCAAGGCGGGCAAGATCGCATCCATCAACGTCGTAGCAGGCGAGACCGTGAACGCCGGCCAGGTCTTAGCTGTTGTGGAATAGAGAATGAACCAAGGGATGAGGGATGAAACCGAGACAGGAGGCAGGAGCAGGACGCAGGAGGCTGCCACGGAACAGTACTTCCCGCCTCCTGCTCCCGCACCCTCCAACCTCTCTGGATCCCTCCGCCCTCATCCCTCATCCCTTCGTGTCCTTCTCTGGGACATAGACGGTACGCTCATACGCTCAACTCGTGTGGGTGCCTTCAAAGACTACACCGTGCCGATGCTCGAGGGCGTCTTTGGGACGGCGGGTCGCCTACCGCAGATGACGGTATCGGGGATGACGGACCTGCAAATCGTGATTGAAGCTCTGCGTGACGAAGGGTTCACACGCGAGGGAATACGCGAACGGTTAGCCGATCTTAAGACGCGTTACATGCAGGAGCTGGACCGCGTAACTCAGACAGATGGAGAGTTGTTTCATCTCTTGCCAGGTGTCCGCGAAGCTTTGGAAGCGACGGCGGCCCACCCGCGATATAAGAATGCACTCGTGACGGGAAATATCGAACCGGCCGCTCATTTGAAGGTTCAACTCTTCGGTCTCGCCGAGTTCTTTACCCTTCCAGGAGCGTACGGCGATGAATCTTACGATCGCAACGACCTTCCTGCTCTCGCCGCTGGTCGGATTAACGCCCAACTCAACCTCGACCTGAACCCATCGCAGTTTGTTGTCATCGGCGACACGCCGAACGACATCGCGTGCGCTCGACACTTCGGGGCGAAGGCAGTAGCAGTGGCCACCGGCCGAATGAACAGCGTCGATACTCTGCTGGCCTGCGGGCCCGATGCGCTTCTCCCGGATCTTTCGGATTTAGGGCTGGTGATGCGAACGCTTGATTCGCTTTAAAACGCGGGTTATCACCACAGAGGACACAGAGAGCACAGAGGCCGAATTATGAGTTTTGAGTTTTGAGTTTTGAGTTTTGAGTTTTGAATTGTGAATTAAACGAAAGATGAAGACTGCTTTCAATTCAACATTCATAATTCAGAATTCTTTCTCTCCTCTGCGTCCTCCGCGCCCTCTGCGTTTAATTCTTCCTAAATCCCCTGGCTGAGTGATGCAACATCGTCAAGTTCGATGAAAACCCTTTTCGATGTCGCGCGTGGTCAGGCGCAGAATTACAGGACGACCGTGAGGGCAGGTGGTCGGCGAAGACGTTAACAGCAGGCGATCGATTAACCACCGCATCTTTTCCGCTGCCAGCGGTGTATTGATCTTTATTGCGGCGTGGCAGGCGAGCGAGGCAGCTATCTCGTCGCGCATCGTCGCGCGTGCTGCGCCCCGCTTTTCGGAATCGATCGTATCGAGTACTTCGCTGAGAATGTTTCGAGCTTCACCTGCCGGTAAGTCCGCAGGGACCGCTTTGATCGCGACCGTCCTGCCTGAAAGCCGCATCAATCCAAAGCCATAGAGCTCCAGCTCAGGGGCAACCGAATCAAAAGCAGAGGCCTGCGCAGGCGTTAGATCGAACGTCTCCGGTATCAGCAGATTCTGCGATTCCGCCTGGCGGGAACCTTCCAATGCCCGATACTTGTCGAAAAGAATGCGCTCGTGCGCAACGTGCTGGTCGATCAGCAGTAGTCCTACGTCATCGGTGGCTATGATAAAGCTCTCGTCGAGCTGGCCCAGCGGACGGATGTTTGTCGATATGGATTCGAGAGCCACCTCGCGGACCGCCTTGGCCGCGGAGACGAGGGGAGGCAAACCTTCAGCGTGAGAAGGTGCTGACGTGCTTACGGGTTCCGCCAGTCGCGAATTGTCGGAAATTCCGTTGTCGAGCTGGGAAGCAGGAAACGACGGATCCCCGTCCCCCATTTCGGAAGTTACCGAGTCATCCCGTCTGACTAAAATGGCGGGGTCGCTAACGACACCTTTCGCGAACGGCCTCGTATTCACGTCTTCTCGCAACTGCGTGTCGTGTTCGGGTGGCGCGAATCCAAATTCAATGCGCTCTTGGCGCAACGACGCTTGATGAGTTAGCGACGCCGCTCGACGCTCGCTCTCAAGAGACGAGAGCGCCTCTGACTGCTCATCGACTGGCGGCCAATCTTGTCTCGAATCAACGGCTGAATATTCATTCGGTGTCCATTCGGGTCGCTCGCCGCTCTCCGAACGGCCTTGATCATTTTCAGCGAATGGTTCCGAAGGTCGCGTGAATCCCGCGCTGGCCAATGCTGTTCGCACGGCTTCGCGAACGGCGTCGGCTACCGCGGCCGCGCGACGAAAACGCACTTCCGTTTTTGCCGGGTGGACATTGACGTCAACTTCTTCCAAAGGTATTTCGAGAAAGAGCAAAGCGGCGGGATAGACGCCGTGCGGAAGGACCGAGCGATATCCGTCTGAGAGCGCTCGGCCTAGCAGGCGGTCGCGTACAAAACGTCCATTGACGAAGAGGTACTGCGCGTCCCGCGAGGTACGACGCTCTCGCGGGGCCGAGACATAGCCGCGCACTCGGGCCACTTGATGATGGCCACCGTCTACCTCGAGAAGGTTTTCCAGGAACTCCGGGCCGAAGATCTGATATGCGCGCTCGCGCAAATCGCTTGCTGGAGTCGCGCGAAGAGTCTCGCGGCCGTTGTTCGTCAAGGTGAAAGAGATTTCGGGATGGGCCAGGGCGTAGTGCGTCACCAGGTTCGTCAGATGGAAGCTCTCGGTCGCCTCCGAACGCAGAAACTTTCGTCGTGCGGGAACATTGAAGAACAAATCGCGAACGGTAATGGTCGTTCCCTGCGGATGGGCCGCATCCTTGACGTCGCGCATTCGACCACCTTCGATCAGAACGCGCGTCGCGATGGTCTCGTCTGTTTTCGTCAGCAGTTCTACGCGGGCGACAGAGGCTATTGAGGCAAGCGCCTCCCCACGAAAGCCGAGCGTCGCGATGGCTGCTAGATCTGCGGCGCTGCTGATCTTCGAAGTGGCGTGCCGTTCAAAAGCGAGCACCGCGTCATCGCGCGACATGCCGGCCCCGTCATCGGTGACTCTCAAGAGCCTGCGACCGCCGGCCTCGACGTCAATGGTCACGCGTCGCGAACCGGCATCGATAGAGTTTTCGACCAGCTCTTTTGCTACTGAAGCCGGACGCTCGACTACCTCACCTGCGGCGATCTGATTAGCTAGTTGATCTGAGAGGACGCGGATCTTGGACATGGCGCGGTAGTTTTGAGTTTTGAGTTTCGAGTTTTGGGTTTGGGGTCTTGAGCTCTCGCAAGGGACCAAACACATGACCCTAAAACCAAAATGGCGTCGAGGACAAACTCAAAACTTGAAACTCAAAACCAGGCGCTAGCGCCTACAAATAGACTATCTGATGATCGGAAGAACCCAGGTTAATCGCATCGTAAATCCAATTAATGATGTACGACCCGTGGCGCGCGAGAAGACTTGTGACGTTGATATGGCGCTCTTGCAAGGTCTTGTTCGGATAAAGAGCGGCAAAGGCGCGCTCAAGCTGTCGATGCGCCGCGCGGTCGCGTCCCAGTTGGGCACGATGGAAGCGGGCGCGTAGACCTTCCAATTGATAATTGATCTTGCGCCTTCCGGTTTCGAGCGCATCCGCGAGCGTGGCGTCCACGTCTCGCAGTCGTTCACGCAGACCATCGAGTTCCGCATTGATTGATGCTTCGGAGCGAGCAAAAGACTTAGCCGTTTCGGAACCAAGGTGCTCCTCCACAACTCGCGCCAGCACAGCGTCCAGTCCTTCGAAGAGATCAGTCAGGCCTAGTCCATAGCGTTCGAGCGTTCGCCACGTGCGTCGTTCAACCACGGTCATGCTGGCGCGATGCAGGATTGGCGTCGCGGGTCGACCGAGAATTCGATAGGCTTCATTGGTCTGGGCGAAGTACGCGATCTCTGCCGCGCCGCCGAAATAAGCCACTGTTGGCAACAGATAATCCTGCACAACTGCTCGCAGTGTGACATTGGGACTGAACCTGCTGGGTTCCGCCGCTGCCAGATCCGCTAGTTCAACTTCGGAATACCGCTCGCGTCCTTCTTTGATCTTATAGCGTCCGTCTTCACCTCGCACCAGGGCGTGGCGAGTGCCGTCTTCCAAATGAAGGAACAGCGGAAATGCGCTTTCCGATGTGACCACCTGCGCATGATAGCCGACTTCCACCAGCTCGCTGCTACGCTTCACGATGGCTGAGGCGATCTCCGGCGCGCGGCGCGCAGCTTCGGAATAAAGAGGTGCTGCCAGGCGTTTTAGACTTGGGTCGAGAGGGTCCAGAAGAATCAATCCGTAGCCGCCAAGAAGTTTTGTCATCATCCGCGCGAAGGCTTCGCCGTAGCCGGCCGACGGCCTCCAGCACTCGCGCACCAGCGTCTCGACCTCCGGTATGAATTCTGTGCTCGGCAACACTTCCAGCAAGCGCTCGATTGTCTCTTCGATCGAGTCGTCGAGGCGCACGCTTCCCACGGGTACGTTGTCCGGATGCATCGCCGGCGAAACACTCACGCGCGCCAGGCGACAATCACATCCGATGAACTCAGCCGCTGCGACTTCTGCGAAATCATGATCTTCCGTCGCGATCCAGAAGACCGGAACAGCCGCGGTCCCGCGTTGCGTCAGACAGCCCGCGAGTTTGACCGCCGAGAGGGCCTTGTAGATTGTGTAGAGCGGACCGGTGAAAAGGCCAGCCTGCTGGCCGGAAACGACCGCCAGACAATCGCCGTCGCGCAGTCGCGCGATGTTGCTGAGTGTGGGCTCGCCGGCGCCCCAACTTCTATTCATGGCCTCGAGCGCATCGCAAAGTACGGTGCGGTCGGTTTTGTAAGCGGCGAGAACTTCGGGAGCGCGCTCGGCCAGCTCGTGATGAAAACGGACGGCCGAAGGATAGAAACGACGCAAGGCGATAGGGTCGCGAAGGTAATCCAGGAAAAGTTTCGTTTGATGGGGGATGCGCTCGAACGGCAGCGTCTCTACGCGCAGTCCGGCCTCTTCGGGCGTGCTATAACATGCGGCTTCTATCGTGCTCATAACTAATAAGTCTGTAGTCTCGAGTCCGGAGTCTCGAGTCCCTAGTTTTGACCTTGGACTTTGGACTTTGGATTTTGGACTCGCTCGGACCTTGGACTTTGGACTTCTTTTTCCAACAGCCCGGTCGCTCTCAGAACCTTTGCTATTTCGTTCTTGGCTTCGTCGCTCGCATCCTGAAGCGGCGCGCGTACGTGGCCCCCGACGTAGCCAAGCATATCAAGAGCGGCCTTCAAACCACCAATGCCGTAGCGCACCAGGACGCCGCGCGTCAGGATCGTCAACTTCTGCTGTAGCGCTCGCGCATGTTCGTGCTCGCCTGCCTGGAACGCATCGAATATCGCGACTGCCAGGCGCGGCGCGATGCAGCCGATTGCCAGGATGCCGCCGGTCGCTCCGACGCAAAGAGCAGGATACAACGCCGCGCCGTTCCCCGTCAGTACCGCAAAGTCATTCGGGACCAGCCTCACCATCTCAGCCAGAGCGAGAATGTCGCCTGAGCTGTCTTTTACTCCGATGATGTTTGGATGTTCGCTAAGGTTTGCGACCGTCTCAGGCGCGATGATTACGTTTGTGAGATGGGGCACGCTATAGAGGAGTACGGGGACAGGCGAAGCGTCGGCGACTGTGAGGTAATGTTTGGTGAGGACAGCCTGCGTCATATCCCCGCGATAAAAGTGCGGCGTGATGACCAGCACGGCATCGGCGCCCGCTTGCGTGAATTGCTTTACCTCATCGATGGTGGCGCGAGTGCTCTGCTGCCCGGCGCCTACGATGAATGTGAGATTCTTCGGGACACATTCGCGCGCGGCCTCGATTACTTCGACACATTCCTGATCGCTAAGATGTACGCGTTCACCGGTTGAGCCGAGCATCACATAACCGCCAATGGCGGCCTGAGTCCAGGTATCTACGTTAGATCGGAACGCAGCGACACTAATACCGGTCTCGTCAAATGCGGTTGGAAGCGGAAGCAGGATGCTGCGTAGTGTCTTCACAAAGAACTCGGCGCCACCGTCTTCACTTCCTCTCTCGATGCTGTGCGTTTAAACGGAGGTATTATAACGATCGTGTTAGCAACCCCGCAACGAGTTAGAGATATCTGGAGCAACGGAGTCGACGAGCAGCTACGTGAACTCTCCCTGGTCATGAGAAAGCCCTGATGACGAGGAGGTCGCCAGGGCCTTGAATCCGCATTCTAGTCTCGATTAGGCACTCGCGGCGCAGCATGCCTAAAAGGGTTTGAATCTCGCGAAAAGCGAATCCAGATCGAACGTAAACCCGATATTACCTCTGACCTCTTTCTCTTTTACGAATTCAGTGCGATTGGCAAAGGTTACAGACAAGGGAATCTTGAAACCACCTTTGACAGGGAACGTGAACTTTAGCTGGCCGACCGCAATATCTCCCTTCGTATTCATTACGGTGGTACCCATTTTCTCGTCTTCCATCATGCGCTTGTATTGCCCTGCGAAGCTCAGGTTGAAGCTGCCGAAATTTGGCACAATGAAAGGAAAGTCGAGTTGCAGGGAATGATCAAAATCCCGCAGTCGTTTCATCCCTGGCCCAGGTTGCGAGTTGAAGAACGTCATTGAGCCATTGTAAGTAAGCTCTGTGCGCCCGCTCCCCACACCGAACAAATTCAGGAGATCGCCTTCTGCGATAACCTTGAAATTGGAAATATCCACCATTCCGGCTCGCCGATTCTCCGTGAATTCGAGAGTGACGAGTGCCCCTTTCGAAATCACGTCGCGCAAAGTTTTTCTATTCGTCAGGAATTTCTCGTACTGCGCTTGGAACTGCGTCACCGCTTGCTGCTGAGCAGGGGTCAGTTGATCCAGGGTCGGCAGTTCTTCATCCAGTTGTCTAAGGATCTCTTTTCGGATTTCTTCTCTCGTCCCCTTGGCAGCTATAGCAGCTGCGGCCTTGTCGCTCCATGCATTGAGTAGCCCTGCCGGGTCGTCTTGGGCCACTGCTCCAATAGCATTCAAGACTGGCTGGAAGTCCTTGTCAGCCAGGTCCTTCCAGCGTTGTTGGTATTTCCGACCCCGGGGATCACGATCATTGAGAAACTCATATCGAAAGGAATAACCCGTGAGTTGCTGTGAATTCGCGGTGAAGGTACCTGGCAGATTACCCTGACTCGTATCGAACGAAAAGCTGTACGACAACTTTCTGAGGAATTTGGTGCCCGGGCTATCATCCCTAAACGCTGCGATAAAACCCTTATTTCGAAGGGCCTCAATCGTTCCAACCAAATTACCTCTATAGGTCACAATCGTCTTGCTGACGCTTTGTGTCAATGCGCCATTCTCGACGGCAAAACCCAGGATAGCCGGTCCGGCACCTTTGGACACGAGTGAAGTGGAACCCGCATTAGAGGAGCCGCCGCCAATTTGCTTATCAACTCGTATGTCTTGAATATCTCCGATTAGCTTTCCGCTTGGCCTTGTCGCCATTGCCAGCATCACAACATCGGCGTTCAGCCCCCACAAGTCGGCTGCATTCCTTTTCGCCGTAGCGGTTCCAGCCGCGGCCACGTTACTTACGAGCTGTTCCACTTTCACCCGGATCTGGCCATTCGCTGTTTGCTGAAAGGGCCTGGCTGGAGCAGGCACAGTAGCGGGAACCGGCGATGGAACAGAAAGCTCATCCGCAAGAACTCTACGCATACCCTGCTCCAACTCTCGCAACTCGCCGAGCCGATTCGCTATGTCTTTCTCCAACGCTATTCTCTCATCCGGCGACTTAACTGTTTCTTGATAGCTTCGCAGGAAACCGACTCGCTTCCTCAAAAGGGCATAGAGAAGAACGCGCTTAGCTTGAAGCGCAGTAAAACTCGTCTGCCTCTCATCGACTGAACCGTCGGAACGCCGCACAGCGGCCTCCAGAGTACGTATGCCCAACAAAAGATCGGCGATGCTGATAGGATTTGGTGTGGTGCTAACTGTCCGAGTAGATATAGACGCGAGCCTCTGCTGAGCGGGGACAGAGAAGCTGCTCCAAAGTATCGCGACGACTGCGGTCAGGACAGACCCGGTTTTTGTCTTCATTAGTCTCTCCTCCTAAATGAAAATGCGATAGTTAACGATATCTGATGCCTCTTCTTCTAACCCTTCGATTTTTGGAGCTTGGGCTACTTGAACAATCGAGGGTGTTCCACCACCACTTCCAGTAATCGTAATCTTGGCGGCACCGCCGCTCTCGCCCGCGTAGATAACCCCTACCACGAGCGACATCGTTTGGATATTTGGAGGTTTCGGAGGATTAGCCTTCTTCGCGGTGAACGAGCCTCCGCCCCAAGTCTGTGCATTTAAGGCGTATCTCACGGCTGCCACTCTATCGTTCGGTTCGACCTTTACGGTGATGACTTCCCCATCTGCGCACTTGAGCTTAGTCGGATTTTCATTTATCAATTGCATATCTGCTTCTCCTTAAAACTGTCTTTGCTTTTTGTGTGACAACGCCGGTGCCAATCTGGCAGCCGATCGCTTGAGAAAGCTTGTGTGCTAGCTTTTGGAGGCCGATATCGTTTCAGCCAACATCGAAAAGAGTGAACGAATGCACAATTGAAAGCTTAGGATCAAATCCGTTGTTACGATATCTCTATCCGCGGCTTATGCAGGAAAGAGCTGAGTATGAGTGAGACAGCCAGCGCAAGTGAAGAACCATGAGAACGCGCGCACGATAGTCGAACCCCTTACGCTTGTCAAGAAGTATTTGCAATGAAGTTTGCTTGCGATAGTATGACCTGTTTAAGCAATGTTTAGTGCTCTTTGATTGTAAACTATCTCACTCGAATCGCTCTCGAGTATTGAACCTGTTCGACGGATCAGATAGCCGTTGACATCACTCCGCACGGGCATTATCGTGCTCCGCGTTTGACGTCTCCATACTGGGCTCTCCTTTACTCTGGCCCATTTTGTTTCCTTCTTTTCGATCAGGGCTCGGGCGAACTACCGGCTTGGCCCGGCGTTCAGGCCAACTAAGCTCCTGCCGAGTCAGGCTCACGCGCAACGCCGCCAAGGACATGCCGATGACAAAAAAAGATTCTCCCTCTGCCGTCGAACCGAGCGTACCGAACGTCAGCCAACCAATAACTTCTGACGTCACGCCGACAGTCGACTCGCCTTCAGATCGGCCAGCCGACTCGTCAGCCGCTCAACCAACGCCGTCCTTTATGGACCTCACGCAGGAGATACGCTTCGCGGTTGTGATGTACGGCGGTGCTTCGCTTGCCATCTATATGAACGGTGTAGCCCAGGAGATGCTCAAGCTGGTGCGTGCGACGGCGCCCGATCCGCAGGACGAAAACAAACCGCTTCACCCGGACGAATCGTTGAGCGGCTCAGAGCGCGTCTACCGCAGGCTCGGTAAAATGCTCAGCCGCGGCATTGAACCGGACCCCAAAGAAGCTGCCACGATCCGCACTCGCTTTATCATCGACACGCTGTCAGGAACATCAGCCGGCGGAATCAATGCTGTCTTTCTCGCCAAGGCTCTCGCAAATGGTCAGGACATGGGTCCACTCAGGAATCTGTGGGTCAAAGAAGGCGACATTGGCGTCCTAATCAACGATAAAGAGTCAGACAAAGACGTCAAGATCGGGGTGCAGAAGCCGCCGCGTTCTATTCTCAACAGCCGGCGGATGTATTACGAACTGCTAGATGCTCTCGAAGGCATGGACGACCCTTCGCGCCAGGCGCAGACGGGCAAGCCCATTACAGACACTGCGCCCAGCCCATCACCTTATGTAGAAGCGCTCGATCTCTTCACAACCGCCACCGATATTTGGGGCCAGGTGGTTGCGATGCGGCTCGCTGATAACGTCGCCTTCGAGCGCCGCCATCTAGCCGCGTTCCACTTCGCTTACAATTCCACCCAAAATGATTTCAAGCGGGAGAACAATCCGTTCCTGGCTTTCGCATCGCGATGCACCTCCGCTCATCCCGCGCCCTTCGAGCCGATGAAACTTTCCGACATAAACAGCGTGCTCGATCGGCACAAAGCATATAAGGATTCGCCGGACTTCAGGTCTGACGACAAACGCTGGCGGCATTTCTTTGAAGAGTATTTGCAGCACGGGGGAGGCGCAAAGCCCGCAAATCGAGAAGAGAAAGACCGCATCCGAGACAACCGCGCTGAAAGATTCGAAAACCGGCCCTTCAGTGACGGAGGCGTTCTGGACAACAGCCCGTTCAGTTTTGCGCTGGAAAAGCTTCCCTTCCGTCACACCAAATTGCCCGTCGATCGCAAGCTGCTTTACATCGAGCCGGTTCCTCAGCATCCCGAGCGCGCGTTGGATCCAACGCACCCGCCGAATGCGATCCAGAACGGTTGGCTGTCCGTTTCCGTACTTCCAAGTTATCAATTCATTCGCCAGGACCTTGAGCGCGTGCTCGAACGCAATCGGCTGATCGAACGGGTGAATCGCATTCTTCTTGGAGTGCAAAAAGATGAGATGGCGCGCCTCGAGCGTGCCCGGGCGAAGAAGCACGCAGAGCACGAGGCGGTCGCAGGACAGGACTCCATCAAACACGACGATGACGAGCGCCCGCTTACCTCCTACGAATTCGGCATGAAGACACTGCCGGAGATGATTGAGCGCATGGGGTCCGGTTGGGGCGGCTATCAGCGCCTGCGTGTGGCAGAGGCCACCGACGAACTGGTCAGGATCATCGCCAACGCTGCGGGGTTCGATGACGAGACGGACGAATTTCTCGCCATCCGCTATCTTGTCCGCGCCTGGCGAACCGAGAAGTACGATCCCTACGCAACCAGAGATCCGAAAGATGAGCAGACCTCAGAGGGATGGGGCCCGGGCCAGCCGAAATATTCAGAGAGTTGGTTTCTTTACCAATACGATCTTCGATGGAGACTGCGGCGCCTCAGGCTCGTCCTGCGAAAGGTGGATGAGCTTTCATGCCTCGACGACCGCGCGGCAGAGATCCTGAATATAGCGAATTTTGCTCCGGGTAGTTATGTGGACATCTGCCGAGAATCTCCCGCCCGAGCCAAAGAGTTTCGTACTTACCTGCAGGAACTGAAGCGCGAGCTAAGTCGGGCCCTGGGAGCTCTCGAGGACAAACGAAACGAATTCCTTGCTCGCGTCACAGATCATTCGCTGGACTCGAGCCAGAGCAATCCCCTGGGTGCGGCCGTCGAGGCGATCGGTATCGGTCAGGCGGACATCCTTGCCATCCTTTCCCAGCCCACGGATAAAGATCGCGAAGCAGCAGCCACCGGGCTCCTCGAGAGGAAGCGACAAAACTTTAATAGGTTTCTCGAGGCACTGAACGCTGAATTGAAGAAGGTGATGGACGATGTTTCGGCTCGAGTAAAAGGCGACAAGGCCTATAGCGGGAAAGGCATCCTGGAAGTCGATGATACGCCGCCCTCACAGCCAACTCCTGAGCAGGTGGTGCGCGTGACTCTGCTTTATTACTACGAGAACTTTGACCGCTACGACATGATCTCATATCCCATACTCTTCTCCACCAATGTGGGTGAAGAGACCGACGAGGTGGAGATCTTTCGTATCAGTCCTGAAGACGCGGGATTTCTGGTGAAAGACAAGGAGCTGAGACGCCGGAAGCTCGCGGGCACTTCTATCTCAAACTTCGGGGCTTTCTTCGATGAAGAGTTTCGCACCAACGACATCCTTTGGGGCAGGCTTGATTCGGCTGACCGACTGATCACTACGCTGCTTTCCTCCGCGCAGCCTTCGGCTGAACTTGAAGAGGTCAAGGCGGAGCTAATCAAAGATGCCAGCCGAGCGATCATAGCCGAAGAGCTGAGCTCACAAGACAAAGCGGGACTACGGGCACTGATTGCAACGTCGATGAAGAGTCCGAGTGCGGGCGCGAATAACGAGACGTTTCTAACCGATCTGGAGAATAGTTTGAAAGGCGGCCCTCAAGACCTGGCCAAGCTGCGCGAGTTTCTACTCATCACGCTCAAAGGCCGGGACCCATTGGACGATTTTACGGCTACCAGCAAGTTCGAACACGACCTCCCCCCTAAAACGCTTGTACGTTCTGCTGCGCGCGCGAGCCGGGTTTTTGGAAGCATGCTCGAAGGTATCGCCGACGAACAACGCTACAATCGAAAATATGTTGTGTGGGTCACCAGGGTGATGCAGTTGTTCTGGGGATTGGTCGAAGTCGCGGTCCCCGGCAGCATCCCAAACTTGATTTTTGCCCATTGGCTGAAATTGCTTTACCTCTTCGAGTTTCTTTTGGTCGTCAGTGGCACACTCTTTCTCAATCAACGGATCCAGCAGTTTGGCCTGCTCACTTTCGCCGTGACCGTAGTAATCCACGCAGCTGTAAAGATGCTAGGCGACCTCATGTCGAAGAAAGAGGACCAGCCCCAACAACAACCGACGGGGGGCGTCGAATATGAGCCGCAAACGAGACCTGCAAAGAAAAAAAAGAGTTCACCTGCCTGGTGGCGCGCGCTTAAAGCCGCGCTGGTTGCCGGGCTCCTTCTAATGACGCTTCTCGGCCTGGTATTGCTCTTCACCGTTCTCTGGGCTGATGGTCAGTCAGGCTCGCCGGCAAACCTGATCTGGCAAAAGATTAATAATCTACGAGCCTGGATTGCGCGCGACGTTCCCAATGGATGGAACGCAAAGACGATCTTCCGATTCAGTATCGTTGGGGTAATCGGATTGTTCCTGCTCTGGTCTGTGCGGGATGATCTGAAGGGGATGTTTCGGCGAAGTCGGTGAAAGGATATTGGAAGAGCAGTTCGTCCCAGTTCCGGCGTTTAGAGTTCAAGCTTCAGCTTGCGTTTCGGCGCGGTACGACAACCTAAAGGTTGAACTCCAGCCGCCTGCTCACAAGGTTGATATTCATCTCCACCGCATGCGACGATGATGGAAATCAAAGGCCAAGCAGATAAGAATGAGTGTGAAGCGACTAGAGCTATTGATAATCGGCGCCGGACCCGCCGGACTGTCCGCCGCGGATGCCGCGGCCCGCGAAGGGCTGTCGTATCTCGTCATCGAAAAGGGACTGATCGCCGATACCGTCTATCACTATCCCATTGGCCACACGGTGTTCTCGACTCCCAACGAATTGGAAATGCGCGAAGGCTTGCTTAGGCCCTGTCGAGAAAAGCCTACCCGCGAGGAGCTGCTTTCACATTACGTTCGCTTTGCGCTCGATCAGAAGCTGCGCATCAACACCGATGAAGAGGCTACCTCGATCGAACGCCTGGAGTCCGGCGAATTCAGAGTGCGGACGACGCGCGACGAGTACATCGCGGCGCGAGTTCTCTTTGCGATCGGGGCGATGGCGCACCCTCGACGGCTGAACACTCGGGGCGAAGACCTTCCCAACGTTTATCACCGATTCACCGAGGCATATCCCTACGTACAGCAACGTGTAATGGTAGTCGGAGGTGGAAACAGTGCGGCAGAGGCTGCGCTTTTTCTGGCAGAGGAAGGCGCGTACACGACGTTTGCGATCTGGCGTTCGGATTGGGAAAACCACGACCCCAAGATGAACGCCATCAAGCATTGGGTCCGCACGCCTCTCGAAGAGTTGATCAAGCAGGAGCGCCTCGAACTTTTCTTCTTCACTCAGATACAGGAGATCACCGCGACTAACGTCCGCCTCAAGCGGGAAGATGGCAAATCATTTCTGTTTCCCAATCACGCGGTATTCATCCTGATTGGGAGTGATGCGGACTTAACTCTGCTCCGTCAGGCGGGCGTCGAAATCGTTAAGGGAAAGTTGTGCGACGTCCCGGTCTACGATCCGGAAACTTTCGAGACCAATGTACCGGGAATTTACGTCGCGGGACACTTCACAAACTCGCGTCACATCAAAGAAGCGATCGCCGTCCCTAGGCGGATCGTGCCGTTGATCGCGCGGTCGTTGCGAAGTAGCGCGAACTGTTAGTTTGCGAGGCATGTTGGCGCCTCGTTGCTTTCGGGCCTCCCGGCGCTCATTCAGTCCTAACTCGTAAACTGACAGTTTGCGCTACGATTTCGCTACATCAAATCGTCGCATCTACTCCTGCCCGATCGCGCCGCGCCACTCCGGTTCGATAAGCCGCTTCTTCAACCTCGTGCGCAACCGCCTCGGCGACTCGCTTGTCGAACACAGAGGGAACGATGTACTCGGGTATGAGCTCGGTGTCAGTGATGATCCCCGCAATGGCGTGGGCGGCGGCAACCTTCATCTCTTCGTTTATCTGTGAGGCGCGGCAGGCGAGCGCGCCGCGAAAGATTCCGGGGAAGCAAAGCACGTTATTGATCTGGTTCGGATAGTCAGAGCGTCCTGTGGCCATCACGGCAACATAAGGCGCTGCTTCCTCCGGCATGATCTCGGGCGTAGGGTTGGCCATCGCGAAGACGATTGGTTTCTCTGCCATCTTCTTCACGTCTTCCGCCGTTATTACGCCGGGCGCTGAGAGCCCCATGAAGACGTCCGCCCCTTGCAAGACGTCGTGGACTGTTCCCTTCTCCTGGTTCGGATTTGTGTGGCGAGCATACCAATCCTTGACCCAGTTCATGCGTTCGGTTCGTCCGGCGTACAACGCCCCGTTCTGGTCGCAGCCGATTACGTTCCTGACTCCGGCAGCCATGATGATCTTCGAGCACGCCACTCCGGCCGCGCCGACACCATTGACCACGACCTTAATGTTCTCCATCTTTTTCCCAACGAGCTTGAGAGCGTTGATCAAGGCCGCGAGCACCACAACCGCCGTCCCGTGCTGGTCGTCATGAAAAACAGGGATATCGAGCTCTTCCTTGAGCCGGTCCTCGATTTCGAAACAACGGGGCGCCGAAATATCTTCCAGATTGATTCCTCCGAACGACGTCGCAATGTTCTTAACCGTGCGCACAATTTCGTCAGGGTCCTTGGTTGTAAGACAGATGGGAAAGGCGTCGACTCCGGCAAACTCTTTGAAGAGCATCGCCTTGCCTTCCATGACAGGCAGCGCGGCCGCCGGACCGATATCGCCAAGACCGAGCACGGCGGTTCCGTCAGTCACGATGGCAACCGTATTTTTCTTTATGGTTAGAACGAACGCTTTTTCGGGATCGCGATGGATCGCCTCGCAGACGCGCGCGACACCCGGTGTATAAGCCATCGAGAGATCGTCTCGCGTTTTCAGTGGGGTCTTCGACACGACTTCGATCTTCCCACCGATGTGCATCAGGAAGGTGCGGTCGGAAACGCTGAGGACTTCGACGCCGTCTATGTGGCGAACAGCGTCTACGATTTGTTCGCCGTGCTCATTCGAGCGCGCGTTGACCGAGATATCGCGAACCACCGCGTCGGGAGTGACGCTGACGATATCGATTGCGCCTATGTCTCCTCCGGCGCGTCCGATGGCTGTCGTTAGTTCCCCGAGTGTTCCGGTGCGGCTGGCCAGCTTAATTCGCAGAGTCAGGCTGTAGCTTGCGCTTGGTGCGTTCTCCATAGCGAGCAGGCGAAAATCCTTTCGCGGCTGAATACAAAGGTATGAAGGAAACTCTAACGCCAATAGTTGCAGAGGTGCAAGCGAGGTCACTTCCAATCTTGGCGGTCGGCGCGGTCTCCGCGTTTCCCTCAGTGCGAACCCCACATGATCGAGACGATGAGCACGCCTGTCAGAACCGCCTGCGTAAGCGGGCGGGTTGCCGTGCGGACTCGATCATGTCAGCAGGCAACTCTCTAATGCTGCCCTAGAACCCATCCGCTCACGCGGATGGTTCTGACCCGTGAGGTGACGTCTACATTTAATGATCATGGATTGGCTGCCAACATCAGCAAATATGTCACGACTCGTTAGAAGCCCTCAGGATTCTCACAATCTCATCCAGCAACTCAGGGCGCGCGCCCGCGATCCTGGCCAGTTCCAGGGATCGTAGCCCAAGGAGCGTATACACCGCTCTAGCGTCGTTCAACTTTGTCCCGCCAAGCACTCGCAGATGGCGACGTACAGTGGCCGCGTCGGCTCGAGCAAAGGTCCCTGTCAGCGCTCGCGCCGGATCCGAAGCATACAGGTTCTCCAAAGTGCTCCTAAGCAACGGCAGAAACACTGTGCGGGCTTGATGGCGCGTGAGTCCGCATAGCGTCAGCATCTCAGTGGCAATATCAAAGAGCGCAGTCACGTGGCCCGACGCCATCACAGCGGCGGCATGATAGAGGATCTTGTCTTTGGTACTGATCGCAAAGCTTTCGCCGCCAAGCTGGGCTACCAACGAGCGAGCAACCCGTTTTGCGCGCGCATCGCCTTCGATGCAGAAGAAGGCCGAACACAGACTCTCGGCGCCGTGAATCGAGTTGCTGACGGAAACCAGCGGGTGCATCGAGCCGGTGGCAAATCCGACCTCGCGCAAAGCTCGAAGACTTTCAGACGAGCACGCCCCGCTGGCATGAAGCGCCGTTCGCTTTGATCCCGCGCTTACGTGGGGACGTCGCGAGGTCTTCCAGCTGGACGTCATCGTCGCAGACAGCCGTGAGGCTGTATCCTCGATCGCATCATCGGGCGTGGTGATAAGAAGAATTTCGCTGGAGGGTAGCTTGTCGAATTGAGCGGTGGTCAGTGCCAGTGGCCTGGAGCTGATGAGTGCCGCAGCACGGAGCGCATGGGTCCTTTTTTGTGCGACCACGGCTTCAACCTTGTAGCCGTGTGCTGCGAGGGCGCGACCAAGCGCAGTCCCCATGCGGCCCGCACCCACGATCGATATTGTCGGCTTTCGTCGTTTCGCGCGAGGCCGTTCGCGTTCCTCTCGCGCTATCCGGCGCTTAACCGGCATCGGCGTCGTTCCCTTCGACGACTTGGACCAGCGCAGGCTCGTTTGGCAGGTCATCCAACCACTGATTCAAGCGAGCGCGAAGTTCATCTCGAGTCAGCAGTCCATATTCGCTGACTGGCAGTCGCAGGCGAACCGGTGGAGGAGTGGCCATTCTCTCCAGAGCACTCTCAAGCAATGTGACGTCGGCCGAAGTGAACCGCGCCGGGCCCGTGCCGTGGGCGAAGGCACCCGAGAGCGACCGTGCCTGGCTCGCAGTTTCGTCGTCGCCCTCTTTGCGTGCCAACGCGTCGAGCGCAATTGCCAGGGGCGTGCTGAGGAACATCAGTGTTCGTCGATGAGCGGCAACTCCGCGATCGACTATTTCAGCAAGTTCCTGCGGCAACCGGGTTAGACTCGATGCGGCCGCGAGGCGGAACCGGCAAGCGCACACCGGTTGCTCTCGCAACATCTGACGCGCCGGCAACTGACACGCTGCCGTGCGCGCGCGCTCAAGTAGAGCGTTGGCCTCTTTCCAATAGCGCCGGTTGACGATTTGCAGTTGCGAGAGGGATTCAAACTCCAACCACTGATCACCGTTCATCAACTCTGCAATAGCCTGCGATCGCGAGCCGTCCAGCACAATCTCGTCATGTAGCTTCGCGTAATGGTCAGAGTAGCGCGAATGAAACTCGCGCCAGAGCGAGTTGAATCTTTCGACCGACTCGGTGTCAAACAGGTTGTGAATGTCTTCTGCTATCGCCAACAGCTCCCGTCGCGCGCTCTCGATGTCGTCCACGCCTGTCGGCTCGGCAAGCGAAAGATAGGCCCGCGCCTTTTCTCGTTCGGGAAATCGTTGAACGAAGTGCTTCAGTTGTGCGAGCTGGTCCTTGTTTCGCTCAAATTGTTCAGGGGAGTTATTGAACGCAAAGGCAACACGCTCGAGGCTGTCCTGCAGCGGAATCGACTTCGTAAGCGCGGCGTCTACCGCTTCAGAAGCCCGGCCAAAACTCTTTCTGACGGCGGCCGCCTGGTTCCAAAGCCGGGTGGTTAGCCCTTCGTCCGGCAGCACATCAACTTCTCTGAGAGGGCTCTCACTACGCCAATGTTTCTGCCATTCAGAAAGCGCTGTGCCGACGGTCTCAGGCGCGCCGGGCTCAGCTATGGAAACCGGGAGCTTCTGATCGGTGAGCCGAGCGGCCCACTGCGCCAGCTCTTCATCGCTCAGCGTGATTGAAACTGGAACCGATTCTATCGGTTGAACCACCGCTGGAGTATGTTCGGCGGCGGCCGCGGAGGTAGTGAAACTCTCGGGCACATCGATGTTGAATCGAAACAGGGTGTCGCCATCGTCACCGATTTTCAAGAGAGCGCCTGCAGGTGCACTCTCGGCGAAGGTCGCGAGCATGTTTGCGATTCGCTCAATGGCAGCTTCAGGCTGTTGTTCGTCGTAGAGCAGCATAGCGGCGCCTAATTCGCGCGCGGTTGCGCCACGGCCATCGAGGGAAAGTATAAAAAGGCCCTTCAGTAAAAGCTTGGCCTGAAGCCGCTGCATGATCGGGATCTGCGCTACGGCGTGCTTGGCTAAATGATCATATGTCGACAGCGCATCCACCAGAGTCTCAGCCTTCCGCAAATCCCTTTCGGTGCGATCAAATACTTCGTCGAGGACGACCAACGAAAGTGCCGGACGATTGACGGCATGAGCACCGGCGGCGGATGCGAATGGAAGGAATGCGAACGCGGGAACATACTGCCGTACGGAAGCGGCCACTTCCGCGATTAGCGGGTGCATCGGGTAAATGGACGCGAAGCGAGGTTCGCTCCAGTTAAAACCCGGAACCAGCGTTCGCAGGGTGGTGTACATCTCATGAAGCGCCGCCCGCGATTGTTCGTTCTTCTGGAAAATGTGGACGTCCGTGATCTTGTAGAGATGCTCCGGGTCCAGATAATCAATTTGAAATTCTCCGCTGAGCGAGACATTAACGCCATCGGCGCCTGCTATGTCGTCGTCCAGTGCAAGCGCGATAAAGATATTCTGGATTTTGGCAGCGATCGCCAGCTCGCTTAGAAGCGCTCCGTCGTCACGCTCGACGCGGGCTTCACGTTCAAAGGCGGTATCGACAATCAGCAGCAATGGAGTGTCCGACATGCTGGCCGCAAAACTCAGCATCTTGGACGGCTCCTTCCTCCAGGTCTCTTCATCGCCCCCAAGCGCCGCGCTTAGCTCGTCGTGAAGGGTCGTTCCGGTGCCTCGCTCGACGTGGGCGACCTTATATCGATAGTTGAGCAAACGCCGTGCGCTCGTCGCTACGTGAGCGTCGCTGACTGTTCGGCGAAGTTCGGGGAAGGCCGCCAGTGCGCCGAAGGCCGCGAGCATATGACTCTTGCCCACGCCGCGAAGGCCCGCCAGAGCTCGAGCCGTTCCTCGGCTATGTGTGAGTTCGGCCAGTGCGTCTAGCCAGCGAGCGAAGAGGTCGGAGGTTGCGTCCGTGAAAAAATAGGAAGCCAGCGCGCGGGTGGGATCGTCAGCGTAATTTTGCAGTTCGGCCAGCGCCTGCGGGTCGACCAGGTCCTTGATCTTATCCTGTGCTCGTTTCAACTGCCGTCAATCTCCCGCAAGGAACCCGCTAAAACCCACAATCTATCGCAATTTTCGACTGTAGCACGCGCTCCCTGAGGCGCGCAATATATATGCTTTTACCGAACGCGCTGCTATAATGTGCGCGACCAGGTCGCCCCGAATCACGGCACAATTCTACCAAGAGAAGTTTTGTCGCGAAGGCGCAACCTTGTCGGCGCGGGCTGGCATCATAGCCCTGCGCGCCGAGAATTCGCCCCCCTGTTTTGGATTTGAGCGACCCCGCGCGCGAACCCTCGACCAACAAGAGATGGCACCGGCGGCGCATTGAATCCTGAATAGTGAGATCAAGCTACTGCTCCAAACGCGAGCGGCAGCTTCCGACGCGCTCGCGGCTTAACGTAGGTTTTGGAGGCTTTTCATCATGAATACTCGCTTCTCCCGCTTCGTGACGGCTCTCGCGCTTTCGCTGTGTCTTTGGACCAGCGCCGTATCCGCCGTCGCGATCCCTGCCCGACTTCCGCAACAAGAGAATCCACAGACGACCGCGTCGAAAGACTCTAAGGCGAAACCAGAGCCAACGGCGCAGACTGCGACGACCTCGTCGCAGGCGGGAAGGCGGCTGGCCAGCGACGAAGATCCTTCACTGATTGGTAAGCGGAAGATCAACGGGGGCTTTATCTCCTGGATGGCCGGCGGAATGGAAAAAGAAGTGGCCCTTGGCCGCTACCTCGCAGCTGAAGTTGATAGAGAAGCGAAATTCGTAGACGACCCGGTCATCACCGAATTCGTCAACCGAGTCGGCCAGAACATCGTGCTCCACTCGGACGCCAAGGTGCCGTTTACGATAAAGGTGATTGATTCCGATGAGGTCAATGCCTTTGCCCTTCCCGGCGGTTTCTTCTATGTCAACAAGGGACTGATTCTCGCCGCCGATAACGAGGCGGAGCTGGCCGGAGTAATGGCGCACGAGATCGCCCACGTTGCAGCACGTCATGCGATGGAAAACCAGGCCAAGGCCACCCTGATGGATTATGGTCTTCTCGCCGGTTCAATCTTCCTCGGCGGCATTCCTGGCTTGATAGCCAACAACGCGGGGCCTCTCGCTGCCCTCCTGGGATTTATGAAATTCAGCCGCAACGCAGAGGCGGAGGCTGACAAGCTTGGCGTGCAATATTTGTACGCCGCCGGCTACGACCCCAACGCCCTGGCAACTATGTTCGAGAAGCTGTCGGCCCAGAATAAGAAGAAGCCTGGGTTCTTCTCCAAGGCTTTTTCTTCGCATCCGCAGCCACCTGAGCGTAGAGCTGCCTCGCTCTCGCTTGTATCGCGCTTTCCGGAACGCGAGGAGTACACGATAAGCACGTCTGAATTCCAAAAGGTCAAGGCACGCTTGCTGAGGATGTCGAATGCGCGCGCCACCACCGCAGGCAACATCGCTGCCGGCGACGATGGAGCACCGGGAAGGCCCACGCTAAAACGGCGTCAGCCACCGCCACCCGATGGTTCAACCGGAACTTCGGATAGCACAGACACTCCGACGGACCAGAAGCCTGCCGATCCACCGAAGCTAAAGAGGAACACGGGCGACACGACCACAACCACGCCTTCGACGACTCCGAAGACGACACCTTAACTAGTTAGCTCTTAACGGCAGACTCAGAAGGCTCTTCAGCAACCATGCGGCTGGAGAGCCTTCTCTTTTGAAAACAGGGGCCTATTTGTCGTTTCTTTAATTAAAGGTCCAGCCAGCGAATCAGTGTATAGTGGCTCTTCGTATCGGTTCGTTCGATTGCTTCCTCTTTTCGAGTCGCCCAGGAAAGCGTAATGCTCAACTTCCTCAAGCCCATTTGCACGCTCATGTTCGCGGTCGCACTCCTTATCGCGATGGATGCGCATGCGGACCCTGTCGTGATCACCGGGGGCTCAGCGACGCAAACCTATGATCATACGTTCACCTTGATTGGTCAGGACTTCCGCGCCAGTGGGTGGGGATACGGCGGGCGTTCGCCGTGCCATCCCTGTGAGCCCGGAAGCATAATGAATCTCAACAACAGTTTCGAAGCTGAAGACCAGCTCAAATTTGGGCCGGCCACTTTCAACGGCTCCGATTATCCGATGCTCTGGTACTCCGGGCGACTCAACCTGGCAACCGGACCGTTTGTCATACCGAAGCACGGCCCTTCGGAGGGCATCACGCTTACTATCCCTTTTACGCTAACAGGCCACATCTCAAGCTTCCTTCTGAATCCATTCGTGGGCAATCCTGGCCCAGCGGTTTTTAGCGTCGATGTGATTGGGCAGGGAGTCGCGGTCCTGGAGCTCTACTCCGTTGAGGGATATGTACGCCCTCTATTTAGCCTCCGAAGCCTACGATACGATTTTCGGCCGGCAGCAGTGCCCGAACCAGCGACGTTGCTCCTTCTTGGCTCTGGTCTCACGGGGCTTATTACCGCTGCGCGCAGACGGCGCAAGGTTCTCGGTGGGGGTAAAGCCGAGCCAGATTCTGAAGGTAAATCTATCGGCTGAATGCGCACCGCCACACCACGAAGTCCGCTCCCCGTCCTCCGGCTGATCGCCCCGTAACTTGACAGGTTTCTAAGCATTTCGCTATTCTAACCGTTCGCGCTCAGCACGCTATATTCAGAGAGAGTCATCTATGTCAACATACTTTCCAAGCGGCAAGGGGCTTGCCGAAAATCGAAAATGGTACGTCGTCGATGCGGCGGGACAAACGGTCGGGCGGCTGGCGACAGAAGTCGCGAGTCTGCTGTCAGGCAAGCGCAATCCTCGATGGACCCCTTTTATGGATATGGGGGACCACGTGATTGTGATCAATGCTCGCAAAGCTGTCTTTAAGGGTTCAAAGGCTGAACAGAAGGTCTATCGCCGTCACACGCTCTATCCGGGCGGATTGCGCGAGGTCACTGTGACTGAACAATTCGACAAGCATCCAGAACGCGTGATCGAGTTGGCGGTCAAGGGCATGTTGCCCAAGACCAAGTTGGGGAAAGCGATGGCCAAGAAATTAAAGGTCTATCGCGATGAGAACCACCGTCACACCGCCCAGAAGCCCCAAGCACTCGAAATCGACACCATCCGCTCAACTCAGAAATAAGATCAAAGGATTTAGATTAGAAGGACAGAAACGACTGTGGCTGAAACTCAATATTACGGAACAGGAAGACGCAAAAGCTCTACCGCGCGAGTTTATCTGCGACCGGGTGCAGGCGAGGTAAAAATCAACAAGAAGGCTTTTGAGCAGTATTTTCCAAACGAAACCCTGCGAATGATTATTCGCCAGCCGTTGAATCTGACTGAGACGGCAACCAAGTTTGATATCCTGATAAACGTTATGGGCGGCGGGCCCGCCGGTCAGGCGGGAGCGATTCGTCACGGAATCACGCGCGCCCTGCTCGCATTCGATGCGGACCTGCGTCCCACGCTGAAACACGCGGGGTTGATCACGCGCGATCCCAGGATCAAAGAACGCAAGAAGTACGGGCAGAAGGGCGCACGCAAGCGCTTCCAGTTCTCGAAGAGATAGTGATTTGTGATGAGTGATAGGTGACAAGAGAGATGCTTTTCTCTTCACCCATTATCTATCACCTATCACCGCTTTTAGTCCATTGTCGCGGCCTCGATTGGTTGCTTCTCGTTGGGGAAGCCTCTGGCAGCGACGAGTACATTAAACCAACACACTGAAGGGAGTTCTCTTTTGGCTTCGGTTACGATGAAAGAATTGCTGGAGGCTGGCGTACATTTCGGCCACCAGGTTAGGCGCTGGAATCCGAAGATGAAGGAATACATTTTCGGCGAGCGCAACGGCATTTACATTATTGACCTGCAAAAAACGCAGCGGATGTTTCGCGACGCCATCCAGTTCGTAACGAATCTGGTGGCTGAAGACCGAGGCAAGACCGTCCTTTTCGTGGGAACAAAGCGTCAGGCGCAGGACGCCGTCCGCGAAGAAGCGGAACGGGCTGGGCAGTATTACATCAATCAACGCTGGCTCGGCGGCTTGTTGACCAACTTTCAGACCGTCCAGAAATCCATCAAGCGCCTCAAAGACCTCGAAGCAATGCAGACCGATGGTCGCTATGAGAAATTGACCAAGAAGGAACGCATCAAGCTCGATCGCGAACGCGAAAGTCTCAACAAGAATCTCTCCGGCATCAAGAGCATGACACGCTTGCCCGACGTCGTCTTTATCATAGACGTGCGTAAGGAAGAGATCGCTGTGGCTGAATCGAACCGCCTGGGGATTCCGGTGGTAGCGGTGGTCGATACCAATTGCTCACCCGAGGGAATCGATTACGTTATCCCCGGCAACGACGATGCGCTGCGCGCGGTCCGACTCTTTGCCTCTAGGATCGCTGATGCCGTTCTCGAAGGCCAGCAAATGATTACCGAGGGTGCGGAGGCCGCTGAAGCCGGCGCCTCTGCCGCGGACACGGCCGCCGGAGACGGCGGCGCAGGTCCCCGACCGGGTAGCTCAATAGCCGCCGACAGCGGGGCGATCGCCACCACAGCCGGAGAGCCGGCGCGTGAAGCGTCGACCGTAGCCGAACCGCCGAGCGCAGCACCCGCTGCGGAAGCTCAGGTATCAGCGCCTGGCAATCAGGGTTTTGCAACCGCGAGTCAGCAGCCTGACAGCAGCAATCATCCTCAGGCTGGGGCCGGCGGAGATGGCGGCGTCAATCCTGAAGCAGATTCGCAGACGCAATCCACTGCTGAAGCGGACAAGGACGCTGAATCAGTCGGCGTCGCAAGCTAGATAGAGAGTATCCGTTTTATTCTTACGGCGAGCGCAGTCCGAAGAAGCGGGACAATCCGCCGGGCTGCGCATTTTTGTAAAGCAGGAGTCAGAACCCAGGAGTCAGGACTCAGAATACTAAACGGCGTCCATTATTCCGCGTCCTGAGTTCTGAATTCTGACTCCTGAATCCTGAATTCTTTACGCAATACGAAGGAGATGTTAGCTATCATGGCAGACGTTACAGCCAGTGCCGTCAAGTCGGTACGAGAAAAGACCGGCGCGGGCATGATGGAGTGCAAGAGCGCACTCTCGGAAGCAAACGGAAATGAGGAGCAGGCGATTGATATTCTGCGCAAGCGCGGATTGGCTTCAGCGCGCAAGAAGGAAGGTCGGATCGCGGCCGAGGGCGCGGTGGGCTCTTACATTCACATGGGCGGTAAGGTGGGAGTCCTCATCGAAATCAACTGCGAAACTGATTTTGTGGCTCGCACGGACGACTTTAAACAGCTAATCAAAGACATCGCAATGCACGTTGCCGCATCGGAACCCCGCTTTGTGAGTCGTTCGGAAGTCACGGCTGAGGCCCTCGACAAAGAGCGAGAGATCGCACGCGCGCAAGCGAAGAACGACCCCAAGAACGCCAGCAAGCCCGAACAGGTCATCGACATGATCGTGGAGGGTCGCTTGAACAAGTTCTACGAAGAAGCGGTATTACTTGATCAGCCTTTCGTGAAAGATCCCGCAAAGACAATTGGGGACTTGATCCAGGAGAAGACGGCGAAAACCGGAGAGCGAATTACAATTCGCCGCTTCGCGCGGTACAAGATGGGCGAGGGATTAGCCAAGCGTGAAGACGACTTTGAGGGCGAGGTCGCCGCGCTGGCAGGACAGTAAGTTCAACGTTCAATGTTCGCCCCCAATAGTTCGCGGAGAACATTGAACGCTGAACCTTGAAGCTTGAACACATCATGACGACTGACACACCGGCGACGGGCGACGCTAAGCCAGCTTACCATCGCATCCTGCTGAAGCTTTCGGGTGAGGCCCTGATGGGCGCCCAAAACTACGGCATCGACGTGGAAGTGGCGCGACAAGTGGCCGGCGAGCTCAAGGCCCTTCGCGATCGGAACGTCGAAGTCGCGGTAGTGGTTGGTGGCGGGAATATCTTTCGCGGGGTCTCGAAAAGCGCGGGGAACATGAACCGTTCCAGCGCTGACTATATCGGGATGCTGGCGACCATCATGAACGCCGTGGTGCTGCAGGACGCTCTCGAAAAAATCGGAGTCTACACTCGCGTGATGTCGGCCATAGAGATTCCTCAACTGGCCGAGCCGTTCATTCGCCGCCGCGCCATTCGCCACCTGGAGAAAGGCCGGATAGTGATTTTTGCGGCCGGGACGGGAAATCCGTACTTCACCACTGATTCCGCCGCCGCGCTTCGCGCCCTGGAGATCAAGGCCGAAGTAATCCTTAAAGCGACGAAGGTCGACGGTGTCTACAATGCCGATCCGATGATCGACAAGAACGCAACTCGATACGACTGCATAACCTATCAGGAAGTGCTTGAGCAGCAGCTCAAAGTCATGGATGCTTCGGCCATCTCGCTCTGCATGGATAACAACCTGCCGATCGTCGTCTTTAACATGCGAACGCACGGCAATATCATGCGCGTGGTGACTGCTGAAGAGGGCGTAGGAACGCGCGTCTGCGTTGATCGTGAAAAGTGATAAGTGATAGGTGATGGGTAATATGAGAGAACTTGTCTTCTCTTATCACCCATCACCCTCACTCATTACTTATCACATAAGAGTTTCGGAGAAACACTTATGAGCGAGAAGGATGTGATTAAAGAAGCTCGGCCGCGGATGGAGGCGGCAATCGAGGACGTTCGACGAAAGCTGGCCACCGTGCGCACCGGACGCGCCGCCGTCAGCCTATTGGACAGCGTTATGGTTGAATACTACGGTACTCCAACGCCTCTCAGCCAAATGGCTTCAGTTCATGTGCCCGAGCCGCAGATGCTTACCGTCCAGCCGTGGGACCTGACTCAGCTGGCGACCATTGAGAAAGCCGTCCGAGCCGCGGATCTGGGACTTAATCCCTCGAACGACGGGAAGCTGATACGCATTCCCATCCCTCCCCTAACAGAAGAGCGCCGCAAGCAGCTAGCCAAGCAGGTCCACGAGATCGCGGAAGAGCACCGCACGGCTGTCCGTAACATTCGACGCGACTCGAACGATCGCTTGAAGAAAATGCTCAAGGACAAGGCGATCTCGGAAGACGCCGAACACGACGGGCTGGACGAAATTCAAAAGCTGACCAACACCTTCATCGGTAAGATCGATGAATTGATGAAGAGCAAAGAGACCGAGATTCTCAGCGTCTAGTCGTGAGCGGCAAAGAGAAGCCGAGGAAAACTCCTCGGCTTCTCTTTTTGCTCTATCTCTTCCCTTTGCGCTTATGCCGGCGCGGGATTGCTTCCGGTTATTGGTGGAAGGATCGGCTTCAAGGGTTTCGCCGATGGTTCCTTCAACTGCGGACGCTCATCGTCGCCGGAAGCCGGCGGCGGCTCCTCGTCAAGCGGAAGGCCCGCCACGATGCGTCTGATCTGAACTCCATCAAGCGATTCGCGCTCGAGCAGCGTCTCAGATAACCGCACCATGGTTTCGCGGTTTTCTTCGATTATCTGTTTGGCCCGCTCGTATTGCGCCGAGATGATCTTCTTCACTTCCTGATCTATCTTGATCGCAGTGTCCTCCGAAAAGTCCCGGTGTTGTGCGATCTCGCGGCCCAAAAAGATCTGTTCTTCTTTCTTTCCGAAGGTCAAAGGTCCCAGTTCTGACATGCCGTACTCGCACACCATCGCGCGTGCCAGCTCGGTGGCCCGCTCGATGTCGTTGCTTGCGCCGGTGGTGATGCTGCCGAGGAAAAGCTCCTCAGCAATGCGACCGCCCATCAGGATCGCGATCTGACCCACAAGATACTCGCGTGAGTAGTTGTGACGATCGCCCTCCGGCAATTGCTGTGTGACGCCCAGCGCCATTCCCCGCGGAATGATTGTCACCTTGTGTACCGGGTCTGCATTTGGCACCTTGAGCCCGACGAGAGTGTGCCCGGCCTCGTGATAGGCAGTCACGCGTTTCTCCTCGTTGGAGATCACCATGCTCTTGCGCTCGGCGCCCATCAAGACCTTATCTTTTGCCAGCTCGAAATCCGGCATCGCGACCAGCTTCTTGTTGTAGCGGGCGGCGTTCAGTGCAGCCTCGTTGACCAGGTTGGCAAGGTCCGCACCGGTAAAGCCCGGTGTTCCTCGCGCGATAACGCTGATGTCCACGTCTTCGCCGAGCGGTATCTTGCGCGTGTGAACTTTAAGGATGCCCTCGCGTCCACGCACATCGGGTCGCGAAACAACCACGCGGCGATCAAAGCGTCCCGGCCGAAGCAAAGCGGGATCGAGAACGTCGGGACGGTTCGTCGAGGCAATCAGGATCACTCCGTCATTCGATTCGAAGCCGTCCATTTCAACCAGGAGTTGGTTGAGCGTCTGCTCGCGCTCGTCATGGCCACCGCCGAGACCTGCGCCTCTGTGGCGACCGACGGCGTCGATTTCGTCTATGAAGATGATGCAGGGCGCGTTCTTTTTGCCTTGCTCGAAGAGGTCTCTGACTCGACTCGCTCCGACGCCGACGAACATTTCCACGAAGTCCGAACCCGAAATCGAGAAGAACGGAACGTTGGCCTCGCCCGCGATAGCGCGCGCCAATAGGGTCTTGCCCGTCCCCGGCGGGCCCATCATCAACACGCCCTTGGGAATTCGTCCACCGAGCTTCTGAAATTTCTGCGGTTCCTTAAGGAACTCAATGATTTCCTGCAGCTCCTCTTTGGCTTCTTCGACGCCGGCTACGTCTTTGAACGTAACCCGCTTTTGCTGGTTATTAAGGAGCTTCGCGCGGGATTTACCGAAACTGAGCGCTTTGTTGCCGCCGGACTGCATCTGCCGAAGCATGAAGATCCAGATGCCGATGATGAACAGTATCGGCGCCCAGCCAAGAAGTACGCTCCAAAGTACGTTGTTGCCGACCGGCTCCTCTTGAACACTATCGACTCTTGATTTCCCGTTCGCATCCTTCTCAGTCGCGAGTTTCATCAGTTCGGCTTTGCGAAACTCATTGGCCAATGGCGCGCGAAATTCCTGCCCGCCCCTGTCGATAGCCGTGGCCTCTTGTTGCTTAAAGATCACTTGCTTCAGTTCGCCGTTCTGGATCTTCGCTTCCAGTTGTGTAAGGTCGATCTGTGAAGCGCTCTTGCCCTGCGGATTCGCGAAGAACTTGTAGAGCAGCAGCGCGCCGACCACGATGAACATCCAGAAAATTATTTGTCTAGCCGTAGAACTCAAAATATTTTCAACGCCTCCGATGCCGATAATACTCCATTTCGGCACCCTTTGTCGCTCCCACGGGTTTTCCACTAAACTGCGCGGGAGCATGAGCAGAACCAAGTTTCCGCTCGTTACGCAGTAGCCCCTTTAAGATGCCGTACCCTCGCTCCGAGTTGCGCTTTTCCATACCTCGCGCTGGCCGCTTCTCCGAATCAACTCAGGAGCTTTGACCCTTTTGAGCAAACGTCGCCAAATATGGCAATCCTCTCCAGCGGTCCTGAAATGCAAGGCCGTATCCGAAAACATAGTTCTCGTGCGTCTCGAAGGCCCGCCAGTCGGGCTCAAGCTGGACCCGACGTCGGTCGGGCTTGTTCAGCAGCACGCACAGGCGAATCTCTGCCGCTCCGTGCGCTCTCAATTGCTCCACCAGATATTCCTGGGTTACTCCGGTATCGAGAACACCTTCGACCAGCAGCACGTCTCGTCTGGAGAGATCAACCTGAGTGGTGAAAGAAATATCCTCCACGCCGCCCAGCGATTGATGGTCGTGGCGAATAAAAGCTGTGCGAATCGGCTTGCCAAGCGCTCGCAGCAGGTCCGCCAGGAAAATAAAACTGTCGTCCAACACGCCGAGGACTGTGAAGTCCCTTCCCTCGTATGCCTGAGCGATTTCGCCGGCGAGTGCCTGAACTCGCTCAGCGATTTCAGCCGCGCTGTATACCTCTATGATCTCTTCTGCCATTTCACCCGGCCTTGAATAAAAGCTGCCTACAATGGAAAACCGCCTGCGCTAAGCGGGGCGGTGAGTCAAGAGTGATTGTAGGAGAGCAGTGTCGCCTTTTCAACCTATTTCATGTAAAAGCGCAATAGGCTCCGTCTTCGTTCAACAAAAGCGCCTCCGGGCAGCTCTGCAACGCGGCCACCACGGCCGGCAATCAGAAGCTTTTCGATCCCCGTTAGATGAACCAACTCTATACGGCGCAGGTCCCCGCGGGCGCTTTCAAGCCATAGCCGCAGCGCTCTCCTGCGAATAGCGAGCGGGGCATCCACCAGAACATCTACCAGCAGCGGAGCGGTTTCGGATGTAGCATCGTACTCGGCATCGGGCAAGCCGGCGGTTGCAGCAACCAGCAAGGTTTCAGCGGCAATATTTAATACGGCAGCGTCCTCTCGCAGAAGTTCTGCTGAGCGAGCCAGCGATTCGACGACGCGCGGGTTGAATGTTTCCATCAACGGCAGGAGTTGACGGCGGACACGAACGCGCGCGAAGCGTTCGTCGAGATTCATCTGGTCGACAGCAAAGGCCACTCCGCGTTCATGGCAGTAAGCTTCGGTTTGGGAACGTCGCGCCCAGCTAACAAGAGGTCTCACCAGTAGAGTCTCGCTACTGGAAGCGAGCGTCCGCACGGGCTCGATGCCGCCCAGGCCCTCGGCTCCGCTTCCGCGCAAAAGCCTTAACAGCACTGTCTCAGCCTGATCGTCGAGGGTATGGCCGGTCAGAACCAGACTTGATTCGCATTTCTCTGCCGCCTTCGCGAGAAAGTCGTAACGTGCGCGCCGCGCCGCCTGTTCGAGGTTATCTCCGCTATTTTGTGCCAGCTCTTTGACAGGTTTTCGCCCGAGCTTTACCTCAACTCCGAGTCTCTCCGCCAGGAGTCTGACCGCCCGCGCATCGTTCGCGCCCGCCTTCCCCCGTAATCCATGATCGAGGTGCGCGACCACAATGTGCAGGTCGACGTGGTTAGACTCCCAGAGCTCGTGCAAGGCAAGTAGCAAAGCCGTCGAGTCCGCACCTCCTGAGACTGCGACGATGACTCTCAGATCTTTCTCCGGCAGGTTTAGACGATTCCATTCTTTAGCCAGGCCTGAAGCGAACCTGCTTCGTCTTCGCTGCGAAGGCGGCGCTTCGGTGGAGAGGAACGTCGTCTTTTTAGGTCTCAGCACTTTCGGCGCGTTTGGCATCAATTGATTGTGTTGATCCAATGGCCTCCGCGTCAACCAGACCCGTCGCGCACGGAATCGAAGGAATACAAGAATCATTCGCACAGGTGTTGAGAGTTCAAGCTTCAGCTTGCGTTGCCGCGTTGAACTGCAACCTGAAGGTTGAACTCTAAGCGCCTGTTCGCAACCAGTATCCGTTCACCTGACAGGAACGCGTTTGCGCGATAGGCTTTCCCGGTTGGCACCCCAAAGCTTCTCACGCGACGATCATCGTCCCCGTACCTTCATCGGTGAACACTTCGGCCAGCAGCGCATTGCGCAGGTTTCCGTTGATGATGTGCGCGCTGCCGACGCCACGTTTGAGAAGTGCGGTGATGCCCTGGAGTTTTGGAATCATGCCGCCGGTGGCGGCACCGTCGGTGATTAAGGCCTCGGCTTCGTTCAGGGAAAGGCGAGATAGTCTGGTCTCTGGATCTTCTCCGCGTAGGCAGATACCGTCCACGTCTGAAAGGAGAATCAACTTTTCGGCCGCCAGCTGGACGGCAATCTCGGACGCGATGGTGTCGGCGTTAATGTTGAAGACCATTCCATCATCATCCGCGCCCAGCGACGAGATCACCGGTAGATAACCCTTGTCCAGCAATACGTTGAGCAGCCGGGCGTTGATTTTTACGACGTCGCCCACATGACCGAAGTCGACGTGTTCGCGCTCGCCCGTCTGGCGATTTAGGATCTCCTTTGGCGGGCGACGCTCTGCGTGCACGATGTTGCCATCGACTCCGGAAAGTCCCACAGCCTCTACGCCTCGGTGGCGCAACGCCGCAAGGATGTCGGTGTTGATCTTGCCCGCAAAAATCATCTTCGCCATCTCGAGCGTGGCATCGTCCGTCACTCGCCGACCGTCAATGATTGTCTGTTCGACGCCCATCTGAAAGGCCAGCTCGGTCAACTGCTTTCCGCCGCCATGGACCACGCAGAGGCGAATCCCCACCTGGTGTATCAACGCCAGCTCTTCGGCAAGCGACGCCAAATTGTCGCGGTTCTCTGTCGCCTTGCCGGAGAGCTTGACCACGAAGGTCTTGCCCTGAAATCTTTGGATGTAAGGCAGGGCCTCGCGTAAGAGGTCAAGCCGTACCTGATTCGAAACTTCTGACGACATCCAATTCTCCTATTGTGGATTGCGCGGCGGTGAAGCCTTCCCTGACGTTCGGGCTACTGCACCGTCCCTCAATCCGCAATCAACCGTGTCATGATCGCTTTCTGGGCATGCAGCCGATTCTCTGCTTCGTCGATCACGACGGACGATGCCGAATCAATAACGCCGTCCGTGACTATCACGTTTCGACGCACGGGCAGACAATGCATGAATATCCCGTTGTTGGTTCTGGCCATCTTCTCTTCGTCAACGATCCAGTGGTTGCGATACTTTGCTCGCTCTTCGATATCCTTTTCGGGCG
This sequence comes from Acidobacteriota bacterium, assembly GCA_032160165.1. Taxonomy (GTDB): domain Bacteria; phylum Acidobacteriota; class Blastocatellia; order Pyrinomonadales; family Pyrinomonadaceae; genus QHXM01. Next base: position 41,808 of record JAVHWA010000112.1, read on the forward strand.
CGCCATAGAAACGATAGCTGCCCCAGCTCTTGGCGTAAACGACTTCGGCGTCCTCAAACGATTCGTTAACGTCGTTCGTCAAACGGAGACGCCCTCCAGTCCTCTCAGCCTGAACACTGATCTCGCGCATCAAATCTTCATCCAGCTCATAACCGGGTGGATGGGCGATCGTCAATTCATGCCCCATCTGCGCCGCTGCCAAGGCGAAGCTGTTGGGGACCGCCATCGGCAACGGCTTTGGATGCCATGCCCAGGAGAGCAACACTCGCTTGCGACCGGCACCGCGTTTCTCCCGTATTGTCATCATATCCGCCAGGGCCTGACAGGGATGATGAATGGCGGATTCGAGATTGATGACCGGCACATCCGAGTACTTTGCGAACGCAGCCAGCACAGGATCGCGGCGCTCTTCTTCCCAGTTTTTCAAGGCCGCGAAGGTCCTGACGCCGATGGATACGCAATACCTTCCCAGCACGCGCACAAACTCGGCGACGTGTTCTGTCTTGTCGCCATCCATCACCGCGCCCTCGCGATGCTCCAGCGTCCAACTCGTGCCGCCTGGTTCGAGGACGACCGCGTTGCCACCGAGTTCATAGGCTCCGACTTGCATAGAAGCGCGTGTGCGCAAGCTTGGATTGAAGAAGACGAGCGCGACGGAGCGCCCGTTGAGAGGTTTCGAGGGGTCTTCTCCGCGCTTGAAACGAAGCGCGGAGTCGATCAGGGCCTGAAGCTCGTCGCGCGTCCAATCTCCGGTGTTCAAAAAGTCTCTGGGCATAGGTCAAATATTAAACGCAGAGTACGCAGAGGGTCGCAGAGGAAAACAAGGAATAAAAAAGAAGATACACGTCCGATCCTCCAAGCTCCAGATTCATTTTCTTAACATTCTCCGCGACCTCCGCGTCCTCTGCGTTTCAAAATATTTCTTTGAGAGCGCGCACGAAGAGATCAACCTCCCCGGTCGCCAGGCACAGGGGCGGAAGGAGTCTTAATACCCGCGCATCGCTCGATGTGCCTGTGATGATCCTTCGTTCGAGCAACGCTGCGTGCACCGTTGCGGCTTTCTCTTTGACCTCCAGCCCAAGCAAAAAACCCAGGCCGAGAACCCGTTCGACTTGCGGCATCTTCTTCAACTGCTCGTGCAGATAGCGCTCAACCCGCTTCACATTCTCCAGCATGCCATCGTTTTCGATTGCTTCAAGAGTGGCCACCACGGCCGCCATCGCCAGCATGCCGCCTCCGAAGGTCGTGCCCAGGTCGTTCTCTTTGATATGCGAGGCGATCGACTCGGTCACGAGACACGCGCCAACGGGAACTCCGCTTCCCAACGCCTTTGCCAGAGTGATGATGTCGGGGACGACTTCGTCGCCAGCTTCGCTTCCCGCGAAAAACCATTCGCCGGTGCGGCCGACTCCGGTTTGAACTTCATCGTAGATAAGGACTATTCCATGCTCATCGCAGATCGTGCGCAATGCTCGATAAAAAGCCGGCTCGGCCATTCGAACCCCGGCCATCGATTGGATAGGCTCCAGCATGATGCCGGCAACGGTTTGGTCAGCCAGCTTTTCTACCGCTTCGATATCGCCAAATTCGGCGAAGAGATGCCCGGGCACATTTGGTTTTCCCAGCTCGCGATATTTGCCCAGGCCGGTCGCGCTGATAGCATCGGCCGTCCGTCCGTGGAAACTTCCAGTGAAGGTGATGATCTTCTCGCGCCCGGTCGCCATACGGGCCATCCGCATCGCGTTTTCGTTTGCTTCCGTCCCTGAATTGCAAAAGAAGGCTTTCGCGATCGTCTCCGGCGCTCGCGATACCAGAAGCTCGGCTGCGTGGGCACGCACATCGGAATAGACAAGATTGGAATAGAAGAGCAGTGAATCTGCTTGCGCCTTTATGGCGGCGACAACATGCGGATGACAATGACCGGTTCCCGCGACCGCATGACCACCGTAGAGGTCCAGGTATCGCTCGCCGTCGCTCGCATATATCCACACACCTTCGCCGCGCTCTGCGACGACAGGCATCTTCTTGTAAGTCGCCAACTCAAAGCGCTCTTCGCTCTCTTTAATCTCGGCCAAGGTAGAAATAGTAGAAGCTCCCTTCACGTCCAAGGTCCAAGGTCCAAAGTCTAAGATCGTTCAACGTTCAATGTTCGATATTGAACTTCGAACTCTAAATTCGACTTAGCAGGTCCCGAGGCGCACTTTGGACTTTGGACTTTGGACTTTGGACACCTTCACGGATTGCTTCCCGTTAATATCAGTCCCGTCTTCTCGTTCAGGCCCGCCATCAAATTCATGTTCTGGATCGCCTGACCGGCGGCGCCTTTCACCAGGTTGTCGAGCGCGGAAAAGATCACAACCTGACGGCCGCGAACTGCGAAACCAATGTCGCAGAAATTCGTCGTCTTCACCCAGTTGATATCGGGCGAGCCTTCGACGAACCGTACGAAGAAACAATTCTTGTAGAACTCGGCGAAAACTGATCGCACCTCGTCAGCCGTCATCTCGTTTTTGGTTTCGACGTATATCGATGCAAAGATGCCACGAGCGACCGGCAAGCTGTGCGTCATGAAAATAAGCTCGTTCGTCCAATCACCGATCGCGCAAAGCTCCTGCTCGATCTCAGGCACGTGTTGGTGAGTGAAAGGCTTGTAGGCATAGAAGGAGTTCATGCGCTGTGGATGATGCGTGTTGGCCGCGGCCTTGGCGCCGGAGCCGGAAGACCCCGTCTTTGCATCTACAATAACGCGCCCATCGATCAGATTGCCTGCAACCAGCGGAGCTAGCCCGAGCACAGTCGCTGTGGCAAAGCATCCTGGATTGGAAATCCTGTTAGCGGTCCTTATGGCCTCGCGATTGGTTTCCGTCAGTCCGTAAACGAAATCGGCTTGTGCGTCCATCGCCGTATGCTCTCGATTGTAGAAGCGTTCGAACGTCTCGCGGTCTCGCAATCGGAAGTCGCCGGAAAGGTCTATGACTTTCACACCGGGTGGAATCCTCGGCACCAGTTCAATCGCCTGACCGTGCGGAAGCGCCAGGAACACAAAATCCAGGTCCTGGATTCTTCCTGGATCTTCCGGAGCGGTCTCGAATCCCAGATCAGTTAAGCCGTACAGGTTCTTATGCACGTCGGCGACCCGTTTGCCGGCCTGTTCGTTAGCTGTAACAAGCGAGATTTCGGCATGCGGATGCAGCAACAGAAGGCGGAGAAGCTCCGAGCCACCGTAGCCCGAGCCGCCGAAAATGCCCACTCGAAGTTTCGAGTTTGGAGTTTTGAGTTTCGAGCTCATGCCTACAACTCCATGGGTTGGTCCACACGTGACTTGCGCTCGGCCCCCGAGACCCGGAACGCGAAACTCGAAACTTTCTGGTTGACGATTTTGAACAGCCGCCCCCCATCGCGCCGCGCATTGCCCGCCGGAACGTTGAACTCTTTCTCTATATAGTCCTCGCCCATCTGTGAATCGGTGACTGAGCCGGCGATCACATCAACCCGGATGCCTCGCCGACGGAACAACTCAATCCCGCCCCATGCGCCAACGTAGTCCGATGCGCAGAAGACAATCGCGGCCGTAGCGTCGCGCAGTTCCTGATCTTCAAACACCGAGTCGACGGAATAGCCGCCAAGGATTCCATCGCCGAGCTCTATAACGATCAGGTCTGGGGCGCTTTCTCCCAGGCGCGCGATGATCGCTTTCGCTACCGGCGCAAGGTCGTCCGCCCCGACTGTCGAAGGCAGCCCGCAATCGAGAAAGCTTGCGGTCGCTACGGCGCCGTGATCTGCCATGTGCAGGGTGTCGCGAAGGCAAGCGACTCCCGACAGCTTCGCGGCCGCCACTTTCATTCCCGCGCGCGTCGCCTGCTTGATAAGTTCGGTGGCGGCGTAGGTCTTCCCGCTATTCATGCAGGTCCCAGCCACCAGTATCAGCGGTGCGCACGGCGGTAGGCTGTCGCGTGGAAGCAGAGCGTCATCAGCAATATTAAGAACGCGCCCACTCTCATCGCAGGCGAGACCAATAACTTCAACACTGATCGCGTCGCTCAGGCTCGAATGATGTCCGGTGCAGTGCCCGATTACTCCCCCGAGGTTCAAGACGTGAAGCGTCATGCCTGCCTTGACCGATTCGGGTACGTCTCCCACAAATCCTTTCAGCGCGCGTCGACGTCCAAGCACTCCGACCAGCACATCGCCCGGATTGATCTTAGCCAATCGACCGGTGGGCAACTCTAATTGGTTATAGGTCGCGCTATCGGTGAGCGCGCGCACGACCACTACGTCTCCGGCGCGTGGCGCAGCCGAGGCTTCGATCACGGCGACCGTTCGCGGTAGATTGAGCAGCGATGCGGCGGAGCCAATCTTGTCAGCCTCGATTACCTTGATGGTCGTGGCTGATTCGCCAGGTAGCGTTTTGGTTTCAGACATCGAAGTCGCTCCATCGGAGTTCCGGGTTTCGCGTTTCGGTTTTTCGGGTTTCGGGTTTCGGGTTTCGGGTTTCGGGTTACGGGTTACGGGTTACGGGTTCCGGGTTTCAAGTTCAAGTTTCAAGTTTCTAATCCATCTCTCAAACTGTAACTAGACGCATCGCATCACGAACGTTGAACGTTGAACCGTTCAGCCGCCAAGCCGCGCCTGTGTTCGCAGGCGCAGCGCATTTAGTTTAATGAACCCTTCTGCGTCGCGTTGGTTGTAAACGTCTTCAGCCTCGAAGGTCGCCAGACGCTCGCTGTAGAGGGACCGTGGCGCGCGACGGCCCACAACCGTCGCATTCCCGCGGTACAGCTTCAGCCTGACATCGCCGGTGACGTGCAGCTGAGTATCATCTACCGTCCTCCGCAATAACTCGAACTCCGGCGAAAACCAAAAGCCGTAGTACACACACTCCGTGAACCTTACGCTCAGCGAGTCCCGCAAATGCATCACCTCGCGATCGAGCGTTATGGACTCCAGCGCTCGGTGCGCTGCTTGTAGAATCGTCACTCCCGGCGTCTCGTAAACGCCGCGAGACTTCATCCCCACGAACCGGTTCTCGACCAGATCGACGCGTCCGATTCCGTGATCGCCTCCCAGCGTGTTCAAGGCCTCGAGTAACGCCACCGGGCCCCGGGGCTTGCCATCGATCGAAGTGGGCTCGCCTTTCTCAAAGCCGATTTCGACATATTCGGGCTCGGATCTCGCTGCTTCCGCGGCCTTCGTCAATTGAAAGATATTTTCGGGCGGTTCCGCCCAGGGATCTTCCAGAATGCCGCCTTCGTAAGATACGTGCATCAGGTTGCGATCGGTCGAATACGGCTTCTCGGCGGTGGCGGTCACCGGAATGCGGTGCTCCTTCGCGTATGCGATCAGGTCTGAGCGGCCCATAAACTCCCACTCGCGCCACGGGGCCACGACTTTTATGTCAGGCTCAAGCGCGTAGTACGTGAGCTCGAAACGGACCTGATCGTTTCCCTTACCCGTGGATCCATGAGCAACCGCGTCCGCTCCCTCGCGTCTCGCGATTTCGATCTGTCGTTTCGCGATCACAGGGCGCGCGAGAGATGTCCCAAGCAGATAAACGCCTTCGTAGATCGCATTAGCTTTGACGGCCGTCCAGACATAGTCGCGAACAAACTCTTCTCGCAGGTCCTCGACATAAAGTTTCGAAGCACCCGTCTCTTTCGCTTTCGCATCGAGCCCATCCAACTCTTCACCCTGCCCGACGTCCGCGCAATAGCAGATCACTTCGCACTCGTAGCGTTCTTTGATCCAACGCAACATCACCGACGTGTCGAGTCCGCCTGAGTAAGCCAGCACGATTTTTTTGATTTTCTTCTCCACCATTGGTTTCCTTAAGTCTAGCGAGTCGGGCGAGTCTGCCGACTCTGCGCTCATTCTATAGACTCGCACGAGTCGCCAGACTCTTACCCAAACAGTTCCCAGATTTTCTTCACCGCCGAACGCTGCATCTTATGTTCCGTAACAGCGATAAAAATCGTGTCCTCGCCGGCGATGGTCCCCGCTATCTCAGGTATTGGAGTGCGGTCGATCTCGACTGCCACCGCCGAAGCCATACCCGGTTCGCACTTGGCCACGATGAGCACTTCGCCCGCCGACTCAAGGCTCAGCAATCCACGCGCTGCCGCGCCATTCGAACTGCGCGGGATAGTATAGTGTCCGTGGTGCTTTACTATCCCGAGTTCGACCAGATCACGCGAGACGCTCGATTGAGTGGCCGCGACACCGGCGCGCTCCAGATGGTCCGCCAATTCGTCCTGCGTCCCAATTCGCCTGGCGCGAATCAAACTTAATATCTTCTGTTGTCGTGTTTCTTTTATCATCGTCGCTCTATGCACTCTAGTTGCATATTCACTGCATAGATGCATAAAATAGCACTCGGGATGCATTCTGGTCAAATCGCCGTACCGATGAGGGCCCGTGGGAACATAGAATGCTTCACCGGAGATTGGGACGGAGGGCAGGATGGACGAGCCGAAAAACCTGTGGGGTGGGAGATTCACTGGCGCCGCAGACGAGACGTTCGTGGAGTTTAATCGCTCATTCGGTTTTGACCGTAGATTATTTGAAGCGGACCTCCGCGCCAGCCGGGGACATTGTGAGGGGCTGAGAGTCGCGGGTGTTTTGACTGAGCTTGAAGCCGAGCAGATAAAGAACGGGCTCAGTACAATCCTTGAGCGAGGCCGCGCAGACCGAGCATACTTTGACGAGCTCCCCTCGGAAGACGTTCACTCGTTCGTTGAGACGCGGCTGGTGCAGCTCATCGGCGATGCCGGGCGCAAGTTGCATACAGGCCGCAGTCGTAATGATCAGGTCGCGACCGGTCTGCGTATTTGGCTGCGCGAGGAGATCGATGAGATCAGGAGCGTCGTGCGCGATACGCAGACCGCGATCCTCGATCTTGCCGAGGCATATCCAACCTCCGTCCTTCCGGGCTATACCCATTTACAGCGCGCGCAGCCCGTCCTTTGGGCCCACTGGTGTCTCGCCTATTTCGAGATGCTGGGGCGTGATTCTGAACGCCTTCAGGAGATAAGAAAACGTGTCAACATTATGCCGCTCGGCTCGGCGGCCCTGGCAGGTACCGCCTTCGCCATCGATCGCGAGGCGGTGGCGCGTGAACTTGGCTTCGAAGGCGTCTCGCGTAACAGTCTGGACGCTGTCAGCGATCGCGACTTTTGCGTCGAGTTTGCCTGCGCCTGTTCGTTGATCATGCTTCACCTGTCGCGTCTGGCCGAAGACATTATTATCTATTCGAGTGCCGAGTTTGGGTTCCTCGAATTGAGCGATGCGGTGGCAACCGGTTCGAGCCTGATGCCGCAAAAAAAGAACCCCGATTCGATGGAGCTCGTCCGGGGAAAGGCCGGTCGCGTTTTCGGAAATCTCAGCGGGCTGCTCGCGATGTTAAAGGGACTGCCGCTGGCCTACAACAAGGACATGCAGGAGGACAAAGAAGCGATCTTCGATACGGCTGATACGGTGAAGTCTTCGTTGCGGGTCACGGCGACCGTATCACGCAACACCCGCGTGCGCGCAAAACCCACTCGAGCAGCCGCGGATAGCGGATATATGAATGCGACCGAGCTGGCTGACTACCTGGCGCGCAAAGGTCTCCCCTTTCGCGAAGCTCATGACATTGTCGGGCGGATGGTATTGCTGGCGATCGAACGAGGGGTCGAGTTACAGGGGTTATCCCTTGATGAGATGCGCAGCTTCTCCACCTTGATCGTGGGTGATATCTTCCATGCCCTCTCGCTCGAACAGACGCTGGCGACGAAAAAGCAGATCGGTGGGACCGCGCCGGAACGTGTCGCTGAGGCCCTTCGAGCGGCCCGCGCCTCGCTGATCGGCCGTGGCTAAAAGGAAATCGTTGACCTATTCGCAGAATTAACATATTTTCCTGTCTGATCAATTCGGCTGAAGCTTATTTGGAGCAATCTCCGTTGTCATTGTAGACCGTGCTATTCGAGCGCGTCTCGATCGAAAGAGTGATCGACCGCACCGAAGCTTTGGTAGCAATACTTCTAAACGCGTCAACGACAGTGAAGGGATTCGAGATGAGAGATAAAGCGCAACAGATCGTACCTTGTGCCCGCAAAGCTAGACTGGTCGTCCAGGAATTGCCGGACGAAGTGCTGGTCTATGACCTGGATCGTCACAAGGCGCACTGTCTCAACAAAGCGTCGGCCCTTGTTTGGAAGCACTGCGACGGAAAGTCTACTGTGGGCCAGCTTAGAGCCCTGCTTGAAGAGGCCCTCGGGACAGCGACTGACGATGATGTCGTCTGGCTGGCGCTGGGCCAACTGCGGCGATTTCATCTACTGGAAGAGGAGAGCAAGGGATTTGGAATGATGAAGGTCACGCGCCGCGATTTGGTAAGCAAATACTTACCCGCCGCTCTGGCTCTACCGCTTATTCTCTCAATTCCCTCTCCCGCCGCGGCCCAGGCAGCCAGCTGTCGCCCGCCTGGAAGCGCATGCACGGCTAACGCACAGTGCTGCGGTCCGGGCGGTGTGGGTGTTGGCTTTTGCAGCGCGGGGGTTTGCTTTACGAACCCCCCCTAAGAAGTTCGATTCGATGCTCAAAAGTCGTGCAGAGTTATCCGGTCAGATGGTTGGACTGACGCTGGCAGGTTGCTGGCGTCGTTTGCCACCGCCGTCAGATCTCAATTCTGTCGGACTGGAAGAGATCGTTCCGCTACTTCAAATCTCCGGGGCAGCCGCCCTCGGCTGGTGGCGACTGAGCCATTCCAACCTTGCCCACTCCACTTCAGCAGAGACCCTTCGCGGCACTTATAGGCTGAATACGCTCCAGGCAAAGATCACTCAAAACGCGATCTGCGAAGTCGTAGATCATCTTCGCTCTGTCGGAATTGAGCCGATACTGGTCAAGGGTTGGGCGGCGGCGCGGCTTTATCCCGACCAAGGTCTGCGTCCTTATGGAGACATCGATCTCTGCGTAAGACCTGACGAGTTCGAAAGTGCAGGAAAGGCGCTCGAGGATCTGGGTGATCGACGCTATGACGTCGACCTGCATTGTGGCTTCGAGAGTTTGGGCGGGGGCGATGTTGATGAGGTCCACGCGCGCTCACGAATAGCGGACCTCGGGAACACAAAGGTTCGGCTGCCTTGTGCTGAAGACCATCTACGCATTCTCTGCATGCACTTTCTGCGCGAAGGCGGATGGCGTCCGCTCTGGCTATGCGATATCGCAGCCGCTGTCGAGGCTCTGCCGGAAGAGTTTGATTGGAGCTATTGCCTGGGGAACAATCGGAGTCGGTCTGATGCGATAATCTGTTCGATCGCGGTCGCTCACCAACTACTCGGTGCAGACATAGACCAAACACCGGCTGCCAGGAAGACCAGAGATCTTCCTCGCTGGCTGGTTCCGGCGATCCTAAAGGAGTGGGGGTCTCCACAACCCTCGATGTCAGGAAGGCATCGCGCTCCCATCGCCAGTTATATTCGTTATCCGTACAAAATCCTTCGAGGTCTCCGCGATCGCTGGCCCAATCCCATAGAGGCCACGGTGGGAATGCGGGGGCCATTCAACGACTTTCCAAGATTGCCTTTCCAGATTGGAAGCTGTCTCGCGCGGGCCGCGACGTTTGCGACTCGCTTCAAGCAGACGCGGCGTGAACACTAGCTGAACAGGCTGACTCTCCCGCCAATGTGCCGGCCAGCATTTCAAAATGAAAAACTATTTCTCGTTGACAAGCTCAAGCTACTGGGCTTATGGTGCACTCGCTGCACATGCTACGCGGACGAGCCCGCACACTCGTCGATAATGTTCCGCTGCCGAACCGAGCAAACTCTTTTCACCCTTGCTCATCCTCGCGGGCGATTTGCTGACACCAACACGAATCGATACGCGATCTCCTGCATAAAGGCGGTCTCTCATGCGAAAAACAGTAGCCTTCTTTGTTCTAGTAGTGGTCCTTGCGTTTTCGAATGGCTGCGATAGCGGCCCCCCGACGAATACGACGAATACCTCGGCGACGCCGGAAATGACTCCGGCGAAGACCAATGTGGGAAAGAATATCGATGAAATTAATAACCAGTTGCCGACAGCAAAGATCGACTACAACGCACCGGACACTATGAATCTGGAGGAGACCACCACCATACAACTAGTGCTCGAGCCTCGCGGGGTTACCGAAGAAGCGAGAAAACAGATCGAGCGGGTGCCTGGGAAAAGGGTAACTCAGGAGAACGTCAAGACCACCGAGGAGATGGAGGCCCAACTTACGGCCGCCGATCCGTCGGCGTTTACCATCACTGAGATCACTCTCGTGCGACAGCAGATCCCTCAGAATGAGCCCACCCAATGGCGGTGGAAGGTGACTCCATTGAAATCGGGCAAACAGACGCTGACGTTGGTGCTGAATGTAATCTATGAGAATCACGGCAAAGAGCAGAAGCGAACACTCCCCACCTATGAGAAAACGATCGATGTAAGCGTAGGTATTAGAAACCGAGTGACCAGCGTTGTCACCACGGCATGGGACTGGATATGGAAAGCAATGCTGATACCAGCCCTCGCCGCGCTGTGGTTGCTGATTCGGCGTTATTTCACTAAACGGAGCCGATTGAAAGGGAGACCGTCCGAGGCACGGGCGAAGGCCATAATCGAGGAACATCTCAGCTCCGAGTATAAGAAAGACCCTTCGACCAAGCTGGCCTTCGAGTACGGCAGCTTTAACTTCGGCACGCCAACCGAGAGCCATTTTCCAAAGGATGATCCTAATAGTGGTCGGACGGTCTATCCCGTGAGAGCTCTTGTCTCAATCACAGTAACTCGAACCCTGGATGGCGAGGAGAGTGTTGAAAAGATTGAGCGCGGCAAAGGCAAAGAAACGTTCTACCTTTACAAAGACGATTTCAATCAATGGGGTTTGGATATCAAGGGCAATTAGCAGCAGCCGGTAATGATCCGGGAGTGGCCTTGCTTCTTCCTGCTCGGGATGGAACGGGTATGGGAGAGAGGTTCGTCACTCGCCTAAAGATTCGTGGCTTGGCAGCCAAAGACACAACGCGGGCATTAGCAGCACCTGAAGGCGGCGGCCGCTTGCTCACGAAAGTGGGATGGCGACTCCTCACTGATTGCGCGACGATCCGACGATAATATCTTGCTTCACTAAGGAGGTATGATGAGCGTTGACCCTGGCTCGGCCCATTTCGCGGCGACCAATGCAGCGTCGCGCATCTCGCGGCGCCGAAGTCTCCATTCATCGGCAAGGACAGTTCTCTTTTCTTTCGCCGCCGCGTTTTTCGCGGTCCTGCTAACCAAGGGACAAACCGCTTTCTCTCAGGACGGTAAGAAAATTTATGTGCGTACTGGACAGGAGGCGATCGTGACAGGGTCTATCCACCTCGAAGGCGAAGCACCCAGGCCACTCAGAATAGACGTAAGCATGGACGCCGACTGTTCGAGAATCAACCCCGACCCGCTGGTTGATTGGGTTATTCTCTCCGACGGGAAGCTTGCCAATGTCTTTGTTTACGTAAAGCAAGGGACGGCGCTTGATGAGTATGACTTCGAAAGCCCCACTGCGCCGGTATTACTTCGGCACGAAAAGTGTTTCTTCGCGCCACACGTTCTGGGGATTCAAACGCAGCAGACCTTACGAATAATCAATAGCGACCCGGCCCTGCATAATACGCATGCATTGCCAAGGCGCGGCGGCAATCCGGAATGGAACGAGATCCAGCGTCCTGGGGATCCGCCGATCACTAAGAGGTTTACGCAGCCGGAGATGTTTATCCCGATCAAGGACAATCAGCATCCATGGGAAAAGGCATACGTCGGAGTATTTGCTCACCCGTTCTTCGCAATCAGCGGAAGAGATGGGTCGTTCCGGATAGAGGGCTTGCCGCCGGGCGATTACACAATAGTCGCCTGGCATGAGAAGTTCGGAGAGAGAACGGCTCGTATAACGATTGCTCCCTATGAGACGAAGACGCTGGATTTTACGTTCGAGAGCAAAGACGATCCCAATTACTCGCCCAGGTAGGCTTCCTTGATGCGCGGGTCGGCGGCGAGTTCTGAAGACGGGCCTTCCATTACGATCTGTCCGGTTTCAAGCACATACGCTCGATCGGAATGTTTGAGAGCGGCGTGAGCGTTTTGTTCGACAAGCAGGATGGTCGTGCCTTTGCCTCTGATCTCTTCGATGGCCTCGAATATCGTATGCACGACGAGGGGCGCGAGACCGAGCGACGGCTCGTCCAAAAGCAGCAGTCGGGGTCGCGACATCAAAGCGCGGCTCATAGCCAGCATTTGCTGTTCGCCACCTGAGAGTGTCCCTGCCTTCTGCGAATGGCGCTCCTTCAACCGAGGAAACATCTTGAAGGCATGCTCTACGTCTTCGGCGATTTCCGCTTTATTCTTCCGCAGATAAGCGCCCATCAACAGGTTCTCGCGTACCGACAAGTTTGCAAAGACGCCGCGCCCTTCCGGAGACATAGAGATTCCGCGCGCGACAAGCTTGTGCGTCGGCATGGCACTGATCTCCTCGCCTTCGAATAATATGCGACCCTCGCGCGGCTCGAGCAGGCCGGTTATGGTGCGCAACGTAGTCGTCTTGCCCGCGCCGTTGGCCCCGATTAGCGTGACGACTTCACCTCGCTCGACGTGCATGGAGACGCCCGTCAGCGCCTCGATCGCGCCGTAGTTCACTGAGATGTTGTCGATGGTCAGCATAGAAGATTTGTTCATTGGGTCATTGCGTCATTAGAAGAATTGTCGAGCGACCTATTGATCAAATGAATCGATGAATCAATGACTCAATGACCCAATGACCCAATGATTAATCTCCCAGGTACGCCTCAATCACCTTCGGATCGTTTCTGATTTGCTCGGGAAGCCCCAGAGCAATCGACTTACCGTAATCGACTACTTGAATTCGTTCGCACACGCCCATAACAACCTTCATATTGTGCTCGACCAGCAGGATTGTCAGTTTGAATCGGTCGCGTATCTGACGAATCAGGCCCATCAGATCTTCCTGCTCCGCCGGGTTCATGCCCGCTGCCGGCTCGTCCAGCAACAGCAGCTTCGGACGAGTGGCCAGCGCCCGGACGATCTCCAGTCTCCTTTGATTACCATAGGGTAAACTGGTCCCGCCCTCTTGCCGCAGTCGTTCGAGGCCAAAGATCTCCAACAATTCCAAACAAAACTTGGTTTGCTCGCGTTCGTCGCGAGAAAAACGGGGCGTGCGAAAGATCGCATCCATTAGACCTTGCCGAGAGTGGATATGACACGCGGTCAAAACGTTTTCCAGAACAGTCATACCGGGAAAGAGTCTTATGTTCTGGAAAGTGCGGGATATTCCGCGGCGAGCTATCTGATGCGGACGCAGTCCGTCAATCCTCTTGCCCTCAAAGTAGATCTCGCCTTCGGTCGGCTCATAGACCCCCGTCAGCAGGTTGAATATCGTAGTCTTCCCTGCTCCATTGGGACCGATGAGGCCGTAAATCTCTCCCTGATGGACTTCCATCTCCAGAGAGTTGACCGCAACCAGACCTCCGAACCGTATGGTGCATTTAGTTGTGCGCAGGGTCACGCCGCTGGGGTCGACGGTTTTGTGCGAACGAACTGTGTGCGCTGCCTCGGTTATGATCGACTCAGCCGGGGTCGCCACGCCTGGATTTTCTGCAGGTGTGTCGCTCATCGGTTCTCCAAATCTTTCCCTGGGTCGGAGGTGGGGTCGTCGCGTTCCGCTATCGACACACCAGCGGTCGCTCCAGACGGCTCGTCGCCTTCCGGACGTCGCTGCGCGCGCTTAAGCCAACTGAAGCCAAACTCGCGCCCACCGAACACACCCTGGGGTCTAGTCAGCATCATTCCAATCAGAAGCGCTGAATAGATTACCAACCTGTAATTCGAGATGTCGCCGATTACTCGCTGCAGTTGAATATCCAGCGATAAGACGTTGATTAAGACAAGTCGCGCGATCACAAAAAGCAGCGCATAGGCGACCAATACGAAAGCGTAATATCCCAGTCCTGCGCGCAGGGCTTTAGGAAGACGATCGCGACCGACGACGCGTAGAAGTATTGCGACTATCGGGATTAGCGTAAGCAGCAGAACCACTTCGTAAGGATTACTTCTCAGGTATTCAGGGAGGATGGTAATTACTACCGCGCCAAGTATTGAACCGGTGATCGAACCCATTCCTCCGAGTACAATCATTATGATGATCTCGAAGGATCGGACGAACGTGAAATCCGCCGGATGAGGCAAACGCCAGTGACCGTAAAGCGCGCCTGCGATTCCTGCGAAGGCCGCGCTTATTACGAAGGCGGTAACCTTGAAGCGAGTCGTGTTCACACCCATGGCCTGTGCCGCGAGTTCGTCTTCTCGGATAGAGATAAGGGCCCGTCCGGTATCAGATTTGACGATGTTGTAGATCACCACGATCGTGATAACTGCGAACGTACCTATCCACATAAAGTTCGTATAAGCCGGAATCGTTAGACGACCCATTGACGCATCAGGGCACGTAACGCCGGTAACTGAATCCACGCACCCGCGAAATCCTGTCGCCGCACCTACCTTGTTGATATTGGTAATGAGAATGCGAATGATCTCAGCGAATCCGAGCGTAGCGATCGCCAGGTAGTCTCCGCGCAGTCGCAGGGTTGGAATGCCGACGAGCAAACCGGCGATAGCCGCCGCCAACGCACCAGCGAGGATTACCAAAACGAAGACAATGATAGCCGCGGCATTGGCGCCCATCATGCTGGCCAGTTTTTCTTCCAACCCCTGGGTGCAGTAGACGGTTAAGTAGGCAGAAGAGTAGGCTCCAACTGCCATGAAGCCGACATGGCCGATGGAAAACTGCCCGGTGAATCCGTTGATTAAGTTGAGCGAGACGGCGAGGATAATGTTGATTCCCGCCATCTTGATCAAATCAACTTTGTAATAGTCGATGCCTACGCCGAAAAGGCCTTGCTTACTCATCGCCATATTCAAGGCGAAGAGGGCCAGGCCAATCACAACCGCAACCACGAGTCGTTTAAGAAACTTTGGCATCTACTTAAGTTTTGAGTTTTGAGTTCTAAGTTTTGAGTTAAGGACGAAAACTCAAAGCTCAAAACTCAAAACTCATCACTGCGTTCAGACTTTCTCTTGCACGGTCGATCCCAGAAGCCCGGACGGCCGAAGCAACAAGACCAAAATCAAAATGGCGAAGGCTACGGCGTCGCGGTAGGTCGAAGCGATGCCGACGTTTGCTCCATATCCAACCACCATTGTCTCCGCAACCCCTATCAGCAAGCCGCCAAGCACTGCCCCCGGAATATTGCCGATACCTCCGAGGACGGCAGCGACAAAGGCCTTGAGTCCTGTCGTGATTCCCATCAACGGATCGATCGTCGGACTGTACTGGGCTGTCAGAACTCCCGCCGCCGCAGCCAGCGCCGATCCCAACGCGAACGTGAAGGTAATAATCAAGTTGGTATTAATGCCCATCAGCTTCGCCGAGTTGAGATTGAACGAGACGGCTCGCATGGCCGTGCCGACTTTTGTCTTATAGATGATCCACTGCAGAAGCAGCATCAGCGCGATGGAAACAACAAAGATCAGGATCTGTGACTTGGAGATGGCTGCGTTTCCGAAGAGTCGATAGGTATCATCCTGCAAGAGCTGAGGGAAGCCGCGGCCCTGTCCGCCATATCGAGCCACGAAGAGGTTTTCGATCAACAACGAGACGCCGATGGCGGTGATCAGCGTCGTCATGCGCGAGTATTTTCGAACTGGGCGATAGGCGAACCGCTCCACCGCCATTCCTACCAGCGCGGCCACGATCATCGCACCCACAAGCACAATAAGAAGACCGGCCCATGAGGGGCCGGCCAGACCTAGTTTTGCGGCGATGAAGTATGCCAGCCCGTAACCAGCGAACGCGCCGACCATGTATATGTCGCCGTGTGCGAAGTTGATCAGGCGCAGTATGCCGTAAACCATCGTATATCCGAGGGCGATAAGCGCATAGATGGCTCCGACATTTAGACCGTTGATGAGCTGCTGGACGAAAGTATCCATCTAATCTTTGACTTTAGATCTTGGATTCTAGATTTCAGACTAGACGAGACCCGATGCTTTACATCGTGGCCTCGTCATCTTCCAGTCAACCGCATCGGACTTAAGGCTTGTTCATATTGCCCGCGTTCGCATTACGCATGGTGTTCGGCGCCGCTTTGTTCGCCGCCGACGTGTTTCCACCAGACGTATTTCCCGCCGGCGAAGAGTTAGCCGTGGGCGACGCGTTGGTGTTGGCAGGGGACGTTGAGGCCGCAGGCGACGCTGTCGTTCCTGGACCGCTGTCAGGATTAATTGTCTCCTTGTAAACGAACCGCTTGTCGCGAAGCTCCAGAACGACAGCCGGCTTAACTGCGTTGCGGTCGGCATTAAGAGAGATCACACCCGTGATGCCCTTAAAGTCCTTCGTCTGTGCGATGGCATCTCGCAATGCGGCACACTCGGTGCCGTTCGCGCGCTTGATCGCATCCGCAAGGACCATCATCGCATCGTACGCAAGGGCAGCCAGGGCGTCAGGAGCGGTGCCGTTGTATTTCGCTTTGTAACGCTTGACGAAGTCCTGAATCACCGGCGAAGGATCGTCAACCGAATAGTGATTGGAGATGAATGAGCCGTTCAGCGCCTCGCCGCCGAGGTCCCAAAGCTGCGGCGAATCCCAACCATCGCCACCCAGAAGCGGCGCCTTGATGCCGAGCTGCTTCGCCTGTTTCGCGATAACGCCAACTTCCTGATAGTAGCCCGGCACGTAGATCACGTCGGGATTGGCCGAGCGAATCTGTGTCAGCTGTCCGGTGAAATCGCGATCGCGTTGAGCGTATGCTTGCTCGGCCACGACAGTGCCGCTGAGTTTGTCAACGAAGCTCGACTTGAAGAACTGGATAAGACCTTTGCTATAGTCCGAATTGGAGTCAAACAGAATCGCTGCGCGCTTGGCCTTCAGAGTATTGGCCGCGAACTTGGCCATCACTTCGCCCTGGAACGGATCGATGAAACATACGCGAAAGATGTAATCGCCGATCTGGGTCACCTTCGGATTGGTCGACGAAGGCGAGATCATCGGCACTTTTGCTTCCTGTGCGGTCGGTGCAGCGGCAATGCTGTTTGATGAGGCGACTTCGCCGATCAACGCTCGTACCTGGTCCTGGTTGACCAGCTTCCCAACAACCGTTGCGGCTTTCCCCGGCTCGCCCTGATCGTCTTCGAGAATCAGTTGAACCTGTCGCCCGTTGATTCCGCCGGCCGCGTTGATTTCGTCAGCAGCCATCTGCGAGCCGTTTCTGGTTGACTGGCCGAAGCTCGAAGTCTGTCCGGTTAGATCGCCATAGACGCCGACCTTGATTACGCCCCCTGGATCGGTGCAATTGTTCGTGCTCCTGCTGGTGCAGCCTGAAGCCGCCACGAGGGCGGCGGTCAATCCAAGGGCAATTAATGTACGTCTCATAGTCACCTCACAAAAGTTATCAGGGGTTTAGAGTACCAGCTTTAGCTTGGGTCTTCTTCCCAGCGCAACAAACTAAAGTTTGTACTCTGAAACACCGGTTGTACCTGACGGTGCCCAGCATAATAGCGGCGAGTCAGCCATACAAGCAAACCTTCACCGCGCGCTTTGAAGTCGAACGTGGCGCATTATACCTATTTGCCGCGAAGTGTCGAGAAATAATCCAACCCTTTGACGGTCTCGGGGCCGCCGCGCTTGAGCGATATTCTGATATAGTTCGCCTGAAGCCGTGCCATTCATCGAACGATCATCACTGCTATGAATACACCAGCCAAAGGTGACGCCCCGGAGCTAGGCGATATGAGTGCCGAGGACTTTCGTCGCTTCGGTCATGAAGTCATCGATTGGGTCAGCGATTATCTTGAACACGTAGGCGAGCGGCCTGTGCTCGCTCAGGTCAAGCCCGGCGAGCTAATGGCGCAGCTACCGAGCTCTCCCCCGATCTCAGGGGAGAGGATGGAGGAGATCCTGTCAGACGTTGATCGTCTGATCCCCCGGGCGCTCACTCATTGGAACCATCCTTCCTTCTTTGCTTACTTCGCCACCTCATCATCCGCGCCCGGCATACTCGGCGAGCTACTCACTGCCGCCTTCGATGTTAAAGCGATGCTGTGGCGCACGTCGCCGGCTGCGATCGAACTCGAGCAGGTTGTGCTCGACTGGCTAAGACAGATGATGGGGCTCGACGCAGGCCTCGACGGAATCATCTACGACACGGCTTCAGTGGCGTCGATGCATGCGATCGCAGCGGCGCGGGAAAATATCAATCTGCGTGTTCGTGAAGACGGCATGAGCGGGCGCCCTGACCTTCCGCTGCTTCGAATTTACACTTCCGATCAGGCCCATTCATCCATAGAAAAAGCGGCGATCACCCTCGGGCTCGGGCTTCGATCGGTGCGCAAGATCGCGACCGATGATGAGTTTCGAATGGATGTGAGCGCATTGCGTCAGGCGATCGAGCAAGACAAGAACGACGGCGTATTGCCGATGTGCGTCGTCGCCACGGTCGGTACGACGTCGACCTCCAGTATTGATCCCGTGCCGGCGATCGCCGAGATCTGCGCTGAATACAATCTCTGGCTTCATGTCGATGCGGCCTACGCAGGCTCGGCCGCTGTCGTTCCGGAGATGCGGCACATTCTCAACGGCTGCGAACGCGCTGACTCGGTAGTCACCAATCCGCACAAGTGGCTCTTTACGCCTTTCGATTTGTCTGTTCTCTATTGCCGCCACATGGACGTGCTGCGACGAGCTTTCTCGCTTGTTCCGCCGGCATACCTGGAGACATCGGAGACAGAGACTGTTCGCAACGGATCGGAATACGGTATCCAGCTTGGGCGACGCTTTCGCGCTTT
The DNA here is from genome assembly GCA_032160165.1 of Acidobacteriota bacterium. Classification (GTDB taxonomy): domain Bacteria; phylum Acidobacteriota; class Blastocatellia; order Pyrinomonadales; family Pyrinomonadaceae; genus QHXM01. Next base: position 60,696 of record JAVHWA010000112.1, read on the forward strand.
GAAGTTGTGGATGATCATTCGCTACTTCGGCCACGAGGGCCTGGCAGCGCGCATACGTGAGCATTGTCGACTGGCGAAGCTTCTCGCCGGCTGGATGGAAGAATCGCCTGATTGGGAACTGCTGGCCCCGGTTCCATTCGCACTTCTTTGCTTTCGCGCGTGTCCGCGAGTCGAAGGAGAAGCGGAGGCCTTGCGGGCCTCGCGATTAAATGCACTTAACGAAGCGATTCTGAACGGGGTGAGCACCAGCGGAGAAGCGCTGTTATCGCATACTCGGCTCAACGACCGTTTCACCCTGCGACTTTCCATCGGCAACATCAGGACGACCGAGATCCATGTTCGGCGGGTTTGGGAACTGTTGAATGGAGAGCTGGCGCGGTTGGGGTAAGGATAGAGTTTTGCGCCTTCGGCGTTACGTCGTTCGAGAAGCGAATCTCATGAATCGGTTTTGCCTTTTTCTCGCGCTACTGACATTAATCGTCGCTCCATCCGTCTCGGCCCAACGGACGATGGAGCCCGCCGACATACTGCGGGTTGCGAACGTTGCCGATGCCCAAATCTCTCCGGATGGCAGGAGCGTCGTTTACACAGTGTCCACCATCCAAGGCGACGCGACGAATACAACTCTTTGGCTCGCGCGCGCCGATCAGTGGCTCGCAGAGCCCCTCGACCGGCGAGATAGAGTCGGCCCCGCAGGCGGTTCCGAGCCTCTCGTCAGCGTCGCACTCAACGCCTCCAATCCGCGCTGGTCGCCGGACGGGAAGCGAATCGCGTTTCGCGCAACTCAGAAGGAACGAAGTGGTATCTGGGTCGTGTCGTTGACTGACCGTCAGCCCCGCTTGCTTGTGCCCGTGCGCGACACCAATTTCTTTATCACGTATGCGGGGGAATCGTTCGCATGGTCGCCCGACTCGCGACGGATTGCTTTCATCTCCGCGACAGAAGCACCCAGGAGCGCAGACGTCGCTGCCGCCGGCGGGTCCTCAAGCTCGACGACGCCCGACGATCCGCGCGTGGTTGATCGTATCCAATACAAATCGCGTACTTCGTTTTCCGATCGCTTGCGCACACATCTCTGGGTTGTCGATATTGATGCGGCCCTGGCAGGTGACGAGAGGAGCTTGCGTCAACTGACGACGGGGTTGTTCTACGATCATGCGCTGTCGTGGAGTCCTCGCGGCGATGAAGTCGCATTTCTCTCCAACCACGAGCCCGACCCGGACGCGAACAACAACTCAGACATCTTCGCCGTCGATATGACTGGTCGAGTGCGACAGATCACGGAAACCAACGGGTGTGAGTATGAGCCAGCGTGGTCGCCCGATGGAAAATGGATCGCTTACTCCGCTACAAAACGCGACGTCACTACGATTGATAGCGTTGCAGAAGACACGCATGTGTGGGTGGTTGACGCAGGTGGAGGCGCCGGGCGTGAGCTCACCGCTTCGCAGGACCGGCGCGCGCGCAGTCCGCGGTGGTCGCCTGATAGCGGCTCGATCCTTTACTTGGCGGGCGACCGCGGTCGAACGACGATTTACCGGATCGGCCTCAACGACGGACGCGCGTATAGCTTTACCATGTGGGGTGATCGAAGGGGAGAGATGCGTAGCCTCTTTATAGCTGGCAGGCCATCGATCGCTGAGACGGACGACATACGGAGACTGCCCGAGTCTCGGCCATTCCAAATTGGGAATTTCAGCATCGCTTCCAAGGCCTTCAACATGGGCGCTGTAGGGCGAGGCATCCGGTTCCCTCCCATCGCCTTCAGCCAAAGTGACCCGGTCAATCCCGCAGAAGTCTATCTCGCCACCGGCGCCGCCATGCCTGTCCTACGCCTCAGCGGACATAACGATCAGTTAATCCGCGGCATGTCTTTCTCTGAGCCGGAGGAGATTAAGATCAAAAGCTTTGATGGCGCATCTATTCAAGGCTGGCTTATGAAACCCGTAGGTTGGCGTGAAGATCGCCGATACCCCTTGATCTTGAGTATTCACGGTGGACCCCACGGGATGTCCGGCTACGCCTTCAACTCTACGTTCCAGGTTTATGCAGCGCGTGGTTACGCCGTGCTATATCTCAACCCGCGCGGTTCTTCCGGCTACGGGCAGAAATTTTCAGACGGGACGCTTCGCGAGTGGGGAGGAGGCGACTATCGCGATTTGATGCTTGGTGTCGATGAAGTCCTTCGCACGCGTTCATGGATCGATCCTGAACGGCTGGGTGTGACCGGAGGATCGTACGGCGGCTTCATGACAAATTGGGTGATTACCCAAACTACGCGATTCAAGGCAGCGGTCTCCGCGGCTTCGGTCAGCAATCTGATCAGCTTCTATTCTACTTCGCTCTATCAGGACCTGATCCACGCTGAGTTTGGAGGCTTTCCCTGGGACGACTATGATCTGCTGTGGCGATGGTCGCCGCTTCGTTACGTCAAACAGGCGCAGACGCCTACGCTTTTCATACACGGCGAGCAGGACAACGACGTCCATATTACGCAGGCTGAAGAGATGTACACGGCGCTCAAGCGCCGCGGAGTAGAGTCCGTGCTGGTGCGCTATCCTCGCGAAGGCCATGGACTACGGGAGCCGCGTCATCGCGTTGATGCTCTCGAGCGAACCCTCGCCTGGTTCGATAGATTCTTGAAGTAGTTGGTAGCGCAAACTGTCAGCTTGCGAAGACTGACCATTGAAGCTTCGATATAGTTTCGCACGCACGCAAACTAACAGTTTGCGCTACAGGTTTGCTCTGCGAGTTTGGGCTACAAGAAACCGAAGGTTGGAGGAACATGCTGACACACATCGTCGTTTGGAAATATCTGGCCGACGTCGAGACCGCGGTGCGCGAAGAACATGTCGCCCTGCTCCGTCGATTGCCTTCAGTTGTCCCGGGGGTCGAGAGCCTTAACGTAGGTTTCGACGTCCTCAAATTGCCGCGTTCTTATGACACTGGACTTGTTGCCACCTTTCGTGACCAGGCCGCGCTCGCCGCGTATACAGTCCATCCTGAACACATACTGGTAGTAGATATGGGCCGCAGGATTAGCGAGCATGTCGTCTCGGTTGATTTCATCAGTGAAGACTCATGAGACGTGCGACGATGAGGTGGAAATTAGGATGGAAGGAAATGGGCCGCGGGAAGAAAGTAGCCCTTATTGTTCTTGCGCTCTTCCTCCTCTTTCAAATTCCCTTCATCTATCGGCGCACACGCCTCGGCGCTTTGCGTTCCGCAATCAATGACGTCAATGCACGGCGCGTTGTAAATCCCGCCGACAATGCCTACACCGACTACAAAGGTGTCATCCACGTCCACTCAAGCCTTGGCGGTCACAGTTACGGAAACTTCGCCGACATCATCGACGCTGCCAGGCGAAACGGACTCAGCTTCGTTGTGATGACCGAGCACACCTCTCCTTTGATGGACACTTCGGCAATGACGCTCAACGGTGTGCACGGTGGGGTGCTATTCATCAATGGCAACGAGATCAATACCGCGGCCCACGATCGTATGCTACTTGTCCCCGGCAGTGCCGAGGCGGCGACCGCGAACACGATTGGCACCGAGGAAGTGCTGGCGCGCCAGGGCTCACGAGGAGGTCTCTCGTTCATCGCTTATTCGAACGAGTTTCAGAGCTGGGCGCTAACCGATTTCAACGGCATAGAGGTTTACAATCTCTACACGAATACGAAGAAGATCAATTATTTCGTCACTCTCTTTGACGGCCTTTGGTCTTATTGGAGCTATCCCGATCTGATGTTCGCTCGTTTTTATGAAAGGCCGAATTACGATCTGGAGCGTTGGGATGAGTTGATCAGAACAAAGGGACGCAGGTACGTGGCGATCGCTGGGAACGATGCGCACGCAAACGTTGGTTTCCGATTTGGCGATCTGACGGGTAAAGAACTGATCGGGCTTCATCTCGATCCCTACGAACGGTCTTTCAGCCTCGTTCGTAACCATGTGCTGATCGAAAAAGAGAAACCCCTTGATTCAGAGACGTTGCTTGCAGCGCTTTCCGCCGGCCATTCCTACATCGCTTTCGATATTTTCGGTGACTCGACCGGCTTTAGCTTCACGGCAGAAAACAGCGAGGGCAAAAAGATCATGGGAGACGAGATACCGCTCCTCGACGGCGTTCGCTTGATCGTCGCAACGCCGGTGAATGCGCGGGTCCTGCTACTTAAAGACGGTAAGGTGGTACGTGACGAAGACGGAACATCGGGAAAAGAATTCCGGGTCACAGAGACAGGAGCGTATCGCGTCGAAGTCTATCTAACCCAGTTGGGTTCGCTGGTCAAAGACAAGCCTTGGATAATCTCGAACCCGATCTATGTAGAATGAGAGGTTAAGTTTTGACGCCTGGACGAACAGGCGTTCAGAGTTCAACCTTCAGGTTGCCATTCACACGTTTGTGACGAACAGGCGTTGACGAACAGGCGTTCAGAGGTCAACCTTCAGGTTGCTATCAGCGCAAAAACAGCAAGCTAAGCTTGAACGCTAAACGGCTGAAATCGGCGAGTTCTCCCCTCCAAACACGCCAACGCCCCACAGAGTTTAAAAACCCTCTGGGGCGAGCGCATACCGGAAAGCTCCGGCACTCTTTTGGGAGCAGTGCGTACGTCACCGCGTACTGTAGAGAGCCTAGTGTTGACCCTTCTCTCGCTGTCAATTCCAAGTATTAGGAACCATGCGAGTACAGCTTCCCTTAACTTGTGTTATGCCCTGAATTCTAAGGCCGCACGGCACTCCTGTCAATATGCAGAATGACCGAACAGGAAACATACGGCTCAAGCGGGCTGGTTGAAACTGGGTTCAGCGGGCTCGACCACACTCAGATCGCGCTCCCATCCTTCGTTTTGCAGCGTAATGTATTGAATGGCAACGGCGTCCGAGTTGGCGTCCAGATCAGGCAGCGCTTGATACTCCGAAACCCAGCAGCGATATACCTTGAAGGCAAGCACCAGCTGGCCGGCTTCGTTGGCAACTTCTATGACAATGTCCTTGCGAAAATCCTTGAGCGAGACCTCACCTCCGGCGGCAGCGCCAAAGTGCCAGACCTTATTAGCCCATTTCTCGAACTCCGCATCGTGGGTAATGCCGCGCTCGAGCGTGATCGGTTCAAACTCGGTTCGACCGGGCGATTTGCGGGTCGCGCTGGGATCGCCGCCCTCGCGAAACTTCAGCACCTCTGTGGTGCGTTTTAGTGCGCTGATCTTGCTGATCCCGGCGACATACTTGCCGTCCCATTTGACGCGAAATTTGAAATTCTTATAGGGATCGAAGCGCTGAGGATTCACGGTGAACTGTGCCATATCTACTCTCCTTAAGAGGTGAAGTCGCGAGCTTCGCGAGAGCGAGGAGGCTGTCTACAAGAACGGTGAATGAACTCTCTATCGGTCGATCTATTGTATATCATCATCACTGAACGATGCTGTATATTAAGCGTCTTGACCTATGACTCTCGAACGCGAACATTCCGGCCAGGACGAGGGTCGAACCCATATCCCCAAGCCTGAGACGATTGCGAACCTCAATCCGCCCTCACAGAAAAATTACGAACAGCTGCCGATGGTCGGCTGGTACGATCCGCGCCAGTTAATACGCACGGGCGTGCAGGTCGCTATCTCGACGATTTTCGGGCGACACTCAGATCGTCGGCTGGTGGAGGCATTGGCCTCGGGCCCCAAGGAAATCTACGATTATTCGTTTCAGTATGATGACGACGGGAGCGAGCAATGTGAGATCGATAAATCGCGCCTTCGCGACGAAATCTGGATTGACTACACAGCCGACCTGGGAGAGGGTTGGAATTCTACTTACGCTGTCGCCTACTATTTATCCGAAGCCTCTCGTGAACTTCAATTCACGGACGCGAGGGACGGCAAGCAACACAAAGCAGAGGTAGAACGAGGAGACATCCTGGTCTTCGGTGGCGACGAGGTTTATCCCGCTGCTGATCGCCTCGAATATGAGCGGCGCCTGGTCCACCCTTACGATACTGCATTTCGCTTGCGAAAGCGCGAAACTCATCCACACCTGTTCGCCATACCCGGCAATCATGATTGGTACGACAGTCTGATTTCCTTCTCCCGGCTGTTCTGCACAAAGCGCTGGTTCAGCGGTTGGCGCACGCGCCAGAGCCGAAGTTACTTTGCTTTGAAGCTTCCGCATGGATGGTGGCTCTTAGGCACCGATATTCAGCTAGACTCAGATATAGATGCGCCGCAGGTCGAATACTTCAAAGGCGTCGCGGCGCAGATGAAAGAGACCGATCGCATCATTCTCTGTCATGCGGAACCGCATTGGATCCTGGCGAAGATGTATGAGCGGCTGGATTCGAACTACTCGGAAAGCAATTTGGCGTTCGTTGAGCGGATGCTCGACAAGAAGGTGGCCGTCTTTATCGCCGGCGATCAACATTACTATCGGCGCCACGAGGCGTCCGACTCGTCATCGACTCAGAAGATCACCGTAGGCGGTGGCGGCGCATTCCTGCATCCGACGCACTCGGGGCTTTTCGGCGTCGACCTATCAAAGCTCGAGGAGAAGAGCTCAGGCAGGATCTTTGAACAGAAGGCAGCATTCCCGCCGGAGAAGGTTTCGCGAAGACTCTGTTGGCGCAACCTGATCTTTCCATACTTACCGGGGAATGGAAGCTGGACGTTTGGTTTTCTTACTGCCGGGCTCTATTTCCTGACAACGCTGGCTGTGCTCACCGATTTCAGGCGCATCGAAGCGAACGCAACCGGCTTTCGCGCAGTAGCAGGTCTTAAGAACATCATCGGCACAACGCTTCATACAGTACTCAACAGTCCGTCTACGCTCTTCTGGGTGCTGTTTACGATCCTGGGGTTTGTTCTTTTCACTGACACACACTCGAAACTGTATCGTTGGGTGATGGGCTCGCTACACGGGTTCGCGCATATCATATCCGCTTTCGCTGTGGCGTTGGGATCGATATATTTGGTCATCAGTATGGCTTCGGCCACTTCACGATGGAACAATCCGCCGCTCAAAGTGGGATCGCTCCGTCTACGATGGGTATATTCCTTCTCCCAGGGCGATCACCTTTTCAATCTCGATTTGAGGATCGCGCTGGTTGTGGTTTTGATTCTAATTGGAGGGTACATCATCGGCTCGTTTATTCAGGGATTGTACCTGCTCGTCTCCTTGAACGTCTTTGGCCGCCATTACAACGAAGCTTTCTCGACTATCGCAGTGGAAGACTGGAAGAGTTTTCTCAAGATCAAAATCGATCCGGCGGGGGATCTGACTATCTATCCGATTGGGATCCGCACGGTGCCGCGAAAATGGAAACCGAATCCCGGAGAGTCGGACGCCGGCCTCGTGCCCGACAATGAAAGCGATCCAGCGGCAACACTTCCCGCACTGATCGAGCCGCCCATAGTTCTCAAACGGACGACCGCAACCCCGACCGGGGTGGTGGATTCCAAGCGGCTCTGAAAAAGCGTAGCAATGAACTTCTCAATTAGACCTGCTGCTGAAAACGACCTGGCTGAAGCGGTCGAGCTTTTTCTAACGACTGTTGCCGACCTGCGGGATCGCCTGAACCTGAAGTGGCCGTTGCCGCCCAGCGAGTACGTAAGGAAGGTCTACGGTCATATACATCGCAGCGGAATCTTTTATGTTGCCGAGATTGATGGAAAGCTGGGCTCGATCTGCCACGCGGTAGTCCGCGATCAACTCTGGTTTCTCTCCGGTTTCTGGACGCTGCCTCACCTGCAGGGCCGCAAGATTGGTCTTCCGCTCTTGAAACGCGTTTGGGACGAGGGCGTTAAAGCAGGCGCGAATATCTTCTTCACATGGTCATCGACTGACCTGCAGGCCATGGCCATTTATATGAAATTCGGGATGATGCCCGGCTATCAAACGCTTACCTTTGCAGGCTCGCCAAATCGGCCGCTGGTCAAACCCAATGGTTACGAGAGTGAGATGCTAGATCCAATCAGCGCCATGCAGATCGATCACAAGATTAGAGCGACGCGGCGAGAGCTCGATCATGAGTTCTGGCGTTCGGAGATGAAGGCGGAAGGCCGACAGGTGTCACGTGCGGGTCGGGTCGTCGGCTACTATTATCTAGACGGTGGAACTATCGGACCCGCCGCCTGGCTCGAAGTAGAAGATGCCGAACCGGTGATGGAATTGGCGTGTAGCGACGCCAGAGAGCGAACGGAACAGCTCCGGTTGATTGCTCCCGGCCCAAATCATGCGGCCATTCGGTTCGCGTTGAAGTCCGGGCTGAAGCTTGGCGCGTATTCGCACCTGCTAACGACAGAGCCGTTCGGCGAGATGGACAAGTATTTGGCGTCCGGTCCTTCGCTGTTCTGAATACGCAAAGTGAAACGAAGGACCATTGGTGTTTCGAGGAGAAAATGAGAAAGCTACGTTATCAAATAGTTGATGTTTTTACTGACAGGGCTTTTGGAGGAAATCCGCTTGCAGTCTTCACCAATGGTCGCGGAATTTCAGCGGAGTTAATGCAGTCGATCGCGAAGGAGCTGAATCTCTCTGAGTCGACATTTGTGTTACCGCCTGAGGACCCGGCAAACGATTTTCGCGTCCGCATCTTTACACCCGGAAAGGAACTGCCGATGGCGGGGCACCCGACCGTGGGCACGGCTTTCATTCTGGCTCGCGAACATATGATCACGGCCGGAGGTGAAGCAACCACGATCAAGCTGGAAGAAGGCGTGGGTACGATTCCGGTTACACTCGAATTCAAAAACGGCGTCTCTGATCTTATCTGGATGCAGCAGCCAAATCCGACATTTGGCGCGCGATTTGACGACCTGCGACCGATCGCGGAAATGCTCTCGCTTCCGCTTGATGCCATCGAGACCAGATGGCCGGTGGAAATAGTCTCGTGCGGAGTTCCCTTCCTATACGTCCCGGTGAAAGACTTGAAGGCCGCGCGCGCGATCCGATTCAGGCTGGATGTCGCTGAACGGATCCTCAAGGACTTCGGCATCTCTGAAGTTTTTGTATTCACCACTGAAACAGAGCTCGCCGGGTCCAGCGTTCACTCGCGGCTGTTTGCGCCGGCTCTTGGCATTCAGGAAGATCCTGCCACCGGGTCGGCGAGCGGTCCATTGGGCTGTTACCTCGTCCGCCATAAAGTTTTTTCTCAAGCCGAGAGATGGAAATTCATTAGCGAGCAAGGTATTGAAATGGGGCGTCCCAGCATCATACGAATCGTCATCAAGGAAAGCGCGGGAGAGATAAACAGCGTCAAGATCGGCGGCCAGTGCCATTTCATGGGTGAGGGTTATTTGGAAGTTGCCTAGACAAGTTGTCGCCCCTCGTCTTACGCCGAAGGCGTTGGCGAATTCGAGCCCAGGGTGAATCCCTGCGTCATAAAGCTGGGACCGAAGTTTCCAACACTGAAAGTGTTCAGGTTGCTGCGCTCGACTTAGGTCTGGATATTCAGCTTCGCGAACCCTTTCAGGGTTCTAACGGTGTAGGCGAGGCAGTCCCAAGGCGTTGCCCTGGGCTCCAATTCGCCAACGCCTTCGGCGTAAGCGAGCCAATCTTTGATTCGAGATCGGATGTCAATGGCACGAGCGTTTAGAACCAAACCCAAACCGTCATAGCCGCGCAAGTTGAACTTAACACCTCGTTCTATCCGTGCTGGAGCATGTGTTCGAACCAGCGCATTGCGAATCCTGAATCTCCCTACCGATTCGATATTCTGAGTCTTGAGTGAGAGAGCCACAAACATGAAGCACATTAAACTAATCGTCAGCCTGTCGCTGATCCTTCTCGTCTTTCTCGGCGGTATCCCCCAAGTCGCATCGCAAAGAGCTTTCGCCTCCGGCTCGAGCGAAAGCGACGATTCCGATGAATCGACCGACGGCGCGGCGCAGAACGGTCTGCAGTTTCGATTGAGTGAAGGCACGGAACAGCCCGAGAAGCAGGCCGGCAACAAAACCGTTTCCACCTCGAAACTGTCCGAGAGCGAAATCCAAAATGTGTTCAAGCGACTGCCGCCGGTCAAGGCCGAACCCACCGACGAGCAGGATTTCGCGCTGCGCGAACGTTCGCTCCCTCCGCCGCGCACCGGAAAGACGATCAACGTTTCATTCCCTTCGTCTGAGCCTGCACCGACACCTGCGACAACTGCCGGGCCTGTGGAAATCCTGCGCGTCTCGCCCGAAGGCGAAGTTCCAATCGCGCCCCAGTTGAGCATTACATTTTCTCAACCGATGGTGGCGGTAACTTCGAACGACGATTTGGCGTCGCAGGATGTGCCGGTCAAACTCACGCCCCAGCCTCCGGGCAAATGGCGTTGGGTGGGAACTAAAACTTTGCTCTTTGTTCCGGATGGCCGTTTCCCGATGGCGACTCAGTACTCCGCCGCTGTTGTGCCGGGAACGAAGTCCGCCAACGGAGGCGAGGTCCTGGCAAACAAGACGTGGAGCTTTGCGACTCCCGCGCCGACCGTCAAATCTTCGTATCCCTATTCCGGTACGCCCATCGCCCGCGATTCGTTAATGTTCGCGGAATTCGACCAACGCCTCGACCCTGCTGCCGTGCTGAACAGCATCAAGGTCACTTCGGGCACAACTCAGTTAAGAACACGGCTCGCCACAAAAGAAGAGATCGAAGCCGACAAGTATGTTGGACCGCTTGCCAAAGCCGCAGAGAAGGGTCGTTGGCTCGCCTTTCGCGCGATCACAGAAACAGGCGAAACCAGAGATGCGCTTCCGGCCGACTCGGCAATCACCGTCCAGATTGGTCCGGGAACTCCCTCCGCTGAAGGCCCCCGCACCACAACCGCTCCACAGACGCTTTCGTTCCGAACCTATGGAGTGTTCCAGGTCACCGAGCACAGGTGCGGCTGGCAAAAGGTCTGCACACCCTTTGATCAGTGGATGATCACTTTCAGCAATCCGGTAGATGCCGCTGCTTTCGATGTCTCGCAGCTTCGTGTAGAGCCCGCGGTGCAAAGCATCAAGACACAGATCTACGGCAACGTCATTTACATCTCCGCGACTAAACGCGGAAGGATGACCTACAAGGTCACGCTCGACCATTCGATCAAAGACATCTTTGGTCAAACGCTGGGCAAAGACACCAGCCTGACTTTCAATGTGGGACCCGCGCCTGCTTCACTTGTCTCGAACGGCAAAGCATTTGTCGCGTTAGACCCATCCGCTCCACGCTCGTTTTCGGTTTTCAGCGTCAATTATCCCACTCTCAAAGTTCGCCTCTACTCGGTCGGTCCGGACGATTGGGAGAGGTTCGTGCGCTACATGCGTTTCGTTTATGACTACTACGAAGACAAGGTCCTCAAACAAACCGTGCCTCCGGGACGGCTGGTCTATTCAAAGAGCGTGCCTGTCAAGAATAGCCCGGATGAAATGGTGGAAACGCGACTCGATCTGACACCCGCCCTTACAGAAGGGCTAGGCCACGTCGTAATCATCGTAGAGGCCGGTGCAGGTTCGAAGAAACGCGAGCGACAGTCAGTCGAAGCTTGGGTCCAATCTACGAACATCGGTCTCTCAGCATTTGTGGACAACGCGGAACTGCTGGGGTGGGCCACGTCACTGAAAGACGGCAAGCCCCTCAGCGACGTTCAAATGACGATCCAGCCAAGTGGAGTCACCGGGACTACAGGTATCTATGGACTGGCGCAACTGGCAATGAGTGCAAGCAGTGCGGGTAACATCTCGAGCCTGCTGGTGGCGCGCTCTGGAAAAGACGTCGCCATCCTGCCTGAACACGACGAATGGTGGAGCAGCGGCTCGACCTGGTACAAGCGAGAAGCTGCCGATTCTCTTCGCTGGTATGTCTTCGACGATCGCAAGATGTATCGGCCGGGCGAAGAGGTACATCTCAAAGGCTGGATTCGCAAGGTCGGTGGCAGCAAATTAGGCGACGTAGACCTTCCCGGGCCGGGCGTGGGACGCACGGTCACATACTCGCTCAAGGATTCCCAGGGAAATCAGATCGCGAAAGGCACGGCGCCCATCAATGCGCTGGGTGGCTTCGATACGAAGTTCAAGCTGCCGGCGACAATAAATCTGGGCTATGCATACGTGGAGTTGAGTGCGCCTGAGGCCACGATAGCGGGCGGATCGACACAACACAATATACAGATCCAGGAATTTCGGCGCCCCGAGTTTGAAGTCAACGCCCAGGCATCCGAAGGCCCCTACTTTGTTAAAGGTCATGCTGAGACTTCGGTTACGGCGTCTTACTACGCGGGCGGTGGTCTGCCCAACGCCGAAGTTAACTGGCGAGTGACATCGACGCCGACAAATTTCACTCCGCCTAACCGCGGAGACTTCACGTTCGGTGAATGGATTCCCTGGTGGAGGGCATGGAACGGCGAGACCCAGAGTCACACTGAGACATTCAAAGGAACCACCGATGCCGCTGGTAAGCATCGCCTTCGAATTGACTTTGACTCGGTCAAGCCGGCGCGCGCGTCGAATGTGAATGCACAGGCGAGCGTTACCGACGTGAACCGGCAGCAGTGGAGTACCTCGACCAACCTGCTTGTCCATCCCGCCGATCTTTATGTCGGTCTTCGCAGCGACCGCACCTTCGTCCAGCAGGGTGAGCCGCTGGTCGTGCAGTCGATCGTGACGGACCTTGACGGAAAGGCCGTCGGCAGGCGCGCTATAAAGATGCGCTCGGTTCTGCTCGACTGGGTTTATGAAAAGGGTAGCTGGAAGCAAAAGGAATCGAATCCGCAGGACTGCAGCATCCAGTCCGCCACTGACGCAGTGAAGTGCACTTTCACGACGAAGGAAGGCGGCATGTATCGCGTCACCGCGCAGATCATGGATGACCGCGAGCGCCCCAATCAGTCTGCGCTGACGCTATGGGTCGCCGGTGGCAAGACGCCGCCAAAGCGCGATGTCGAGCAGGAGACGCTCGATATGATTCCGGACCGCAAAGACTATAAAGCCGGAGATACGGCGCAGATTCTTGTTCAGTCGCCCTTCTTCCCCGCCGAAGGTGTGATGACGCTTCGCCGCTCGGGAATTCTGAAGAGCGAACACTTCAAGATGGATGGGCCGTCTTACACTCTCAAGGTCCCGATTGAAGACGCCTACACGCCAAATCTTGAAGTGCAGGTCGACCTTGTAGGTTCGGCGGCGAGGACGGACGACGCAGGCAAGGTGGACGAGAAGTTGCCGAAACGTCCTGCCTTTGCCAAAGGACAGTTGAACCTTTCGATTCCGCCTCTCACTCGGAAGCTAATGGTGACTGCAACGCCTCGCGATGCGGCGCTCGAGCCGGGCTCGCAGACAGTCGTCAATGTTGAGGTGAAGGATGCGTTCGGAAAGCCCGTAGCGGGAAGCGAGATCGCGCTGGTGGTGGTCGACGAAGCCATCCTCTCACTGACCGGGTATCGGATCGAGGACCCGCTCAACACCTTCTACTCGCAACGCTCGGGCGATACTGCGGATTACCATCTTCGCGCAAATGTCCTTCTGGGAAACCCTGGAGACGTAGCCGCGCAGGCTGAACAGTTTTCAAATCAGCCCAGCGGTCGGGGTATGGCCGCGGGCGTTATGGCTGAAACGACCATCGTTACACGAAAATCCGTTGGCGGCATGAGGCCTCCGCCCAGTCCGACGCCCGCTAAGCGGGAAGCCGCCAATAATTTCTTGCTCGACGGCGTAGAAAGTGAAGAGGCCAGGACTCAGGCCATTCGGCTACGCGAGAACTTCAACGCCCTAGCATTGTTCGCTCCATCAGTACCGACTGACGCCAATGGTCGTGCTCAGGTTTCGCTCAAGGTGCCCGATAGCCTGACGCGCTATCGAGTGATGGCCGTCTCGGTGGCTGACGGTAAGCAGTTCGGATCAGGGGAATCGTCGATCACCGCGCGAATGCCTCTGATGGCACGTCCGTCTGCTCCGCGATTTCTGAACTTCGGCGATAAGTTTGAATTGCCTGTCGTCGTGCAGAATCAGACAAACTCGCCTATGCGAGTCGACGTCGCAGTGCGCGCAACCAACGCGGAAATGACAGACGGCGCCGGGCGTCGCGTCACCGTGCCGGCGAATGATCGAGTGGAAGTGCGATTACCCGCATCCACAAGTCGCGCAGGTACCGCACGGTTCCAGGTGGGAATCGTTTCTGGCCGATGGGCGGATGCGGCGGAGATTAGTCTGCCGGTATGGACCCCCGCCACGACGGAGGCTTTCGCTACTTACGGGGAGATCGACGACTCGACCCCGATCGTCCAACCCGTCAAAGCGCCAACGAATGTCTTAAAGCAATTCGGTGGTTTGGAGATCACTACATCGTCGACGCAGCTTCAGGCGCTGACCGATGCAATGGTCTACCTGATGGCGTATCCATACGAATGTTCAGAGCAGTTGTCTTCGCGCATTCTCGGGGTGGCCGCGCTGAAGGATGTGTTGACGGCGTTCAAGGCCAAGGATCTGCCAAGCCCGGAAGAAATGTTGAAAGCCGTCTCGCGGGATATTGAACGCTTGAAGGGCAGGCAACAGGATGACGGCGGCTTTGGCTTCTGGAGGAGAGACGACAACGTGTATCCGTACGTCACCATACACGTCGCTCACGCGCTTCAAAGGGCCAAGGAGAAAGGCTTCCTTGTACCGCCCGACATGCTGGAGAAGTCCAAACGCTATCTTCGTGAGATCGAGCGACATATTCCGGGATACTATGGTCCGGATGCTCGCCGAGCGCTGGTTTCGTATGCGCTTTACGTACGCAACCGAATGGGAGATCGCGATACGGCGAAAGCGCGAAAGCTGATCGCCGAAGCAGGACTCGAGAAACTTTCGCTCGAATCCGTCGGATGGCTGCTCACAGTCTTATCCGGTGATCCGGCTTCGCAGACGGAAGTCGCGGCGATAAGACGTCATCTCAACAACCGAGCGACGGAGACAGCGGCCACGGCCCACTTCGCCAGCTCGTACAGTGACGGGGACTATCTGCTGTTCAACTCCAACCGGCGTGCGGATGGCATCATCCTCGAAGCGCTGATTGGTGACCAGCCAGGCAACGATCTGATTCCGAAGATCGTTCGTGGCTTGCTGGCGCAACGCCGTCAGGGTCGATGGGAGAATACGCAGGAGAACGTCTTTATCCTGTTGGCGCTCGATCGATACTTCAATACCTACGAGAAGGTGACGCCTGATTTCGTTGCTAAGGTCTGGCTTGGCGACCAGTTTGCCGGCCAACAGCAGTTCAGGGGACGATCAACGGATCGCCAACAGGTCAATGTACCGATGCGATACCTTGCGGAAAAAGACGGGGCGCAAAACTTAATCATGAGCAAGGAGGGCGCTGGACGTCTCTACTATCGCATCGGCATGCAGTATGCGCCCACGAATCTGAGCCTTAAGTCGGCCGACTATGGCTTTGCCGTCGAGCGAAAGTACGAAGCGGTCGACGATCCGGCTGACGTTCGCCGCGATGCGGACGGTACGTGGCACATCAAGGCGGGCGCCACCGTGCGTGTTCGTCTGACGATGGCGGCCCCTGCTCGCAGGTACATGGTCGCACTGGTTGACCCGTTGCCCGCTGGTCTTGAGGCGATGAACCCCGCGCTTGCCGTGACGGGAGCTGTGGCGGCAGACACGAATGATGAAACCAAAAACCGGGGCTGGTGGTGGTGGCGCACATGGTTCGAACATCAGAACCTGCGCGACGAACGAGCGGAAGCATTCACTTCGCTGCTTTGGGAAGGCGTTTACAACTACTCGTATGTAGCGCGCGCCACAACGCTGGGCAACTTTGTGGTTCCTCCTACGAAGGCAGAAGAGATGTATCACCCGGAGACCTTCGGACGGAGCGCTTCGGACAAGGTCGTTGTAGAGTGAGGTGATTTAGACGCAGAGGACGCGGAGGACGCAGAGGTAAGAGAGAATGTGTGATTCTTTCTCCTACTTATCTCTGCGTCCTCCGCGTCCTCGGCGTTTGATTTCCATAGCTGAATTACCCTCACGCTAGATCAAACAAGAGAATCTCAGCAGCGTCGCGGCCGGTCATTGTGAGCTTTGACTCCGCGCTGACGGCGGCGCCATCACCCTGGAAGAGATGATGTCCGTTGAGCTCAATCGCTCCGCGGGCGGCCTGGACCCAGGCGTGACGATTCGGCTCAAGATGGTGAACAACCTGTTGAGAGGGTGCGAGCAGCGTAGCGTAGACGCGTGCGTCCTGGCTGATCGTGACCGAACCTTCGTCTCCGTCAGGTGAGACTATCAAGCGCAGACGACCGCGCTTCTCCTCATCTTCGAAGCGCTTCTGTTGATAATCGGGCTTGATCCCCATCGTGTCAGGGATTATCCAGATCTGCAGCAGGTGTACGAACTCGGCCTTCGATCCGTTGTATTCGCTGTGGCGCACTCCGGTGCCGGCACTCATCTTCTGCACATCGCCGGGCCGAATTACCGAGCCAGTTCCCATGCTGTCTTTATGTTCGAGTGCGCCTTCCAGCACGTAAGTGATGATCTCCATATCGCTGTGGCCGTGAGTAGGAAACCCCTCACCCGGCTGGACTCGATCTTCGTTGATCACGCGCAGACTGCGAAAGCCCATAAACCGCGGATCGTGGTACCGGTCGAAGGAAAACGAGTGATAGGTATCCAACCAACCAAGGTCAAAATGCCCACGGTCTTTTGATTTGCGAAGCTTGATCATCTGTTTACCATTCTTTCTCGGGAGGACGTCGCAGGGATCTCCCGGAGGATGAACAGGATGAACAGGATGAAAACGGCTGAGATGGCAACTAATTCGAGGGTCATACCCCTCAAGGGCGTCGTCCAGTCTCTTTGTTAATCCTGTCTATCTTGTCCATCTTGTCCATCCTGTTCAAGCTATTCGTTACAATCGCCAAGCGTCATTGTCTCCACGGCGGGCACCGATTCGAAATCGCGTATCTCGCCTTCCGGGTCAGAACCGCCTGCGTTAGCGGGCGGGTTCTAGCGGGACTCTACAAAGAATTCGTCGCTGCAATAATGTTCGCACGGCAACCCAGCCGCTTACGCAGCTGGTTCTGACCCCGCGGTAGACGCTCCAGCCTATAGATCTTCCCGCACCACTCCCTCAATCTCCATTATCAGGTCCGGTCCATAAGCCTTCGCCGCAGTCTGGAAGCCTGGCGAAACGTCTCCGCCCAGAACTCGACTAACGATCGCAAGCGAAGTCATGGCAGTCAGCTTGTAACCTTCCGGTCCTCGCAAGCGAGATACTGCACGCCCGCCGGCATCGTCTTGCACTTCTCCCCAGACAAAGCTCTTACCTTTCTCGCGCTCGGTCTCGTCGGGACCCGCCGGCTGGTTACCTATTCGCTTCTTAAGGAACCGCTGAACCGGACCCGAGCCAAGCAGCCAGCCGAACGAACGGCTGAGTTTCATCATGCGACGAAGTTTAGCTGGAATCGCGGCGTAAACTTCGATGTTCGGAATCCCGGTGCTGTAGTAGGCCGATGCGACATCGCCCCATGGAATCGTGGTCGCCTGAACAGGCCCGCGACCATAATCGATCATGCGGGTCTTCCAGGCGGCCGGGACGCTGGTCAACTTTCCGTTGCGCCTGACCAACCCTCCGCGACTTATGTTTTCTACCATCGTGGTGGCGGTGCCGCGCGAGACGCGGCCCATCCCTTTAATGGCCAGCGCCAGTTTTGTGGCTGAAGGCAATCGGCGCTTCAGATGTGCGGCAAGGCAATCCGAAGGCACGACATCAAAGCCGACGCAAGGGAGCAGCATCACCCCCGCTTCTTTTGCTTTAGCATCACGAGCGGCGAGGGACTCGATTACCGTCGCCTCTCCGGTTATGTCCAGATAGTGGGTGCCTGTTCTGAGACATCCGTCCGCCATAGGCTTCGATGTCCGAGAGAACGGTCCGGCGCAGTGAAGAACGACTGTGACTTCATTCAAGGCTGCATCCATCGCGGCGGCATCGTCCAGCGCAAAGATGCGGTAATCGAGATTGAGCTCGCGCGCCAGTCGTTCAACTTCAAATGCGTCGCGGCCGGCGATGATGGGGCGAAGCCCGCGCTCGCTCGCCATGTGAGCGATCAGGTTGCCGGTGTACCCGTTCGCACCGTAGAGAAGGAAGTTTGGAGACATGATGGCCGTGAATTGTAACGTCATTCTGTGATCGAGTACCACTCGCTTTGGACTGCGCTGACTAGTCAGCCCTTTCGAAAGCGGCGACCAGTCGCCGCACTCCACTTTAAATGCCCCTTCCCGGCCTGAGAGCTGATTCAGGTTCGTGTTTATGCCAGGCCTTCTTTTTGCTATTCTTCCTCCCGTCTTAACGTACAACACTTAGCCAACGAGGCCCCGCATGCAGACCAAGGGCTACCCCCTCTCGAATCTTTCAATCCTCTTCCTGGCACTCACGCTCTTCATATTTGCCTTCTCCGCATGTCAGCGCGGCGGAGGGGGCGCGAAACAACTCACACTGGCGGTGAATTCCGGCGTAGAGGGCGATGCGCTCAAACAGGCGGCGCGGGATTATGAAACTCAGACCGGCGTCCATATCAACATTGCGGAGTTTCCCTACGCTAACCTTTTCGAGAAGGAGCTGATCGATCTCAATGCGCGAACCGGCGCGTACGATCTGATAATGCTGGACGATCCGTGGTTTCCGAAGTTTGCCACCAAACAGTCCCTGACTGATCTTACGCCGCTCTATTCGAAGCGCGGACAAACCGGACCCGATGATGATTTCGTGGCCTCATCGATCGCGCTCTGCCGTCATCCCTATCAGACGGGCGCGCTCTACGCCTTGCCCTATGTCGGCAACTCGCAACTGTTTTTCTATCGTAAAGACATTTTCACAAAGTATGACTTGAAGGAACCTGCCACGTGGGACGACGTTCTGGCAGCCGCCAAAATCATCAACCAGCGCGCGACCGCTGATGCGCCCGATGGCTCGCGCATGCACGGCTATGTTATGCGGGCCGCGCAGGGTAACGCCGTGGTTGCGGATTTTATGCCTATCTTCTGGGCGTTTGGTGCGGAGATGTTGGATGCTGAAGGTAAGCCAACGGTCAACAGCCCGGAAGGAATCAGTGCCCTAAAGTTCATGCTTGAGCTCGGCCGTTATTCTCCGCCAGGGTATGCGAGCTTCAACGCAGACGAGGTGTCCGCGCATCTGCTTCAGGGCACCGCTGCGATGTCCATTAACTGGCCCGCATGGATCAGCGCTTTCAGCGATCCTTCAAGATCAAAGGTCATCGACAAGATGGAGTTTACAACCATGCCGGGCGGAGGGAAGCCCGGACGCGCGGAGATTGGCAATTGGCTAATAGCGATCCCGCGCGACGCCAGGAACGCCGAGGCCGCTTTCGATTTCCTGGTCTGGGCCACCAGCACCGAGCAGCTAAAGCGCTCGGCATTACGTGGCAATCCCCCGACGCGCAAGTCGGTTTTTACTGATCCCGAGCTGTTGGCAAAATTTCCCGCGTACCCGGCGCAATTACGTTCACTGGAAAACTCTCGCCCTCGTCCAAGGACGCCGTTATGGAATGAATTGGAAAACGCCTTCGGCATCTTCCTTTCGAGGGCCAACAGTGGCGAGCTGTCTGCCGAAGATGCGATGAATCAAGCCAACGCCAGGCTTGCTGAGATCATAGAGCGGTCGAAATAGCGCAAAGACCAGGCGCGGCATATTCAATCTCAAAAGGTGGTAATCAGTGAAAAGGAAACTCATGAAAAGCTTAGTCGCGATGGCGTTATTGCTCTGCGCCGGCCCCCTGTTGGCCAGCGGCGGCGGCGCAGCAGATTTGCATTTGCAGATTACGATGACCAGGGGAGAACGGAGCAAGGACAGTAACTCGTCAACCACCACGCTGACTATTTCCGGTGGGAAGCTGGTCTACAAGACGACATTCGGCGGAAGGAATAGCGGTCGCGCCGTGGCCCCGAAAGAGTTTGCTCTAACATCCCAGGATCTCAAAACAATCATCAAGTTGATAATGGACAGGAAGCTGCTTCGGACCGCTTCCATCGAGCGAGAACGAGACGTGTCCGGCATCTATCGTTATTTTGAGCTCTCGATAAACGCAGTGGTTGATGGAAGCGAAGGGCTCATCAACATCAAGGCTTCGAGAAAAGCCACCGATCTGAAGGACGACGAGCTCTACAAAGATTCGATCGCTCTGATCGATCAGATTTACAAAATCCTGCACCGGTTTGATGAGGATGTAGACTACGAGCCGTTGATTCCTTAGCCAATACAGGTGTTCAGAGTTGATACAGGTATTCAGAGTTCAAGCTTTAGCTTGCTGCGTCATGCAATCCACAACCTAAAGGTTGAACTCTAAACGTCTGTTCGCCACCCGCGTTGCGTATACAACAAGCAACCTAAAGGTTGAACTCTCAACGCTTCTTCGCCACCGGCGTTGATCTCAGCGACCAATGAAACGGATTCTCTCGGCACGAAACGATCGCGCTCTTCCCTTCCTGCTCATCGCGCCGACATTGGCCGTGCTGGTCGCGCTTTCGATCTATCCTCTCGTCTATGCGATCAAGGTGAGTTTCCAAACAGACACCAGCTCGGGCGTGCAGTGGACCTTTCAGAATTTCTCTCGCCTTGTCTCCGACCAGTTTTTCCTAAGCGCGCTCGGGCATACTCTGGTTTACGCAATCATCGCCTTGACCTTTGAGTTCCTCATCGGGCTGGGACTCGCCATCCTCCTCAATCGCCAAATGCGCGGTCGAAGTTTCTTTCGCGCGACACTGTTGATACCCATGATGTTGCCGCCGGTAGTTGTGGGAGTCGTTTGGCGACTGATGCTGAACCCAAATTTCGGGGCCATCAATGGAACCCTGAAAGGTTTCGGCGCCAATACCGAATCGCTCACGTGGACTGCATCTCCCACGTTGGCTTTCGCCTCGATCATAGCCGTCGATATCTGGCAATGGACCCCGTTCATGTTCCTGATCCTGCTTGCCGGGCTTCAAGCGATCCCGGATGAGCCATACGAGGCCGCGTTGATCGACGGTTCGACGGCGTGGCAGACTTTCCGCAACATTACGCTTCCGCTGCTTAAGCCTGCGATCCTGATTGCGCTCCTCTTGAGGACCATGGACCTTCTGCGGGTTTTCGACCAGATCTTTATCCTCACCGAAGGCGGGCCTGGGTCTGCCACCGAAACAATCAGCCTCTACATCTATCGGACCGCGTTTCGATTCTCGGATTTCGGTTACGCTGCGGCGATGTCGTTTGTCCTTCTGCTTCTGACCAACACCATCAGTCTGGTTTACATACGTCTTCTGGGAAAACAGGAGGCGGGATGAGGCAGAATTCACGTGGAACAGCGGTCGGAAGACGGATGGCAATGTACGGACTGGTTGCGATTGCGGTCTTCGCGGCAGTGCTGCCGGTCTATTGGATGCTGACTATCTCGTTGAAGAGCGAGGTCGATCAGTTCGCTGTCCCGCCGAAATGGCTAATCTTTCGACCGACGCTCGCTCACTATCAGGATGCGTTCGTTGAACGCTCGTTCGGCAAGTATCTTCTGACAAGCGTATTCGTTGCGGTGCTGTCGACTGTGTGCGCCATAGTGTTGGGCACGCTCGCTGCATACGCGCTTTCGAGATTTCGCCTTCGCCACAAGCTCAACACACGACTCTCGCTCTGGATTCTGTCGACGCGCATGTTTCCGCCGATCGTCACAGCCGTCCCCCTCTTCCTGATGATGCGCGATGTGCGGCTGCTCGACACGGTGGCCTCGCTTGTCATCGTTTACACGGCGTTCAATCTTCCCTTCGTGGTCTGGATGATGCGTGGGTTCTTTAACGAAATCCCACGCGATCTGGAAGACGCTGCCAGAGTCGACGGAGACTCGCGCCTGGGAGCATTGCGGCGAGTGCTGCTTCCGTTGGTAGCTCCCGGACTGGCGGCGACTGCGGTGTTCTGTCTCATCATCTCCTGGAACGAATTTCTCTTCGCGCTCACGCTTACGCAGACCGACTCTGCCATGACGTTGCCTGTCGGCATCGCGGGGCGGGTTACACAATACGAGATCAAATGGGGAGTGATGAGCGCCGCTGGTGTGGTGGCGATGCTTCCGATACTTGTTTTTGCTTTGGCCGTGCAAAGATACCTGGTGCGGGGTTTGTCGTTAGGGGCGGTGAAGGGATGACCGCGGCTTTCGCAGACTGTCCAAAGTCCAAGGTCCAAGGTCCGTCCCGGACCCTGCCGCGCCGATATCAATCCTCAGGCTTCGGTATCGAACATGGAACCCTGAATCGTTGAACGCATTCTTACCTTGGACTTTGGACCTTGGACTTTAGACTGTCTTCACGCGGGGGCGCGCTCGCTTCGCTCGCCTTGCCCCCTTCCCGACCTGAGAGATGATTTCCAGTAAATATAATGAATGTCAGCTTCCAAAACGTAACCAAGATCTTCGGGTCGGCTGCTGTAGTCGACGACCTGAACCTCTCCACCGAAGACGGAGAGTTCGTCGTTCTCCTGGGTCCGTCGGGGTGCGGCAAGACGACGACCTTGCGGATGCTTGCCGGATTGGAAGAGGTCACATCGGGCGACATTTTCATCGGAGCCGAACGCGTAAACGACATTCCAACGCAACTTCGCGACATCGCGATGGTTTTCCAGAGTTATGCGCTTTACCCTCACATGACAATCGCCGGGAACATTGCTTACCCGCTTCGCGTCAGAAAGCTCGCGACCGGCGAGATATCGCTGCGAGTCAAACGTGTGGCGGCGATGCTTGAGATCGATCAACTGCTCTCGCGCCGTCCCAGAGACCTTTCGGGTGGCGAGCGACAACGCGTGGCCCTTGCCCGAGCGATCGTGCGTGAACCACGGGTTTATCTAATGGACGAGCCGTTATCAAACCTCGACGCTAAGCTTCGCGTACAGATGCGCGGCGAGCTGAAACGATTGCAGCACGAACTGGGCACCACCACCGTTTACGTCACGCATGACCAGTCGGAAGCGATGACTCTGGCGCATCGAGTCGCCGTTATGCGCGGAGGTCGATTGCAGCAGTTTGATACTCCTATGGAGATCTACAATCGGCCCGCCAATCGCTTCGTGGCCGAGTTCGTGGGAAGCCCGAGTATGAACTTTGTAGAGGGGAAGATAGATCTGGGCGCCCGAGTCTTCAGCGGAGCGGAGGTGGTTATTTCGCTTTCCTCAACCCAGCTCGATCGACTGATGGAGTATGAGCGCGCCACCATTGGCATACGTCCTGAGCATGTTAACGTTTCGACCATAGAGCGCGAAGGCTATTGGCGTGCGAGCGTTTACGTAACCGAGCTGATGGGAAACGAGACTTTTGTATTCATCGAACTCCGCGGCGGCGAGAAGATCATTGCCCGTGCCCCGGCAGACTTTCGTGCTGACTTTGAGACACCGGTCTGGGTCAACTTTGAATCGGAAAAAGCGGTCTTCTTTAGCGAATCAGGAGCGCTGATTTGAGACAGGCCCGAACGGGTCCAATGTCCAAGGTCGCAACCGTCCAATGTCCAAGGTCCAAAGTCAGTTTCACGTTTGAGCGATTAGGCTTGAGATCGCAGGTTCGGGGATTCGTGTGAGTGACTAACTTGAAACTTGAGACTTGAAACCTGAAACCGACTTTGGACCTTGGACTTTGGACTTCCCCCGACGATGCTACAATGCGAACGCGATGAAACTAGCACTCAATGGCGCGACCACAATGAAGGCAAGCCTCGCCGAAGACATACGTGCGGCCAGTGCCGCGGGCTTTGATTGCCTGGAGATCTGGGCATCGAAGCTGAGAACGTTCTTGACAGCTAACACCCTCCAGGACTTGAAGCGCCTGCTTGGCGAACATGGAATCGAACCCTACAGCATCAATTCCATCGAACGTATTACTTTTAGAGACGAACCCACTCGAGACAGTTTGTTAGCGGAATGCGAGGAGCTATGTGAGATCGCATCGACCATCAACTGCCCCTATATCGTGGTTGTGCCGGGTCCTCTGCCCAGCGACAAGACGTGGGCCGATGTGCTTACCGAGTCGGTGAGTGTATTGAACGAGCTGGGCCAAATCGCTGACCGCTACAAGGTTGGCTTGGCGTTCGAATTCCTGGGTCAAACGGATTGCAGCGTGCAGACTCTTGAACAGGCTTCGAAGATCGTGGAGAGGGTGGCGCGTGAAAACGTGGGTCTGGTAATCGATAGTTTTCACTTTTACGCAGGGGGCTCCCGGTTCGAATCCATTGATGCGCTTGATCCGCAAAAGCTATTTATTTTTCATATCAACGACGCTGAAGATTTGCCGCGCGAGCAGCTCGAAGACCGTTACAGGCTTCTGCCCGGACTCGGCATCCTGCCGCTGGAAGAAATAATCACCCGGTTACTGGCAATCGGCTACGATCGCGTGACCAGTGTAGAGATCTTTCGTCCTGAATACTGGAAACGTGATCCAGTCGAATTAGCGAGAGCCGCGCACGAAGCTGTGGTTAGAGTTCTGCGGATCAACCGATTGACCAAAGAGGATACAGCGGTCGCAGAGAGATTTTAAGATATTTCTAATCCCCTCTCCCAGCTCTGTGTCTTCCGTGGTTAATATCTGGACGTAGCTTACGGTATGACCAAGATCAAAATTGGAATCATCGGCGCGGGATACATCGGCGGTGTTCATGCAGAGATACTTGTTCGCGACCCCCGCGTTCAAGTCGCATCAGTGTTTGACGTTGACGACGAACGGGCCCAACGACTGGCGCGCACGACGGGCGCAGTTGTCTCCACGAACGCGGATGAATTGATCGAGGCCTGCGACGCCGTGTATGTCACGACGCCCAACACCCAACACACCGACCTTGCCATCGCAGCAGTCAAAGCCGGAAAACACGTATTCTGCGAAAAGCCTATGGCGACAAGCCTGACAGGCGCGCGAAGAATCCTGGACATCGCGGCGTCGACGAGCAGCGTGTTTCAGGTTGGACATAACCGCCGCTTTGCGCCTGTCTATGCAACGCTGAAACAGTTGATCTCGGACGACGGGGCGCCGCATTCCGCCCATGTGAAGATGAATCGAGGGGAGCTTCTAAATCCCGACTGGGTCGGCGACGCGTCTATCACCGGAGGCTTTCTCTACGAGACCACGATCCACATGTTCGACATGATGCGCTTTCTCTTTGGGGAGATAACCCAGCTGTCCGCCCTTGGCTCGAAACATGAGTACGCCGAAACGGACGACTTCTCGCTGGTGCTTGGTTTCGAGAATGGCATTCACGCAACCCTCTGTTCGTCGGCTGATGCAAGCTGGATGTTTCCCTTCGAACGCGTCGAAGTGTTTTGTCATCATCGAACGATCACGACGCGTGAAATGGAGAGTCTGGTTTCAAGCGAGGGACTTGAAGGTAGAGAGGTCGCCCTCTCGATGCATCAACTGTCCAAGGAAGAAAAGTGGGGATACGTTCAAGAGGATCGCGCTTTTATCGATGCGATCGTCAATGGAACGCCTGCGCTGGTTACCGCGCACGATGGGTACAAATCAGTCGAACTCGTCGATGCGTGTTATCGAGCTGTCGACACAGGTGAGCGGATATTGCTGTAAATCCTTCCGGAGTGCGGCGCCCGCGGCGCCGCACTCCAAAATCATTTACGAAACGCTCGTCGTATCCTCCCTGAGAACCACCTCAGGGCTGTTCGAAAAAAGCCATGCTTCGGTGGCGGTGCGCCCACCTCCGTCATCGCTTCCGCCTCTATCGCAGTAAAGAACTGCGATGCCATCATCTTCGCAGCCCCAAGGATCATTCGCTGACCGACGCTGGCGATGGTCCCTCCGACCTGCACGTCGCCCGAATACCTGATCAGGGTGCCGCCATCCTTCTCTTCAAGATCAAGATCTCCGGAACCCTTAAGGAAGCCCGGCTGACCCTTGCCATCTACTACAATGCGGTAATGTTCCGATGGGCGTAGATCCTCGAGACGAACGTTACCCGTGAAAACGCCTTTGATGGAGCCAACTCCTGAACGAAGTGTAGCCGCGTAGGTGTTCTCGCCCGTCTTCTCCAGCCGCTCGCAGCCTGGTATGCAGCGCTTGAGGACTTCGGGATCGATTAAGACCTGAAAAACTCTCTCCCGCTTCGCGCGCAACTCATGTGTGCCTTCGATTTTCATTGCGGACGTCATCAAACAGGATAGACAGGATGAACAGGATAGAGGGAAGGTGCGGAAACCTTCAATTGTCTTATCCTGATCATCCTTTCCATCCTGTCGATTCTGTTTCGACTCTCGGGCTTCCTAAATTCTGCTGGTGGCCAGCTGGATCGCCCGCCGTGTGTAAACCACAGCAAGGTGACGACGATAGTCGGCTGATGCGTATAAGTCTGCGTTTGCATCTATGCCGTCGGCTGCGTGATCTGAAGCTGCCGAGATCGTTCCAACATCCAGCGGATTTCCTATCAAGGCGCTTTCGACAGCATCAGCCCGATATGCTTTTATAGCCACGCCGTTGATCCCGACACTCGCAGACTGACAATTCCCCGCGGCATCGCGCGTCAGACTGACTGCGACGCCGACAACAGCAAAGCCGGAGGCGGGATGAGGGACCTTTACGTACGCCTGTCCTGCGCCCGCTTGAGGGAGGGGAACACGTATCTCCCTCAGGATCTCGTTCGGCTCGAGCGCTGTCGTCAACATGTCAACGAAAAAATCTGCCGCGTTAATAGTGCGCTCGCCCCGCGGGCCTACCGCCACCATCTGCGCGTTTAGCGCGAGTACAGTTCCAGGCCAATCGGCCGCCGGGTCGGCGTGGGCGATGCTGCCGCCGATCGTGCCCTTGTTTCGCACCTGCACATCGCCGATCGAAGCAGCGCATTCCGGGAAGAGAGGACAAATCTCCTTGAGTCGCACTGATGATTCCAACTGGTAATGTGTGGTCATCGCGCCGATGCGAATCTGCCCGCCCTCCTCGCTGATGTAAGCGAGGTCCGTTATGCGGCCGATGTCGATCAACATCGACGGCTGCGCCAGCCTGAGCTTCATCGCGGGAATCAGACTGTGCCCGCCAGCGAGTATTTTTGCTTCGTCCTGATGCTGAGCCAGCAGACCTACTGCTTCGCTGAGAGTGGTTGGCGCGATGTAATCGAATGAGACTGGAATCATGTGTCCTCCAAATAAGGGGCCAAGTGCCAGAGTGCGAGTTTCGAATTTTGAGTGTCGAGTTTTGAGTCTTGAGTTGAACGCGGCACTTTAACTCTTAATCCAAAACTCATAACTGCCTTGCGGGCCTGCAGCACGCGGAACCCGAAACCCGAAACCCGTCAGTCAGCTTCGCTGATTGACGATCTTCCAAACCGCTTCAGGCCGGACCGGCATATCGATGTGCGTAACGCCGAACGGCGATAACGCATCGACAATCGCATTGACGATCGCCGGAGTCGCTCCGATGGTGCCAGCTTCGCCTACGCCTTTCACCCCCATGGGATTGACGTCCGTCGGCGTCTCAGTACGGTCAAGCTCGAGCCACGGAATCATGCTCGCTCTCGGCACTGCATAATCCATCAGGGTTCCCGTTACCAGCTGCCCCAGCTCGTCATAGACAACCTCTTCGTAAAGCGCCTGCCCTAACGCCTGCACGATCCCGCCGTGGACCTGTCCGTCAACCAGCATCGGATTGATAACTCGTCCGCAATCATCAACCGCAACGTAGCGTTGGAACTCGATATCGCCAGTTTCGCGATCGATTTCAACTACTGCGATGTGCGTGCCGAAGGGGAAGGTGAAATTTTTCGGTTCGAAGAAGTACGTTGCGGAAAGTCCCGGCTCGGTATCCGGCGGGAGCTCTTTTCCAAGATGTGCTGCAAGAGCTACATCCTGTATCGTGACTCTCTTCTTACCGTTACTCTCTGGTTCCGGCAGAGCGCCCGCCGGCGCCTGACCCACAGGCACGACGGGTTGCGGAACCTCTCCCCCCGCCATCGCTTCCGCTTCCTGCATGGAATAGCTTCCGTCGCCGAAAGCGATGCCCCCGGCGTCGGCACCTAATAGATGCGCCGCGATCTTATTCGCCTTCTCTTTCAACTTCTGGATTGCGATGAAGACAGCCGTTCCGCCGACGGCGGTCGCGCGACTTCCAAACGTCCCGATGCCGTATTGAACAATCGATGTGTCGCCGTGAATCACCGTTATGTCTTCAATAGCCACGCCCAGCTCGTCGGCCGCGATCTGCGCGAATGAAGTTTCCTGACCCTGACCGTGTGGTGAGGCTCCCGTCAGGATCGTAACTTTGCCGGTCGGTTCGATTCTTACGGTCGCGCTCTCCCACCCCCCTGCGGGCATCGCCTGTGATGGACCGAGAGCGCAAATCTCCACGTAGGTCGAGACGCCGATTCCGACGATTCGTCCGTTCTCGCGCGCCGTCTTCTGCTCTGCGCGCAATCGAGTGTAATCAGCATTCTCAAGCGCTTTGCTGAGCGCGCCTTCATAGTTGCCGCTGTCGTAGAAGAGGCCCGTCGCGGTCTTAAATGGAAATTCATCCGGCGCGGGAAAGTTTCTGCGTCTGACCTCGACCACCTCGAGGCCGAGTTTGGCGGCAACCAGGTCCATAGCCCGCTCAACCACATATGTGGCTTCCGGTCGACCTGCGCCTCTGTAAGCATCGGTTGCCATCTTGTTGGTAAAGACGCCGGTGACATTGATCTGGATGGCTGGAATCTTGTAACAGCCGGAGAGCATCAATCCGGTTAAAGTGGGGATCGCGGGCGTAAGCAGCTGATGATACGCGCCAAGGTCTGCGAAGACGTTGTAACGAAGCCCGGTTACCGTGCCATCGTTTCGGCAGCCGATCTCGATATATCCCACTTGTCCGCGACCGTGTATGGTCGCCTGCATATTCTCTCGGCGGGTTTCGATCCATTTGATCGGTTTACCGCCCAACTGGATCGCAATCCAACCGAGCAGCGCCTCTTCACCATAGACGTTGAGCTTCGAACCAAATCCGCCGCCAACCTCCGGGGTAATTACTCGCAGCTTGTTCTCGGGGATGCCGATCATCAAGGCGACCTGCGTCCGCATAAGATGGGGGATCTGAGTAGAAGACCAGATAGTCAACTCTTCTTCGCCCGGAAGGTAGCGCGCCAGCACGCCTCTCGGCTCCATCGCGATGGGAGCCAATCTCTGATTCAGAATCCGTTGCTTGATGACGTGGTCCGCGCTTCCCAGCGCAGCATCGATATCACCTTCTCCGGCGGTCAGTTTGTACGCGACGTTGTCGCCAAACTTCTGATGGACTACGGGGCCGCCTTTCGCCGCCTCTTCGGGATCGACGACTACCGGCAACTCTTCATAGTCAACCATTATCAAATCGACCGCGTCGCGCGCAGCGTAACGGTCGACCGCGACTACGGCGGCAATCGGATGGCCGACGAAATAAACTTTCTCGCTGGCAAGCGGTCGGTGATCGGGCACTTTCAGGCCTGGAAGCGCACCGGCACAGGGAACTGGACCTATCTTCTCTCCCAGATCACGGCCCGTGTAAACAGCGACCACTCCCGGGGACTTCAGCGCTTCGCTAGTGTCTATGTTCGTTATTCGCGCGTGCGCATACATCGAACGCAGGAAGGCGACGTGCAGCGTATCCGGCAATCGAATATCGTCGACGTAATGCGCGAGTCCCTTTATCAACCGCGGGTCTTCTGTGCGTTTCAACCTTTGGCCAACGAATTTTTCTCGCATAGGTATCTCCAAGAGCTGAGGTATCGGGTGTCAGGTTCCGGGTGCCGGCAAGGCAGTGATGGGTTTTGATTTGCCGCGATCAACCCGAAACTCAGAACTCAAAACTCGCACCTGTCACCCGGCACCTTTCTTCGCCGCGTATTCAACGGCCTCGACAATGTGCTGGTAGCCGGTACATCGGCAAAGATTCCCGTCCAGCCCGTGTCTGATTTCTTCGCGTGATGGATCGGGGTTACGTACTAGCAGCTGCGATGCCGCCATGATCATGCCCGGTGTGCAATAGCCGCACTGAAGACCGTGCTTCTCCCAGAAGCCCTCCTGCACAGGATGCAGTGCGCCGCCTTCGGCCATGCCTTCGATTGTGGTCACGCTCCCTCCCGCGGCCTGAACGGCGAACATGGTGCACGACTTGATCGCCTGCCCGTTGAAGTTGACCGTGCAGGCCCCGCAGAGCGATGTCTCGCAGCCGACGTGCGTGCCCGTCAGGCCGAGTACGTCGCGCAGGTAGTACACCAGCAACATCCGCGGCTCGACCTCGTGCTGGTGTGTGGCGCCGTTGACGTTGATCTCGATGGCTTTCTTCATCGCAAGCTACCTCGTTGATTTGAAAATATGAGCCGGAGCAGGCGCGCTGATCCTCAGGAGAAGAAACACGAAAATTAAAGTGAGAAGCTTCTACGCCAATTCCAGCATTGAGTCAAGAAAAGACCTCCGAGCGGGGGTCCAAAGTCCAATGTCCGCTTTGGCGAATCAGCGGTACCCAAGTTGTTGTCCATAGTTCAGACGAAGAAACCGGACTCGGGACTCTGATCCTGATGGCAAATGCGCACTACTCCCGCCGGTTCCCTTGCTTATATACGCAATGTGCGTAATCATCTACGTCTTATGCGTAAGAAGCGAGCAGTCGACGCACTCTTTCCCAGGACGCGGCGGGATCTGTTAGGTGCGACCCACGGCCAAGCTGATCGGTGGTGGTATTTGAGCGAGCTCGCCAGTCATCTGAACACCACGCCTTCCAGCCTACAGCGAGAACTTCAGTCACTGGTACTGAGTGGGATCCTTCGCCAGCGTCGGGACGGAAAGAGAATTTACTTTCAAGCGGACGAGCGGTCGCTCGTCTTCGACGAGATCCGAGGCATAGTCTCGAAGACGCTCGGCGTCGCCGATGCACTCGAGAGTGCCTTCGCTGAGTTCGATGAGCGCATTGCCTGTGCCTTCGTTTACGGGGCGGTTGCGCGTCTGCGCGGAAGGCCGCAGGGCGAGGTCGATCTGCTCGTACTGGGAACGGTCGCACTCGCGGATCTTTCGGCGCCGCTGCTTGCGCTGGAAAGGAAATTCGATCTGGACTTTGATGTGAGCATCTACTCGCCCGAAGAGTTTCGAGACAAGCGCGCCGCGGAACACCACCTGATTACAAGAATTCTGAATGAGGAAAAGCTATTCTTGATCGGCGGAGAGGAAGAGTTGGAAGCCCTATTGGCCGCCGATGATCAGCGGCATTGACCCCGAGCCGTCAATTCAGGTTGTAGCCCAACTCCAGATAGACGTAGTGATTCCCACTGCGCGCGTTCCCGTTGCCGATGGAGTAGGCACCATATCCCGCCAGTTTCGGATGGAACTTGTAGTAAGCGCCCGGGGTGAAATACCCGCTCGCGTGTTTTCCCGTAAACCAATCCGCCTGGAAACCGAATTTCCTGGTTACGGGCTGTTCGAAAGTGAACTGGCCGCCCGCGCGATTCGCGTTGGGTGCGACAACGTTCCTGGTAAACAAATATCCACCGAACCCGACGCGCGTGCTTGTCCTGAAAGTCTTCTGAAACATGGTATAGGCATAGGTCCCTGCTCTGTATGATCTGTTCCTAATGGGAATGAACAGATTTGCTCCCACGGCAATCGCCCAGCCATTGTCTTTGCCATCGTAGATTTTCCACTTCAGTGCCGGCACGAGGGTTGTCGAGTCCGCACCGGGCTGAATGTTGCCGGTGATATTCAAGCCGGCCTCGAAATGGCCCCCAATGCCGACCACCAACCGCGGCACGAATGAGGAGAATTTTGGATCATTAGGCTTCGCGCTGACGTCCCATTCCAAGTAAACCTTGGCTGGAGGAAGCACGTCCGTCGTGGGAACGTTGAAGATCGTCTGTTGAGCTTGAGCTGCGGACATGAATCCAGAGAGAAGCAGCAACAACGCGAAGGTCAACCTCAAGGGGGAGTCATTTGTCTTCACGTCATCTCCTATGTGGTTGCGCATTGACCGAAGGCAGCGCGGGCCGCAATGCAAAGCCCAAATCAATCGAGACGTTCTCTCTCCGTTTATTCCTCTTTCTTGACGGTGCAACTAAACATCCAGTGAATGCCATGCTTATCCTTTAGCATTCCGAATCGATCTCCCCAAAACTGGTCCTGCAGGTCCATCGTCACCGTCCCACCACGCTTCATCTTGTCAAAGGTAGCCTCCATCTCAGCGATCTCGTCGAATCCGAGGCTCAGGTGAACATTCGCGCCCTGGCCCTCTGTGGTATAGCCGGCCTCTTTCACATGGTCCGACGCCATGACTCCCCCGCCCCAAAATGTGAAATAGGCGTGCATGATCTTGTCCTTTTGCGACTCGGGTGTGCCCATCGGCGTATCGCCGTAGCGTCCCATATAGCCGATCTCTCCACCGAGACACTCTTTGTAGAAGTTGAGGGCCTCTTCACAATCGCCATTGAACATCAGATAAGGGGTCAGATTTTTCATTTTCTCCTCCGGCTCGAGACTCAGTTTCTTTTATCCGGACACGCGTGGGGCGTAGTAACGGTTGCTTGAGAGGGCGTCAATCTACACCATGACGTCGGCCTCTACAAGACCCTGTCCGTCCTTATTCATTTGAGTGTGACTCGACATACTGACTCCACATTCACGCCTCCACGTCTTAATGAGGTCGGACTCGCTTTCATTCCAGGCTATCTGAGTCAGCCGCTCTTTCATGTTAGACTGCGCCGCTGTATTTTAATGGCGCGTGAATCCGGACGTTTGAAAGCCTCCGGTCCCTCTAAACTTTGGGTGAAGAACTATGACGAGATGCAACATGATATTGTGTTTCCTGATCCTCAGCGTGCTCTGTACTAGTTCTTGGGGAGTCGCGCAAGATAAGGAGAGACAGGGAGAACAGGGCAGCGTCTCGCACCTGGTCGGCAATTGGTCTGGCGAATCAATCTGTGTCAACAAAGATAAGTTCCCGGCTTGTCACGACGAGCAGGTGGTTTATCGGATAGCCAAATCGACCGGGAATTCGGCGGCGCTGACTTTGACAATGGACAAAATTGTCAACGGCAGGCCTGAAACGATGGGCGCTTTTGAATTTGTCTACGACCCACAAAAGCAGACACTCTCCAGTGAGTTCACACGCAATAATTGGCACGGCATTTGGGGGCTCGCCGTTAAGGGCGAGCGGATGGACGGTACGCTCGTTACTTTGCCCGACAAGACGGTAGTTCGCCGCATTAATGTGACGAAAGTGAGCGCTGTGGACAAAGAGAGCCAGCGGCCCGCCGAGACTCCGCTCACCACGGAGGATGCAGCTGGATCACCGTCGAATCAGTCAGACCCCACCCTCTCGATCCATATCCCGGATGCAACGGTTTATGACCAAAATGGTAATAGGCTCAAATTCCATACCGACCTGGTTAAAGGGAAGACAGTAGCTATTAACTTCATCTTTACCACCTGCACTACGATCTGCCCTCCTCTGACTGCGACCCTCCGCCGCGTCCAGCAGGAGTTGGGAGAACGGGTCGGGCGTGACGTGAATTTGATTTCTGTGAGCGTGGACCCGGCGACCGATGTGCCGGAGAGGCTGAAAGAGTACGCCGCCAGGTTCAAGGCTGGCCCGGGGTGGACGTTCGTGACCGGTCAAAAAGTTGACATTGACTCTCTACTCGAGGCGCTGGGTGCTTCGGCAGCGGACAAAAACGACCACACACCGTCCATCCTGATCGGCAATGACGTTGCCGGTTACTGGACTCGCGCCTACGGTCTGGCTCCCGCTTCTCGCCTGGCTGAAATAATCAGGAACGCGGCTAGCCGGTGATTCATTGTCAGCCGGATCAGAGATAGGAAATGAAAGACGCTTCCTACACGCCTAATGAGTATCACAGGAGCAATCATCATGAGCGTGTTCGCGGCCATCTGGTGGGTGGTAGGCCTCCGGGTGTCCGGGTATACGTGGCCGCTGAGCTACGGCGTTCCACTGGTCGTCGGCGGTCTTATCGTCGCTGTGGCACTCCGTAGCCCAGCCCGCTTCGAGAAGGTGTCGCCGGAAGAGCACGCACGGCGAGGCCGACTGGTGGGAATCGCGAGCGGTGCGGAAGGAGTTGCGATTCTGTTAGCCGTGAATGTGCTGGCCAGAATGGGACAAAGCGACTACGCGGCGCCCGTTATCGCAATTGTCGTAGGTCTGCATTTCGTGCCGTTGGCGCACCTACTACCGGCCCGCCTCTACTACGCCACAGCCGCATTCCTGGTCTTGTTGGGGATTTGTGGGTTCGCAATCCGGGACCGCGATCTGAGACTGTTCATGGTCGGCGTCGCTGCCGCCTGTATCCTCTGGCTAACAAGCGTGGCCGTTCTTGGTCGTAAGCGAATCCCCCTTTAGCGCGCAAGGGACTAGCCGACGGATCGGTGAGGAAGCAATGCTATTTCAGCGTATGACTATTTCGACGACTTCTTTGATGACTTCTTTGATGACTTCTTTCCCGCCTTCTTCCCTGATTTCTTAGAGGTGGACTTCTTTGGCACCTTGCCGCCTGCCGCTCGGGCCTCAGACAGTCCGATCGCGATAGCCTGCTTCCGGCTTTTTACTTTCTTCCCGGATTTCCCGCTCTTAAGAGTGCCAGCCTTTAGCTCGTGCATCACCTTCTCGACTTTTTCAGAGGCCTTCTTACCGTACTTCGCCATGGGTTCTCCTCCTTGAAATCAGTTGGCAGTTGGCAGTTGGCAGAATGCAGTTTGCAGTGATAGCGCACACATTCTTTGTTTTCCAGTTGCAGGAGAAGCCCATTGCCTACTGCCTCCCGCCTCCTGGTCCCTGCCTCCGGCCTCCTGCTCCGTCTCACCGCCGCGCGCGTTTGCCGCCCTTGCCTCCGAGGCTTCTCTTTAAGACTTCCATCATGTCGATGAATTGGCCGCCCTCCGACTCTTCTTCATCGACCTTGATTACGTTCGCGCGCTTCGCCTTTTTCTTCTTCACAAGTTTCAGCAAGCGTTCGGTCTGATCGGCTTTCAATCTGGCCGGCGGTAGTGTCTTCTTCGACCTGCTGCTGATCAGTTTTTCAAACTTGCGCACGGCCGCCGAAGAAACTTCCTTCTTTTGCGGAAGCTCTATATCCGAGGGCGAACGCAACTCGTCCGCGAAGCGCATCGTCTCGGCCCTCAGGATGCCGTGATCGGAAAAGATGGCTATCAGATATTCCTTGCCGCGCATCACAAAGGTCGCGATACCGGCCTGCTCCGTTTTCTGCATTGTCTCGGCGAGCAGTTTGTACGCTTTCTCCGAGCCGCCATCGGGGACGAGGTAGTAACCGCGCTCGAAATAGACCGGAGGGATTGACTCGGCGGGAACGAAGGTCATGAGGTCGATGTCTCGACTCTTCTCAGGAGCGAGCCGCTCGAGCTCCTCGTCGGTTACGATGACATACTTCCCATGCGAATGCTCAAACCCGCGCACGATCTCGTCAGAGTCAAGATCGCGCTCGGTCTTTTGCGAATAATATCTGCGCGCCAGCGGCACGCCCTCGGGTCCCAGCATGCGTAGTGGCGCGCGATTGCTCTGGTTCGCAGGAAACAGGCTGACCGGCACGCTTACCAGTCCGAAGGTGATCGTTCCTGACCAGAAAGGACGAACGCTGACTTCGGCGTCCTGCTCTTTCTTTTTCTTATTTGCTTTCTTAGGCAGCGCGTCTCTCCTTTTTTACCGCCTTCAAACTCTTCGCCAGCGCATCATTAAGCGAAGACGTCTTGCGCTTTGATTTAACCAGTCGCAGACGCGGCGCATGACCCTTGGCTTTGTGTTCAATAAACTCCATCACGCGCGCGCGGTATTCATCTTTGTATTCTTTAGGATCAAACTCACCCGCCAGTGCGCCGAGCAATTGCGTCGCCAGCTTGAGTTCGCTCTGCGTGGGCGCGCGCCCCGCCGGCTTGGGCAGGTTTCGCGCCGAGATCACTTCTTCTGCATCCCTTAAGGTCACGAGCAATAGATATCCATCCTCGGCTCGCAGGGCACCGAGATATGACTTGTTTCGCATTACCCAATGCGCGACGCCCAACCGACCACGTTTCTCCAGGGCTTCGGCCAGCGCGAAGTAAGCATCCTCATCACCATCAGGTCCTAGATAATAAGGTCGCTCATACCATTGCTGGCTGATAGCTTCGGGCGGAACGAACTCGGTGATGTCTATATCGCGAGAAGGTTCCGGCTCGAGGCTCTTTAGGTCTTCGTCGGTCAGGAGCACAAAGGTCCCGGGCTCGATCTCAAAACCCTTTTGTATCTGTTCGTTGGTTACTTCCTCGTCGGTTTCCGGATTCACCATGTGCTGCTTGACCCGCTGCTTGTGGCGATCGTCCAGAATATGAAATCGTATCGTCCGGTCCGCCACAGCCGAGTACAGTTTGACCGGCACCTTCGTCGAGCCGATCTTCAGTTGGCCTTTCCAGATTGCGCGTGCTGCCATTGTTCTTTACTCCGCTGAGCTTCTCGCGTGAAAGCAACTGCCGCAGACCGGTTCTCTTTCGATGATCTCGATGCACACTGCACAGACCGGACCGTCACAGTCCACGCAGTAATGTTCTGTTTGATATGCGTACGTGTGATTGCATGCCGGACAGACTTCTGTTCCGACCTCTAACCACCAACGCGATTCGCGGCGATTCTCAGGCATGATCGATTTGTGTAAGCAGTTTTGGTTCCACACGGCGGGAGC
>JAVHWA010000060.1:0-61631 GCA_032160165.1 Acidobacteriota bacterium
GTCGAGAGCGCCGCCGCGGAACGGATCGGGCGCTTGTGGCCGTTCCGCCGATTCGTTTTGTGAAACACCGTGATGAACATCGGCGGAATATTCTGGAGGACGTATTGCGATTCCGCGCGGTCGAAAAGGGTCGCGTGCTGCCGCAGCTCGTTGGTCACCTGGTAAATAATGAAACGCCCGCCCTCGGCCAGGGCTTCATAGGTTTTTTCGAG
This sequence comes from Acidobacteriota bacterium, assembly GCA_032160165.1. Lineage (GTDB taxonomy): Bacteria > Acidobacteriota > Blastocatellia > Pyrinomonadales > Pyrinomonadaceae > QHXM01. The sequence goes on from JAVHWA010000060.1 coordinate 213, forward strand.
AAGCGCCCGTTTCTTTCCGATCGGCAGGATGCTGAACGGAATCCCGGAAAGAATGTAATCGCACTTCGGGATCCCCCGCCGTTTCAATTCCTCCGGCAACTTCGCCGCGTCGCCATTCACGACGTGGACCCGGGGATCGTCCGCAAACTGGCGCTGGAGATCGCGCGAAAATGCCGGGTCCAATTCGAACAGAAGCAATTGTGAATCCGCCGACATCCGGCGCGCAATCTCGCGTGAATGGACGCCTTCGCCCGGGCCGTATTCGGCGATGACCCGCGGCCCGGTGAAGTCGATTTTGCGCGCGACTTTTTTCACCAGCGCCTTGGAACTGGGAATAATGGAAGCGACTTGAAACGGGCGTTGCAGGAATCGCTTAAAGAACAGGGCGCTCATGAAAGGGGGAAATTGTCGACTGCCCCTCTCGCCTTGTCCAGTCGCGATCTATTGGGCGCAAAGCGCGGCGCGCCCGATGCCGCGATAGGAGAAAACCCGAATGAGACATTGACATCGACTATAAAAGCTATAATCCTCTCCCAAGCGAAAAAGACTTGCTCATTATGACGCAAGTTGCTGTTTTGCTGCCATGCACAACCTTTTGACGGTCAAAGAAACGGCCAAGTATCTGCGGATTCCGTTGCCGACCGTGTACTATCTTGTGCAACGCGGGCAGCTTCCCGCCATCCAGATCGGCGGCCGCTGGCGCATCAAAAAGGCGTCGCTCGACAAGGACATTTTGAAGGAAGATAAGTCCGGCCAGCCGACGGTGCTGGTGGTCGATGACGATGTAAGCCTCCAGAGCCTGTTCAAGATTTTCCTGAAGAAGATCGGGTTCAGCCGGGTGGTGGTCGGGACCGTGAAAGAAGCGCTGGCCGCTTTGGAAAAACAAAAATTCGATCTGCTCTTTCTCGATTTGAAATTGCCGGATGGCCCGGCAGACGACGTTTACGACGCTGCCAAGGAAACCGATCCCGATCTGCCAATCGTTGTCATCACCGGTTATCCCGACAGCGAAATGCTCGACCGCATTCTCGCCCGCGGCCCGGTCACGGTCCTGAAGAAACCGCTCCAGATCGAGCAACTTCAGCAAACGGTTCGCATTCTCGGGCACAAAGACGCGGCCAAGCTCGCGGCTTGATTCGGTCGCCCGCGCGACAACTTGCATTCGGCGAGCCGCCGAAGATAATCCCATCCCACCTGACGCGCGGTTAGCTCAGTGGTAGAGCACTACCTTGACACGGTAGGGGTCAGAGGTTCGAACCCTCTACCGCGCACCATCCTTGCTCCCTCGCACGACGCGAGTTGCGCGTTTTCGCGGGGTGCCGGCGAACCTGATTGTAACATTTCACTGTAACACTCTTTTTCTTCTACTCCCGGCTGATCGTGCGACTACTAGACGGGAAAACCGGGAATGTGATACGGCGCATCAAAGACGAAGAAGAAGCTCTCGTCTTCGGTATCTGGGCCTCTGAAGTGCGATTTGATGAGGCGCGCCTTTTCGTTTCTCAACTGTCGGTCTGAGCTTGCGCGCCGGCGACTTTCCCTCGTCGCGAGCAATACCGCGTCGATCAGAGCAGCACCGTCTGATTCGGAGTTCTCGTTGCTCAGCAGCCACTCGGAAATGATGCACTGAACATTTGCGTCGATTTCTCCAAACAGCGAAATTCCTAAAACATTCACTTCGTCAGAGCGACTCGGGCGAAACTTCCGCAGGATCTGTTCACGGCAAAATTGCGCGAATTGATGCTGACTCATTTCACGGCCCCGCGCCTGGCGCGTGTTGTCGCTTTTCAGGCGCTTCCCCTCCAGGTTCACTTTCAATCCAGAGCTAAAACCAGTACTCGGGAATCAAGGAATGACCAAGTTTTGACACCTTCGAAAAGAACTGCAGATGGCCTCTGTCCAGCCCGGTGCCGCCAATCCATGTCGAAAAGTCATCGTGCGAATTCCGAGCCTTGTGAACGCTGAAACCTGTATCGTTATTCTGCGAGTGGCGTAGGCACAATTTGGCCATTTGGTGAAGGAACAGGATACCGCCGACATGAGAGTTGAAAGGTGGCGAAGCCGATTTGTTCAATATCGTCGGCCAACATCGAAGCACGTTGGTGAGCCTCATCATCTCCGAGAGAGCCGAGCTTCAGGAGCGTTTCAATTTGTTGAGGGCTGATCACGGTGCCTGACTCTTCCACTGCCCAACCACAGGCGGTGAGGAAATCGTCTGGCGTTCATTCTCGTTTAGAATCGCGTCGTCTCCAGCTTCTCCATGAAGTCGTGGATTCGGTTCCCTGGTGTGCGGGGCGGAAAGAGATCTTGCACCGGGACCTTCAGCACTTCGGCCAGGTAGAGCAGCGTCTTGTCATCGACATACGACAGGCGCGCTTCAATTTTAGAGACGCCGCTCCGGCTGATGTCGAATCCCGCAAGCTGCAGCTTGGTTGCAAGGTCCGACTGCGACCAGCCGAGCGCGTAACGACGACGGCGCACCTGCGGACCGATGTTGTTTTTGTAGCGCACGTTCGGTCTGGCTTAGCGCTCTTTGCTCTTCGTCTCTGCGGTTTCAAAGCTCACGCGCGGTGAACATTCGACCTGAGAGAGCTCGATCAGTTGATTTGCCGTTCGCCTCGGCAATGCATCCGCAGCTTTGTCGCGGAAGTCCACCGCCGGTTTCAGGTAATGGCGAGACTCGAACAGATCGTCGAGCGATTCACCGGCGAGAGCCAAAATCTTGTCGAAGGTTTCGTCCTCGGTGGCGATGTGCGAGAGAAGCGCCGGCGCGGGAAAATTAACGCGAGCGATGCAGCCATCGGTTCCGGCCGCGGTCCACCGGGAGCCGCCGCCATCGGTGATAATGAAGTCTTCCTTGTGGCGTTTGGCTTCACAGATGAGCTCGCCCTTGAGGGTTTTGAGGCGCTCCCCATAGGTCGTTAGGGCTCGGTGCAGCGATACAGCTTCATTAACCAATTTCTTTAATTCATTTTCGGTCATAAACAGAGTGTGTTGAGGTTTGTCGCCGCGCTCGCTCTGGCGCACTTGCTCCAGAACTCGCGCGACACGAACGCTCTACACCCCGTTTTTTTCTGGCTTGCCGCAGCGCCGTGCTGCCTTTCTCAGATGTTCTCGCAACGGCCTCTGAGGTCCTGCAGTGACCTTCGAAAGTTTTTGACAGTTCTGCGCCGGCCAATCGAAACCGGACATTTTACAGCGCCACAAGCGCCCTTCTCTCGTCCATAGGCGAAGTGGCCATTAGTCAAGCATTGCCGCCGTGTTCATCTGAACGTATTTTATTAGGCAAAGAAAGAAAGGGATGAACAATGACCAAGACAGCCACCAGAAACAGAGCAGAAGCCGTTGAAACCCGCTCGTTTACATCGACAACCACCATCGCAGCGCTGCTTTTCTTGGCAGCGAAGTTCCCGCACCGTCAGTTTAACAGCGCCGAACTGTCCGTGCTTTCAGGGATCGGGCGGACGGCGATGTCGCAGATCAAGAACGCGTCCGATTCTCCATTCTCGCTAGGCAAATGTACGCTGCAACGACTCGACTCTTGGCTTGCCAATCACCCGGGCTTTAAACAACAATGAGTCGTTGGGCTGAAGAAGGGAGGGATATGGCCAGAGGAATTCGCAAGAGCATCACGATTCCTGGCCTGCTTGCTCCGGCCGTGAAACTGCGGTGCGCCGAATTCGGACACAAGATTTTCGCGCCATATGCAGTGGAGCTGGTCTGCTACGATCTGCGTTCCGACGCGAAGCACGAGATCACGGTTGCAATAGCTCGTGACACACAGGGCGCGCAAGATGCCGTGGACCGCGAGTTGGTGTCGCGGTATCGCCCGGGACAGAAACGCGAGGGGCTGCTCGTGCAGCTCGTAGAGCGTATTCACCACTTGCAGGATCTCGCCACCCGTAGCCGGCACGATTTGCCCGTGCAGCTCAGCGCGGTCCCGGAACGTGTCACCTTCCCGTTCGATATCTGGAGATTCGTTGACGTGCGATGGGAGGAACTGGGCTATCCGTCGTTCTCCGCCTACGTCACGGGGCTCATTCGGTACGATCTACTGGTGGGCGGGCCGCATTCCACTACCACGGCTGATCCGCGCTCGAAGCTCCAACGCAAACTTACCCGAAAAACACTTGCGGCCCGCCGCAAAGGAGGCCGTCGGAAAATTCTGTTAGACCACTTGATCGAGGAAGCAGAGGGACACCCCGTTCCACAGGAAGAGCTGAAACGAGTGAAGACGCGAATCGCAAAGGCGCTGCGCGACATCTCGTTTACGCGCTGAGCCGCCATCTTGTTTCGGAACGGGCAATACCTCCTCGAACGGAACCGATAAAGACCTGCCGTTTGCGGAGCGAGCACAGTCAAGGTGGAGCGCAGCGCAGCGAGCAATACCTTTACGGCGCGCAGCGAGCGATAGAATCGGAGTCGGTTCTGAAGGATGCGACTATCATTGAGATTTTCTCCACGTTTCCTCGACTTGTTGCATCCGAGTCGCTGATCTTTTAGAGTTCAAAGGCAGGGAAACGCACAGTAAGCACGAAGCGCGAAGGCGCGGCGTGACGAATCAATCGCCGGGTGCGCGCCCTCGTCTCATTCGGGGGAAAAGAGAAACGGGTCCCGGACGCATTTCGAGCCGGGCGTGGTAATTTTCCCATCCAATCGCACTAAGAGAACAAACTCTCAGATGCCGATCCCGCGGATTGCGACACACTCTAGTTAGACCGCCCAAGGTTGCAGAACCTCACTTTGGAAGGGTTGATTCACCACGAAGAATAGCCGGCAAGCTCATTCCGTGGCGTTAACCAAAAGGTCATGACCTTGGAGCCTGGAACTCCATCTAAACGATACGAGCATTCTTCATTTACGTCGCTGCCGAGCGCTGCGGGCGGAGCGTCCGACGGACGCTTGCATTCCAAAAAGAGCAGCCCGCGGAAATTCGGGTTTGCTTTGGCAAAACCTCGGATGCCTGCGCCGACGAGGCGGCGAAAAGCCGCAGTTGTACTGATCGCGCCAGTCGCCTCGTTCCCGCCGCGCAGAAGCTGGAAGAGTGCCTCGGTACGTTTCGGATCGGGGTCGGGCTTTGTCGGGGGCCCAGGAAAGGATGCCATAACGCGATTCATCGCGCCGATGACGTCATGGCTGATTGTTTTTGGAGGAAAGCCGTCTCCAAAATGGTTCGACAGAATGACAAGCGTCACCCCGCGCGCGGGAACACGCAGAAAATAGGCACTGTAACCGACGCGGAAAGTACCGCCGTGACTGATCAGCAACTGCCCCCGGACCTCTCCAAGGCCAAGTCCGAACCCATAAGGATACGCGGAGCCATCGTTCAGGCGGACCGGTGTACACATCTGTTTCCACTCTTCCTTGGTGAGAAACTTACTCCGGTCCATCGCCGCGGCCCATCGCATCATGTCAGGTCCTGTGGAGAGCATTCCCATATCTCCCCAGCGGCTAAATTGGTCGGCGATATAGTCGCCGTGAGTAACCGTCCCGTCTACAGCGACGTGATAGGGACTTCCCCGCTTCGGGATCAATTCGCTGGGGCTATAAAAACGGGAGTTGGTCATACCGAGTGGCACGAAAACCCGGCTGTGCATGTAGTCGGGAAACGACTGACCGCTGACCCGCTCGATCAGCATGCTAAGAAGGAGGTATCCTGTATTGGAGTATGCCCAGTCGTCACCGGCTCGGAAGTTGAGCGGAGCGGCCGCGATCTGACGCACCAGCTTGGCGGTCGGAGGAGCAGAGGTTCGGTCTAGTCGCATGCACTCGTACTTATTGTCATCGTCGGCGTAGTCCTTGATTCCGGAGGTGTTTGTGAGGAGATGCCGGACGGTTATTTGGTCCCAAAGACCATTCCCCTCCGGAAAATACTTCGTGATGGAATCATCCAGGGAGATGCGCTTGTTGCGTACCAGAAGCAGAGCGCCGGCCGCCGTGAACTGCTTCGAAATGGATCCTATGCCGAAGCGGGTGGCGTTCGTGGCCGGAATACACGACTCGAGATCGGCCCAACCGTAGCTCTGCAGCTTATCGGCGTGGCCGTTGCGGACGATTGCTAAAGAAAGACCTGGGATATGTTTCTCCCGCATCGCCTTAATCACCACCCGGTCAATGGAGTCAGCGTTCGGCGTCAACGCCGTCTCACTACACGCGCTCGCCACCGGACCGTTCTGCGACCGCGTGTCTGGAAAAGGAACACTGCGGTCCTCCGCGAGTGCGCTCGCAGCGACCATTAAGGCGACGACCAGGAGCAGGTTGATCAGGGTCCGACGACAATTAGCACGCGCGCGGCTGACGAGCCCGGACCGGTGCATTCAGCTAGAGCTTGCCCAGCGCTTTTAGACAGGCCCGACCGAGGGGGATGCGTTTGTCCGCATCCGCGGCACTCTGGATGTCGTAGTTGAGCGCAAACGGGTAGGCTTTCTTCTGGCGTTCGACCCAGCCGACCCACCAACCGTGCTGTGGCGAGGGCGGGCTTGCGAACCAGCCGGCCTTGGCATGCAATTCGTAGGTATCGGTTTTCTCGAGGAGCGTGATCTCCCTGACAACGCTCTGGACCTTAGGAGCGATGGGGAGTGAGCCTTTGACCAGCCGGTCAAGAAACTGAGTTTGTTCGACGGCTGAGATTGCGAGCGGCCCAACCAGCCAGAAGCGATCCACCACGTTTCCGACGTCCATGTTCCCATAGCCGAGCTTCTTTACGCCTTCGCGCATTCGTTCAAGGCCGATCCGGCGGGCGAGTTCCTGATAAATGGCGACGTTCGATATCTTGATCGCGTCGCGCAGACCCATGTCGCGCTCCCATTCTTTTCTTGGCTGCGGTTTGCCGCCGTACGGCAAAATTTCATCTACGTCTTTGACCGCGCCGACATCCAGACCGATGAGCGAGTTCGCGATCTTGAAAGTCGAGGCCGGCGAGAAACGTTTCTTCGCGCGAGCTTCATCCCAAACCAGCATCGTGTTGGCGGAGACATCGAAGAGCACGAATGTGCCGGCGACTCCCGCGTCCTTGAAACATTTCTCCAGCTCCGGAGCTTCCTTGTACGTCTGGGCGGACAAAGAATGAATTGATAGTCCCAGGGCAATTAACAGGATGGAAGCTCGTTTCACGACAGGTCGGTGGGAGTGGCGTTGATGATCGCGGAAACCTTGCGCGTTTTCTTATTTCCGCAAGTCTCTCGCTATCCGGCGAGGCTGGGCTTTGACACAGGGAATCACGTTGTTGAAGATATCTTGGAAATTTCCCGCCAAACGCAATGATCACAAAATATTGGAGCGCAGGTTTTTGCCTGGCGGTGGTGTTGGCAACGACTTGGTCGGGTTGTCTTCCGGCTGTTGCACAGGCCAAACCGGAAGCGCCGTGCGCGCAGGCCACGGCCCAGGGCGCTGTTTGCGAGGCCGCGAATAAGCGCGCGATCGAGCTGATGAATGCGCGGAATCTCGAAGCGGCTACCTTGGTTCTAGACGTGCAAACCGGGACATTGGTCGCATTCGCGGCAACCCCGGGATCGAATCCTGCCGAAGGTGTCGAGCCGTTGAAAGTGACGACGCCGGTCGTGCCGCTGTCTCTCACCAAGTTGTTTCTCGTCGCCTCATGGTGGGACCGTGCTTTGCCCGAGAGCCGCTTTGATTGCATTCGAAGCTCGGCGCCCGACAAGAAGGTGCCGATGACGATTCCGGAAATGATCGTAATTGGCTGCGACCTTCCCGCCAAACAAATGGCGATAGCTCTGCGAAACAAAGTCGGAGCGCAAGGAGTGCTGAAAGATCTGGAACGCTTCGGATTTGGGCCGCGATCAAAGTCGTCACGGGATGATTCGTTTTGGACGGAGCTCGCGCCGGAATGGCGAGACACGCTGGTGCCGGCTGCGTCGTACACGCTGCTCGGCGACGAGACCAAAGATGGGGAGTGGGCCGACGCATTCTCGCTTGGTGAAAAGAATTTCCTGGTGACAATACTGCACATCTCTCGTTTTCTCCAGGCGGTCGGGAACAACGGCATGCTGTTGCCGTCCATCGCGCGCAAAGTAGGCACTGATAAGGCGGCCTCAGCCGGGGCGGCGAATTCCCGCCGCATCATGCAGGAGAGCACAGCCATTCGACTTCACGCGGCGATGCGTGATGTGGTTCAGCGCGGCTCGGCGCAAGCCATCGCGCACACGCTCGACGGCACTGGCTGGCAAATCGGCGGCAAGACGGGTACCGGCCCGGGTCTGGGGCAGGTCGGGCCGCAATTCGACGGGTGGTTTGCTGGATTGGTGTTCGGTCCGAAAGGCAACGCGCGATTCACCGTCGCCACCTATGTCAGACATGGTGGGCTAGGCGGTGAAAACGCCGCCATAATTTCCGCCCAACTCGCCCGCTACCTGATTGAAAATGGGGCTGCAGCTCGCTGAGAAAATGCGCCTAATAATTAGGTTTCGTCCACGCTACCTCGACCGGTGTGGATAAAATATTACCGTGCATTGTCGGTTCTGTGATACGCAAGAGCAACGTAGGGGGAGCGCTTTGTCGCGCACTGATGCGGCAGCGGAGCGGCGGCATCATGAAGAGAAAGCCCGCGAAGTCTCCGGGCGTGCGGGAGTGTCCGCACCGAGTAGCCCGGAGTCTTCGCGTTTGGCAGCGCGTTGCCTAAAACTCGCGCGCCTTTGCTTTGCTGCTGCTGGCGCGGCGTATGGTACGCAGCGTCCGCGGCACGATGAATCATCGCCTTTTCCTGTTAGTTGGTATGTATGCCGATTCCTTTGGGTTCGCCTGAGTATAATCGGCGATTTTGGTCTCAATCTGAGCGTAGCGCGAAACTTCGGCTCGTTGGCATTCGCGGCGTTGCGATGCGAATATCGCCATAAGTCGAAAGAAATCCGCGGTTTCAATGGGAAAGAGAAGCAAGAAAAAGCCTGAACCGATCTTGGATGAGGTGCTCAGGTCGGTCGCTCCGAAGATCGGTGCGCGCGTGGTGTTTGAGCCCGAGTGGAGGGTCGTAGGTTGCATTATTTATCGAAGCGGTCGTCGTCGATATTTTCGTAATTCGACTCTGGACATCAACCGAATGGGAGCGTCCGAGATTGCCCGAGATAAAGGCTACGCAAAGTATTTCCTGCGTCTGCTCGGATACCCAGTGGTGCGTGGCAACGTCTTTTACTCTAAGGGGTGGGGCAAAGCCATAGGTTCTAAGAAAAATATCGACAGAGCATACGAGTATGCTCGGCGACTCGGCTTTCCCGTTTTCGTGAAGCCGAATAGTCGAAGCCGCGGAGTTGGAGTCGATAAGGTCTCCACTCGCGCTGAGTTCTACGGCGCGATGCGTTACGCATTCACGAAAGACGACGTCGCTGTAGTGGAGGAAGCGATAGCTTCAGCGTCGGATTATCGAATCGTGGTTCTCGATCAAAAGGTAATTTCGGCTTATGAGCGAATACCTCTGAACGTGATTGGGGATGGGCGCTCAGCGATCAAATCGTTGCTCCGGAAGAAACAGCAACACTTCAACAAGATCGGGCGAGACACGCAAATCGATCTACGAGATCGGCGGTTGTTACGCAATTTGAGGCGATTGGGCCTTACACTCGAATCCGTCCTCGAAAAAGATCGGCAGATCTTTCTTTTGGATAATGCGAACCTTTCAGCGGGCGGAGAATCGAGGGACGTCACCGGCGTCATTCACTCGGATTTTCGTCAGTTGGCTATTGGTGTGACGCGAGGAATGGGATTACGGCTTTGCGGTGTCGATGTGCTGGTTAAGGGCGGGTCATTAGCCGACCCGGCGAAGGAATTCTATGTCCTCGAAATCAACTCTGCGCCGGGTTTGGATCATTACGCGAAAATCGGGCACGAACAGAAAAGGATAGTCGAGGATTTGTACCTTAAAGTAATCAAGGCCATGGAAGGCTAGTTCGAGCGGCAATCTTTGTGTCATCGGCCGCAAACGTCACTTCATACGCAGGGATTCGACTTAACGAAAATTTCGAGTTGCAGCCGAATTTGGCCACGAAAAGATCGGATAAGATCGCCGGGTCGAACCACAGCAGTCTCGCGATTCATTTGCAGAGATTGATGCGACGGCGTCGAGCACTGCGGTTGGACCTGGCGGTCACCGGTAGAAGATTCTCCACTAGGCGCGCCAGGACATTGTAGATCACTTCCCATGCGTGCGAGGGGTGGACGGCATGAAGGCCCGTTGTAAAGAGCTTCTGGAACTCGCTGAAGTCGCCACTGCGCAATGCGGCTGCGAGCTTTTTTTTGCCGGATGCACGGTTGCGCAGGATCGCATCGATACGGAATGCGGCGCTGTTCAGATAAAACCCTACCATCCATTTTTGCGCCGACTTTTCCTGGTTGTAACCGATCGCGTTGTCTCTCACGACAGCCGTGAGAAATTTTTCTGCGCCTGCAAGAACGCCAGGCCAGCCCCGGCGAACTTCGGTCAGGAACGAAGCGCGCCAGAGGGAAAATGCCGCTCCAATCAAGAGGCAGAAGAGAGAGCGTTGCAGCGGGTTCGCTCCCATCGTTCTCCGGTTACGGCTCAGGAAGGATTGCAAATCGAGAAGGAGAAGCTGAATTCGTGCTCGGTTTTCTACTAACCGTCTATTCGCACTTAGCTGTTTTAATATGGGTTTCATGCATTTTCTTAATTCTGCGTGCAAATTGATGCTCAGAGCGGTGCCTTATTCGGCAGCGATGCGACGAGGATCGCGCGAGACTACGTTGCCGTCGACTCTCGAGATTCCGCAGATACGTTGAAGCAAGAGAAAATCGAATAGTACAACCGCGACGAGATGGACTTCAAGTATCGTGACATAGACGAGGTGCTCTGCGGCGGGCGACCGCTCGCGGCTATTCTGCAGGAGCACACGGATTACTTGTCGACCTCAGACCCGGCGCGCCGTGCGAATCTCGACGGCTTCGACTTGCGAGGCGTGAGATTGAAAGGTGTTAATCTCTCTGACGCGTCGCTTCGAGGCGCAAACCTGGAGATGGCAATACTGATGGAGGCCCGGCTGAATGACGCCGACCTCCGTAACGCATGTCTCCGCAATGCGTACCTCGAAGCAGCGTCTTTACAGAACACGTCGCTATTCGAGGCTGACCTGTTAAAGATCAATCTCAATCACGCGAATTTGAGCGGCGCAGACCTGCGGTCCAGTGATCTGCGTTTCGCTTCACTCTTGGAGGCGAATCTCACCGGTTCGAAACTAACCGGAGCAAAACTCTTCGGGACATTACGAACCGACTGGGTGATCAGCAACATTCAGTGTGACTTTGTTTGGATGGACCGAGAGGGCCACGAGCGACTCCCTGCAGGCAAAACCGATTTCACGCAAGGCGACTTCGAACGGTTCTTTTCAAGGTGGCCGTCTATCGAGCATGCTTTCGAGAGCGGACTGAAGCCGTTTGATTCGCTCATTCTCCAATATCTCTCATATAGATACCGCCACACTTTCGACCATCCCAGGCGTTACGATTTTTTTGTCTCTCATGCGAGCGAGGATAAACACGATGTCGTTCTGCCGCTAGTCGAGGAACTTGCGGCGTTGGGCCACGCAGTATGGTATGACGCCTTCGTACTCAAGGTAGGCGACAGCATCCGAAGGATGGTGGACGAGGGACTTAAGTCGTCGCGTTACGGCATTGTGATTTTATCGCCAGCATTCTTCGCAAAAGAGTGGCCACAGTATGAATTGGACAGCCTTATCACGAGAGAGATGGAAGGCGAGAAGGTCGTTCTGCCGATCTGGCATCGAGTGACAAAGAATGAAGTCTTGGCCTACAGCCCGAAGCTGGCCGATAAGATCGCACTCAACTCCTCGACGATGAGCTTTCGCGAAATGGCAGAAAGACTTGCAGAGTTGATCCCGACGAAGTGATCGACTTCGGCGACTGGGCGCATACACGATTTGGTTTTTGCCGGTCTCGTGAGCGTCTCGCCGCGCACTTATGCGGCTGCGCAGCAGCGGCATTATCGCTCCCCCAAGAACCCCCGCGAAGTCTCCGGGCGCGCGGAGGGCGCACGCCCGGAGGAAGCCTGCAGTCTTCGCGTTTGGCAGCGCGTTGTTTAAACTCGCGCGCCTTTGCCCTGCTGCTGCTGACGCGGGGTGATGGTGCGCAGCGTCCGCGCCGCGATGGAAGTCATCGCTTTCTCCTGCTGTTCCGCAGGCAGATTCTTTACCAGTTTGCGATACGCTTCCTTCAGCTCGGGATTCGCATCGAGTTGTTTCATCACGCTGCTGCGGACGCGTTCGCGGCGCTCGACTCTGTTGACCTTCTGCAACACGAGCATGCGTTCCAGCCGCTCTCGCGGAAGGCCCTGGATGTAGGTCCATTCCTTCGGATTTGCCTGGATGTAGGCATCGATCTTGGCATTGACCTCCACGTTGTCGCGGAGCTTCGGCGAGTCGCCGCCGGCATCGTCGGATGCGCCGTTGCCGTTCGTATTTTTGTCGGATCGTTTCAGACTCATAGTTTGTTAATGGGCAGCGGCAGTTGTTTGACGAAGAGCGTCAATGATCTCGCCGCAGAAGAGATCAACGAGCTCGAAGGCGTCGTCGTGCTCGACCGCCAGGCTCATGAGGAACTCAGGTCCGGGCGAAGCGCCGAGCCTCTGCTCTATCTCCTCGCTTGCTTCCGAGTATCTTGAGACGGTGGTCGGCGCCACGGTGACGACGACAGGTTGGTTGTCGGTTTTCATAAAGTGGGTCGAATCACCATTTGTCTTGAGGTGACGGCGAAGGTGAAGAAGCGGCCGGCTTGCGTTCGCGGAGCTTTACGTCAAGGGCATCGAGCTGCGTTCGCAAAATGGCGACGTCGCGTTTCAGCTCGAGGTTCTGCTTTGCGATTTCCTGAGTTTGGCCGACCGCCTGGCTGAGTTCGCCGAGACGCTGATTGAGCGCGGCGGTTTGCTCGGTGAATGCTCGGGTAGCTGCGCGCTGCTTGTTTACTTCAGCGACGACTGCGTCATTCGCCGAGACGCTTGCCGGTTGGACCGCGTTACGACGCGAGAGCGCGGCGCCATTGTTAGGGCGAAGATCCCACCGACCACTCGTCTCGACGCGATAGAGCGGATGTCCTTCGTGCATCACGAATGGATCGCGCGCATCGACGTAGCGCCCGAGCCGATATTCTCTCAATTGCTCGTTCGTGCGCAGTCCGTCCGAAGCGACTGGCTGACCGGCCGGAGCGGGAGCGACTGCGACTCTGTGCGGCTCATGCGACGCACACCCAGCTAAAAAGACAACGGGAACAAGAAGCAGTTGTTTCATCGTGTGGCACTAGGTTGGAGAACGGAGGGAGCCGAATCGCGTGGAGCGGCCATGCTGTCAGGAATCGGTGCGATAAACGCTCGCTGCGGTCCCGGCGAAGGAGTCGGCGAGGCATCGTCAGCAGCGTGCAACGCGGCCGTGAGTGTTCCGCCGATTTTCGCATCGTCTTCATCGACGGTTTGCGTGATGTAGAGGTAGAACTGTTTGCCGGCGGGCACGCGGACGTAAAAGCCATCACGTTCGATCGCTTGCAGGATCTGCTGGGCGTACCGATCGAGGACAGCCTGCGCACCTTGAAGTGGCGCATTTTGCAAACTCGGCAGGGCGAATGAACCAAAAGCTGAGACTTGCCTATCCGTGAACGCGGCAGCGGCACCGGAGAGCAGCGATGCGATATAGATTTTTACCTCCGCAAGATTGTCGGTCTTCAGAAGTTTACCGCGCAGCCCGGCACTTCCGTCAGTGATTCCCCAGGTGCCGGTGTCCGCATCGCGCTCGTGATCCAGCGCCAGGCCGGAAACATTCAGTTCCTGGCCATTCTGCCAGACAAGAGTCCACCGTCCATTGCTCGCGATACGTTCCCGCGCTCGATCCACCTGCGCACTTCCGTGAACTTCAGTGCCCGCAGGTATAATCAGCTGGCCGTGGTGGAAGATGTCCTCGGTGACCAAGCCGATAATCGGCGTCTGAATCGATGACGAATCGACCGTGATGACGAGTTCGCACGGAATCAGCCGTCCAAACGGCGCGAAATCTTCGCTGAACTTCTTCGCTTCTTTTGTTGCAGCCGCGGGTGTCTCAGCGATTAGGCTGAGAACTAGGAATTGCGGAGTGCTGTCCGGCTTCGGTGGCGGCGGAGCGGGCGTTGTCTCCGGCTTCTGGTTTGCGCTTTTCGGATCAAAAGGCACCATGTCCCGCCGCACGGTTTCCGGCACTTGCGCTGCGGTGTCCTTTTTTCCGAATAGCTTTGCCGGAACTGCCGAGACCCGCTGTTGAGGTCGGCGACGGCTGTTCACGAGGATCAGCACGACGAGCAGGCCGAGCAAAAACAGCGTGAGCGCGCCGGTTGGCGAACGGAAGAAATTGAGAAAGCGACGCGGAGTCATTGTGGAAGTGGAGCGGGCTCGATGTCTTTCGGGTCGGGCTTATTGATTTCGACCGCCGGATCGCGGCGCGAGAGCAGGAACGTAAAGTCGTTCTTCAGCGAGAGATCATTGCGGCCGTTCGGTCCGCCGCTTACGACGGCGTAGCCAATTGTCGATTCATGTGGCGCGATCGTGCTGACGAGATCCGTAAGCGACGGGTTGAACACACGATCGGCTACTCGGATTTCCAGTCGTTCCGGCGCGTGTTCGATTGCTTTGTCAGTGCGATTTGCAATGACCAGGTGGAAAACAATCGCATCGTCATTTACGAAGCGAAACGCTTCCGTCAGCCGCACTTCGTAATCACCACAATCGCTGACCGCTGGCTTCTCGCGATGATCGGCGTACTCGACGCCGGTCAGCGCGTCGGGCTGTTGCGTCTGCAGTAAGGGGAAGGCCTTCGCCTTGTCGATCAAACCGAGCAGGCGCGGCGGTGTGAGCGGACGCTGGGCCCGGGTTGATTTCTCAGTTCCGCTTCGAAGAACGATTGAATACAAGGGCTCTGCGCTTTCGTGCAGTTCGAAGGCGTAGGTTCGGTTGTTCCATCGAACGTTCAGATTCGTGGCGGCATCTTTTGCGAGCGCTCGCAATGATAGGAAGGCGGTTCCCTTTGTGTGGGCGATCTGGAACAGTCCTGGCGTTTTGCCGTCCAGTGTCAGCAGCGCCCCGTCGATCGCAGCGATTGGCGACGGAAAGCTGATTGTCGTCACTCGCGTTCCGGAAACCGGCACCGTGTAGACGGTGTGATCGTCGAGTGTAAAATCCCGTACCCGCTGCTCGGTCGCATGCGCGCTCATTCCGACGATCGGAAAGCTGAGCAGAATTAGCCTAACGATTCGGTTCATACTTGAAATCCTGGATTGCAGTCGGGAACCGGCCGTTCTCGACCATGTTGGGATTGCGTCGCATCTTGAGCTTGAGCGTGAAGGGCACCGCCTCGCTAAAGGCGCTCTCTTGAAAGATGCCGCTGCGGATTAGCTGGCCGGTGACTTGTGTGAGAACGGCATCGCTGCGTGTTTCGAGAAAATCGATTTTCGCGATCTCGGCTTTCTGATGCAGCTCCTTCGCTTTGAATTCCGGCTCCTCGGTCGACCATTCAGCGAGCGCCTTCTCGTGCGCTTGCTTAAGGAACATCTGCTTCAGCAGCTCGGGATGATCGAAGCCTTTCGGGTTGCGCTCCAGAAAAGCGATGGCCGCGACGGTGCTCTGTTCTGCGTGCAGTTCGCGCGCTTCCTGAAATTGCAGCAGCGGCGAGACGAAGAACGTTCCGGCCGGATCGACGATCACGACGCGCTCGCGCTCTTTGAGCGTGCGAGCGAGGTGAATGCGTTCGACCGCCGCCCCAATCAGCACCGCGACCGCAGCCAGAAACCAGAATCGCGCGAGCCGATCTTTGTCGACGAAGATGCGAACCGGATCGACGTCGCCGCGCCGTACATTCCGCGGACGCTGCGCGGCGGGCGTGGTTGTTCTTAGATCAGAAGAGATTGTTTCCATGAATTAGTTCTGTCAGCGCATGAGGAGTTCACGCACAGCGTCATCACCGCTTGGGTCGTTCTTCTTTGGCTTGCGCGGCCGACGCGAGATGCGGCGAGAGCTTCCGATCGATCCGACCATGCTTCCCAACGGCGAATAAGAGCTGCCACTGGTGGATGCTTCGGCCGCTCCCATCAGAGCCGCGCCTCCACCAGCTGCGGCACCGGCAGCGAATCCAGCAAATCCTCCCGCACCACCAAAAGCCACCGCGGCTCCGGCGCCGGCCGTGGCGCCCGCGACGCCCGCAGTCGTTGCTGTGGTGACAAGTCCTTGTCCCACCTGCGCACCGGTTGCGATCGCTTTTTGAAGGATGATTGGCGCGGCGATTGTGCTTGAGATCAGCCACAGCGCGAGTGCGGCCAGGCCCATCAGGTTTTGCAGGCCATAGCCAGCCGCGCCTGTGAAACCGCCAGACGCGAGAAAGCTCTGGTCCGTCATGAATTGAATCAGACCGGACGTGAGAATCGACGCGGCGCCCCAACCGAGGGGCCAGCAAATCACGCCGACGTACCCGAGCAGAAATCCAACACCGATCGAATGCAGCGTCCGCACGGCAAGAAAGCCAATGAAGATCGGAGCGAGCGCGTAACCGACGTAGAGAATGAATTTCTGAACGAGGTACGCGTAGAAAACGATGACGCTCGCCAGAAAACCGAGCAGCCACATGACTCCGGAGATGAACATCTCGAACAGCGCCTGCGCATCGAGCAGATCCCACCACGATTTTGAGCCAGAACTCGAACGGCTCGTGCCTTTGTTGATCGCGAGCGTCTTTTGATATTGAGCGTAAACACCAGCCGGATCGGCGTGGAGCGTCTCCCTTACCGTCGTATCGACGACCGTCGCCGCTTCGTTGGACCAGGTTGGGAGATACGCGAGCGTCGCTGCGATCGCGAAGGTGCGACCGACAGTCCGCAGGTAAGCGCTCGGGCTGCGGTGGCCGGTGACGGTCGAAGACACAACACCGATCGCCAGCAGCACGAACGCTATCGGCGTGAGCACACGGTTCATTTCCGCACACTGGCTGAGGAAATTCGGGAAGAGTGTGTTGAAGTCGTTCATTTGCGCGAAGCGGTCGTGCTGTTCGTTAGCCGACTCTTGTTATCGCCCGGTCGGAAAAGTGGGCGGCGTTGTCTCCAGTCGGAAGACTTCGCCATATCGGCGCGAACTTTCTTCCATCTGAGCCTGCCGCTCTTCGCGACGCGCCTGTTCCTCGCGCTCGCGATCGGCGCGATTCTCCGCGTCCTGGGTTACGACTTGCCCGGTCGCGTTGTCGATTTCGTGATCGACCGTCGCCAACTCCGCGTTGTAACCGATCAGAACGCCTGTCAGCTTCTGCGTTTCGGCATCGGTCGTTGACGTCTGAAGCTTGGTCGTTGTGCTCGCGATGTTGTTGCGCAGGTTCTCGCGACGCCTCAACACATCATCGGTGACTGATTGGAAGTTCCGGGAGTCCTGTTGGATGGCGCCATACTTCCGATAGAGCTGGTCGAGGCGCGGTATCTGCGCTCCGCCCGGAGTGGTGAATGTTTGACCCAGGCTCGTGTAAAGTCCGTTGCCGGTGTACCGCAGCGCCTCGATTCCATTCGCAGTTCGTTGCAGCTGACCAATGGTTTGACCAATGCCGCTCTGCTGCAAGCTGCCGACGAGCTGGTTGGCGCCCACAATGTTTAAGAGCTGCTCGGGATTTCCGAACGCGTTTACATACGCTTGGATCTGCTGAAGCTGCTGCGTCAGCGTATTGATTTGCGTGACCTGGTTGTTGACCATTTCGACGTACTTCGCGAGGTCAACAACGTGGTTTGCCTGCGCCCGCGCGATGGCGGTCGGATCGATCACGACAACTTGTGCGCCCAAGAGAGACGCACTGACGAACAGAGTGGCGAGGGATAGGATGGGTTTCATAAAGTTGATCGGGTTATTCCTGAATGCGGATCGTTGCGGTGCCCGGCGCGAGAATGACTCCGTTCTCCTCGCGCTCCGGGAGGGGCACTTCGACTGAGCGCACGTGCATGCGGTCGTCGCCCTGCGGTCCGAACCGTTGACGATCGTTGAGCACTTGGTATTGCTGCTTCGCGGAGTCGCTTCGAGCTTTGTCATAACCGGCATCGTAGGACTTGCGCGAAGAGGCGTTGCTCTGCGCTTGGAGCGACTCGCTCAGGAGCACACCGCCGCCTGCGGCCGCGGTTGTGATCAGCGGGTTGCCGTTGCTCATTTTGTTGCCGATGAACGCACCGCTCGCCGCAGCGACGGTGTTTCCGATGATGCGCGTCGGACTAACGCCCGCGCAACTCGTCACCATTGCGCTGACGAGAATTGAAAGAAGAAGTGTCGCGTGTTTCATTACGCGACATTTCTATCTGATCGGTTATCCGGTGCTGCTCCAGCGCGAGCGCTACTTCGTCCGACTGGCTTCAGCAGTCTTAAAGGAATTTGAAAGAGGTTAGCTGCCCGAGGGGCACATCACCTGCGGCTGCCGCTGGCCGCTGAAGCCGACCGCCTTATCCTGACGAAAAACTTCAGGGCGGAGCCTCGACGGCTCAGCATTGAGCGTCATTCGAAAGTAGAGAATAGGTTTTCATTCGGACGAAACTCTTCAGGCAGGTCTTGCCCCTGGGGCGCAGCCCGTACCACGATAATAATATTAGGACTACCGAGTTCAGTCGGGAAACCCTTCACCGCTCGAATCGCAGGCTCGCTGAAATCGAGGTCGTGAAGATGAAAGTACCGCCGAGTAAATTGCTGCGAGAGCGAGTGCGCAAAACGATAGAGGGTGTCGTCATACTGGTTCACTGCAGCTGCTAGTCGGAGTGGCAACACCGGACCGTGAGTGACCCTGGAGTACGGAGCGCCATAGTGTCGGTGCCGATGCGGGGAAAAGTCGTGATCGTCGTTACCCTCGAACTGCGAGTCCAAAACTGAAACGGCGTTGTAGTCATACAGAAGCAAGCGGGTCTGAGGCGAGCGGGCCAAAATTCGTGTCACTTGGTCATGCCGCACTTGAAGAAACTTTGTCGTATCGCGGCCTCGGAGCTTCGCTTCCATAAAGCCCGCCCCTTCGATTACGGCGCCCGCTGAAAGTTTGTACCGAAAGAGTAGTCCAATGTCACCATGGCTCGACTCGCGCGTGCCATGCAGTTTATAGATTTCCCACTCAATGTTCAGTGGGTATTGAGTGCCATAGAGGATGGTATCATGAAAAAGCCCTCGCAGGCTCTTTGCTAGCTCGTGCGTGAGCACGTCCTCCTTCCAATCCAGGGGGAAATGGCTTTGGACGATCTCCCGCAGGCAACGCTCAATACGATATTCAAATTCTAGAATGTGCATCTCGACTACGTCTCGGCGGCTCTCAGACTGCTCGGCGCAACGCAATCTTCACTAACGCACCGGCGGTTGCTACCGCAAGATGATCGTCATCCAATGCGACCATTGGTCCGGGGCGATCAAGGTGACTCGTGATCACTGAAGTGATTTTCGTCGTAAGATCGACCTGCCAAATCTTTCCGTTCGGTGTGTCATCGCCCTGTGCGATGAATGCCAATTTTTTAGTCGAATTTAGTAAAAGTCCCGCAGCATTGCGTATCCCCGCTAGAATCGGCGTCACTGTTTGGGTGCCATAGTCGACCTCCCATAAGACGCCTTCCTGCTGCAAGACGTGCTCCAGTAGGATGCAACGTTGTCCGCCGACATGGCGAACGGCCGCAAGATTGAAAAATCGTGGTTCCGTCACCGCCCGAGCGGTCCGCGAACTAAGATCAATCATCACGAGACGACGAGCTTCTGTAATTAAGACGATATTCTGTGACGGCACCGCTTCCGCAAAAGTCGGCCAAGACAACATTCCAAAGTCGAGAAATTCGACCGCAGCACCGATTCCAGATCGATACCTCGCGGTCCTCAATATCGCCTTTGCGAAGCTAAGTGGGGGCGACGATAGAAGACGTTCGCGCCTGCCGCTCAAAGCATCGATTTTCCATGGGAGGCCCCAGCCGGCCTTGAACCCTGCGCGGGCGCAATCGGCAACAATCACATTGTTACCGAGCGCGGTTAAACCGCGAGCCCAGCCGCGCCAAGAGCAGATGAGTCGGAGCTGACCGGCAAGAGGCTCGAAGCAGGAGACCGTAGTCCTCGGATTGCCTTCCGATAAGATTAAATTGTCACCTGTTTTATCTACTGCCGAGAAGTTGCCTAAGCACAGCACTTCTGGCTTACCGACCGCCGCCAAGGTCGCGGTCCCCGGACAGGTACGACTGGGGCGCTTGGTAAGTTCGATCGCTTTCAATCGTAACAATCCGCTGGCTAGAGCTTCTTCGATTCGCGCTGGCTCGAAGACTTCGACATCCGATTCGTGGCCGCTGCTTCCAAGTAAGAGTGTCGATTTCGCCATCTCAGACGTTGATCGATTCCCGCACAGGATTAGAACGCGTAGGCGGGGGTTGGTTTTGAGGTTGTCCATTACGGCCGCGCGGATGTGCTCGTCCGCAAAACGATAACCGGCGACTACGAGTAGACGGCAGGATCCCAGGCTGTTACGAAATGTTGAGTGGAGAAGGGACAGCGATCTTTCGAGACGCTTCGTAGCTGCTGGCCAGACAAGCGCAGCTTCCGCAGTTGCCGAGGCTGTGTGACGGGAACGGAAATGCCTGCGCCAACTTCCCGGCATTTCTGCTTGGTGCGGCCAGCCGGATTCAGAGGAGGTCCAATTAACGGACCCGTGTAATTTCCAAAGCCGAACACCGGAGTTAGCTCGGTAGTATAAGTCTGGTTGCCATTCGCCTTTTGGGTTGAACCCATCGGCACATGGAATTCCATCGGCCTTACAAAACTGCTCAATGACGGTATCGTAGTTAAGCGAAAAGATATCGAGCGGTTTATCCGCCGTAAGCCATTGCCGCAACGATGCGAGGTAAGCCGTGCGGACAGGCTTCGTGAGTTGTGCGAGGATAAACTTCTTCAATTCGTGCGCAACGATAGTGCTGCTTCGCGCCTCAACTTGTTGAGCTAATACAAGCGGATCAATCGGACCGGGAACGAATGGCATTAGTTTCGATTTACGCGCAGATTCGGATTTCTCCTGGAGGGCGCGCAACAAAGTTTCCACATTCCGATCGTTGGGCGACCAATGTGGATCATAGCTGGGCATTTCCTTGTCCATGGATTCCAGAAAACCGCGCAGGTCCGGGAGAGAGAAAGTTTCGAAAAAGCCCAGCCCCATTTGAGGCATAGTTGAAAGACCCGCGGGAACCGACGCGCCTGCGCCGAGTAAGAAACAAACATTGTTGATGGCGAATGGCGTCATCTATCAGGAGAGTTCGCCGCGCAGCTGCGGATCGCAAGATGTAAGGGGCGCCCCCATCATGTTCGCTCATCAGGGGAAAAACGACCCCATTTACATCCCAGCCTGCGCCCGATCACAACGCATACGTCGGCGAAATCGGCGTTGGCCTGACGTTTTAGTTATCTTTTCGATTTGCGCGGAGCAGCATGAGCGCTCTTTGTGCCGTCTGCCTTTTCCCGAATCACGACATGGCTGTGATCTTTGCGAGTGCCGCCGCCTGCTGTCGTCAGATGATGCGTTTCCTTCACGTCACCGACCTGCCGAACCGTCGTCGTGGATTCCGAACCGTCGTCATTCTTCTGCCATCGTTTGTCTGGCATAAATCACTCCTCCTAGAAACAATCGCGCGGGCACGCCGCTTTGCGCCTGTTGATTCGGGTTTAGGCGTCAGATTCCGCGCCAGCGGCAATCGCCGAGAGCACGTCCTCCGCCCCGCGTAATGCATCAGTACGCTCATCGAACTGTGCGCCGCTGGTGCCGCTAATGTAGAGCATCTCGGTTGACGCCACGTTATGCGCCGTGCCGCAGATCGGGTTCTGCGCGTCGTTGTGCAGATAGGTGAACGCTGCAAATTTCTCGCCGCTCTGCTGGTCGGGGAGCGGATAGGAGAGAATGGCGTGCTTTGTCAGTTCGGTGAGGCCGATGTCGCGGCTCATGTCTTCCAAGTCGGCGCGATCGTTTTGGCGCATGAGGAAGAATTGGCGCGAGTTGCCGAAGACGGCGGAGCGGATGCGGCTTTCTTTGAAGCCGCTGTATTGCTGCACGATGGAAATATTCCAGCAGTTGAATTTGCGCATCTGCGCGTAGCTCTCTTTCACGATCTGCTCGCCGCCTGGGATGTCGAGAAGGCGTGCGACTTCTTCATAAACATTCCGCTTCCGCAGGCGGCGCGGCATCGTGATGATGTGTTGTCGCGTGTAGTTCGTGATCAGGAATCCAGCGACAGCGCGCAGAAGTTTCGCAGCTTCGGGAATGTAGCCCAATTCGAAGTGCGCGATCTTGCCGGTGAGTGAGATGTTGCTCGCACCGTCGAGGAGACAACCGTAGTTGCCATCTGCACACCACGGCAGCAAACGTGTCGCGAGATCTCCGGCCGCAGAGTCGGATGCGTCGAGATGGATTAACTCTTGGAGCATCCGGTGCGTTGGATATTCAGCTGGGGTGAAGTAGGCGAGCGCGAGATTGCGGACTTCGCGACGCGTGTT
Organism: Acidobacteriota bacterium; assembly: GCA_032160165.1. GTDB lineage: Bacteria > Acidobacteriota > Blastocatellia > Pyrinomonadales > Pyrinomonadaceae > QHXM01. Next base: position 22,696 of record JAVHWA010000060.1, read on the forward strand.
CGGTTCCTTGAGAAAACGAAGCGCTTCCTCTTCCGTCACTTCGGCGAGCTGTTCACTGGTCCGCTCAGCGTCAGTCCGCTGGCGATCGCGGAAATCAACGAACACATCGAGTGTCGTGGCGCCCGGCCGCAAGCGCTTCATTTTCGCGAGAGTGCAAGCATGCCTCGCAATCCCCAGCACTCGCTCAGCGTTCCGACGACTCCACTCTTCGAAGACATCTTCGTAGAGCAGCATGATGTATTTCGCGATCTGCGCTTCGCGTGAGAGCTGCTTGTCTTCGTCGCTGCTGACACCGGCAATCTTGGCAACGAGCGCCATCGCCGATGCCAGCTGTTCGGCCGTGAGGGGCAGGCCATGCGTGTCCAGATAATTGATCGTAAGGTCGCCGTCCGGCTGAATGACGATGGGTCGCGCGTTTGGTTCGACCGTGCGCGTGTAGATTTCGTACGAAAGTCCTTCCTCGACGATGACCGTGTAATCGTAGAACGCTTCGGTTTGAGAAAGCAGATCGCAGACAGTGACGCTTTTCCCGGCGCCGCTCATGCCGAGCAAGACCGCGTGCTGCGGCGTTTCGTTTCCTTTGGAACCGGAGAACGTCGTTACGCCAACGAGATTCCGCTGAGGTCCTTCGTAAAATGCTTCAGCTTCCTCGAGATGACCGGTGAACGTTGCGCTGAACGGCAGCATGTCTGCGAGATACCGTGTTTCAGCGTAAAGCTTCCGATGCGGATAGCGACCCCAGGGACAACCGGGCCAGCTTTGGTAGAAAAGCTTCTTCGCCGTCGTGGGCAAAGCGCACACGAGATATTGCGCGCCATTCATGCCGTTGATCGCGTTCTTGATCGCGGCTGTCTTCACTGCGAGGCCTTCGCGCGTCGGGTCCCACGCACGGATGATGTAATCGACGCTGAACGGCAGCGTGTGACCTTGCATCAACGCCGCGATCTTCTTCTGCTTCTTCTCCATCGCCGTGAGGAGCGACAGGCGCTTCTCACTTGCAAAATCGCCGGCTAATCGATCGTGCGCTTTCTCTTCCCGCCCGATCTCTGCGCGTGGGGAAAGCGCCTCGATGTTGACGGTAACGTTGTAATCGAGGAGCGGCAGGCCAGTGAGACGGTGTACGAGGCCAGGATGCGTGAGCTTTGGCCAGCGGCTTAGCACGAGGACGGAATGATAGAAGCCGTCCATCCAGAACCCGGATGAATCGGACAGCCCCTGTGCTTCGCTATGCCAGCAGTTGTCCTGAATCGAGAGCTGCGGTTCGAAGGTGGCGAGCGTGTCATAATCGAAGCGCGAGCCTAATGACGGATTAAGAAAGGTCGTGCAGTGATGATAATGATCGGCATCGGTCATCGGCGTGATGCGCGCCCCGTGAAACACATTCGCGAGCATTTGCTGGAGCTGCTCGAACTCAGTCGTCATCTCCTGCAATAACGCGTCGTATTGCGAATGGTGGCGTGCCGCGGTCGCGATGATGGACGGCGAGGTCTCGATCTTCCGCGAGAAGCAAAGCACGAGGCGCTGACGCCGCAGCCGGCGTTCAACCATCGCTTCCCAGTAGCGGCCGAAGCGTTCGTTGCGGCAGCGGCGTGTCCAGACATTCGTCGCACGCTCCGTTTGCTCGTGGTAACGCAGCAGCTCCGAGCGGTAATCCGAATCGCAAAACCACTGCACCTGAAGACGCAGCTTCTCGTGCAAACAAGAAAGCAGCAGCGCGAGCTGGTCCTGGAATGCGTTGAGATGTTCCGGCGCGGCGGCGCTCAGGTCCGCCGGTTCGATGACGAAACCTTTAGAGACGTGGCAGCCTTTGCGCAGGCCGTGAAAGACGATGAGGTCGCGAACGAAGTAGCCGTTGGGAGCAGATTCAAACATTGTCGTCAGAAGCGGAGGATGACCGCGGTTCGATGCGCGGAGATTCAGGACCGAAGCCGGGGCCTTTAAACCAGAGTTCAAACAGGTCCGTGTCGTAGCCGGAGGGTTTGCCCTGGCGAAAAGCAAAGATGTAAAGCAACGCCAGACCGATCGGTATCAGAGACGGCACGAGCGCGCTGAGAAGCGTCCAGCGCAACATGCTGAAGAGTAGGAGAAGGATCACGACGGACGCGAACCCTCCGCCGGCCACGAACCAGAAGAGGTTGCCCTCCAGGCCCCACGTTTTGCCGGCGGAGTCGTCCGCGCTGTTCGTTTCCGTAAAGCGCAGCTCGTGTGTCGAAACGTTGCTCACTGGAAGGAGCCAACGTCGACAGTCGAACTGTCGATGCCGAACGCGGTGAAGAGCGCTTTCACGATGATTGGCGCGCCAGCGATGATCAGGCCGCCGATGATCGACAGCTTGCCAGCATCAGTGTCGCCGCGGCGAATGGCGAAGCCGCCGCCGACCACGCAAATCGTGCCGAAGATAAACCCGATCAGCATGACGATGCCCATCGCTTTGCTCGCACCCTGGGCGAGGCCGCCGCCGGAAGCTTGAGCGAGGATGGGAAGGAACTGTTTCGCGAGAAGTGTTTTCATGTGGCGACGTTTTACCGCGCCGCTGCGCGCACGCTGCTCCAGCGCGAGAGCGACCGCGCGAAGGGTGCGCTGGCATCCTGCATTCGATGAACGAACTAAACATTTCCGTCGAGCGACTCGACCACCTTCGCCATCTCGAAGCCCATCTTTGCGAGCAGATCCGCGGCCAGGATCATGTGATTCCTCGTATCGTGGCTGCACTTCATCGCGGCGAACTAGGCCTGACGAGTTCCACCCGCCCGCGCGGCAGTTTCCTATTTTTGGGTCCGACAGGCGTCGGGAAAACAGAAACGACAATCGCTTTTACTCACTACTTACTGGGAAGCGAAAAGCTCTTCCGCTTCGACATGTCCGAGTATCAGACGCAAGAAAGCATCGCTGTCTTAATCGGCGGTCGAGTCGCTGAGGTGGGCCTGCTGGGCCTGGCGCGCTCGAAATCGGCGACCGGCACGTTGCTCTTCGACGAGATCGAAAAAGCGCATCCGCGCGTGCTCGATTTATTTCTGCAAATTCTCGATGCCGCACGCGTCACGATGGCGAGCGGCGATACACTGGACCTCAGTGGCTTTTACGTCGTGTTCACATCGAACATCGCTGCATCCGAAATCCTCACGTTGCAGCACTCGTCGTTCACGACAATGGAGCGCCACGTTCTTGCGAAGGCGCAACGAACATTGCGTCCCGAGCTTTACGCACGCATCGCGGAGAAGTTGGTCTTCAACCGTCTGAGCTACGACGTGCAAATGGAGATCGCGCGATTCCACATCGCGCGCGAACTATCGTTCCTGCGCGACAAAGGTTTCCACCTAATCGCTGGTCAGCAGGTCGTTTCATTCGTCATGCAACACGGCTTTCATCCCCGCCTGGGCGCGCGTCCATTGCGCGACGCGATTGAGAAACACCTGCGCGGCGCGGTGGTCGATGCAACCCTAGCGGAAGTCCATTCCTGCCCTTCGGAATTTATTGTTTGCGCAAACCAACTATTGCTACGGCCGCGCGAGTCGGCAGAGTAAATGCAAGAATGGAGGTGATGAAATGCCAACATCGAAACCAGTAGCAAAAAAAGCTTCAAAGCAATTGAAGTCGAACAAAGAGACGAAGCCGGAGAGATCCGTTGCCGGTTCGGCGCTGTCACAAGCGTCGGGCAAACGCGGCAAAAAGAAGGGCCGGTGAGGTTATGCTGGGCGCGGCCCGGTAAAAATCGGGTTATTATCGCGGATGGCTTCATCCTTCTTCGATGAGTGGTGCGAAACGAAAGCCACTAAGGTGGATGGTCTCCACAGCCTCCACCTCCTCCGTGAGCGCGACGACGTACGTTCGTCTCTCGAAAAACAGATAGATTCAACTGTCGCGTCGCACTACGAAGATCCGCGTCGATTGAGCGAGCGAATCGCTCGTGTCGGGCTCCCATGCGCGGCCGAGCTCTTAAGGGAAATGTTCCCGCGCTCGAAGAGAGCGCGCTCCGGGCACTTGGGTGAAATTTTCGCAACCGAAGCAGCACCTGCAATACTGAAAGGCTTCCAAATTCCGATCAAGCGTTTGCGCTGGCTGGACGGCCGGGAGGCGGCCCTTCGAGGCGAAGATCTGATCGGGATCGAGCAGACCTCACGCAATGTTCGTTTCCTAAAAGGCGAGTCAAAGAGCAGAAGTAATCTGACTCCTGCAGTAGTCGCCGAGGCGCGAGAAATGTTAGCGGCAAATGACGGCCGGCCCTCGCAGCATGCCCTCGGCTACATCATGCACCGACTGTTTGAACTACAGCAGGACGAACTCGCGATCGTGTTCGAGGAATTCATGTTGCTAAAACCGATCCCCACGCGGCAGGTGGTTCACCTGCTTTTCACGTTGAGTGGTAACGATGCCTCCGCTGCGCTGACGGCTGATCTCAAAGCGTGCAGTCCTGAAATCGAGCAACACGCCGTCACGTTACGGATCGCGGATCACCAAAAGTTTATCGCGTCCGTCTTTGATCGAATGAGCAGGTATGCCTCGTAGCATTGAAGAAATCGCCGCTCGAATTGACGAAGCCACGCGAGCCGGCTTTCGGGGACGGCTGGCCGCGCGCGGGCTCGCCCGCAATCTGATCTGGTCCGGAGGAATACTCCCGCCAGGTAGCCCCGATTTTCATCCGCGACTCAGTTCCGATTTGATCGCATATGGCCTCGCACTTTTCGATCTCGGATTGCAGATTCGCGTCCAGGATCGGAGCCACCCTAGCCCTAATCGGGCGTTCGAGCGGGCTGGGGAAGCGATTGAGTCCGTCGTCCGCGATGGAGATCCCACGTGGAATGAGAGGGGCTTCTACACCGTCATTGCAGCGGCGGCGTATCATTTGGGGCATTTCTCAGCCCGCGCGTTCAGTCTCTTCCCTTCTCGAACAGAAGCGCTGAACCTCAGTCCAGCGGAACGAGCGCTCACTCTGTTGATGCGACGTGACCTCAACGCGTTGCGCTCCGCAATATTCGAATGGGCTGCGGATCGTGGTGGCTTTGACGCGACTCTTGCCACGCGCTTTGAAGCAGCCGGAGACGATTTCGATTTTGAGGCGGCGCTACCGCTCAGTCTGAACACGATTTTTCACAAGGCGCTCGCAATTTTCGATTTCGCACTCGAATCCGGAAGCGAGGAAGCGGTGAAGACAGCACTCGGTTTCCTTGACGAAGGGATCGCTACCGCCGGCGACTTCAATGCGGTTCCATTCTGGTGGATCTTCACGATTGCCCGCCACCTAATCGAGGACCTTTGGGATCAGAGCCTCCATGTCCGATTGCCAAATCCACCGGACGTTCCGCCGGGCTCGAATTGGGTCGCCTTGCGGCGGCTTTTCATCGCTGAGCTTCTGCGGAGAACACGCGCTGAGATCGACCTTTGGCCTTCTCAATTGTCTGCGGCTTCGCGCGCTTTCGATATGGAAGACGATCTCGTCGCCGCACTGCCGACCAGCGCTGGGAAGACGCGAATCGCGGAGATCTGCATTCTTCGTGCGTTATCGCTCGATTTGCGCGTCATCTTCGTCACTCCACTTCGGGCGCTCTCTGCTCAGACCGAGCGGACGCTGCGCCAGACATTCGGGCCGTTAGGTTTTTCGGTGTCTTCGCTCTACGGCGCGAGTGGCGCGACGGGTGACGACGTCGATTCACTGCGTAATCGCAACATCGTGGTTACGACTCCAGAGAAGCTCGACTTCGCACTGAGAAATGACCCCACGTTGATCGACGATGTAGGACTCATTGTTTTGGATGAGGCTCACACGATCGGCGCGGCTGAGCGCGAGATTCGCTATGAAGTGCTGGTTCAGCGGCTTCTCCGGCGCGCCGACGCGGGTCAGCGGCGCATCGTTTGTCTCTCCGCCATCCTGCCTCACGGCGATCAACTACAGGATTTCGTGTCATGGATTCGCCAGGATATCGACGGCGAAGCGATTACGTGTGACTGGCGTCCTACCCGGCAACGGTTCGGCGAAATCATTTGGCGAAACGACCATGCGGTCCTCACGTTCCGCCTGGAGAACGAACAGCCTTTCGTTGATCCATTCATCACACCAAAGGAGCCGCTTGGGCGACGGCGGACCCCTTTTCCAAGTGGTCAACAGGAACTGACTCTCGCTTGTGCATGGCGCCTGATTGAGGAAGGCCAAACGGTTTTGATTTATTGCCCGTTGCGGAGATCCGTGATCCCGCTCGCCGAAACCGCGATTGATCTGCATCAGCGCGGTTATCTCGCATCACTCCTCGAACACGAGGAACATGTTCTGAACGACGCGATGAACATCGGGCGCGAGTGGCTCGGCGAATTTCATCCAGCCGTTCAATGCCTAAAGCTTGGAGTTGCTGTTCATCACGCGCAGTTGCCGCGGCCGTTCCTGCGCGCGGTCGAGCAACTGCTGCGAAAACAGGTTCTGAAGGTGACGATCGCTTCTCCGACGCTCGCCCAAGGGCTCAACCTATCGGCAACGACCGTTCTATTTTACTCACTGATTCGTAATCGGAAGCTGATCCCGGGCGAAGAGTTCGCCAATGTCTCTGGCCGGGCGGGCCGCGCCTTCGTCGATGTCGAGGGTCAGGTGATTTGCGTTGCGCCGGACGCGAAACATCAACGCCATTGGAATAATCTTCTCAGGGCAGCGAAGGAACGCGATCTCCGCAGCGGCCTGTATCAGCTCGTCTGGCAGTTTTGCGAGCAGATCCGGCAGCGGAAGGGATTCTCCGCAGAACAAATTATCGAATACGTTTTGGGCAACGCTGCCGCGTGGGATGCACCCAAGGCTCGGGTACCCGTGACCGAGGAGCAACTCAAGGAGCAAGAGGCCTTCGAATTCAAATGGACGGTCGACTTGGCGTGCCTCGATTCTGCGTTGCTTTCACTCATCCAACAGGACGTCGCTGTGGAGGAACTCGCGCATGCGATTGATGAGGCGCTCCAATCCTCACTTTGGCAACGCACGCTCCTACGCGAGGGCGAGGTCGTGCAACGCGTCGCACGCGCCCTCCTTCAGGGACGCGCGAGGTACATCTGGCAGAACTCGACTGCCGCTCAGCGGAAAGGTTATTTCGCCGCAGGCGTCAGCTTTGCTACGGGCCGTTACCTCGACGAGCACGCCGAGGCGCTGAACAAGCTGCTGCGAGAAGGTGACGCGGCTTTCGCGGCGGGGGAAATTGAGGCGGCGATCGCGGCCTCGATTCAATTCGCGAACGTCGTCTTCGCTATCCCGCCGTTTCGTCCCGACGATATGGTGGCTAATTGGGAAGAGATTGTCCGAGCATGGGTAAGCGGCGAGAGCATGTCCGATCTCGCCGGCGGCAAAGATGCGCAGGTGCTTGAATTCATCGAGGGCGCATTGGTCTATCGGCTCGTCTGGGCAATGGAGGCGGTCCGCGTTCGAGAGTTCACAGTAAATCCGGAGGACGAGCATCCACATGCTGGGCGGGCTGCCGTTGCTTTGGAAACCGGAACGTCGAATTACAGCGCGGCGCTCCTGATCCAAGCTGGACTCGCTTCGCGCGTAGCCGCAATCAAAGCGATCAGCGATTGCGAAGGGACTTTTCACGACTTCAGGGGATTACGCACCTGGCTGAAGGCGGAGCCGGTCGTCGTTCGGCATAGCGATGCGGAATGGCCAACGCCCGAGACAGCAAACCTATGGCGTACGTTCGTTGAAAGCTTCGAAACTACGAACACTAAAAAATGGAACATCCAGACGCTTGAATTTGTGGTCGAGTGGGAAACGGAGCCGCCGCGACCGGGCACCCATGTTCGTGTCGTACATGACAAGGGCCGCCGCGAAACGGTCATCTACTCCATCGAATTGGATCGCATCGGGAATGTTGTTCCTGCGTTCTTGGATGAGCCGGCGGGCGTGCTCATTGCCGCGGTCAGCTCATCCGCCCAACGGATCGCAGCGGAATACCTCGGACCGTTCGATCTCGCACGAAAGTAACGGTGCGCCCGTCTGCCGGCCACTAAGCGGTCCGCCCTATCGGATTGAAGGACAGAACAGTCAATACGCGGGAACCTGTCGCAAATGCTCAACAGATTCTGCTCTGCAACGGCGTTACAAATCCTCGCGTGAATCGATAGCGACCTCTCGGCGGCGAGCGAGCACAGTCAAGGTGGAGCGCAGGCACGAGCAATACCTTTACGGCGCGCAGTGAGCAGTACAATCGAGGGAGCGATTCACGCTTGGCGTTGCCCTCGGTGCGCGGTCAGCCCCTCGTGATGATCTGCGCATCCGCAGCGAGGCGGCTTCGGCTCTCTTCCGCAAGGGAGAAAAGGCGCGGAACAGCCGGAGAGCGTTGCGAGGACGGTGCAGATGATCACTCCATCTAGGAACGGGCAGCAAAACTCGCGAGTCTGTGGGGAGACAGGGGCGGGCACAGTCTCGCGCGGCGCAGCCGCATCGATGATACGTGGGCGTCCGATCGCGTTGATTTCCCGGCGCGAATGACTTGAGTGATGCTTGGCGATGCTTGCGCAACTACCAATCCCCCCAGAAGACTGGCTCATCCGATTCAACGACGAATGTCGAAAGCGCGAAGTTACCTCTGGTGAGCGGCCTTTTCGCGCGCTGGAAAGGTGGGCTGAAGAGAACGGCCAGAAAGCGCCATTGTTCGACTTATTTCTCTCGCACCTGGCGACCCCTGCATTCAACGCGATATATGAGTTCTTGAAAGCGAACACGTCGTTAGGCCGCGACCATGCGGCGCCATTTCGCCAGACATGTTTCTTTTATGACACCGCATTTTGGCCAGTCATCGTGCCGGTGATTTACGGCCACTGCATGGTCGATCCGATTCGGTTCGTTGTTGGCATGCCGGCCGTGCTCTTCCGCGATCTGGGGTTCAACTCAGGTGCGCGGGATGAGCTGGATGCGCATTGGTTCGATTGTTCGCATCAGATGAATCACAGTCGTCTGATCGACGGTGAAGAACTAGAAGAGCTGGCGCGCAGTTTTCTCGCAGGCGGTGAAAAGAGCCTCCTCGCCGCTGCCGATAGCTTGCTGGCCGTTCCCCCAAATCCGAAAGCTGCCGAGCTTTCCCGCGATGCTTTCGAAAGCATCCTCAAAGGCTTCGCTGTGGTGGAGACAGGGTTGACGCTCGACGATGCGAAAGAGATCAGGCACAACCTTCGAAAACTCGTGAGGCGGTGCGCGCCGGGCCTTCCTACATTCGAGCGCGCCCGATTAGAGCACGCCTGTTCACTCTACCCAGACATCGCGGCGCGCTATGAAAAAACCGCGTTGCCTGACAGACGACTGTGGCAGTGCTATGCAGAAGCGCAGCATGCCATGGCGATTAGCCTGCGGATCATTTCTGGCGAGGCGACTTCGTAACGCGATGAGCCCTTCTCGTGATGATCTGCGCACCCGCAGAAGAGCGGCAGCCCGAGCGTAGCGGAGCGCGAGCGCGGAGTGGAGACGGAGGCGAGGACGGCGCAGATGATCACGCCGAGAAAAACGGGCAGCAAACTCGCGAGTCTGTGGGGAGACAGTGCGGGCACAGTCTCGCCGCGGCGGCGCCGCTACGACCCGTTGAGAGTCAGTCCAGTCGCACGTTGAATTTCGCGAACCATGTTGCGAAACTCCTTCGCAAATTCGTCTCGTTCGTCTTTCGGCCATTTTCCGAAATGAACCCGACTGATTTCGCTCAAGACATCTCGCTTATACCGAAAGCTCTGCAGAAGAATCCACGCCATCCGAGAGCGGGGAAATCGAATATTACCGGGCATCAGCTTGCGTTCTACGTCGCGGAGTCGGCGTTCACGATGTATCCAATCGGAAAGCAGCTGAGATTTCTCGAACACCAACTTATTTCGCGCGCGACGCGCTCCGGGAATCGATCGCGCACGGCCCGTAATCCATCTGCGTGACCGGCCTGTGGCTTTTGCCAATTCGCGGGTGGTCAGGTGATCAACAATCGCAGCACGTTTTTCTGCTATCGCGCGCGTCAGCTCCAGCAAGCGCCGTTTGCCATGTCTGCTCCCGGGTGACGTTCGCAGCTTTGCTGCTTTGCGCTCGAGCCGTCGAACCTCTGCTTCGTCTTGATGTAATATCTGACGGCGGCGCTGAATGCTCGTGATTCGCCCCGTTCTTGTCAGCCACTCATCAAGTTGCGGCGATCGCACAAATTCCCACCTCCCGGATGTCTTTTGCCTGGCACCGGGAATGTAGCCAAGCGCGGCATACTGAGAGACCGTTTGGCGGCTAAGCCCCGCTCGGGCAACGATTTCACCGGTCTTGATCGTCATACGAAAATGTCAAACGGGAAACGGTGTTTTGACACCATTATTCCTTATACATGACCAATATGCGAATTTCAAACAAGGCGCGGAGCTTATCGCCGCCCGCGAAAGTTAAATCTCCATCGAGGCATTTGAAGCATGCCCAGCGAAGCACATGCGCATCCGCTGCGGGTCGGGACACGCCCGCGGATCACGGTTTTTCAATGTCGATCAGCATGAGCCCGACAGCCATTCGCTGTGCAGCCTGGCTGCTGGCGATCATGGTCGTCCTAACCGTGTGTTGGTTTGCGCCCGACGCCGCTGTGCTGGCAGCAAAGGTGAAGGCGATCTGCGAAGCATTGAAGTTACTGAAATGAACCAGTGCAGCCGCATCAATATTCTATGCTGCGGTTTCGGTCTTCGATGATGGCCGCGATGCGACGAATTTCGCTTTCGCTTGTCGCTGATCCGTTCAGCTTGGGAATGTTTACGGCAACTTCGCTGCCGCTGAGAACTGTGACGGCGGGTTTCGAGCGGCGGTCTATGAACCAGCCGGGAAGGACAAGTATCGATCCAATCTTCACCGGTTCGTTCGACATTTTCGAAAGCCATTCGGCTAACCACGCGGAATCCTCCTGTGCCTGCGCGAGGTCGTGTTGATCAAGACCCCATGGATATTGCAGCCCATTGTCCAGAACTGTGACTTTCGCGCCGTTTTCGCCCTTCATCTTTCGACGAGTTTTCGTCTCAACGGCAAAGACTCCGTTCGGACCAATTACGATATGATCGATGTTTCGGATCGAGCGCGGTTTGTCGGTAATTAGGAAATCGTGGAAAACACGATACCCGACCAGCATCAGTTGGTTGAGCGCTTCGCCGACGTGGCGCTCCCCTTCGAAGCCCAAGCGAATTCGACGGCGCAGATTGAGCACTTTCGACAGTCGATAGGCCGACGAAATCGATGCGATCGCAGCGATGACAGCGATCGTGATCCATACTCCGATGCCGGGACGGACGCCTTGAAGTACGACCAAACCGGCCATTATGAGCGGTGAATAAGCCGACAAGAAAAGCTGAATGAGTCGATCATTCAGTTTCTCATCGAGTTCGATCAACCGAATGCGGAGGGATTCGCCCGGCGGGCGAAGAATCTTTTGTGTAAACGGAAGGCGTTTCTTCCGGTTCTTCCAGTGAATCAGTCCGAGAACTGTACCGCCAAGTGCAAGGAGGAATGCACTCTCCAGAAATATGGCCCAGATGAACATCGCTAATAAGTCAGCATGTCGTAAGCCGATGTCCGGCGCGAGTCGCATCGATCAGCGGTCAGCCGTCGTGATGATCTGCGCACCCACAACGGCGCGGCCGGTTTCCGAGAGGGAGCGTGGGCCGGAAGACCGAGAGCACTGTGAGGACGGCGCAGATGATCACCGCCCAACGAACGACAGCAAACTCGGAGTCTGTGCGGGGAACCGGGGCGGGCACAGTCTCCCCGCGGCACAGCCGCATCAAACGGCGCTAGAATCGCCGTTGTGTTCTTTTGTTTCCGGCGCGCGGCTCAGATTTGGCCAATTATTTTGCACCCGTTCCGATCGGCGGTCAGCATCATTGTAAGCTGAGGCGGGCGACGATCTGAGACAAGTAGCGCGATCGCATTCGCGCGCCGATGCTTTGAGGCGTGAAAGCCCATGTTGAAATCAAAGTTGGTGTGAAGCAGCTGCCGTCGGGCGGACTCCACGAGATTTTAACTGATTTTGCGCGCGAAACTCAAGGATGGGAGTTTCCAGTCGAACCGTCCGAAGACTATCAGCTTCATAATGGCCGAGCTGCTGGGTACGCCATTTTCATGCGAGATGGATCAGAAATCGCGGCTGTCGCGATTGCGAATCTGGATGCAAAGCAACCGAATACCTTCCGGGTGCCGAACATCGTTCCTCATGCGAATTCCAGTCTCACAATGGATGAATACAACGCAATCGGGATCGCTTTTGCTGATGCTTTTCGTCACTGGCTCAAGAAGGCATCGATACGCGGCAGCGTCGATGTCGTCGGTCCGAATCGCACGCTCGCGGACGTCATTCCCGGCGAACGAACGCGGAAGTTTTTCGAGGCGTGGGTTCACACGCCTACGCCGGTAAGCCATCCGAGTGATCTATACGCGCTGGACCGATTTATTTGCCACCTGTTCAGACATCCTGGCAAAACACGGGTTTGGGAGATCGAACCGTATCTAATCCACGATCTGTCTTGGAAAGCTGAAACGGCGCGATGGGTCGTGGCACGGATTTACTCCGGACTAGAGCTTCTCCGCGTAGATCGAAAGTTTTGACTCGAAGAGCGCGGTCAGATTCGCGATGAGATCAAGTGCCACATCCGCAATAAAGGGGACGTGGTGGTGATGATTCACCACCGCCACGTTCCCAATTCAGTTCAGCGTCGGCACAAGTCCTTCATCGTGCGGAAATCTGGGAAATGTTCGAATTACTCCGAGCGAATGTTTCGGAACTGATCACGGGCCGGTTTGTTCTGGATTCCAGTCGCAGACTTCGTTTATTGCGATGTGGGAAAGCCATTTGCGGGCGAACTCTCGTCCTTGTCTACAACGATTCAGTGGGCGCGCGAGTTCGACATCGCAGTCATTAAGCGGTTCTTCGACAACGCGAACGGCGAAACCTTGGTTGCTGTCGGCGTTGGCGGCTCGTTCACCGCCGCGCGCTTTGCCGCCGTGCTGCACAATGAAAGGAGCGGTCCTGGAATTGCACAAACGACGTTCGAATTTTGCTCGAGCGAAACCAGCTTACGCAAGGCTCATGTCGTGCTTTTTACCGGTGGTGGCCGAAACCGGGATATCCTCAATGCCTTTGACTGTGCGATTTCCAAAGAAGCGCATGCTATCCTCGTTGTTTGCGGGTCGTTGGGTAGCCTGATCGCGGCGCGGGCACGACGATACTGGCATGTCTCAACCGCAGAATTTGAACTCCCCACTCGACGTGACGGATTTCTTGCTACAAACACCTTGATTGCCACGTGCACATTGCTCGTACGCGCCTTTGGCGTTCAAGCCGATGCGGTTGGTTTCGATGTGGAGGCCGCTGCGGCGGTTGAACGATCAGCGTATGAACTGGCCAGCCATGGAAGAGATCACCTTATCGTGCTGGCCGGCGGTTACGCCACGCCAGCCGGTGTCGACTTGGAGTCAAAGTGTAGCGAGGCGGCACTCGCGAGCGTGATGCTTAGCGACTTTCGACACTTCGCGCACGGCCGGCATGTTTGGCTAGCGAAACGACCTGACACGGCTGCGGTTATTGCCCTCATCACGTCTCGTGAACGGGACGTTTTCAAGAAAACCCAAGCGTTGATCCCCCGCAGCGTGCCCGTAATCCGCATCGCCGCTTGGTCGAGCGACTCTCGCTCCACGATTGCGCTGCTCTGTCAGGTTTTTTACTTCGTCTCCGGTCTCGGGAAAGCTCTAGGGCGCGACCCAGGTAGACCCGGTGTACCGCCTTTTGGACGGGGACTGTATCATCTGGCGGGCGGCCGGAAATTTTCGGCCGGTGCGATTTCACAGAGCGGTATCATTGAAACAGCTTGCGAACGGAAACGAAGTGTCGCGGGAAGAGATCGCCAATGGCCTCAAGATTACCGGCGATTTTTGACTGCACTGCAGCACGCACGCTTTACGGCGGTTGTGTTCGACTTCGACGGCACACTCTGCGGAGCGCGGGACCGCTTCATTGGCGTGACGCAGGCGTTACACAGACCGCTTACGCGTTTACTCCGGGGTGGTGTGCAACTTGTGATTGCGACGGGACGCGGCGACTCTTGCCGCGAAGCACTGCACAAGATTATTCCACAGAAGTTTTGGAGGCGTGTGATCGTCGGTTATCACAATGGTTCGGATGTCTCAACACTTGCTGATGTTTCGATTCCTCGGGCTGATGAGAAGGCGCTTGATCCCCTTATGTCGTTAGTTGCTACGCTTAAACGGCGGAAGCTCGTGACGTCGCGCGATCTGCGGGTTCACCGGTGCCAGCTCACGATCAAGCCGACCGACGCTGCGCGCTCAAGGCATGTTGGCCACAGCGTGGAGGAGGTAATCGCCGCAGAACGACTGCCATTGCGCATGGTATATTCGAGCCACTCGTTCGACGTGCTGGCGTGCGAAGCGTCGAAAATTAACGTCCTGCAATGCGGACTCGCGCTCGGCGACAAAGCGCTCTGCATCGGGGATCGCGGCGCGTGGCCCGGTAACGATTTTGAGTTACTTCAGACGCCCCTGTCTCTGAGTGTTGATGAAGTTTCGAGCGATCCAAATACCTGCTGGAACCTCGCGCCGGCTGGTGTCCGGTGCGAACAAGCGACGCTGTTTTATCTCTTAGGAATGGAAGCCGCACGAGGTTCGATAAGCTTCTCTCTTGACCGCAGTCTAACGCGCTTCCGCAAATCATTCTAATGAATGAAGATCTAACGATTCGCGCGCTGGAACAGGTGATGAAGTGGGATGATGAGACCATCGCAAAGGAAACGATCTGGCTTCGCTTAATGTCCCATTTTAAGTATGACAGCTATCGCGACTATCTTGGTGGTGTACGCTTCTCGGAACGACTGGTCGATTGGTTACAGCAGTTTCGGCAAGAGGATCGGCAGGCGGCGTATGACTACGTGCGGCAGCGACTGATTTTTGTGAGTTATGCCGAGATGCAACATCTCGTGAACTGGTTTTTCCCAGCGTTTGTCGAGCCTGTTCTCGTTTCGGAGGTCGCGATGAAACTTGGAGTGTCTCGCTATCTTCTCTGGAACCAGGAATCTGCAGAACGCGAGTTTGAACTGGCGCTTCGAAAAACTCTATTCGTGGGACTGAGCGACGGCGCCCGCATGGATATGCTTCGTCGCGCAAACGAGAAGCGAATTAGCAATGAACAGGTATTGGTCACGACGCAAGTGAACGAAAGTAAATGGCAGGATGTCCTAAATGAGCTGCGCGTGGATCTGAAGGACGACACTGCACGATTTAGCCGTGTCTTTCTAGTGGATGATTTTGTTGGGTCCGGCAAGACACTTCTGCGTCGTGAAGACGGTGGGACATGGACCGGCAAGCTAAAGAAGTTCCGCGACGAATATCCAGGAATCTTTACCAGTCATTTTGAAGCGAATTGGACGTTAAACGTCCATCACTACGTCTGCAGCAACGAAGCATTCGGACGCGTGCAAGCGACAGCCGAGGAAGCGCGGCGCGAGCTGGGCTCTCAATGGTTTGATAATTTCAGATTCACGTATGGCTTGGTGCTGCCGGAAGATGTGCGTCTCGATCGCGATCGCGATGCGACTTTCTGGGCGCACACAGAGAACTATTATGACCCAATTATAGAGAACGAGGCGATGCGGGTTGGTGGCAAGACGGCCAAGCGCGGATTTGGCGAATGTGGCCTGCCCCTCATCTTGGAACATAACACACCGAACAATTCAGTGTCGTTGCTATGGGCTGAAACGAACGGCGAGAACGCACATCGGATGCGGCCGCTATTCCGCCGAGCGCAGCGGCATTGGTAACAAAATGGAAAATCCATTTCTCAAGCGCGCGACAGAGCATCTGCGCGACGATGACGCCTTTCTCGCGATAATTTCCCCGGAGCCGCTGCGACATTACCTCGGAAAAACGGACGCAGATAGGCAGGCGCTTTTCGACCGATTGGCGCGGCTATTAGGCCAACCCGGCAGTGGAAAAACGACGATCGCGAGGTTGCTGGAATACGCCACCCTAGCGGCACTGCTCCGAAAACGGAATGTACCGGACTTCCGGGAGCTTGCGAAAGCATTGGCAGACTGTCAGGTGATTAGCGACGATCGACCACGGATTTTGGGATGCCGCTTGCCGATGGAAGCGGATTACAGAGAATTTTGGGAACTGCCGTATCCCACAGAGCATAAGCACCAGCTGTTTCTGGCGATGATTCAGTGCCGCGCAATGCTTTATTGGCTGCGGCAGTTACAAAACGCGCAAGTCGATCTCTCTCACGTGAACATTGTGCCCAAGAAAGATTCGGATGCGAGCGTGCAAGCAATCGGCGGCGTGCGAGCCTTAGATCTACGAGAGAAGGCGCGACGGGTCGAAGCAGCACTTTACAAAATCGCGGGAGCCGTACTGCCTCCTAAACTGACTGATTTGTCAGATGATGCCGTTGGCGCGTACCGTCCCTTCGACGTGATCGAAAATTTTTCGGTTCCGTACGAGGGCTCGGAAATGTTGACGCTGCAGCCGTTGGTGATGTTGGACGACGCGCATCAGCTCCACCCCGAGCAATATCAGTTGCTCAAAAAATGGTTGATGCGGCGCGAATTAAAAATCGGCCGATGGCTGCTCAGCCGGTTGGATGCACTTGACTCGCGAGAGATGCTCGACGCCGTGTCGCCGGATGGTACTGAAGGCACTCACTTCCGTCGCTTCACCGTCACCCGCGACGTTACAGAAGTTATCTTCCAAACCGGCTCGTCGCGGCAACAGGAAAGGAAATTCTTCAGATCGATGGCTAGAGACATGGCTCGTCGATATCTAGACCGCATGCCGCTTTTTCGCGATGTAGGGTTGACTGACCTGGGGACGATGCTGACGACGGAAACACCACATCTCTCGTCATCAGATGTCAAGGAGCTGAGCGAGACCGTTGAGGTAAACCGCGAGCGACTTCGGATCCCGCAAAAAAAGGCCGCTGAACTTCGTGATCTGGTCACTGACTACCTACGAAACAGCGGACACGAACGCGAAAGCGACATTGCGCTGGCGATGGAAAGCATTCTGCTCCATCGGTTCGCAAACCGTGTTCCTCAGGAGGCCTTGTTCGCGGAGCTAGAAGATGATCTCGAGCCATCCAAGCCATTGGCGGCCGATGCGACGGTCTACGAGGGCGCCCGCGTGCACCTGCATCACCAATACAACCGACCTTTCGTATACGGCATGGATGCTGTGTGTGACGCCGCCGCCGAGAACCCCGAGCAATTTCTGTGGTTTGCAGCTGAGCTAGTCGAACACCTGGCAAATCGAATTCAACGGCGCCGCAGAGCCGAGCTCTCAGCACGTCAACAGCAAGACATCCTGCATAGCCGAGCAGCAAAAGCTATTTCGGATTGGGATTTTCCCGACAGTCCGGCAGTGCGACGGGTTGTTCAGGGGATTGCTGACCGCTGCAAGAAGCGTTCGCTTGAACCGAATGCGCCTCTCGGCTCGGGCGCCTGCGCGTTTGGGTTTCCACAGTCGGAATTCGAACGGATAGCAAAGAGTAACTCTCCTCTGGCGCAGGTCCTGAAGTTTGCCGTCGCATACAATGCAATCACTCTAATTCCTAACTACCCCTGCAAGAAGCGTATATGGTGTCTTCTTGAGTTAGGCGGGTTTGTGTTAGTCAAAAATGGATTGACTCTCAAGCGCGGTGGCTTCGTTGAGGGTACGACAAACGAGTTGATGACAATGGCCAATGTCGCTCGAGCGAGTGCATGAACCGCTGGAACCGCTGCGTCAAACTGGAAGGTTCGGCGCTCGAGGATTTCTTTGACAATTATCTCGGCAGTTCTGAGCGCTCTCTCCTGCTAATCGCCGGTGGCGGATTCGATCCACGGTCCACGTCGATTGCAAGACGCGTCGCCGCAATGGGTGCACCGCGAAAACGTGCTCTAATCATCCGGGAAGAGCGCCCGGGAGCGCCAAGCAAGCTGCGGGAACAGGCGGACGTTCATACTGCCGAGCTCAGCAAGCTCATAGCGGACTCATCTGTAGCCGATGTGCCAATCTTTGCTGAAGGAAATGCGGTGGTCGGCGGTCGCGAAGTCGCAAAACTCCTCGGACAGCAAGATTTCAGCGGCGTTACGGACATCCTGCTAGACATCAGTGCATTGTCGACGGGCGTCTTCTTCCCGGCCGTACGCATGCTGTTGGGGGAAGCTGAACGAAACCGAAAACTCAACGTTCACGTTGTGGTCGATGAGCAACCCGCGACCGACTACGGCATTGTTGGAGTCGCGAGCGATCGAGCAACTCCAGTTCATGGCTTTAAAGGTCGAATCGGTCTTGATGAGACGGGGAGTCACGCGCGGCTTTGGTTGCCGCAACTTGTCTTGCACCGACGGCAAACGCTCGAGCGAATTCACACCGCCGTCTCCCCCGACGATGTTTGTCCAATTCTTCCATTTCCCTGCGCGAATCCGCGTCTGCCCGATCAGCTCGTGGAGGAGTATCGGGAGATGCTCGAAGCGTGGAAAGTCGACGTGCGGAATTTCGTTTATGCTGCGGAAAACGATCCACTGGATCTGTATGCTACAATCGTGCGCCTCGTCGATACACGCGAACGCGTATTCGCGGCTGTCGGCGGCTCGCTGGTGACGCTATCTCCGGCTGGTGGCAAACTGCTATCGGTCGGTTCGCTCCTGGCGGCTCTGGAGCGGGACTTGCCTGTGGTGTTCGTTGAATCTGTCGGATATGAAATTACTGGCACCGGCTCGGAGAGCGCTGCGGGGCCTCCAAAACTTGTTCATCTGTGGCTCGAGGGCGAAGCGTACGATGGCCGAAGAAAAACGCGGTGAACGGTGCTCGCATCGGAGCGGATGATCGATATTCTGGAGCAGATGCCTGAGCGTAAATCAACGACTCGACGGAACGCTATTTCCAGGAAACCCCCGGTGTGCGTTGGTTCCGGCTTCGTCGCCCTCGATCTCGTCTTTGTCGGCAACGACCGGCGGCGACCATCATTTACATTCGCAGGCGGCTCATGCGGCAATGTGCTGACGATCCTCGCGTATCTCGGCTGGGATTCGGTGCCGGTAATTCGGCTCAAAAACGATCGAGAAGCGCGCAGACTCATCGCGGACCTTGAGAAGTGGAGCGTGGACACCACATTCGTGCGCCGCGAGCGAAGCGGTACCACGCCCGTTGTTGTTCAGCGGATTTGCACCGCCATCAACGGCGATGCGTATCACCGTTTCGAATGGAAGTGTCCGACCAACGGCACTTGGCTGCCGAGATACACGCCATTGCCCCGCCATTTAGCCGTCGAAGTGTCGACTCGACTCCCCAAGCCACGCGTGTTCTTTTTTGATCGCGTTGCGCGAAGCGCGTTGTTCCTCGCGCAACAAGCGAAGGCGCAGGGAGCGTTGATTTTCTTCGAACCTTCAGGCCTCGGCGATCTCGGCTTGTTCGCGCAATGCGTTGCTGTAGCAGACATTGTCAAATATTCAGCTGAGCGTTTGGAATCCCTGCCGCGAGTCCGAACGAAGGACCGGCCGCGACTCGAAATCCAGACTCTTGGCAAGCATGGACTGCGTTATGCAATCAGAGACAATCCAAATTATTCCACGTGCTGGCGAAAACTAGCTGCAGTACCGACGGATGAATTCAAAGACGCAGTCGGTGCCGGTGATTGGTGCAGTGCAGGAATCCTCGACATTCTCGGACGGACCGGTCGACGTGGGTTTCTGCGAGCATCAGAAGCACGAATTGTCGAGGCTGTTCGTCACGGGCAAAGCCTTGCCTCCGTAAACTGCCGCTATGCAGGTGCTCGCGGCGGCATGTATCTGCTAACAAAAGCGTCCCTAGAGAATATCGCTTCAACTCTATTGACGGCTGCAACGTAGATCACAGCAGTCAAACGCTGGAACAACCGGCAGAACCCAACAGTTTCGCCGCCGAGATTCGCGATACTCGCTGACATTGGCGCGATAGCCGTGTTTGCCCGGGGATGAGTAGCGTAGCCCCCTGATCGAGCCTCGCATCTACGAGATCAGGGCTGCTGTTAGCGGCGGGAATCGCGCAATACCATTTGGTAAACGCGGTCCAAGTCGGTTTTGGTTAGGCGGGTTAGTGACGTAAACGGCTTTTTCATGTTTAATCGATCGGAGAGCTCCGGATAATAGACTTCGTTAGTTTTTCGCATGCTGTTCATCGCCGCTTTGATGGCTTTGATGCGCGATGCGCGCCATTGGTCGGGAGCTTTGGTTTTGTAGCCGGTGGTCTGAATTGCTTTTTGTTGTCGATACCACGCTTCAACACCGGGCATGTCCGTCGAAAGCAGCGCCCCGCGTTTCGGCACCTTGAACCGCTTCAAAAGCCGGGCGCCCCATTCGCCGAAAGCCTCGTCTCGGGACTTGCCCGTCGTGCCTTCGGCCAGGGCTTTGACCCATTCCGCAATCTGGTGCTCCTCAGCAGGGGTGATGCTGCCTGGGCGTCGCTCCAACACGGTCTTAAAAACAGGGGGACGTTGATACTGATGAATCTCATTTCCATCACCAGCGATTTGAATGTGTCCAGTTCCGCGCGCTCTCTGACGAACCGCCGCATCGTTGGGTTTGCGCCGCAACGGCTTTTTCCCTCCGAGCGGAAAGTCATTCAGCATGAGCGCGAGGTGGTTGGCAAAATCATCGCGGAACCGGCTTCGTGATTGAAATGTCCAACACGACCTATGAGTTCTGAGTTGCTCGCGGAAGGCAGATAATCGCTTTACGTGCTCGATCGACGCGCCCGCAGGTAATGGCTCGAGATCAGAAAAGTAAATCATCACCTTCTTCCCGCCGGCGATAGCGCGTTGGATCTCTTCCACGGTGCCTGATTCTGCGTTTGCCGTCGGCGTGCCGATCCGGGACCAAAATATCGCAACGAGAATGTCGGTCGAATCGATCAACTGCCTGTTGATCGCACCCTGGCCAGTTTCCTGCGCGTCCGGGTAGCTGTCAGTCGACCAGTGCTGGTGTTTTACCCAAAACCCACGCTGCTCGCCGTGTTGGCAGTTCCAGTCGTTGATCGCCTCCGCTGCCAGCGCCATTTCTTTGGCAACGTCGGTCGGGCCGCACAAGGTCAGCTTGATCAGTTCAACACTGGAAGTGACTCCGCTCATTCGTAATTGAGTTCGCTCCTTCGAAACTAGGTCGGTGTGGTTGTTCACGTCAATTTTGCGACGATCGGCGCCTGTCGCGCATGGATCGAAATGTGAGTCGAACCAGCAGTGACGGCTTCCGCGTGAGACTCCGCGGAAGCTTCCGAAATCGATTCGTCGATCTTTGGAGACGCCTGGTTCTTTGTGATGTCGAGCGCGGTGATGATCTCCTGCTGACGCTTTGTTGCAGTCGCGAGCTTCTCTTCGTGCTCAAAGGGTTGATCGAGCTGCTTGGCTAGATCCGCGGATTGGCGGCGGGATTGCGCGAGATCGGTTTCGCGTTCACGCAAGCGATCTTCAAAACTGTCCAGTGCGTGTTCAATGGAGGCGATCGTGCCGGCTGGACTCTCACTAATGTTGGCGCGGTAGCTGTGCTTGGCGTGGATTAAAAGCGTTACGCGTTCGTCGAACCGTTCAACTGAAACAGGAAAGCCTCCAATGCTGCCGGCGGTTTTGCTTGATTCGAAGGGCTTTACTGCGGCGGCAAGGAAGACGAGCGCGCGGCCGGCTTTCACGCGGTCGGTGAATGTCTCGTTCCCCACCGTCATGAAAAAATTGTCGCCACGAGTGCTCGTCCGCGTGCCCAGGTCCTCGCGGATGTTTGCGATCTCACGCTCTAAGATTTGGGCGCGATCGCCCAATCTTTTGATGCGGTAGCGCATTTGATACAGACTTTCGGCGTGTTGCCTTTTCAAGCGCGTCAATCGCATTACTTCGGCGTCGATTGTGGCTTTCTCGATGACGAGCGGGTTGCCTGACGCGATCGCTTTCACTTCGGCGTAGGTGAGCGCGGCCGAGTCCACGTCTTCCGCGCGACGAACGGTAGCGTCGCCGGTCATCACCTGCGCGATGAACCGGCATTTCGTTTCGAGGGTTTGCCACATGTAGGCGTCGAAGCTGCCTTCGGTGACGTAGCGGAAAATCTTCACGTATTCGTTTTGGTTTCCCTGGCGAATGATTCGGCCTTCGCGCTGTTCGATGTCAGCGGGTCGCCACGGCGCATCGAGATGATGCAGCGCAACGAGCCTCGTCTGGACATTAGTGCCTTCGCCCATCTTCGTGGTGCTGCCGAGAAGCACGCGGATTTTTCCTTCACGGACTGATTTGAAGAGCGCTGCGTTCGAGGCGTCATCATTCGCATCCTGCATGAAGGCGATCTCGCTCGCGGGAATGCCGCGAGCGATCAACTTCCCGCAAACATCGTCATATACCGAAAACCATCGGGTGCCCGTCTGCGGAGTGGAGAGATCACAAAAGACGAGTTGGGCTCCTTTGGTTGGAGCGGAGTCGAGCCAGACCTGGTGGATTTTTTCAACGGCGTAGTTCGTTTTCGAATCAGGATTATCTCGGAGGTGCGGAAGCACGAGCCGCATATCAAGAGCGGCTTTGCGCCCTTCGGTCGTGATCTTCAGCATGTTGTCGTCACGCGGATCGACTCTGCCGCTCTTGATCTTCTCCACGCGTTTGACCAACTGATCGACAAAGCGTCGCAGCTCGGGACTGCACGGCGCGCTAATAGGCACGGGACGCCCCTGATCGAGCTTCGGCACCGGCAACTTCAGCATCTCGGCGGTCTGCACATCGGCGACCTGACGGAACTGCTGCATCAGCTCGGGAACATTCACGAAACGCGCGAACCTGCTTTGCAGGCGATAGCCGCTCCCGTCAGGGCTCAGTTCCATGGACGTAACTGCCTCGCCGAAGGTTCCCGCCCATGAATCGAAATGCTGAAGGGAATTACGCCGCAGAGTGTTCATCTGCAGGTAACGCTGCATGGTGAACATCTCGGCCATCGTGTTCGAGATTGGCGTGCCGGTCGCGAACACGACCCCGGCGCCGTTGTTCTTCTCCTGGATGTGCTGGACCTTCAGGAAAAGATCGAACGCGCGCTCGGATGCCGTTTGCGGTAGGCCCGCAACGCGCGTCATTTTTGTGACGTAGAACAGATTCTTGAATTTGTGCGCTTCGTCGATGAAGAGTCGATCGATTCCAAGTTCTTCGAACGTGAGCGTATTGTCTTTTTTCTGCTCGGCGGAGAGCGCTTCGAGTTTCACGGTGAGGCGCTTCTTCACGCGCTCCAACTCTTTGACCAGCCGCGTCCCACGGTCGGCCCGCTCCTCGCGGATGGCGGTTTCGATGTCGTCGATCTGGCGCGCAATGAAGTCTCGGCGCGTCTTCGGCGATACGGGAATCTTCTCGAAGCTCGCGTGAGTCACGATAACGGCGTCCCAGTTCCCGGTCGCGATGCGGCTGAACAATCGAGCGCGCCGCGACGCTTCGAAATCATCTTTGCCGGCGACAAGGATGTTCGCAGTCGGATAGAGCGTGAGCAGCTCGGACGAGAACTGCGCGAGCATGTGATTCGGCACGACGAACATTGGCTTCGTCGAGAGCCCGAGTCGTTTCACTTCGATGCCGGCCGCAACCATCGTGTAGGTCTTCCCGGCGCCGACGACGTGTGCCAGCAGCGTGTTGTCGCTCTGCACAATGCGCCAAACCGCATTCTTCTGATGTGCGTGCAGCGTGATTTGCTCGCTGCTCGAAGGCAGCGTCAGATGGCTGCCGTTGAAAACCCGGAGCCGCACTGAATTGAACTCTTCGTTGTATTTGCGGCAGAGACGTTCGCGGCGCTCATCATCCCCCCAGATCCACGTTTTGAATCGCTCCTTGATCTTCTCCAGCCTGTCACGCGCGGCTTCGGTTTCCTGCGCGTTGATCACGACGGTGTCGTTCTTGCGATCGCGATCGTAAACGGTCGGCGTTTTGAGATTCAGTGCGTCCTGGATCAGACCGAGTGCCGAGTAGCGCATCGTTCCCCACTCGGTTGTGTTGGCGACGGTGCCGCGCGCGTTGAAGTCACCTCGTACGAACCACGTCCCGAGAGCGGCGGCATGCGAGACGGTGATGCCATCGGCGCCGATCAGCGATTTGGCGAACGCCTCCACGTCCGCGGCCGGAATCCACACCGCGCCAAGTCGCGCGTCGATCTCCGAAGCGGTGAGGTCTTCCGGCTGGACGGCCTCCAACGCGGTGACGTTCTCTTCGTAAGCCGCGTCCGTCGCAGTCGCGGCGCGTGCAGTCTGCAATTTCACACGAACGTCACCGGAAAGATATTGATCCTCGGTTTCCCAGTGTTGGGTTTCTGGATTGCGGTAAAGCAAACCCTTCAATTCCGGCAGAAACTCGTCAGACGTCCGCGATAAAAGCGCCCCAATGCGTTCGAGATCGACGCGTCCGATTTCGTTGAGTGAAAGGACGAGCGCATCGTGTGGCGATTCTGCGACCTGCCGTCGCTGCGATCGCTGAATGGTGCGTTCTCGAAAGATGGAGGCCTTCGTCGCGCGTTTCGTGTCGTTGTCGTAATCCTCGAGAGAACAGAGAAGCGGCAGGTCCGGATCGCCGCGGAAGGCGCGACGGTTGGGGCTGTCGTTGATCGCACCGAACCGGGAGACGAAATGATCGTAGAAGGAATTAAGTTGGCGCCGTGCTTCGACGATTTCGTCTTCCGTAGAATCGTTGAGCTGTGTATGCAGGACTTCGCGCACTGCGGCACGGACTCTGATCAAGCCGCGAATTCTGCGCGCCGTTTCATCAGGCAAGTTGGCAACCGGAGTGAGCGTCGAACCCGTGCGAATCGTGATGACGCCATCGTGCAACGCGAAGGCGTTTTCCTTCACGTCGTCTGGCATGATGATCGTCTCGCGATTTGTCGGCTCCGAGGTGCTTCGCTCCGCGCCGCGGTAGATTCCTCGTGGTAACGCAGCCACGGCTTCAGCAAGCGCCGCCGAGAGATCGCGATCATCGGCAACAAGCGCGGGCTCGTTGCTGCGATACATCGTGCCGGCATTCGCCATGTGGCCAAGCAGCATGTGCGGATTCGCGACGAAGTATTCGTTAATCTGAAAAGTCACGCCGTCCTGATTTGCGTGCTCAGCGAGATTTAGCCAGGCCGGGCCACTCGGCTTTTCGCCAGCGAGCAATTTGCGCAGGAACACAATGTCGGTCGTGACTTCGGTGTTCGCGTTTCTTTTGAACGCTGTGTTTGGCAAACGAATCGCGCCGATGAAATCGACTTTGTCTGCGAGATACCCGCGCAAACTTGAATTGACCTTATCGAGGGTCCCCTTGGAGGTGACGAAGGCCAGCAATCCACCGGGCCGGATATTTTCGACCGCTTTCGCGAAGAAGTAATCGTGAACGAGAAAGTTGTGCTCGTTGAAGGACGGATCGTGCACTTTGTAGTCGCCGAAGGGCACGTTGGAGATCGCAAGATCGAACGAGTCATCGCCGAGAGCGGCGGTCTCGAAACCTTGAGCGCGGATGTCTGCGTCAGGATATAGGTGACGCGCGATCCTGGCGGTTAGCGGATCGATCTCAACGCCGGTCAGTCGCGAGCGGGCGCTCACTTCGGCTGGCATCAGGCCGAAGAAGTTTCCGACGCCAAGAGCTGGTTCTAGAACTCGCCCAGATGTAAAGCCGATCTGCTGCACGGCATCGTAGATTCCGGAGATGACGGTGAGAGAGGTGTAGTGCGCGTTGAGAGTCGAAGCCCGCGCCGTGTCGTATTCCTCACTCGTAAGCAGCACCTTGAGACGTTCGCCTTCAGCCTTCCATTCAGTCGGGAGCGGTGAGGCAAAGACCTGCGGAATGCCGCCCCAGCCCACATACTTTACTAGGATTCGTTTTTCTTCGTCGGTCGCGGCGCGGCTGTCGGAATCGAGCAGTCGAACAAGCTCAATCGCGGCGAAGTTGTCGCCGCACTTCTGCTTGAGCGATCCGCCGCCGAGTCGGTCCTCGGCGCGGATGCGGTAGTTCCGCGCGTTTAGCTCAGATTGTCTTCCGGCGGGAGAAGAATGTATTTCTCGCGAATCATCTCCCACGCCTGGTCGTGTGCCTGCTGTCGCGTGAGTTTCTGCTCCGTTTCGAGTTGTCGAGTGAGAGTTTCCATTTCGTTGATCGTCGTCTCCTGCACTTCGAAGAGCGCTTCCATTAGGGTGCCTTTCGCCTCCAACTCCTGCACCATCGTCGGCCGGAACTCCCGCCAATGTCGCTCGGCCATTAAGCCGTATTGCGTCAGGTAGATTTTCTCGCTCACGGGTTCTGGCAAAATCAAAGAGACTGAGTTGGTCGTCGTGACTCGTGACCTTTCCATTGCGCTTGAGCATACACGGGTGCGAGCAACTGTGAAGAGCCGGAGGCGCGCCTTAGCTCCAAAAAGAGAGCAGCCGGTGGGCGCTGACGCGCGACTATTGTGAATCCAAAAGGCTCGTTCGGCGCATCTCAAAATTGGATGCGCTTGCTCGCCAGATTTATGTCAGTTGCGCTGATTTCTGTAGTTGCAATGGCGCAACCGCCAGGTGTGCTCAATGGGCGATGGAATCTGATTTTTGAATTGCCTGACTCCCAACCCTATTCGCAGGTCATCATGCCATTCGAATTAGCTGCAGATCCTAATAACAATGTAACCGCCATCGCTTTAGGCGGTCCAGGCATTTCACTCTCCGAAGGACGATTCATGCCAGGCCAATTGGAAATGAAAGGCAAGTCCGTCTTCGGGCCGATCACGCTTGAGGCGACCGTGACGGGGAACAGGTTACAGGGCCACTGGAAAGCCGCTTCTTTCAAGGGGGAAGTAAGAGGAGAAAGACTTGAAAGCCGTAGCTCTAAAGAGAGCCGTATGGCGGTGTTTGATGAAGTCTGGTCGCAAGTCAATCGACAGTTTTACGACCCGCACTTCAACGGCGTTGATTGGAAGGTTGTGGCGGCAAGGTATCGTGCGCGCATCGAGTCATCTAGTACTGATGGACAAATGTTAGTCGTTATAAGAGAAATGCTTAAAGAGCTTAACTCATCCCACGTGGGCTTCTACGCTCTCTCACCCGAAGAGGCTTTAACGGCACGCTCTTCGACGAACGCCGCGGGAAACGACAAATCAGCACCCATCACCTGGAAAAAATTAACGGAACAGGTGGGCTACCTACGGGTCGAACGATTCGACGAGGGTGCCGATGCAGTCCATCTCGTAGACCAAGGATTTGGCACAATCGGAAACTCACCTTGGTTGATTATCGATTTACGCGGTAATCCAGGCGGAACACTGAGTGTCGCGATGCGGCTCGGTGATTACATTTTCCGGGAGTCGCGGGTGGTCGGCTTTCTTGCTACCCGCGAAGGACTCAAGCACTACCACGTCGAAACAATCGATCGGCTGCGGGTAGAGGATTTGCCTGTTTATGCGGGCCATAACGTTGGCGAGTTTTTTGAAGCGTTAAGGAAAACGGGAGCAGTAGCGCTTAGGACCGGGGCTCAAGGACGCACGCCTTTCTCCGGTCGGATAGTGATGCTGATGGACGAAAGGTCCGCGAGCACGGCAGAAGGGCTCTTAAGCATGGTCAAGGAAGCAAAAATCGCGACGCTGATCGGACGCCGGACTGCCGGCGCTTTACTTTCAGCAAAAGACATCAAGGTCACTGGAGGTTGGACGTTGCGCATCCCGGAAGCGGATTTTCGAACCGTTGGTGGCGTCAACGTTGAAGGCTGCGGAGTCGAGCCCGATATAGTGGTCGACAAAAGAGATGGGGAAGATGTTGAACTAAAGCGCGCTCTAGAGTTTATCCGGAGCAGATAGCATCTTACTCGCGCCGCTGCCGGGAAAGTTCGCACGCAAGCTGCCGACGCATGATTGCTTCAACGCTATGATGTGGGGTTTCCCCCTGGCGAACATTTGTTCGCACGGTCCTGATTTTCGCGTCGATGATTTGAGGGAATTCACGCGTGCGTACGATCTGCGCGCGGTGATCGAAGATGTTTCTTTTCGAATCTCGATGGGGCCTTGAGGCCTGTAGTGAAACACCGTAGCCACCCGCTCGACCTTACCGCCGTTATGCGCAAAGTCGACGATCAGAAGCGACGCTCGCGCAACCCTCGCGAAGCCGACCGTTCGCTGGCGCATCCGTGTCTCTTCACGGATTGGTTCCCGGAGGTATTCGAGACCGTCGCTCAGTAGTAGCCGCATATAGATTCACACAGTCACCGCGGAGCTCTCGGGCATCCACTGCGCTACTTACTGTCTAGAAGCGGGAATTCCGCGCGTCACAGTTGCTAATATGAATCTGAAACGCCTTCATTTCCTGTCGAACCCAGGAAATCATTGTGCTGAGTAAAAAAGGACTCGAGCGCTCTACCCACTGCAACTGTGTCGATAATTTCACAGAAACGCTCGGTTTGTTCAGCAGTCTGACGCTGCCGCAAACATCCTATATCGATGAAGGGATACGCCTCCAAAGAGTTAAGCTTCATGTTGCTGTCGGTCTTCTGTTTAGTCGCGCCGATCTTCAATGAGGTCGCAGTTGCCCTCGATCCTGGGAAAGCAATAACTCAGTACAGCCAGTCGTCATGGGGGAGCGAGAACGGCCTGCCGCAGAACACAGTCACTTCCATCCTCCAGACGCGGGACGGTTACCTCTGGTTGGGAACGGAAGAGGGGCTGGCGCGTTTCGATGGCGTTCAATTCACCGTCTTTGACAAGAGAAACAGCGGACTGCGCGAGAACCGCGTGACCGCGCTTGTGGAGAGCAGCCATGGCGGCCTGTGGGTGGGTACCAGCGGCGGGCTGACGCTCTACAAAGACGGCAAATTCATCACTTACACAACAGCCAACGGCCTGTCCCAAAACTCAATCAGCGCGATCTTTGAGAGCCGCGACGGGAGCCTGTGGGTCGGCACCAGCGGCGGTGGCGTGAACAGGTTGAAAGGTGAGCAGGTATCCGTCTACACGGTCAAAGATGGACTGCCCGATGACCAGGTCAGAGACATTTACGAGGACCGAGATGGAACTCTTTGGTTGTGTACCCCGAGAGGACTGTCCGGATTCAAGGAAGGGAAGTTTACCTCTTACACGACCACAGAGGGGCTGCCTGTTAATAGCGTCAGATCAGCTTACGAAGATGGAGAACGGCGGCTCTGGATAAGCACAGATGGGGGTCTTTCTCTTTACAGGAGTGGGACGTTTACCACCTACTCAACCAAAGATGGATTGCCTAGTAATAGGGTAGCAAAGACTCTCGCGGACCACGAAGGGAATCTCTGGATTGCGACCCTCAACGGAGGACTGGCCCGATTCAAAGATGGGAAATTTATTACCTACGCGACAAGCGAGGGCTTACCGAGTGATCATGTCCAGACGATGTACGAAGATCGCGAGGGAATCCTCTGGATAGGTACAGACGCTAGCGGATTGGTCGCTCTGAAAGACACGCGCTTTACAAGTTACGGTCCAAAAGAAGGACTTTCCACCGAATACGTATGGTCGGCGCTGGAGGATCATAACGGAAGCCTGTGGGTGGGGACGAACGGCGGAGGGCTGTATCAATTCAAAGGCGGAAAGTTTACCGCCTACACCACCAAAGACGGTCTTTCCGACAACACCGTCCGTTCAATGCATGAGGGCCGAGATGGCAGCCTTTGGATCGGCACCGCGGACGGTCTCAATCGCTTTAAGGATAACTCATTCACAGCCTACGCGGCCAAAGATGGGTTGGCCATAGGCACTATTCGATCGATTTACGAGAACCGCCAGGGGGAGTTGTGGGTCGGTGGCAATAGGCTCAGCCTACTCAAAGACGGGAAGTTTGTAACCTTCGGCGTTAAGAATGTTCTTTCGATCCATGAGAGCAGGAAGGGAACCCTGTGGATAGGAACACAAGACGGTATCAGCCTGCTGGTAAACGGGGAGTTCACTGCTCTCACGACAGACAAGGGCCTTTTTGGAAGGGCGGTGACTAGCTTATATGAAGACCGAGATGGAGTGGTCTGGCTTGGTTCGGTCGGAGGCGGATTGTACCGGTTCAAAGATGGGAAGCTCACAGTTTATACGGCCGAAAACGGGCTGTTTGATGATAACATTTGGGAGATTCTTGAGGACGGTACAGAAAATCTCTGGATGAGTTGCAACAAGGGGATTTTCCGGGTCAGCAAGCAAGATTTGAACGATTTTGCGCGTGGTGAGATTCAGTCCATAGCATCTACCTCCTACGGCACCGCGGACGGCATGAGGAGTAGCGAATGCAACGGCTTTATTAGCGATCCGGCCGCCTTCAGAAGTCGGGACGGCACACTCTGGTTCTCAACGATTAAAGGCTTAGTGGCTGTAGACCCCACTAACCTGAAGATTAATCGCTATCGCCCGCCGGTCATCATCGAGCGAATACAATCAGGTGATAACCTGTTCACCGCGCCCGCAATGATCGAGGTACCGCCGGGCAAGGGCGACCTTGAGATTCGCTTTACCGGCCTCAGTTTTGTGAGGCCGGATATGGTCCTATTCAAGTATAAGCTTGAGGGTTTCGATAGCAACTGGATCGATGCGGGCAAGCAACGCTTTGCTCGCTACACAAATCTACCACCCGGCAGCTATACCTTCCGAGTGATTGCCTGTAATAATGACGGAGTATGGAATAAGACCGGCGCCTTCTGTGATCTCTACCTCCGTCCTTATTTTTATCAAACCAAGTTGTTCTACGGAGTCTGCGTTTTCGTGGTGCTGCTGACTGGATGGCACCTGCATCATCTCCGGATCAGATACATGAAATCGCGCGAGCGCCTGCTCGTCTCCACTGTGGCGGAGCGGACCGAGGAACTCCAACTAGCGAAACAAGACGCCGAAGATGCGAACCACGCGAAGAGCGATTTCCTTGCCAACATGAGCCACGAAATCCGCACCCCGATGAACGGCATCATTGGGATGACCGAGTTGACTCTCGATACGAGCGTGACGGCCGAGCAGAAGGAATACCTCGGGATGGTCAAGTCTTCCGCCGATTCATTGCTCGCGCTAGTTAACGATATCCTAGATTTTTCAAAGATTGAAGCAGGTAAGTTTGATCTCGACCCGATTGTGTTTGATCTTCGCACCACGCTCGCCGACACCATCAAAATTCTGAAGCCGAAAGCAGAGGAAAGAGGCCTCAAACTATCACTCCATGTTTCGTCCGAAATGCCCTCCGCCTTGGTTGGTGACCCCGGACGTTTACGTCAGATCGTATTGAATCTCATTACTAATGCGCTCAAGTTTACCGCGGAGGGAGGAATCAGGGTGCGGGTGGAGATGGAATCCCAAACCGCCGAGACCACATTGCTACATTTTGCGGTGGCCGATACAGGGATTGGCATCCCCGTGGAGAAACAAGGATTGATCTTTGAGGCATTCTCGCAGGCCGATAACTCAACTACGCGCAATTACGGCGGCACCGGCCTTGGTCTGACGATCTCCCTGCGTTTGGTCAGCTTGATGGGCGGCCGCATCTGGGTGGAAAGCGAGATCGATAAAGGCAGCACTTTCCATTTTACGGCTCAGTTTGGCCTGGCGACAGAGCGCTTGCCAATGATTGCGGCTTCGCCGCAGATCGAAGTGACCGGAACGTCGGACAGCAGAAGTTTACGGATCTTGTTGGCTGAAGATAATATAGTGAACCAAAGGCTGGCGGTCCGGCTCTTGGAGAAGGCGGGGCATCGAGTCTCGCTGGTCGATAACGGTCGCGAGGCTTTGGAAGCCTTGCAGCAGCCTGAACCATTCGATCTGCTTTTTATGGATTTGCAGATGCCGGAGATGGATGGCTTTGAAGCAACGGCTTTGATTAGAAAACTGGAAATCGAGACCGGTTGGCACCTCCCAATTATCGCAATGACGGCGCATGCCTTGAAGGGCGATCGCGAGCGATGTCTGGAATCCGGAATGGACGGATACGTTTCAAAGCCGATTCGATCGCAACTGCTCCACGAAGAGATCGAGCGGGTGGTAGGCGGGTCGGCGGCAATGCGCCGAGACGAAAGTGGAATCCCCGCCTTGGAGGGGCCGGCTAAAGAGCGATCGAGCCCATTTAATTTTGAGCCGGTGCTGAAAGAATTGGACGGAGACTGGGATCTCTTCTCTGAGATAGCAGAGATATTTCTCAAGAGTCACGAAGCAATGCTTTCGGATATCCATGAGGGGATTGCGCTGGATGATCCCGCCCACCTGGGGCGAGCGGCACACGCCTTAAAAGGAGCAATAGCTAATTTCCGGGCGGAGACGGCTGTCGTGCTGGCGTCAGAATTGGAAGGAATGGGGAATAAGGGAAAAATGCGCAGTGCCGAGGCCACCTATGCTAGGCTGGTCGAAGAACTGGCGCGTCTTGTCACAGCGCTTAGGATTGAGCTAAATAATCAACTTGCTTCGGTGTGACGCAACCAACAACTCCTACGGCCGAGAGATCAAATTGCAACTGATCGGCGCGGACGCTGTCCATCATCTTCTTCGGTGAAGGAACGCCCGCTAAGCAGAGGAATTCCGATGGCGCGAAAATAGTCAGGGCTAACTTGGCGAATGAGCGGCGGGAGTGTCCTCGCGTTCGTTTTTACAATACGTCTGTTTCGCGACTCGCCCCCGTCAATGCCAATCTAAAAAATCGAGCGGGACGCCAACGCGACGAT
Source organism: Acidobacteriota bacterium (assembly GCA_032160165.1). GTDB lineage: Bacteria > Acidobacteriota > Blastocatellia > Pyrinomonadales > Pyrinomonadaceae > QHXM01. The sequence goes on from JAVHWA010000060.1 coordinate 55,302, forward strand.
CTCTCCGGAGGGGCCTGCGGGCATATCGAGTAAATTTCTGTTTGCCCTGAGGCCGACTCGGTGTAAAAAGGATCGGTCATATTCCGTAGCAAATCGCTGTGATCTCCAACCGGCCGGTCGAATCGTCGAGCTGCTTAAAGGTTCCCGCGGTGTCTGGACGGGTGCTGCGTCATAGAATGCAATAGGTAGCTTCCCCTTTCGCTGGACATCATTTATGGCGGTCGTTTTAGGCCTAGCTTGTTCGAAGTCAAAGGGCACGGCGCACCACTGCGATTTTAGGGGGCCCAGAGCGCCTTAGCGGCCTCACGCGTCAACCAGACGGTTGCGAATTGCAAAACGAACCAACCCGGCCACATCATGGATATCCAGGCGTGCCATCAGTTGCAAGCGATGCACTTCCACTGTCTTAACACTAATCGCAAGGGCGAATGCTATTTCCCTGGTGTTCTTGCCGACAGCAATCATTTTCAAGATTCCGCGCTGCCGCGAAGTAAGTTGCTCAAGCGGATTCAGATCGCGACCGCCCCGTTTCATATAGCTATCGATTATGATGCGGGAAACTGAAGAGCTGACATAGACCTTGCCGTGTGTAATCGACTCGATCATCAACGTCAACTCAACTGGCGCCGCATTTTTCAGGATATAGCCAGAGGCGCCAGAACGGAACGCGCGAGTGACGTAATCCTCGGTTGCATAGGCGGAAAGAATGACCACTCTTGCACTGGGAAACCTTTTAACGATTCGTGGCAGCGTCTCAAGGCCACCTAGGTTTGGCATCGCGATATCCATCAGGATAAGGTCGGGCACTTCGAACCGAAAAAGCTCGAGCGCCTCGTGGCCGTTGCTCGCTTCACCCACTACTTCCACTCCGGGTATCGTCTCGAGTATAGCTCGGATGGCGGCACGGACGAGCGTATGATCCTCGACAAGCAAGACACGAGTCGGGAGAGTGTTGATGGACTCCGGGGGGAAACCAAAAGTTGAGATTGCTCTGCGGGCTGATGCCTATCTTCGCAAAAGAATTGGGGGGATCATAAGGGAGACGCAGTTAGGCGTCGTTATTCTCAGCATAAAGTAAACGCTCTCTCGACCCTTAACCACCTATCCGCGAGGCAAATCGGTAGTATCGAGCCAACAAATGCCAGTTCATCCTCGTCCCCCAGCGGGGTTCGAGCGTGAAGTTACTTCAGTTCAGGATTGACTATGGGGAACGAATTTCTTCGCGATAGACGAGTTGCGCAACTTGTGATAGCCAGCGTTGCCAAATGAGGAAAAGGGATTGCCTGGTGTTAATTCCGCCTCCGCGGCGCCCGTTGGCGCGCGAATGTCGGCGCGAACGACCTGCTGCTTCCCAGATCTGTGGCCGCAGTAGTCAGGCACGACGATTAAGTCGGTCGTCGTGGTGTGAAGACCAGTGATCGAGTGGGGCAGGCATTAGAGGCTTCTTGGTATTTGATACTTATTCTTCTTCGCTGTAGCTACTCGGGCAACCTCGCCGGTGGTCGCCTTCCAGTAAAGAGCATCGGGAAAGTTAGGGCTCCACACCGGCACGATCCTTGGTCCGACGACGTCAACTACGGCTACCACTACACAAATTTCTTGAACTAGCCGTGCATGGTTAACCCTTACTAGCTCTCCCACTTCATAGCCCGCATAGAATTGCTGACAGCGCGGATTACGGTTCGGCTTGGGAACAACTGTATGCCGCAAGCAATCAAAGATGCTTACCTTCAGCACTTTCTCCCCCGACAATTCGCCCTCAGAGTGCGCCCCATTATCCGCTGCAAACTCCAAGGTGTCCAAGCTGCGAACTCTGCTCATCGACCTTTTACTCCGTTCGCACGCAACGTTTGGTCATCCCCGCGGTTAGCTGCATCGCTTGGTTAGGCCTGTCCGCCGCATCGGCGCATGTGCCACGAACTAGGGAAAAATCACTGTGAGTGCCGACGGCCTCGACCGGATCCCATGGCAACTTCGGAGGAATGGTGTGCGCATCGAACTCAATGATCAAAACATCACCGTCAGTTAGGTGGAGCTGGTCTTCCAATGTGAGCAACCGATATGCGCCGCCAGAAGTAAGAGGGAGATCATAAATCCGCTCTGATGTGCAGTCGCGGATATGACGGGTCGCCCTGTCGAACTCTCCGCGAAGGTGGAATAATCGGGATGGCAGAAGGCTGCCGACGTCGACGGCGCCCAGCCACCAAAGTGCGAGAATAATGGGAAAAGAAACCACCCAGCCCAAACGCACTAGCCACCAGTCGTCGCGTCCCGGATCGCTCATGGGCCTAACGAGAACAAGATGAGCGACGGCCCCCGAGAGCGAGCGTGGCCTGAAGTGAAGGTGATTTAGTCGTCTGAAAAGTGAACACGTGTCGGGTGGTCGTTCGCTCCATCGTCTGGCTAGGCCTGTTTTGGGAATCGCTGCATCAGTAACTCCTGCATCGAGGGGATTACTCCCAACTGCTGAAATAAACCGACTGTCTCGACAATGACCCAATCCTCAACAATACGTGCGCTTTCGACACGATGCTGCGCGACCGTGCGGATTGTAACCTGGCGACCGGTGGGCGAGATGCCCTGCCACGGCGCCCGATGAGTGCCACGCATCGTGACCCACGAGACCACCTCTGTTCCGCACACACACCTGTGATCAGTGGTCACGTGAATCTCAGGAAATGCGGTCACCCAAGCTTCGATATGCTGCCGCAATGCCGACGGGCCGCGCGAAGCAGAGGAAATTGGCTCCGGAGCGGATCGCACCTGATGCGTGATGCAGCTCTCGTCGACGATTTGGTCCAGCAAGCCGAAATCACGGCCATTCCAGACCTTAGTAAAGAATCTGTCTATTATGTCAGCGGCATGGATGGCAGTGGTGTTCATAGGCCTAACGAGAATTAGACGAAAGTTCGCAATCAAAAACGAGCATTGCTTCGCCTATCTCTGGAGTTGCGGCGGGTTGAGCTAAAATCTGCAATACGGTTGGCATCGTACCTCGTCATACTTGTGAACATGATTATCAAGACAATCCACCAATGCCGCTTCTTATCTCCCAGTATCGATTTCGCTCAACTGCCGCATCAGTCCAGTAATATCCACCAGCCCCGACGCTTCGACATTTTTTCCATCTTGGATTCGCCAAACGCTAAATCCCTTCTACGCTGGTTCAGCGACCGGTCGACTGCATCCACATAAACGCGCCCTTGTGAACTCCCCGGGAAAACAAGTGGTCGCATCTGGATGCAATCTTTAAATCCGTCGCGCCCCAGCCGTTGTCCGGGAAAACCAGCATGATCGACGAAATCGGTTGCGATGACGTTGTCCAAAGTGGTCCTTATTCTCTGATGTCGAAATCATCATATCCAGATGCGGTGTTCTGTTCCGCCCCGTTGTTTGAATAACACCAACATCGCTCTCACAACCAGCTACCTCAGGTTATAGATCTCGACTAGACCTATGCCGATGCCGCCACTCTTCCCGGCCAGGATCACGGTAAACGGTCCCGGTGGCAGCGTCGTGAAGATCCCAGACTCCTTCGGATGCTGGAGGGCGAGTCCATTGGCTGACAGCAGAGCCGCGGAAGCGGCATCATCGGTCCAGTCGTCGTTCGAGAGCATGATCGTCCCGTTCGCGTTGTGCAGCGCGAGCGTCGGATCAGCTAACAGGTTGCCCAGGTTAGAACCCGTCAGGGACGGTCCTATGCCTCGGACCGCGATGCGCGTGCTGTTCGGATTTCCACCAAGGGTGAAGCCTCCGATCATCACCTCGTCATCCTTCTTCACGTATCCGCGTGTGCTGATGTTTGCGAGGACGGAGTCAGCCGCCGGATTGTTATCGTAAACTTCGATCAGGCCGATACCGGTGGTCTGAGCCACTCCGGTCAGGATTGCGGTGTAGTTCCCAGCGGGAAGCGTGGCCAAGATAACCGACTCGCCGTTATCGGTTGGCTTGAAGACGGTGTTCTCGAACTGCGATCTCTGCGGGCTATCGACCCAATTGTCGTTGAAGGTAATCAACGATCCGTTTGGCCCGTGCAATTCCAAGTAAGGATCGTTCAGAACCTTGGCCGCAGGAACGTCAAAGCTAGTCAACGATGGCCCCAGTCCGCGAAGCACGACTGCCTTGGATGTGTTGTCCGTGATGATAAAGCCCACGATTCCAGCGCTGTCGCCGAGATCCACCCGCAGGCGAGTCGAGAGGTTCAGCGCCTGGGCCGGCGTTGGTGTCGCAGTTGGCGTGGCAGTGGGAGAAACAGCAGGTGTCGCTGTCGGCGTGGCCGTTGGAGTCGCTGTCGGAGAAGCAGTAGGCGTCGCTGTCGGAGTAGAAGTTGGCGTGGCCGTTGGGGTCGCTGTGGGAGAAGCAGTAGGCGTCGCTGTCGGGGTAGAAGTTGGCGTGGCCGTTGGGGTCGCCGTGGGCGTCGCGGTTGGCGTAGCAGTGGGTGTTGCTGTTGGCGTAGGTGTGGGGGTGACGGCGGTTACCGGAGTAAGGGTCGGATCGTTCGAGGCGGCTGTATCGGGATCATCGGTGTTGGGCTGGGAGGTGCTGACGCCGTTAACCGTCGTGAAGTTGGCGCCGCTCACGGTGCCCTGGCTGGAGATAGTAGTAGTGCCGGGTGGAACAGGATTGTCGATCTTGTTTTGGAATCTCACCGTTACGCTCTTGCCCGCTGGGATCGTGCCGATGGTGACCGCTCCGCCGAGGAATTCCGGCGTTGCTTGAGCATTGGGTTTTACGCCAGCAGCGTCGCCCTCTGCGGGAACGCGGCGCTCACCCATGGTCAGGAAGCCATACATCACCTTGTCGCGGTCTTTCGGGTCGTAGGTATCGGGCAGACCCAGGGTGTGACCGATCTCATGCATAATCGCCGTAAGCAGATCGACGCGGCCAGCCGGGGCGTTCCCTGGATCTGTGTAGCTCCGAGTGGCTGAGCCAGACTTACTGAACTGATGGTCGTCGTTGGCTGCCGAACTAATGAACCAGCCGTTGCCGCCGGCATTGTGGCTCAGGCGGATGTAATTGCCGTCCGCTTCGCCAAGCGTGGGGCCGCGTAGGTTTGCTATTTCAAATCTTATGCTGTGTAACGTCGCCACTTGTTCTTTAGTCAGGCCCGTTGCTTCCCAACGTTGGATGGCGCAGGCCACCGTGGCACCCAATACCGCTTGATCGAGAACCACGCCTTTAGTTATCGGCGCATATGAATCGACGCCGCCTAACGCGAACAGCAGGGGCGGCGCAGAAGAGCACGAAATGAAGTTGCTGCCGCTGATATTGTCGCATCCTCCGGTGTTATTCCCGGCCACAAAAGCAGCTGCCTGGGCGCCCGTCGCAGGAGAGGGCGACAGGCCGGTGATCCCGAAATCATCGGTTGCTACGGTCGATCCCTGTTTACGGATGCCGATGCCGGCCGCGCCGTTGCTGCCCAAGCTGTTATTGCCTGAAATATTTAGGCAAACCGTTGTATCTTCGCCTGCGGTGTTATTTCCGGAGTCTACGCGAATGCCCTGGCGGGCCGTGCCGCCGGCATTGATAGGCGCACCAACAGTGTTGCCCGTTATCTTGAGATCCATAGTGCCGTTGGTAGCACGATTAACGATTAGGATTCCGTTGCCGTCGGTCTGGCTGATGTTGTTACCGGTGACCGTCCAGGTCAAAGCGTTTGCCCAGGCGGCGCCCGCGCCGCTAACTCCATCGCCACCCGCAATACCATTCGCACCACCCAGATTTGCCTGGTGGTTTGCAACGATGACATTGTTGTTCGTTGTGGCAGTCATTGTCGTATGACCGTTGCATCCCACGCCTATGGCCGTACCCGCGATATTAGTAAGCGGAGTGCCTACCGTACCATTGTTTGAAATATTGATGTTTGCTCTGCTTCGAGTGGTCCCGTTGGTGTTATTACTTCCCTGTACGGCAACAATGATTGCACTACCGCCCATGCGATTAGCGACACTTTGCCCCTGGATCGTGTTGTTCGTAATCGAAACGAGGTTGGACGCATCGTTAGGAAGACCGATAATCGCTCCGTTGCCAGCTGGATTTGCGTTACCTCCATTGATCTGAATACCGGACGCCGTGGGGAAGTTCGTAATTGTATTCCCGGTAATGGTGGCCTTGTTCAGATTAAAGACTGTCGTGGCCGTGCCAGTGCCATTAAAGTTAATGCCGAATCCCGCGGACGTGGCGGCACTGGTGGTGCTGGTCATCACGTTGTTGGAGATGTTGGCGTTAGTCACCGTGCCGTCGCTGGCCTGTATATCCACGGCACTGTAGAATGCGTTGGTAAGAGTGTTGCCCGTGATAGTCAGAGTGCCGGCAATGTTGCTGGCGACA
>JAVHWA010000082.1:0-3075 GCA_032160165.1 Acidobacteriota bacterium
ACCTCCGACGTGACAGGCCGGCGTTCTAACCAACTGAACTACGACTCCGCATTTTCAGATCTCAAATTTCCAATCTGAAATTTCAAATCTCGATCATTGGTAGGCACGGAGGGATTCGAACCCCCAACCTCCACCTTGTAAGGGTGGCCGTCTACCGTTGACATACGTGCCTTCAGGCATTCATCAGTGCATGCTTGAACGCGACACGTCATCGTAAAAGATGAGGGCAGTAGTGTCAAGCAACTGAGGAATCGGAGCATTGAGTCATTGAGTCATCGATCCATTGTTCGATTGGATGCGGTTGGTGCCGAGCCAATGGCTCAATGAACAAATGAACAAATGCCTCAATTGATGTAAAGTATCCCCGCCGGACACCCCCAAAGCATTTTCAAGATTCAGGACACGTTCGATCCCCAGGGACGGACTTATGGCGAAGAAACATCTCACAAACCGAAAAGAAATCGCCGCGCGTCTGCAAGTGCCTTTGTGGAAGCTCGGCGGGCTTACGTGGAAAGAGCTTGCGAAGCGCGTTTGGACTGAAACGAATAACGACGACCTCTGGGGTCGAGCGGCGCAGTTAGCCTATTACTTCCTTCTCGCCCTCTTTCCGCTGTTGCTGGTGATGATGGCGTTGCTCGGAGTGTTCGCCGCAAAGGGCCCCGAGCTTCGCGCCAACCTTATCGGCTACCTGGGCCAGGTGATGCCGTCTTCCGCAGGCGAACTTGTTCAAAAGACGGTTGAAGAGCTGAGCAACCAGGCAGGCGCGGGAAAGATCTCGGTGGGTTTGTTTGCGACCTTGTGGGCGGCGTCTAGCGGTATGGGGGCGATCAGCGAAAGTCTCAATGCCGCATATAATGTTAAGGAGACGCGACCATGGTGGAAGAGTCGCGCTACTGCGGTCGGATTGACCATCGCCCTCGCGGTGCTGATCATCTCCGCATTGGCCCTTCTGCTTTACGGCTATGAAATAGCGGATGGCATTGCTTCGTGGGCCGGGCTCAGCGGAGTGTTCACCATCACCTGGAAGATCGCGCAGTGGCCGATCGTGCTCTTCTTTATTCTCCTTGCATTCGGTCTAATCTATTATTTCGCGCCGGACATCAAAGATCAGAAATGGCAATGGATTACCCCTGGGTCGATCGTCGGCGCAATCCTCTGGCTGTTGATCTCTTTCGGCTTCCGTACGTACCTGAAATACTTCAACTCCTACGGTGCTACCTACGGCTCGCTGGGCGCGTTGATCATCATGATGCTTTGGTTCTACTTCACCGGACTTGCGATTCTGATGGGAGGCGAAGTTAATTCCGAGATTGAGAAAGCGGCGGGGGTAGAAATGGGCGGTGCGCGGCGGGAAGAAGGTCCAAAGTCCAAGGTCCAAGGTCCAAGGTCAAGAAAGCGAGCTCGACTGTAATTGTCGGCTTTGAACGGCGAACATTGAAGATTGAACATTGAACGTACTGTGACTCTGGACATTGGACTTTGGACTTTGGACACGCGGGCTTCAAGACACTCATGAATTCTCCAGATATCTTTCATTTCAGCGATGAAGTAGCGACCGCGCTCGCCCAGAACCGTCCAATCGTCGCCCTTGAATCGACCGTTATCGCGCACGGGCTGCCCCGCCCACAGAACCTCGAGACAGCAAGCCGGCTCGAAGCGATCGTCCGTGAAGCCGGCGCCGTTCCCGCCACCATAGCGATTCTCCAGGGACGGCCGCACGTTGGGCTCAGTTCGGAGCAACTCGAATACATTTCCCGTCAGCAGAACATCCATAAGATCAGTCGTCGCGATCTTCCGGTTGCAGTGGCGAGAAGCTGGGACGGCGCGACTACCGTAGCCACCACGGCGTGGATAGCCGAACGGTGCGGCATCAAGGTGTTCGCCACCGGGGGCATCGGCGGCGTGCACCGCGGAGAATTGCCTGACATCTCCGCAGACCTGCCAGAGCTTGCTCGCCTCAATCTAATCGTCGTTTGCTCGGGGTCGAAGATCGTTCTCGACCTTGCGGCAACACGCGAGTGGCTCGAGACATATGGGATTACCGTCGTTGGATACCGTACCGATGAGATGCCCGCCTTTTATTCGAGAGAGAGTGGACTACCGTTGGACGTTCGTGTCGAAACCGCCGATGAAATCGTCTCGATCTTCGAATCGCGAAGCGCTCTGAAGCTCGAGGGCGCGACTCTGGTCACCGTTCCCATTCCGATCGAAGCTGAAGTGTCTGGCGAGTGGCTCGACGAAGTCCTGGCAGAATCGCTGGCCGAAGCGGCGGAGAAACAAATAGTGGGAAGGGACGTCACGCCGTTTTTGCTTTCGCGCATGGGAGAGATAAGTGGCGGCGCGACACTGCGCGCGAACATCGCCCTGCTCGAGAACAACGCGCAGGTAGCGGCTGAGGTGGCAGTCGCTCTTTCCGGTGGTGGGTCGGATTGATGTGCGACAAGCTTGAGCTTGACGCTGTGCGGGGGCAAACTGAAGGTCTGTCGAACCAGAATTTGACAGTCGACAATCTCGCTGTATCATCGCTGAAAATTCTATAGCACTGGGAGATCTGGGATGGTTAAGGTCGCGCCTTACGGCTCTTGGAAGTCACCGATCAGCTCTGACCTGATCGTCGCGGGGTCAATCGGCGTAGGACAGATCGCGCTCGACGGCGATGACGTTTACTGGATCGAGTTGCGACCTTCGGAAGGCGGGCGGAGCGTCATCGTGCGCCGCTCAAGCGATGGAGCGACATCGGACATCAACCCTGCGCCTTTCAACGCCCGAACGCGCGTTCACGAATACGGAGGCGGCGAATATTTTGTCGCCGACGCGACAACATATTTCTCGAATTTCGATGACCAGCGCCTATACATGCAGAGCGGTGCGTCTCTGCCGGAACCGCTGACGCCCGCCATCGACATGCGTTATGCCGACCCGATCATGGATAGAAAGCGAGGCCGGCTGATCGCTGTGCGCGAGGACCACACTGGTCCTGGCGAAGCAGTCAACACGCTGGCGGCGATTGATCTGAAGGACGGGAGCAAACAACGTGTTCTTGCTTCGGGAAACGATTTCTATTCCAGCCCGCGC
>JAVHWA010000114.1:0-13233 GCA_032160165.1 Acidobacteriota bacterium
GCCGCGGTAGTCACTTTTCTTACAGCGCTCGTCGTCAACACTGTCAGAATCTCCACCGCGCTCCGCATGCGCCAGGTCCATTTGGAGACCGGCTGGTTCAATCGGAATCAACTCCACCGATTCGAAGGCATCTTCATATATTTTGGGTTTCTGCTGTTGTCGTACGTGCTGAGCGAGAGGATGCGTATCGGAGATGCGTCGAGCTCGGAAACTGCTTCCACCCTCACGGTCAAGACGAGCGGGGAGCGGCCCACTTCCACGCTATTTCGTCGAGCCGGCTTTCCGCTCCTCATCTACTACGCGACCACGTTGGGGCTTCCGTTGGCGATCAGCGTGTATCGCGCCGGTACTCTCACGGCTGAATTCTGGGAGCATTCGCTTTTCGTGCTCATTACTCCGCTATTGTTGATTCTCCCTCTGGCCACATTCCGCTGCTATAGAATCCATCGGGCCCGGCGAAACGCTTGAGCGCCGTATCGCACTGACCGCGGGTGTGATCGACAACGCGTGACCATCATTGACGAAGCGGTGAATCATAGTAACCACTCAAGCTTTCGTCACGGGAATCTGTGGTCCTAAGGTGGCAGCCGCGGAAAAGGCCCAATCCATGAACGTACTCGATGCCATCGGAAACGCATCGGCTGGATGTCCCCGCCACGCTGGGAGAATTGGTTGGTTTCTTGGTAGGAGGCTGAACTCCAGCTTCCGCAGCAAGCGGCAGAGATGCAGGATCAACGCATCAGCGGAGTGTTCTCTGTTAGACTAGCAGTCTATTATGTCGCTATCATCATTCGTGTGTGCGGCAAAGCTTAGGTCTCCTGGAAGATACAGTGCACGTCAGCTTTTGCTTTACGACCGCTGAATCATGATTCTTCTCTTGGCACTTCTCATTGGAGTCTTAGCAGGGCTGCGATCGCTGACTGCTCCCGCAGTCATTGCGTGGGCGGTGTACATGGGCTGGCTGAAGCTCACTGGGCCGCTTTCTCTCATCGGCTCGTCGCCGTCCGTCGTGATACTTACCCTGCTGGCAATATTCGAACTGGTGGCGGACAAGCTGCGGAAGACACCGAACCGCACGGCGCCTTTGGGATTGATCGCGCGCCTGGTGACGGGTGGAATGAGCGGGGCATGCATCACAGCGGCCGTCGGGCAAGGAGTCTTTGCTGGTGCTCTGCTCGGTGCGGTAGGGGCGGCGATAGGTTGCCATGGAGGTTACCACCTTCGTAAGCGGCTCGTGAGCGCATTAGGTACGAAGGACATCTATGTCGCGGTGGTGGAAGACCTGGTAGCCATTGCTGGATGCCTATGGGTCGTGAGCCGTTAGCATTTGTACCTCTCGCCGGCAATGTGATTCCGCTATACTCAAGTACACGACTCACGCGGGCTATAAAACGCTATGACCGTGTCTCCTCCTCTTTCTGTTATGGCGTGTTCAGCGTGCGGTGTTCTGTCGGCGTCGCTGCTCGCTTGCCTTCGTGACTTCATTCATGTCCGCCGCTGGCCGAATCTCGAAAAAGTTACCGTACGTCAGCGCAGGGTGTTGGCCGATGAGTTGTACAGCGTGATTCATGTCCCGCGCCTCAAGGACTAGAATGCCGCCGAGTTGTTCCTTGGTTTCCGCATAAGGGCCGTCGGTCGTTGCCACCTTGCCGTTCTTCCAATACAGGGTCAGGGCGGTCTCCGGCCCCTGAAGCGCTTCTCCACCCGCCCAGTGCCCATTGGCGCGAAGATGGTCGTCATATTCAAGGCACGTGTCGAACATGGCGTTTCGCTCGCCATCCGTCATGCCGTCAAATTTGCTTTTGTCGTAGTATCCCAAACAGACGTATTTCATTGCCCTTTTGCTCCTTCTTCTCCTCGGGATGGGAGCCAGCGCAGAGCCTTGCGCTGGCTCCCGTCCTATAGTCACTACGGTGCATATTCCGAAGTCGCGACGGGCAAGACTACTCCGTTGCTCCCTCCGGGGCCGGGAAGAAAAGAAGCTCACGCACCTCGCCGGGCACATCGCAGGCGATGGCACCCCTGCGCGCCCACGCCAGCGCCTCGTCGATATCAGCGCATTCCAGTATCCAAAATCCGCCCATGTGCTCCTTGGTCTCGGTGTACGGGCCGTCGGTGACGAGCACCGTCCCATCAGGTCGCTTCTGCACCGTCTTTGCGTTGCTGGGCGGGGAAATTCCGCAAGCGAACTTCCTTACGCCGGCGGCAATCATTTCGCGGTTGAGCGCGTGGATCTCCTCCATCATCGCTTCGGTTACGGTGGACGGGTTGAAGTCGTCGGGGAGGTAGTTAGCGACTAAATATTGCGGCATTGTTGTCTCCATTCTCTTTGTTGATTGAATCGTTGATTCATCGGTTCATTGATTCAATGGGATCAATGACTCAATTCTTATTGCGGGCCGATTGCCCTGCCTTCACTATATAGTCGAACGGCGGGACGGAATTCGACAACTCGTCAAAGAAATGTTTTCTTTAGCGCTTAAGCGACTAAAGGGGGGCGCTGGGCCGCGGAACTCTTCTGTAGGAACGATAAATGTTTGTTGGACAAACGATAAAGCCGTGAAATAGAGTCGCAATGTAAAATAGCCATAGGGATCAACTATGAGACGAGGCGTTCGTAATTACACAACCTGACCGGCGGCGAAAGCCGAGGCCCACGCCCACTGAAAGTTGTAGCCACCCAGTTGGCCCGTCACATCCACCACTTCGCCGATAAAGTAGAGCCCGGGAACGCGTCTGGCTTCCATTGTTTGTGACGAGAGGTCCGCGGTAGAGACACCTCCGACTGTCACTTCAGCTTTTCTGAAACCTTCCGTTCCGGCCGGCGTAAGCTGGAGCCTGTGAATGTTATCCGCAATTTCCTGAAGCTCCTTGCCGCTGTACTGTTGCAGCGGCCGCGACGCTCCGTAAAGATCGCACCAGGCCTGCGCAAACCGTCGCGGCAAGTAACGTGATAAGAGATTGAGCAGCTCGATCCGGGAAATGTGTCCTGAGGTCGTAGTGGCGCTCGGCGCAGAACCTTGTACTAAATCGCACTCGATTATTCTTGCCGCCGAAATGACCTCCATTACGTCTTCATCAGGTAACAGGTTGATTGAGATCGACTCGCCGGGGCGCCAGTAGTTTGAAACTTGCAGTATCGCCGGCCCACTCAAGCCGCGATGTGTAATCAAAATGTTTTCCCGAAACGATGGGGCCTCGGGACAAGTGACCAGGGCGTCAATCGAGACTCCGCTTAACGCCGCCAACTGCGTCTGAATCTGTGCCGGCAGCGTTAAAGGCACCAGCCCGGCGCGTGTTTCTTCAATGCGCAGCCCAAATTGTCGCGCAATGCGATAACCGAAGTCGGTCGCTCCCAGCGGGGCGATAGACAACCCGCCAGTGGCAATAACCACGGAAGAGGAGTGGAAAGCTCCTTGATTGGTTTGCAGCATGAACGAGCGCTCTGCAAGAGATTCGTGGCAGACCACCTGACGGACTTCACAACCGCAGCGAATCTCCGCGGCAGCGTCGTGACACTCCCGGAGCAACATGTCTATGATCTGTTGCGAGCTGCCGTCACAGAAGAGTTGGCCCAGCTTCTTCTCGTGATAAGCGATGCCGTGTTTTTCAACGAGGGCAATAAAGTCCGCGGGTGTGTAGCGGGCGAGCGCTGACTTGCAGAAGTGTGGGTTCCGGGAAACGAAGTTATCGCGGCTGGTTCCGGTATTGGTGAAGTTGCAACGCCCGCCGCCGGAGATGGCAATCTTTTTTCCGACCCGGTCGGCGTGTTCAATTACTAAGACTTTGCGCCCGCGTTTGCCCGCCTCGATTGCGCAAAAAAGACCCGCCGCCCCGGCGCCAATGACAATAACGTCCCACTCATGCATAAAGGAAAGGGTACAACTGGCGTCTAGGTGTAGGCCAGCGAGCGCGTAGGCAGTGAGCCGCAAGGTTGGAGGGATTGAGTCCCGTGATCAGGACACGGTAAGGACGACGACGTTAGACTGAACACCGGCATTACGGAATAGGTGAGGGGATGTTGGTTTCCTCGGGGTTGTAGAGTACGCGATTTGAATCGGGAGCCAACCGCTCGCAAGAAATTATGGATCATCGCGGGTAATACCGACCGATTCTCGCGACGAAGAATCGCAGAATTGCAGGCCTGAACCCATTTCTTACGGCAGTCTTTTCGCACGGCCCGCTGCTCACCATGGCGAGCGTGCGATCGGAGCGCGCCACCCTTCGCGCTCCACTGGATCGAGTTGTAAGATTACGATGAATGTTATACCCGCGAGTGGGAGGTTCGTTGATATTGGACCTTGGACTTTGGACGTTGGACTCTTGACTCATCCGAAGCGCCGTCGCCGTCCCGACAAAGGTCGGACGCTGCCGGCGCACTCCAAATTTCTGTCGCGCCAAAGGTAAATAATTCGCTATATCCGAAATCGCCGCGGGGGCATTGCCGTGCTGACGAACGAAAATATTGTATCCAGGCTGGAGCGGCTCGTGAATGAAGCGGAAGCGCTCTCAGAGGGCAAATCCATCGTTGAGATCGAAGAGGACCCGCAAATCTGCGGGCTCATGCTGCAGCTTGAGTCGATAATCGAGGAGCTGGACCAAATCGTCCTCACGGCTTTCCCGAACCATTCTGAGAAAGTAACGCTTTGGAAGAAGGCTATGGGCATTGATGCGGATGATAAGACCGAGTGACGCGACCCGTGACCCGATTCTAATTTTCTAACCCACAATTCTACGCAATATAATAGGATCAACCATGAAACGAGGCTCGACGATCTTCCTTCAGGTAGTGATCGTACTTCTCGGCATAGGCGTTCTTGCCTTTCTGCTTTGGGAACCCCAGGTCGAGGGCAGGAACGTGAACGCCACGCAATTTGAGATCTACTTCAAGGATCCATTCCTGGCGTATATATACCTGGCCTTCGTCCCATTTTTTGTCGGTCTTTATCACGCATTCAAGATATTAGGGTACGCGCGACGAAACGAAATATTTTCTCAGCGTTCTGTGCGAGCTTTGCGGACCATCAAGTACTGCGCATTAACAACGGCGATCCTTATTCTCGGGGCGGAAGCCTATTTATTCATCTTAATGCGTGGCAAGGATGATATTGCCGGGGGAGTCATGATGGGTGCCTTCATTATTTTGGTCTCTGCCATCATCGCCACAGCCGCGGCGGTGTTTGAGCGGAGATTACAAAATGCCGTGGCGATAAAATCTGAGAACGACCTGATTGTCTAAACGAACATAGCAGTCATCAGTAACATCGACGTCATGGCGAAAAGAAAAATGAGCGTTACCGAGCTCGCCGATAAAGCCCAGGGATGAAGTACGCTGAAAGCGTTCGCTAATGTCAGCCCAGGGTTTGCTTTGAAACCCTGGGTTCAAAAGTGCCCGAGGAGATTGTTCGCAACCCTGAAAGGGTTGCGCGGTTTTGCGGCGATAGACCCCCTACGCAACTCCTTCAGAGTTGCCCCTACTGGAAATGAGATGCCTTCACCCAGGGTTGCCAAAACGCAACCCTGGGCTGACATTAGCGAACGCCTTCAGCGTTATTCATCCTCTGAAAGTCTTCCCACGTGGCTAACGTTTTGACATCTTGTGCAAAGCCCCATCTCTTTTTATTTCAGCTGCCGAATCCGCTCTTGCAGGAATTGCCGCTCCGGTTCCTGTTGGGTCAGCGCCAGGGCTTTCTCATAAGAGGACCGGGCCTCAGCCGTCCTGCCGAGCCTGCGGTACATATCTGCGCGGGCTGAATGCGCCAGGTAGTAATTTGCCAATTCGCCATGTTCCAACAACGCGTCGATCTCCGCCAGACCCGCCTCTGGACCATCGCACATGGCAATTGCCACGGCACGATTTAGCTGTACCACTGGCGACGGGTGAATACTTAACAGACGGTCGTAAAGCGCGAGAATCTGCCGCCAGTCGGAGCCTGCGACTGATTCCGACTGGGCATGACCGGCCGCAATCGCAGCCTGCAATGTGTAAGAACCGAAGCGGTGGGACTTCAGGGCTTGCTCCGCCAGCGCCACCCCCTCCGCGATCTGCTCCCGGTTCCAGAGCGAGCGATCCTGGTGCTCCAACAAAATCAGCTCTCCAGTCGGCGATGTTCTGGCGGAGTGACGAGATTCCTGTAGCAACATCAGCGAAAGCAGCCCAATGACTTCCGGCTCCGATCGGAGTTGCTCCGATCGGAGTTCGGTCAGCAACCGGCCCAGTCGAATCGCTTCGCCGGTTAGCTCGGCCCGCGTTACCTCCGTTCCCGCCGCAGCCGAATAACCCTCGTTAAAGACGAGATATATGACGTGAAGCACGGCGCCCAGTCGCTCCGGCAATTCCTCGGGCGGCGGCACTTCGTACGGAATCGGTGTCTCACGAATGTTTGCCTTGGCGCGCACAATGCGCTGCGCCAGCGTACGCGGAGTTGTGAGGAAGGCCTTGGCGATCTCCTCGGTTGTCAGCCCGCACACCTCACGCAAGGTGAGCGCAACGCGCGCTTCCGGCGGGAGAGCTGGATGACAGCACGTAAAAATCAGACGCAGGCGGTCATCCTCAAGGCTCTCCTCTTCATCGGAACTTTGCGCCGAACTCCATTGCGCTTCGAGATATCGCACGAGCTCGTCTTGAGACGCATCAAATCTTGCACGTCGACGCAGAGTATCAATGGCTTTGAATCGGGCCGTCGAAATCAACCATGGTCGCGGGTTGCCGGGTACTCCACTCTTCGGCCACCCGCTCAGCGCAGCGGCAAAGGCTTCGTGCATCGCCTCCTCGGCAAGATCAAAATCACCCAGCAAGCGGATCAGAGTTGCCAGGATTCGTCCCGAATCCACGCGATAAAGGGAGTCGACTAGTTCGCGTATCTGCTCATCTATCTGCTCAGTGGAACCCTCGGACATTACGACGACCTTAGCAAACCAGGTACCCCGAATCAATTGGCAAACGGCGGATCTGGCGTATTGACGAAACCGAAGGCCCAATGAACCGCAAATGATGAAAGCAGTGAGATTGGTATTGGTGCCGAGGGCGGGAGTCGAACCCGCACGCCCTTACGGACAACGGATTTTAAGTCCGTAGCGTCTGCCATTCCGCCACCCCGGCACCAGGGCGAAAAGATAGCACGCCGCGGACGCCCTCTCCAATAAGCGGTGTAGATTACTGGTCGCAGCCTCCTGGTTCTGAGTTTAGGGCTTCGGGTTTCGGGTTCGGAGTTTCAAGCCTTCAGGTGTCGAGGTGTGCACGAGTCCAGAGGCTGCGACGAAAGCTCCGGCAAGTCGGAGCACTCCAAAGGGCGCCCGAGAGTTCACAGCTGCAACTCCAAACCCGAAACTCCAAACCCGAAACCCGAAACCCGAAACCCGAAACTCCAAACCCAAAACTCCGACACCCCAAACTCCTCTTCTTTCCACTGCGCCTACACGATGTTAGAATGCCCGTTGACAGCGGCCTCGTTGGAATGAACACAGACCTGAGACGTATGACAGAAGAGCAGGAAGTCTTTCTCAAACACATACAGAAAGCCGGGCTCAAACGCACTGCCCAACGCGACTTGATCCTGGAGGTCTTTCTTCGAACGGAACGACATCTTTCGAGCGAAGATCTCTACCGGCTCGTTCAGGCCGAAGACCCCACCATCGGCCAGACCACCGTCTATCGAACGCTCAAACTTTTGTCAGAAGCAGGGCTTGCTCGTGAGGTTCGATTCGGTGACGGCCGCACCCACTACGAGCACAACTACAAGCATGAACATCACGACCATATGATCTGCATGGAATGTGGCGAGATCATCGAATTCTATTCCGCGGAGCTTGAGGCGATTCAAGACGCGATGGCCGCCAAGCATCGGTTCGAAGTGAAGCAGCATCTCCTGCGCATCCTGGGTATCTGCGCCAAGTGCCGTCGCGCCGCGCGAGAGCGCAAGACCAGCGAACCCGCTGACTCAACTCCGGTGCGAATCGCAACCGCCGCCAAGTAAGGCCATGAATAGTAAATCGTGAATTGTAAATGGATTGGGCATGTCTCTGTTTACGATTTACTATTTACGGCCTTTGCCTTTACCTTCATTCCAGTGTAATTTCCTAATGTCTCCCTGCAAATAGTCTCTCGACACAGCGCCCTGACGCGGAATGGACATCTCAGATGAGCGTTGAAATACGATTCGAGCCGGATGGTCCCGGCGGACTCATCGCCGAAGGCACGTATCTCTGGGCCGCAGCAAACCGCCTGGGCCTACGTTTACCTGCCGATTGCGAAGGTCGTGGAGATTGTGATACCTGTGCGGTGGTGGTCGAAAAAGGCGCAGCCCTGCTTTCCCCTTTAACCGAGGCGGAGCGATCACATCTATCGCCGTCGAGGCTCGCCGCCGGAGAACGACTCGCGTGTCAGGTGAAAGTAGAGACCGAGGGAGCAGTAGTTGTTCGACCCGTACCAGCAATCGCGCGAGCGGAAACTTCGAATGAGACTGTGAAGGACGTGCGTAAGGAGTTTCGCCAGTTGCCGCTTAAGCGGAAGCTTGCGACGCTGATAGAGCTTGAAGCCGTCACGCTGATTCAAGCCCTCGACGCCGTGATCAATGTTCCGGTGATGCTTGGCGAGAAGGTCATGAATGTGATGGCAGGCCGCGGCAGAACCCTGGAGCAGCGGGAGCGTGCAGTTCATCACCCAGCTGAGCATTGCCCGCCGGAACCACAGACCGTGAGGCCGGAGCCGGACCTGGGTTCCCAAGTCTAAAAAGGCTAGTGCCCGAAGGTGGAGCTTGAGGGACGGCTTCCATTGGAACACACGCTCGAATGAAACGTTCTCTACAAATTGCAGTCAGCTCTTAACCTATAGACCGGAAACCTGAAATTTTCGCGCCGTTGCGCACTGTCAATAATGCGGAAACCTGCTAATTCAAAATCCACACGTTCGAACAGCATTCACGCAGGGTTCGCGTTTGTCCTGATCGCGGTCCTTTCAATTTTTCTGGCGGCCTGCAATGGAGGCAACAAGCCATCAAGCGTCGCCTCGAACGCGTCGCCCGCGCCGTCGCCTCTACCCACGACAGCGAAATCGGGGTTGACGATCGACGGTGCGCGGGCCTTTGAACATGTGCGCAAGCAGGTTGAAATTGGTCCGCGTCCGGCGGGGTCTGCGGAGCTCGCGAAAGCGCGCGAGTATATAGTCGCCGAGTTGAAATCCTATGGCCTGAACGTAACGGCCGACGAATTTGCCCCGAAGACTCCCCTCGGCGATCGTAAGATGGTAAACGTCATCGCTGAACTTCCAGGCGAATCAAGCGATGTGATTATTCTTTCCAGCCACTACGACACGAAGCTATTTAAGCAATTTCGATTTGTTGGTGCGAACGACGGCGGCTCATCTACCGGAACGCTTATGGAAATGGCGCGAGCCATGGCGACCAGTGGCAAGAAGTCGCACTTTACCTACTGGTTTGTGTTCTTCGATGGTGAAGAGGCGTTTTGCGAGGAATGGGACCAGTGCAAGAATCCTGACGGTCCGGACAACACTTACGGAAGCCGGCACTTCGCCAAAAAGCTCCAGGATAGTGGCGAGATCAAACGCGTTCGCGCCCTCATCTTGCTCGACATGATGGGCTACAAGAATTTAGAACTGGGCCGCAACGAAGTGCTGAGCACGAGATGGCTGATCGACGCTGTTTGGGACACTGCCCGCGAATTGGGCTACGAGAAGAACTTCATAGAGGAAATCGAGCACTGTGACGGCGACGACCATGTGCCCTTCCTCGAAGCGGGCATTCAATCCTTGGACATCATTCAACTCAACACGTATGAGTACTGGCATAAGCCTGAAGACACCCTCGATAAGATCTCTCCTGAGAGCTTGAAGATCGTCGGAGACGTCGTCCTGGCAAGCCTCCCACGCATCGAGCAGCGCCTGTCCAGCACGCGCGCCCAGCCCTGAACAATCACCGGCATTGTCCGGCAAAGGAGGTGCTCGTGTTCAAAGCGCCTGACAGTCTCGTTCCAGTCGACTTTTCCGAATGCTCTTTTAACGCTGTGCGAGTAGCTATCGCGATCGCTGCGCCGGACGGTGATCTAACCCTCCTTCATTTTATCGACGGACACTTCGTTAACGACGCCGTCGCCGCCGGCCTTGGGACATCTGACGAAATTACAGCTCGAATGAAAGAACGCGCCGAGGCTGATTTTTCGACGATGATGGAAGGGCTTGAGACTGACGGCGTCGATATCGAGCGAATGGTAGTCATCGGTACACCGTTCGTCGAGATTCTGAAGATTGCGCGAGACCTCGATTTACCAATGATCGTGATGGGAATGCGGGGCCGCAGGGTTCCGCCCGAGGAGCTGTTATTTGGCTCGACCGCCGAGAAGGTCCTGCGAGGATCGCGCGTGCCCGTGCTCTGTGTGCCTCAATGACGGAGCGAGCAAAAAGAGTCGCAATCATTCCCGGGGACGGAATCGGACCGGAGGTAAGCGGCGAAGCGGTGCAAGTTCTCGAACACTTGCGCCAGACACATAGCGTAGATTTGGAGTTGACCCATTTCGATTGGGGCGCCGATAAGTTTTTGAGCGAGGGCGTGGCGTTACCCGAAGGCGCACTCGAAATGCTGACGCGCGACTTTGATGCGATCTTAGCCGGAGCGTTCGGCGATCTCAGGGTCCCCTCCAACAAGCACGCGGAAGAGATCTTGCTGGGGATGCGTCGCGGGCTTGACCTCTATATCAATCTGCGACCCGTCAAGTTACTTGACGCGAGGCTCTCGCCGTTACGAGACCGAAGCCCCGAGGATATCGATTTCGTCGTCTTTCGAGAGAACACCGAAGGTGCTTATTGCGGGGCGGGAGGATTTCTTCGGAAGGGAACTGCGGATGAAATCGCGACGCAAGAGGAACTAAACACCAGGCAGGGCGTCGAGCGCATTATCGTTGCCGCTTTCGAGTATGCGCGTAAGCACCGCCGCCGCCGAGTGACCATGGCGGACAAATCCAATGTACAGCGCTTCGGTGGCGATCTTTGGCAGAGAGTGTTCAGGGAGGTCGCGGCCGGTTACGACGAAATCGAGGCCAATCACCAGTACGTTGATGCGATGGCAATGTTCATGGTGCTCGACCCGTCGCAATACGACTGCATCGTCACCAACAATCTGTTTGGAGATATCCTGACCGATCTTGGTGCCGCACTTCAGGGCGGACTCGGGATGGCTGCCTCGGGCAACATTCATCCCGGACGCATCTCTTTATTTGAGCCGGTCCATGGGAGTGCACCGCCGCTGGCCGGGAAAGGCGTGGCGAATCCAATTGGCTCTATTCTCAGTACGGCGATGATGCTAGAATACCTGGGCCACGATGACGCGAGCGAAGCAGTAGAGGAAGCCGTCGCTGAAGCGGTCCGTGAGAAGGAAACGACTCGCGACCTCGGTGGCGCGCTTTCGACGAAAGAAGCCGGCGCCGCCATCAGGCGTAGAATTTGAAGAGCGGGCATAAAAAATCAGTACTTCATGCTTTGGGCGTAGATTCTGAATTCAGCTCCCGGATTACGCTGTTATGACCAGCAAGGCTAGAGAAACGACGCAACGACTGCTCGCGATCTTAATTATCGTTGCCATGCTCGGCGTTATGGGAATTCCATTCTCAGTCATCATCTTCTTCGCCACCATCACCTTTTTCATCTGGCGCACAGTACAGCATAACGAACATCAAGAGACCGGCCGCATCTTCGAGTTCTATATCGCAGCCAACGACGTTCTGCGAGACGAGGAACGCCACTGGTTTGGATTTGAGATCGCCGACGTATTAGAGCGTGGAGAGCGCGTGCTGCATCTGATGCCGGACCCGCCGCCGTTGATCTACTTCGCTCTCGGCGCCTTATACCATAAGGCAGGCGATCATGATGCGGCAGCCGAACATCTCTCCTACATAGTCGAAAACGATCTTTCCGACGAGCGACATCGCCATACTCCTTCAGCGGACCTGCGACGTTACGTCCATATCCTGCGAAAACTGGAACGAGAGCAAAGCGTCGCTCCCAAGACCCTCGCCGCTATCCGCAACCTCGACCGAGCTCGCCATCATCGCGCAGCATTCTTGTTGGCGGAATGTCGCGAGCGGTTGAGCGTGATCCCCACTTTATCCTCCGGGCAATCGACAGGCTCATTCTTCAACGGGCGTTCAATCGACCAGGATCAACATGCTCCTGCGAACGTCGGTCGTCAGGGACCGCTTGCGCCTCCACCTTCCATCACAGAAGTCCTGCGCGACGTCTACGAAGAAGAGAAGCGAACAGCGTAAGAGCCGGTGGATGGTGAATGGTGAATGGTCGATTCCGATTGCCTTCATCTTCCATTCACCATTCACCATTTACGATTCACTATTCTCCGTCTACCATTCACCTCACAATGATAACCGCTGAAATCATCGCGATAGGTTCCGAGCTGCTTACGCCCGACCGCACCGACACCAACAGTCTTTGGTTGACCGAGAGGCTGAATAGCCTGGGTATCGAAGTCAAACTTAAGACCATTGTGGGAGACGATGACGCGCGGCTGGAAGAGGCTATTAAAGACGCTCTCAGGCGATCCGGCGTCGTCATTACAACTGGAGGGTTGGGACCAACAGAAGACGACATCACACGCAAGATTGCAGCGCGAGCTATGAACCGTAGACTGGTGCTGGACGAGAGCGTGCTCGAAGGTATTCGATCGAAGTTTCTGCGGATGGGGCGGCAAATGCCCGAGATCAACTCGCGTCAAGCGATGATCATCGACGGTGCTGAAGTGCTGGATAATCCGAACGGCTCGGCGCCGGGATTGTATCTCGAGCATTTAGGCCACAGCGTAATTCTGTTGCCGGGACCGCCGCGAGAGATGCGCCCGATGTTCGTGAGCTTCGTGGCGCCCAAGCTCGCATCTAAAGCCGGCGACGTCCGTGTCGCTCGGCGCATCCTGCGAGTCGCAGGAATGGGAGAATCCGCGGTCGACGAATTGATTGCTCCCGTCTATACGCAGTTCATTAATCCACAAACCACAATACTCTTCAATCGGAGTGAGATCGAGATTCACCTGACCGCACAAGCGAAGACAGAACAAGACGCTGAGCTTTTGCTCGACGGTCTATCAGGACAGATTGAAGAACGACTGGGCCATGCGATCTTCGCTTTTCACGGCGAGAAAATGGAGGAAGTTCTCGGTCTTCGGCTGACCGTCAGCGGTTTTACGATTGCGGTTGCCGAGAGCTGCACAGGTGGGTTGA
>JAVHWA010000033.1:0-32756 GCA_032160165.1 Acidobacteriota bacterium
GAAGTCGGAGGCGCGGAGCACGGCTTTCGCTTCATACAGCTTCCGTTCAACCTGGCCATGCCCGAAGCTTTGACTACCGTGAATCAAAGCGTGGAAGGCGAGCAGCTGTCGGTGCTCGAAGCGGCGAGCGCTTTGGGCGTTACTATTGTTGCCAGCGCGTCGCTCCTGCAAGGCAAGGTCGCACACGGTCTCTCTGAAAACATTCGAGAACCCTTGGGGTCTCTCGCGACCGATGCGCAAACGGCGATACAGTTTGTGCGATCGACGCCGGGGATCACCACTGCCTTGATCGGCATGAGCCGCCGCGAACACGTTGAGGAAAATCTTCAACTGGTACGCGTCCCGCGAACGGCATCGGAGGATTTTCAGAGGTTGTTTGGTAGCGAGGAATGAGCGCGGTTTAGGTGGCAGGAGCAGGAGCAGCGACATGCTTTTTACGCCGAAGGCGTTCGCGAATTCCAGCCCAGGGCAACGCCCTGGGTCTCAGACGTAGCTTCGACCGCGACAACGCTGAAGGCGTTGGCGTGCCCCCGCGTGAAACTGGCGGAACCGGCGAACCCTTACAGGGTTGACACGATTTCGATAACCTCGATTTACCCAGGGCGTTGCCCTGGGCTGGAATTCGCTAACGCCTTTGGCGTAATTACCAAGACCCGCAACGAGGCACGTCCCTATGTCAGAGCAACAGTTCGAATCCTTTGAAGAGTTCTGGCCTTACTATGTGGCTGAGCATAGTCAGCCCACCACACGGGCCATGCACTTTGTCGGAACGGCGACCGCGCTTGCATGCTTAGGCGTGCTCGCGGCTAACCAGAAATGGAAGTGGCTCCCGCTCGCGCTGATTCCGGGATACGCTGCGGCCTGGGTCGGACACTATTTCGTAGAGAAGAATAGGCCCGCTACCTTTAAGTACCCGCTTTGGTCGTTCATCGCCGATCAAAAAATGTTCGGGCTGATGCTGGCGGGAAAGATGGACGAGGAACTCAAGAAACTAGAAGCGGGCGGCACACATCTGGGTTAGATGCAGGCACGAGAACTCCTGTAACCGGGGCTCACAACGCAACCATAAGAGGCCAGAAAATGAAACGCTACTTTATCATCACAGCACTCATACTTTTCACATCAACCATATACGCTCAAACAAATCCGCCCACGGAATCGGTGCTCGACCGCTTTCTCCGTTATGCGAAGATCGATACTCAGTCGAAAGAGGACCAGGACAAAGTGCCCAGCACGGATAAGCAAAAGGTGCTTGCCAACCTGCTTGCGAAGGAGCTGAGGGCCCTTGGCGCGAAGGACGTTCGCGTCAGCGAGTTCGCCATCGTTTATGCAATGGTGCCCGGCAATCTCCCAGATAATTCAAAGGTCCCGGTCATTGGGTTCATGGCCCACATGGATACCTCACCCGAGGTCTCGGGCGAGAACGTAAACCCGACTATTCACAAAAACTATCGCGGTGGCGACATCACGCTTCCAAAGGACCCGACTCAGATAATCACCTTGGCGAAGAACCCCGACCTCAAGAATCTGATCGGCGATGACATCATCACTGCCGACGGGACTACTCTGCTTGGCTCCGACGACAAAGCGGGATGCGCCGAGATAATGACGATGATCGACATCCTCAAACAGAACCCTCAGATAAAGCATGGCGGATTGGCCATCGCTTTCACTCCTGACGAAGAAGTCGGCGGCGGCATAGATAAATTCGATGTTAAGGGTTACGGTGCGAAGTTCGCGTACACGGTCGATGGCGAGGAACTTGGAGAGATCGCCAACGAGACATGGAGCGCGCGCACCGCGACCGTTCACTTTCAGGGAAAGAACACGCATCCCGGCACGGCCAAGGGAATCATGATCAACTCGGCTTACGCCGCTGCTGATTTCATGACGCGCTTCCCGCCCAACATGCTTCCCGAGACGACTGAGGGTCGCGTCGGTTTCGTGCATCCTTATACAGGCACACTCGATGCCGAAGAGTCGAGCATTAAAATACTGTTGCGCGACTTTGAGCTGAGCGGCTTGAATGCCAAGGAGCAACTGATCCGGCGCCTGGCCAGGATGACGGGCCTGAAGTTCCCCAAGGTGAAGATACGCGTGGACGTGAAAGAGAATTACAAGAACATGAAAGAAGTCTTGAAGGACTTTCCGCAGTTGACCGACTACGCGATGGAAGCCTCGCGCCGCGCCGGATTAACGCCTCACATTCGCGCTATTCGCGGCGGCACCGATGGGGCGAATTTGACCTTCAGAGGTTTGCCGACGCCGAATCTCTTTACTGGCGGCCACAACTTTCATGGCAAACTAGAATTCAACTCTGTCAAAGGCCTGGAGAAGTCGACCGAGACTCTGGTAAACCTGGTTCAGGTGTTTGCTGAGAGAGGCATGTGAGCAAAGATCAGGAGACACCGATGCTTCACACAGCTATAGAAGCAATCACCGAAAGCGATCTACACTCCCTTGTACGCGAAGGAAAAAGTGAAGACACGCAGCTCGAATTCAAGTTGAAGTTGCCCGGCAACAGTGACGAGGAGAAAAGGGAGTTCCTTAAGGACGTTTCGGCGATGGCGAACTCGGAGGGGGGCGACATCATATATGGTATTAAGGAGGAAAGATCTAGTCCGGAAGACGCGGGCAGAGCCGCCGAGCTGGTCGGACTGATAGGAGTCGGAGCCGATGCCACCAAGCTTTGGATGTTCGAACTCCTCAATAGCAGTATTGACGAAAGGCTGATCGGTGTTGTCATCCGCGATATTCAGCTTAGTTCGGGTGGATTCGCTTTGGTCGTCCGCGTTCCGAGAAGCTGGCACGGCCCACACGTTGTTAGGCACAGAAATCACTGGCGATTTTACGCGCGGAACTCTGCAGGGGTGTACGCTATGAACGTAACCGAACTCCGGACCGCCTTCCTTCTCAGTGATACCCTCGTCCAGCGTTTGGAGACGGTCAGGGAGGAGCGACTACATGAAGTGTTTCAGCGTTATGACATTCCCTTCGAGAAGGATTGGTCCAACATCGGCTCTTCGTCCACCGATAGTGATCGGCGTTCGTTACTTGTCTTGCAACTTCAGCCTTTCGATTCCGTCAGGCCGGGGTATGGAATTGATATTGTGGAAGCGCTCCACCGTGAGAGTGAGAACTTGCGACTAAGCGGTGACGTAGAGGGGACCGCCAGGATAAATTTTGACGGCGTACTCGTAACCAACCGGGAGGATTTCTTTCAACTGTACCGGTCGGGTTCCACGCTAGAAGTTGACTCCGGTGAACTCACCACCGATTTCGAGGGTAGTCGCAACACGAATGAATCCATTGGTGCCACTGAACTTGACAGAGCGATCTTCAAGGGCGTCGGTCGTCGTCTTGCGTTGCTGAAGAGCCTTGGTGTCACCTCGCCCGTCTTAGTCTCGATCTCATTACTCGGCGTAAAAGGTTGTAATCTGTCGGTAAGAGCCCTGTTCTACGTGGGCGACTCACCAGGGGGTTATAGACATAGTCTTTCTCGCCATCGCATCGACCGACCAAATCTTTTCTTAAGCGGACTTGTAATTGAAAACTTACAGGAGTTACCGCTGGAAGGCTTCCGCGGACCGGTTCATGATAACGTGCCGCGATACTGGGAAGTGGTTCAGAGTTTGCTTAGGCCCTATTGCGACTCAATTTGGAATGCGTTCGGTTACCCAAGATCTACGTATTTTGATCCCGAAGGAAAATGGCTCGGTCAAGTCTCTAGAGAGGCCCGTGCCTAGATTCGCCCCGGCTTAGGACGCGGTCACGATTACAGGCGGAACGCCGATTGACGAATCCGACGACGGATCGAGCGAGTTCGAAGCCCTCCTTCACGGTCGGGCGGCTGCCCCTCTCTACCCGATCAACGCTTCGGAACTTCCCGCACAACTTCTTTCGCGCTTTTGTCCTCGCGCAGACCCTTAAAGGATGGATGGCGGATTGAGCCATCGGAAGTCCACTCCGTAAAGACGACCTGAGCTATCATCTTAGGTTCGGCCCAGTGAGCTTCGCGCAGGCCCGGGTCTTTTGGCATCACGGCAAACGGAGTCTTCGGTCGTGCGAGTTTGTCCAGTTGCTTCTTCAGCTCGATGCGTTGCTTGAAACTGAAGCCGGTGCCGACGCGACCTGCGTGGACCAGCTTGCCCTTTTCATAGACTCCCAAAATCAACGATCCGAAACCCGGTAGGCTGGTGGAGGTGGGAGTGTATCCGGCTATCACAAATTCCTGCTCCTTATTGCATTTGACCTTGAGCCAGTACTTGCTGCGCGTCGATTCGTATTTTGAATCGGCGAGCTTGGAAATAATTCCTTCCAGTCCGAGCTTACATGCTTGCCTGAAGAATGCGTCCCCGTTTCCCACTACGTGTTCGCTGTAACGCACGGTCGCGCGACGACCAGCCGTTTTGCAGAGTGTCTTGAGGACTGTCTTTCTTTGAACCAACGGAATCTGAGTGAGGTCAGTCCCGTCCAGATGGATGATGTCGAACACTTCGAAGACAAAGTTGGCTCTACTGCTTTCCTTCATCGCGCGCTGGAGTTTCTGAAAGCTCGACCGCCCTTCAGCGTCGACGATCACGATCTCGCCATCGAGAATCGCGCTTTTCAATGGAAGCGACTTTACGGCCGCGGCGACGTTGGGAAATTTTGCGGTCCAGTCCTTGCCGTTACGGCTCCAGAACTGCACGTCGCCGCGATCGATTCGGCAGACCATTCTGTAGCCGTCGAATTTCATCTCATGCAGCCACTCGTCACCCACGGGCGCATTTTTGACGAGTGTGGCAAGCTGCGGCGAGACAAACTTAGGGAGCGCTGACTTACGCGCTCCCTCTAGTTTCTTCAGATCGAGTGGGGACATATGAGATGAACGTGGAGACGATCGGTCCGCGAAGAGGACGGCTGAAATGCACCAGGATCGAGGCGCCAATTCCGTTTTCAGTCGCCCGCTTCACGGGCTCGATTGACTCACCCTCGCTTCTTCGACTTGCCCTTGCCGCTGGTTCCCGCTTTCTTTCCCTTCTTCGCGCCCCCAGTCCAGTTTGTGATGGCATTGGAAACCACCGAAGCTGCTGTGCCGACAAAGGCCGTTGCAGTGTCAAGAATCCCGGCGCTTTCCCGTTTTGCGGACCGTTTCTTACTACCGCCGGCCTTGGAAGCTCCGCGATTACCACCCTTGGTTGACCCGCCCTTTGCGCCACCGGATTTGCCGGAGCCGCCGCTTCCCTTTTGGCCTTTCGAGCCTGCGGTTTTCCCGGCCTTCTTCGAAGCGCCGCCTCCACTCTTCGAGCCTGCTTTCCCGCCAGCTTTCCCTGCGCCTTTGCTCGTTGTCTTTGAACTGCTCCCGCCCTTGCCGGCGCCGCCTTTCGTGCTTCCTTTAGTTCCCGACTTCGAGGCAACGGCCTTCTTTGTCTTTCCCTTTCCGCCCCCTGCGGATCCTCGGCCACCGCCGGCGTTGCCGCCTGTCTTTGACTGGCCTTTAGCGCTACGTTTGCTGGCGGATTGCTGGGACCCGGGGCCAGTCCCGACGCCTACTGCGCGTCCAATGGCCTTGCCTCCGTGATGTTCTTCTTCCGGCCCACCGCTGCCGCCTTGAGCTTCACGCCCTTGAACTTCTCGTTTGTCACTCAGCCCTTGTTCGCTCATCGTATCGCTCCTCTTGTTCTAAATTGAAAACCTTTGTCGCAGCGTCTGGCCTTTGTCAGACCCGTCGTGCGATCGCGGCAGAGAATAACATACTCGCGCCAGAGCTTTTCGCATGTCACACTCATATCACACTAACGTGACAAACTACGTGAGGCGATCCTTGCGAGACATGATTCCTGAAGCGCTGAGAGCACTTCGACCTTGGACCACCCGCGGTTGCCCTTGCGCACCCCTAAACGATATAAATGATCGTCAACCTGGAAACGATTCGCAATGGAAGGTCTCTCATCAGCGCTGACCGTTTTGACGGCCATGATCACGCCTGCGGTGTTGATTTCAGCCTGCGGCACGATGATTCTCTCCACCTCGTCGCGTCTCGGACGCGTGGTTGACCGCGTGCGCGGATTGTCGGATAAGCTGGAGGAGCTGGCGAAAGTAGAAGGAGAGATAGAACTGCTGGACGATAGGCGCGCAGTCATCTTCGCTCAGCTCGATAAGCTGACCAGTCGCGCGCGAATCCTTCAACGGTCGATGACAATTTTCTACACGGCCCTGGGGATCTTTGTCTCGACCAGCGTTGCCATAGGTATTGTCGCAGTCACCAGCACGCGCTACAGTTGGCTTCCTGTGGTGGTAGCGCTCATCGGCGCGGGCTTTCTCTTTTACGGCAGTATGCTTCTAATTTTTGAGGCGCGCCTGGCGCTGAGCACCATTCATATCGAGATGGACTTTATCTGGCGCTTCACCAAGCATTTTGCGCCGGCTGAGATCGTAGAACGACACAAGCCGCACCACGTGCATTTTCGAAAACATGAGTGAGGTCGGTGGGCGGTGGGCAGTTGGCAGTTCGTAGATGGATGAATACACCTTCGTATAACAACTTACTGGAAAACGGTGAGCTCGAGAATAGAGTGACTCAGCTCGAAGCCTTGCTCGAGCGTTGCACAATCTGCCCGCGCGACTGTCTGAATAACCGGCTGAAGGACGAGATCGCCGCCTGTTATTCCGGACGGTTGCCGATCGTCTCGTCTTACACCGCACACTTCGGCGAGGAGCCTGCGCTGGCGGGAACTCATGGCGCCGGCAACATCTTCTTCGGCAACTGTAATCTGCGGTGCGTCTATTGCCAGAACTTTCAGATCTCTCAAACGCACAAAGAGCAGCTCAAAAATCAGATCAGTCACGAGCGCCTGGCCGAGATGATGCTCGAGCTGGCGTCGCGCGGCTGCCACAACATCAACTTCGTTTCGCCGACGCATTTCGTGCCGCAGATGGCGCGCGCGATTTTGCTTGCGGCGCAACAAGGGCTTCGCCTTCCCATCGTCTACAACACCAATGCCTATGATTCGGTTGAAGTGCTCAGGCTGCTTGATGGGGTGGTCGACGTTTACCTGCCAGACCTGAAGTACGCCGAGAATGAGGCGGGCTACGAATACTCGAAAGTCAGAGGTTACAAGGACCATGCGCGTCGCGCGATCGCGGAGATGTACAGGCAAACAGGTGATGAGCTGGTTTTCGGCTCCGATGGGCTGCTCAAACGCGGGCTCGTGATTCGGCTTCTGGTTCTTCCTAACGACCTTGGGGGCATTCGCGAGTCTCTTGAATGGATCCGAGACAGCTTGAGTCCGAAGGTCGCCGTTTCGATGATGGCGCAGTACTACGCCACCAATCGCGCCGCAACAGACACGCGGTACACCCTGCTCTCGCGCCGCATAACCGAATCGGAATGGTTGCGCGCGCTTTCGGCGCTGGATGAGCTTGGGATGGAAGAAGGCTGGATGCAGGAGTTCGACGGGGCCTCGCATTACTACCGTCCGGACTTTACCAACAGCGAGACACCGTTCAAAGACATCAGAGACTTTCAATAGCCGTGCGCTGTAAAGCCACTCTACAGTAACCTCAGGGTCGGGAAGGGGGCGTAGCCCCCGCTCTTTCCTTCAGCCTCGGTCGTAAAACGAAACCTTTAAACCCCCGTCAAGCTCCAGCGAATCGTGAGATTTGAACCCTTTCAAATAATCCGTCGGAATAAAAGTATCTGCATCCTCCACTGCAAGCGGAATCTCCGTCACGATCCACCTCTCTATGTCGTCCAGGAATGCCTGATAGATCTGCGCCCCGCCTATGATGTAGAGGTCGCAGGCGAGGTATGAACTAATTGACAGCACTGAGGCCCTGTCTCTCAAATGGATCGCGCTCTCTTGCCGGTCGATCGACGACTGCGTGCTCATCACGACATTCAGTCTGTTGGGTAGCGGCTTCGCAAGCGCTTTCCACGTCCGGTGTCCCATCACGCAGGCGTTGCCGGTGGTCTGCCGCTTAAAGAACTTCAGATCCTCTGAGTAGTGCCAGGGAATGGTTCCGCCTTTGCCGATCGCTCCCTTGCGATCAACCGCGACGATGCCGATGATTGCCATACTTTGGGATTTTCCTATGTTGTCGCCGGTCGTTCGTGCAATCAGATCGCGACCGGCGCAGCGATCTTCCCATGCGATTGATACCCGACTAGGTTCAACTCGTGGTAACTCATACGGAGCAAACCTTCGAGTCCGCGCAACTCACCCGATCCGTGTGCGATCTCCAGACGTGGAAGTTGAAAAGGTTCTCGCGCCAACAGCTCTTCGACCTGCTCCAGGTGATTTCGGTAGATATGGTAGTCGCCCAGCGAGTAGATAAAGTCGCCAACCTCCAAGCGGCAAACATGCGCGACCATGTGCGTCAGCAGCGCGTAGCTGCTGATATTGAATGGAACCCCCAAAAACGCATCCGCCGATCGCTGATAGAGTTGGCAGTGTAGCGTCTTTTCATTCTCGACTTTGAACTGGAAGAGTGTGTGACACGGTGGAAGGTCAACCTGGTCGGCGACGCGCGGGTCCCAACCCGTCACGATCAGCCTCCTGGAGTTCGGGTTCTTTTCAATCGTCTCGATCAGTCGTGCGATCTGGTCAATTCCGTCGAGTGCGGGGTAATTTCCGCCAAACGAGCGCCAAAGATAACCATAGACCGGCCCCAGGTCCCCAGGTTCGCGAGAGAAGCGGCGCGTGTGTGCTTCATCAGCCCATTCGGTCCAGATGTCGACCCCCCTGGCTCGCAGATTGGCCTCGTTTGTATCGCCCGAAAGAAACCAGAATAGCTCCTCCGCGATCCATCGGAACGGTACCTTCTTTGTAGTGACGATGGGAAATCCATCCCTCAGATCGAAGCGAGTTTGAAATCCGAAATGCGAAATCGTACCCACACCGGTCCTGTCTTCGTGCTCCGTGCCATTGGCGAGGATCGATTTTAGTAGGTCGTGATACTGGCGCATAACCTTATTAACTGGTCGGGCGAAACCGGCAAGCCGTTATAACATAGTTTCCCAGCAAGTAAGCAGCGCGGCCTTTGGACTGCAGCGGCTTGGCGCCGCTTTCAACCGCCAACAGCGCGCGCAGGGCTGGAATAGCATTAATAGGATGTACAGGAGGAACGAGATAGACAGGACGGGATGAACTAGAGACTGGGAGCATAGGGCTAGTAGTGCGACCTGTTTTCGCTTTCTATCCTGCCTGTCCTGTCCATCCTGTTCAAATTCTGCTTCCTTATCGAAAGCGCTGCCAAGCCAGCGCACTCCAAATGCACGAATTGGAGAAACGCGCCCCGCGATGCTATAACTTCTCGGGCAATCCAATACATTCTTGAAGCAATCGAAAGTTGTGGTGCGTAAAAAATGAGTTGGCCGATTGGGACGCATGTAGACGAGCAGGCACCCGACTTCACTTTGAAGGACGAGCGCGGAGAGCCCTGGCGGTTATCAGACAAGCGCGGGCAAGTGGTTGTGATGCTCTTCTATCCGGGCGATGAGACACCAGTCTGCACCAAACAAATGTGTTCAGTCCGCGACCGCTGGTCCGATTATGTCGAGACCGGGGCCGAACTGGTCGGCGTCTCAACCGACACGGTGGAATCGCATTTGAAGTTCAGCGAAAATCACCGGCTTCCTATGCGTTTGCTGGCGGATCCGGACGGGAATGTGACAGCATTATATGGTGTTAAGTCGTGGATACCGGGGCGATCGGCTCGGGCGGTTATCGTGATAGATGGCCACGGCGTTATTCGACACCGTCAGGTCCAGCCGTTATCACTTTTTCGTCCCAAGGATGATCAGGTGCTCGAAGCAATCAGAGCGGCACTGTCGGATGGCGCCGCACGCGTTCGAAGCGCGCTTGTATAGTCCAGCCGAGGAGAGTCTCTATGTCAGATAAAATCAAATGCGGCCGTTGTGGTCAGAAGCGACCGCCGATCGGATACGCGCCCGTGCCAACAGAGCTGGGGCAAAAGATCGGAGCGGAATTCTGTCAACCGTGCTGGGCGGAGTGGCTGCAGAAGCAATCGCAAATCATCAACCATTACGGACTGGACCTCTCGAATCCCGATACTCATGGCTTCCTCTTCGATAACATGAAGGGGTTTTTCTACGGGTCCAGCGATCTGGCCCAGATCGACACGACGAAAGAGGGCAGCGTCAAGTGGTGACGGGAATTTCAAAAGGCAAAAGTAAACGGCAAGAATAGATGAACCCGTGAGGATGCTTTGCCCATCAGTTCGCAATCTCTCCATTGTTCCCCGCCGATCATCTCTACGATAAAGCGAAAACGCGGAACGACAGTCAATTGAGCGTCGCTCACGCTCTTGATGACTGTCGTTCCGCGCTTGGAGACAGGACTTCTCGCCTGGGAGGGAAATTACCTTCTCTTCATTAGGCCGCGCGGCGCCCTCTCCGCGCTCGCTTCGCAATGCGCCGGCCCCTGGTTTTCCTTTTCACCGTCCCGCCAGCGCCATTGCCGCCGCCGTTAAGCGCGACCGCGGTAGTGGGGGGTGCGCCTGCGCCGTTGGCCAGGACTATATCCGACGCGCCAATCGCTACCATCAATGACAAGGCGCCAACTTTGATCGCCTTTAAGAAAATAGATTTCATCGAACTGCTCCTTCTTGAATGTTTAGCATCCTCTAATCGTTTGAACGTTCCGTTCGAAGCCTAAGCCCAACCCCGAATCAAGTCAACGTCCGCGAGATGCATTCAGCACCTCCTGCGCCGCGCGGTGACCGGATTGAAAAGCGCCCTGCATCCAACCGGGCCAGGCGGATGTGTGTTCGCCTGCAAAGTGGATGCGGCCTTCAACTCTGGCGACCTGTGGCAGAAACTCTGACATCTGTCCTGGCTTGAACCATGCGTACGCGCCGCGCGCCCATCTGTCTTCATCCCAACATACGGACGCACCGCCTTCGACGTTTTTGCTAATCGCGGGATAGACCTTACTCATTTGCCCGAGCGTGAAGCTAATCCTATCGCTCTCGGTCCTGGCCGTGATCCGCCGGGCATTCTCGCCCGCCGCGTATGATTCGAGGATGCCGCGCGTACCAGGCTGGTTGAGAGTTGAGTTGACGATGGCCATGATGGGCAGATCGGTATAGGCTGATATTCCCAGGCCTTCAGACGTCCAAAACTCGCTTCTCGATTGTAGATATACCCGCGCAGCCGAAGTGTAAGGCAGTTCGCTTATCGCCCGCCGCTTGGCTGCTGAAAATAGCGGCGAGATCTCGATCCCCTTGAGAACCGAGAAAGGAATCGTGCAGATGAGGTACTCCGCCTCGAGAGTTTCCTTTCCCTGTGGCGTGGAAATCGACACTCCGACTCCACGCGAGCTCTGCTCGATCTTAGTTACCGGCGCGCCATACCGAACTCTGCCGGACATCCGCGCGGCCAGGGCCGTGGGCAACAAATCGGTGCCGCCTCTTATTGTGTAAAGCGTTTCCACATTCTGATTGAGGGCAGCTTCGCGGAGAACCATAAGTGCGGATACGCTGTCGACACCATCGCCCGTTAGATCGGCGTCATTGAGACGGAGCAAGCGCAGTGCCTCGCGCGACGCGCCTCGGTCCCTAAGAAACTCGGCGTACGTCATGCGGTCATACTTCTTCAAGCTCTCCGGCGGCCAGTTAATAGCTCGGGGATTCCCCATCTCATTCAAAACAGGGATCAGGTACTTCTCAGTCATGCCCGCAAGGCCCAATCGCTTCTCTTCCGGAGATAACGTCACGGGCCAGTCGATATTCCGCCCTCGACCGGGATCGATGCGTTTTCCCAGGAGATAGTAGACAGGGCTGCGACGCGAGAGCGGAATCGGGACCAGCGGAAGCCGAAGGAGTCTGGCGTAATGCATCGTCAGATCGTGCGCGTCAGGGATGAACATCGCTCCCGCCTCGGCATGAAGCCCGTCGGCAAATGGTTCTCGCAAAGTATGGACACGACCGCCCGGACGCATGCGCGCCTCCAGGACTGTCACCTCGAGCCCTGCGCGAGTTAGCTGATATCCCGCCGAGAGCCCGGCCAGCCCTGCTCCGATTACGACAACGCGAGCCGCACCGGTGCCTTGTCTTCGTCGAGGCGCGGAAAGGGCTCCGAAGCTCGCCGCGGACAAACCGGCTGCGGCCAACACGCCGTTCTGCAGAAACTCACGCCTTTTCATTTTAGGGTCCCTGAAATTGGCTTAAAAAGAAGTCGGATAATGCTTGCGTGCGCCGTCCAAACTAATGTATCATCCGCCATCCTAAGGGAATGCGCCGTTTGGCTTCAATGCTTTTCGCATCTTTCCTGCATAGCCATCGGCAATTGTTATCGGTTCAATACGTCAAACGAACTAGTACCAGTTCTTAGCGATTTAAAGGAAGCATTACGCGTGTCCCAGCCAGACCGCGTTGAAATTCCCGACTTTCTACCGGCTAACCAACAGGAGATTCTCAATGAAGATCAAATTGGCTTCGCTCTTGGCCGTGATTGTACTGGGCCTCGCGGGTTGCGGCGGCTCTACTAACACCACGAACACGACCAACGCGACGAATGCGAACAAGGCAGCAAACACTACTTCTTCCACCACGACCCCGAAGGCCGAGAATACGATTCCGGCCACCGAAGTCGCGACAGCCGAGACCGGCGGGACGAAGGAAGGCTGCAAATGCTCGGCAGCAGGGATGAAGTGCTCGACCAAGCCTGGTGAAAAAGGCTGCTGCGGCGGCAAAGACGGTGCATGCTCGACGATGGCCGATGGCAAGTCTTCCTGCTGCGCAAGCAAGGGTGGCGACGGCGCCTCTTGCTGCTCAACCGCAGGCAAGGTCGCGATGGCCGATAAGAACGCTTGCGCTCCTGAAGCGAAGCCTGCGACGGCTCCGGCCGGCAAGAGCTAACGAGCTAGATAATTATTTAGGAGTCTCCGGAATGGATGACGCTGCTCGCGCAGCGTCATCCATTTTTGTGCATTTGGTCCTCGGAAACTGCGATCTCTCATTTCACTCCTCAAACTAAGACGTAGTGGCCAATATTTCCCTTTGGCCCGATGCGCTGATAAATGCTACAGTCTGCGCTTCTGAACATCTTCGATCCGGATCCTGGGTGAGAGCAGCAAAACTCTCGCCCCCATTGCGCCCAAGGCGATCGCCAACTCTTAAGACAGCTATGAGAAACCGTCTCCTTCTAACTGCGTCTGCACTCGCAATATTCGCCGCGCTCGTTTCTCAGATTGGCCCCATCAGCCGCGCCCAGAGCAGCGGCATTGACACATACGCGATCACGAACGCGCGGATCTTTCCCGTGTCAGGTCCCGTCATTGAGAAAGGGACCGTGGTCATCCGCAGAGGTCTTATCGCGGCCGTCGGAAGCCAGGTCGTAGCACCCGCGGACGCCCGCGTGATCGACGGAACCGGGCTATCTGTTTACCCTGGAGTGATCGACGCGAACACAACGCTCGGCATCTCGCAACCGCCGGCTGCTCCTGCCATCCTGGTTACGCGGGCGACGACGACGCCACCGGTTGGTCCTACGCCCGCTCCCAGTCCTATTCTTGCTTCGGCAGCGTTTTATTCCGCTGCGCATCCGGGATTCCAACCCGAAGCTCTCGCGGTCGATTCAATTCAGCCAGGCGGAACGGCGATAGAAGCAGCAAGGAGCGCGGGCATCACGGCCGCGCTGGCGGTTCCACGCGAAGGAATCCTCGCTGGGCAATCGGCTTTCATTAATCTTGCGGGCGAGACTTCGCAACAGATGATTGTTCGTTCCCCCGTCGCGCTCCACGTTGGGTTCACACCGCTTCGCGGCGGTGGTTATCCGGGATCTTTGATGGGGGTCTTTTCTGCGCTCAGGCAGATGCTTCTCGATGCAGGACGACTGCGGGAGGCGAACCAGATTTATGCCAGGAGTCCCAGAGGATCGCGCCGCCCCGAACAGGATAAATCGCTGGTCGCACTTTTTCCCGTGCTCGCTCGTGAGCTCCCGGTTGTCATGCAGGCAAACAGTGAGCGAGAGATTCGGCGCGCATTAGATTTGGCTGAGGAGTTCAAACTACGAGTCATAATCAGCGGAGGGGCCGACAGTTGGAAAGTAACTGACCGGCTGGGCGATGTTCCCGTTCTTCTCTCGCTCAACTTTCCCAAACGTACGACCGCGCAAATGGCAGAGGCCGACCCCGACCCGTTGCGAGTTCTTCGTGAACGCGTCGAGGCGCCCAGGACTGCCGGCCGACTGTCGGCCGCGCGCGTTCGCTTTGCTTTTCAATCGGGAGCTATGACGAACATCGCAGACTATCTGGCGAACGCTGCAAAGACGATCCAGAATGGACTCTCCAGGGACGAAGCGCTGCGCGCCTTGACGATCAACGCAGCGGAGATTCTCGGAGTCTCTGATCGGCTGGGCTCCATCGAAGTCGGCAAGATTGCAAATCTGACCGTTACCCGCGGAGACTTGTTTGACCGCAACGCCAGGATCACCCATGTCTTCATTGATGGCGAACCAGTCGATTTGAAACCGGCCGCCCCCGATGCACCCGGCGCAGGACGTGCGACTGGAACCTGGACGCTGAACGTAAACCTGGGTGAGTCCGATCAATCAGTCACGTTGGCGATGCAACAGGAAGGCGAGACCGTTCGCGGCTCGATTCAGGGCGCATTCGGCTCGGCTCAAATCGCCAACGCTTCGATCAACACAGCCGGCGAACTACGCTTCACTGTTCCTGTGACAGTCGGAGGCCAAACTACAGAGGCGACTTTCTCCGGCACGATAACCGGCAATACCCTGCGGGGTACGGCACAAACGGTGGGAGGTTCGCCGGGCACCTTTACCGGTACGCGAGCTGGCGCGAATCCTGCGGCCACTCCGGCGGCAATTCCAGCGGCAACGCCACCTGCTACGCCGCCTATGTCGGGAAGTCTTTCCGGTGTCTGGACGCTTTCGCTCGCCGTCGGAGCTAATATGGTTTCAGGCACGCTTACGCTGGCGCAGCAATCGGCAACTCTTTCAGGAACGCTACAAAGTCCCTTCGGCACCACCGAGCTGACAAACGGAACGATGGGTGCGAATGGTTTCAGCTTCACGACCAGCGCCGAAGTGAGCGGGCGGGTTGTCGAGATGACTATTACCGGGACCGTGACTGGTAATCAGATGAGCGGAACGATCAACTCTGAAATCGGGTCGACGACGTTTACTGGAACGAAACCGCAAGGATCAGCGAGGGCCCATCTTTCGGCTTGGTAGTTTTCAGACACCAGCTGAATTCACAGCCGTATTGAATCCTGGTTCTGGAACGGAGACATCATGAAGGGACTACTGGCAATTATTCTTCTATTTGCGATCACCAGCGTAGCCCAAACCGCTCGGGCCCAGACCTCGCAGCAACGGCGCGAACCCGAAGCGCAGGAGACATTGATTCGCAACGCGACCATTATTACGGTCTCGCACGGCACCCTGGAAAACTCGGACATACTTCTGCGCAGGGGCAAGATCGCGGCTATCGGGCAGAACCTCAAAGCTGGGGCCGGCGCGCGAGTGATCGATGCGAGTGGCAAGTTCGTTATGCCGGGAATCATCGATTGCCATTCGCATTCGATGCTCGATGCCATCAACGAATTAACGCTCTCTGTCACTTCGATGGCGCGTACCAGAGACGTCTTGAATCCAAACGATCCGGATCTTTACCGAGAGCTTGCCGGGGGCACTACGACTCTGAATTTGCTTCACGGGTCGGGTAATGCCATCGGTGGCTTGAACACAGTGGTTAAGATCAAATACGGACGGCCGATTGAAGAGTTTATCTTCCCCGGCGCGATGCCTGGGATAAAGTTTGCGCTCGGCGAAAACCCTAAGCGGAGCAACCTTCAGATCGCCACTCAGCCTCGCCGCTACCCCGCCACACGTATGGGTGTCGAAGAAGTGATACGCGAGGCCTTTACCCGGGCCCGCGATTACAAAGCCGAGTGGGACGAATATCACGCGGCGCAAAAACGCGGCGACAAGAACCTGATTCCGCCGCGCAAGAACCTTCAGCTCGAACCGTTGGTCGAAGTGCTCGAGGGAAAACGCTACGTCCACTCGCACTGCTACCGTGCCGACGAGATCCTGATGTTGATAGGCATCGCCAACGACTTTGGCTTCAAGATCCGCACATTCCAGCACGCGCTCGAAGGCTACAAGGTCGCTAAGGAGATCGCCCAACACGGCGCGGGCGCTTCGATCTTCGCCGACTTCTGGGGCTACAAGATGGAAGCATACGATGCGATTCCCTACAACGCCGCGGTAATGACGCGGGCCGGGGTCAATGTCTCGCTGAATTCGGATTCCGACGAGCGGGCGCGCCGGCTAAACATCGAAGCCGCCAAGATGATCAAGTTTGGCGATATGACCGAGGAGCAGGCGCTCAAGATGATTACGATGAATCCTGCCTGGCAGCTCGGAATTCAGGACCGCGTCGGATCGCTTGACGTAGGCAAGGACGCGGACGTCGTAATTTGGAATGGCCACCCGTTGAGTGTCTATTCAAGGGTCGATACCACGTTCATCGACGGCGAGATTTTCTTCGACCGCGAGAAAGACCTTGCCGGACGCGCCGGCATCCTCCGCGAGCGCGCGCAACTCGAGCAGGCTGAGCCCAATCGTCCTCCTGCCCAGGGCGGAACTTCGCCCGCCACCCCCAGAGGACGGCGCCCGGCTTACCTCGATGATGATGACGTCTGGGACGGAGGGAACAATCAGCGATGAGGACTAACATGCTCTATCGCGGCCGCGACACGGTTCGTTTCGACAGCCTGGGAAAGCTGAAACCGCTTCTCATTCTGGCTGGACTCGCACTCGCTCTCATGTCGCCGGTAGCGATCCGCAATGCTTACGCTCAGACGGGCACTGGCGACATGACGCACCCGGAAAATGCGGGAGCGGGCAATTACGTGATTCGCAACGCGCGTATTGTTACCGTCAGCGGTGCTGAGATTCCTAACGGGACGATCGTCATACGAAATGGCAAGATCCAATCCGTTGGCGCGAGTGAGGCCGCGGCGGAGGGAATGGTAATTGATGGTAGCGGTCTTTCGGTCTATCCAGGAATGATAGACGCGGGAACTTCGATGGGCCTTGTCGAAGTCGGCAGCGGCGCCCCGGGCACGGTCGATCTGAGCGAGATCGGTGATTTCAACCCGAACGCGCAGGCAATCATCGCCATTAACCCCCACAGTGCGCATGTAAATGTCACCCGCGCCGGCGGAATAACCAGCGTCGTCACTATGCCCTCAGGCGGGATCATTTCGGGTCAAGCTGCATTCATCAATCTTAACGGTACGACGCCACACGAAATGGCTGTGGTTCCTTCGCTGGCTCTCGTCATTAACTTTCCGCGGGTGAGCACCAGAAGCTTCGATAGCTTTTTCAACCCACAGGAAGGAAATCTGACCGAAGCCATCACCACGCGCGACCGCCAACTCGATCAGCTACGAAAAGTTTTGCGCGATACGGAAGCTTACGGACGGGCCCAGGATGCGTACGCGCGCGACCGTACAATTCCACGACCGGATCATAACGTCATCCTCGCTTCGCTCGTACCCTACGTGCGCGGTGAGCGCCCGGTAATCATCCGCGCCGACCGCGAGGTCGAGATCCGCTCCGCCATTCGGTTTGCGGAAGAGCAGCATCTTCGCCCCATCATCATCGGCGGCAACGAGGCGTGGAAGACGGCGACGCTTTTGAAGGAGAAGAACGTTCCCGTAATTCTCACGGGCGTCCTCGACCTTCCGGCGCGCGAAGACGACTTCTACGATGTGTTGTATGAAAACGCGGCCAAGCTGCAACAGGCTGGAGTGCGGTTCTGTATCTCGACCGGCGATGATGGAGCCCACGTGCGCGATCTTCCCTATCATGCCGGGATGAGCGCCGCATTTGGACTTCCGCGGGCCGAAGCCTTAAAGGCGGTGACGCTATACCCTGCGCAGATCTTGAATGTCGCGGATCGAATGGGTTCGATTGAGCCGGGTAAAATTGCCAATCTTGTAGTGACAGACGGCGATCTGCTCGAGGCACGAACACACGTGCGCTATCTCTTCATCGCAGGCCGACAAGTTCCTTTGACCAACCGCCACACTCAGCTCTACGAGCAATTCAAAGATAGGAAGTAGCCATACCACCGCCGGGCAGAGGCGGCATTGCGTCTTTGTTAGAGCAGCCGCGTTAGCGAGCGGGCCCTGGGTGGCGCAGAGAAGAATATTAACAGGATGTACAGGACAGATAGGATTGAACGAGTGACGGTGGTTGGATGCTTCTTTGTGTACTGCTTATCCTGCTTATCCTGTAAGGTTCCCCAATTGCAAAGCACTCGTAGCCATGATCGCAGAGCTCATACTGCGGGTTAGGCCTTCGTTCATCAATGGGTCCTTCACTCCTGCACGATTAACTTCGCCGGCGGCAACATAGCAGGCAGCCCCTTATGCTGCCAGCATCTTCCGGTTCCGCGTACACGTCGTTGACATGGTGTTCCCTTCTGCGTTCGCGCACCGCAAATCGAGATCGTCTCGGTGGGATCGGTCGGTCGTTCAGTCGAGGTCCCGTCGGCGCCATACGTCGGTTCTGCGTTTGAGGGAGACGCCGTATTCCTTTCCGATCCAGACTTGCTTGTCTGTTGTGCTGCTTTGTCCGAGTGAAGCGCTACGGTCTGGAGCTCGCCTCGTTCAACTAGCAATGGCGGTGGTGATGGCCTCGCCGCGCGTCCGATGATGAGACCGATCGCGAAGACCACCAACCCCGCGACCAGAGGCAAGCGAATCTGCGCATTACGAAAGCGTGGTTCGCAGTCTGAACAGTGTCGCCTGCTGGTCCACAGTCGCCACCGCGACCGCTCGATTCTTGCGCCGCACTCAGCGCAGAAATTGGGCTTGTACATTGTGAGAACCTCCAGAGAGAGTCGAGAGCCGCACACGGTGGGTGGATTTGTGGGTGGTCGGAGAGTGGGACCTTAGAGTCTAAAGATTCATGTAGCAGGTTTCAAGTTTGATAGGAACCTGAAACTTTGGACACCGAACTTTTAGCTGGTAGCAATGCCGAGCCAGCGTCACACGCCAATCGAAAAGCAACGCTTTCTTCGTCCCAAGCGTCCGAAAGGGGCGCGCTTGAGAATCAAAAATCGGTCACTTGCCAAACCGCGACGCCGCCATGCATACTCGAACCACTCCCTTTTCAGGTGTTAATTAGCGCTATGATTCGTTTACGTATTTCATTCTTATCGCGGCCCATCGCCCGCGTAGCTTTGTTCTCGCTGTTCCTGGTTTTGTCGGCTGTTTCCTCATCCGCCCAGGTAGACCAGCCCGACGTAGTTAAGGTCAGCACGTCTTTAGTGCAGCTCAATGTGGGAGTGGTTGATCGTCAGGGCAATCCAGTGACGAATCTTTCGCGAGGGGAATTCTCGGTCTACGAAGACGACGTGCTGCAACCCATCACGGATTTCGAGCCGACCGCAGCGCCCTTCAGTCTGGTACTTCTGTTAGACCTTTCCGGTTCGACACAGAGTTTTCGCCCGACGCTGAAGCAAGCGGCCTATCGGTTTCTCGACGCGCTCGGCCCGGAGGACCGCGTGACGGTAATCGCCTTCAACGATAAGGTGAAGACCCTGACCGATTTCACAACTGACCGGAGAAAGTCTGCGAAGTCTATCGATAGTGCCGAAGGCAAGGGCGAGACGCACTTCTATGAGGCCCTTCGCTTCGCACTCGAACAGCTCGCCAAAGAGGGCAAGCGTCGCAAGGCGATCGTCGTCCTCACTGACGGCATAGATACGGATATGCGCAAACAGGACCGGAACTCCGCCGCCAATGCGCATACAAACGAAGAGGCTATTGCCTCTGTCGAGCCGGACAAGAGCGCCGTGCTGAAGGCCGTGCTTAGCGCCGCCGACCGCCAGGGAGTTACGATCTATCCGCTGGCGCTGCCTTCGGGCGATCCCAAGCGGTTGCCTTGGGTAGAACCGGTGCAGGCAGCGATCTATGGCTCGGCACGGTCGCGGATGCAATCACTGGCAGACCGAACGGGCGGGCGCCTGAGTGAGATCAGAAGGATCGAAGATCTGGGTTGGCTTTACGTGGGTGTGGCTGCGGATTTGCAGCGGCTCTACACTGTGGTCTACAAGCCAAAGAACACCGACGCTCCCGCCGGCAAATGGCGCGCTATTCGAATTGAAGTCTCGCGACCGGAACTGCTGGTGCACACCAAGCCGGGATATTTCGGGCGGTGAGCGGTAGGCGGTAGGATAAGTTTATGACAGGAGTGTCGCAAGAATAGAGCCGGATCATCGTGAATGTTGCCTCCTGCTCCTGCCTCCTGCCCCTGCTCCTGCTCCTGCTTCCGGGCACTGACCACCGCCCACTGACCACGTGCTTGACACTCCTAAAACCCGTCCGTAATATTCTTTATTCCGCTTTCAACAGAGAGCGCACCCGTAGCTCAGCTGGATAGAGTACCTGACTACGAATCAGGGGGTCGCATGTTCGAATCATGCCGGGTGCACCACACAACTGGTGAATGGTAAATGGTGAATAGTAAATCGTCGTGCAGTTCACCATTCACCATCTACCAATCACCATTCACCATTCACCATTCACGACTCTCGTTTACTCGCTCCCGCGCCGCGAGCGCGCGGATGATGCCGATCATACGTAGCCCGCATGTGGCGGTCTGTGATGTGAGTGTAGATCTGGGTTGTAGAGATGTCGCTATGGCCCAACAACGCCTGCACAGAACGCGAATCAGCTCCGTGCTGAATCAGATGTGTGGCGAAGCTGTGACGCAATGTGTGCGGTGATACGCGTTCAAGACCGGCTCGAGCAGCCAGGCGTTTGATCATGGCCCAAGCCATATTGCGAGTCATTGGCTTTCCCAGGCCGGTGATGAAGAGGTGCGGATCCTGAGTCTTCATCGCGCGGGCCCGTACGCCTACGTACCGCTGTAGCCATTCTGTGGCGCTCTTGCCAATCGGCACTCGCCGCTCCTTGCTTCCCTTTCCATGACACGACACCAGCCCGGCATCAAGGTTTACATCCGCGCGCTTGAGGCCAACGACCTCCGAAACCCGCAGACCGGCGGCGTACATCAGTTCCAGCATGGCGCGCTCGCGCACGCCTTCGTCGGCCGAGACGTCGGGCGCGCCAAGCAGGCTCTCCATCTCTGCTTCGCTTAAGAACCGAGGCAGATACGAGTGCCGTTGGGGCGTGTTCAAGTCCTCAGCCGGATGCTTTTGAATATGGCCGTCCAACATCAGGAAGCGAAACAGTCCGCGAGTCGCGCTAACGGCGCGTGAAACCGATGCGGGTGACAATCCTTCTCTGGATAGATCGGCAATCCAGCCGCGCAAGTCCCGCCGAGTCAGGCTCTCGACACTCTTGCCACTTGTCGCCGCCCATTCCTTCAAGCGCGCGAGATCGCGCCCGTAGCTCTCGAGTGAATTTCGCGCCAGGCCCT
This sequence comes from Acidobacteriota bacterium, assembly GCA_032160165.1. Classification (GTDB taxonomy): domain Bacteria; phylum Acidobacteriota; class Blastocatellia; order Pyrinomonadales; family Pyrinomonadaceae; genus QHXM01. The sequence goes on from JAVHWA010000033.1 coordinate 21,434, forward strand.
TCTCAACCTGAAGGTAAGTGAGGTACTCGCGCACCAGATCGCGTTGCGTCATGATATATCCAGTTTCAAGTTACAATTTCCAGGTTTCAAGTCCGGTGTTCAAGGCCATCGATGTTTAGTTGGCAGATCCACTTTCAGTTGGTACGCGACTACAGAAACTTCGAATCAGAGTTTGCTACATACACACTGAACCTGAAACTTGTGACCCAAAGCCCGAAACCTGGCACCCGGAACCCGTATTTACGGCTTCTCCACGATGTCGGCCTTCAGAGTGCCGACGATCTTGAAGACTTCGGCCTTCTCCGCCGCGGGCACTTTGAATTTGTCTAGAGTGTCGCCCAGATGTTTGGCGGCCGTTGTCCAATCTGCTTCGGTGATGCCGAGCCCGGCGTGGGAGACTTTCATCGTGCGGCCAATATAAATGCACGGGCCGCCGGTCGCTTCGCACAACAGATCGACCACATGTGTTCGAATCTTCTTCTGCGAATCCTTACTGGCCCCGGTGAAAAATCGGCCTAGCGACTTGTCAGTTGCCAATCGCATGATGAAGTCGTCGGTCACTGCCGCAAGTGCATCATAGCCGCCGAGACGCTTATAGAGGCTTGGAGTCTCCTGATATGCCGACGGCAGCGCTCGCGATTGCAGAACCAGGCCAGTTGAGAGCATTAACACGCTAAGGGAGATTACAAACAAAAGCTTCTTTCTCATCGTTTGTCCTTTCTGTTGAGGGTGTGAGTTTCGTCGAACGCGACGACTTCGGTCTTCTGTAGATTCGGCATCAGACATCGCGTTCGGTCGACCGCGCTCATTCTCTACACTTGCATTCGCCGACGCAAGAAATTTCAGTTCGCAAGCGTGAAAACAGATTTGGCCATTGAGCCATTGGTTCATTGGTTCATTTGATCATTTGATCATTGCTTCATCGATCCATCCGTTGCTACGTGAATCTATCGGGGCTTGCGACATTAAATCAATTAAGCAATGGCTAAATGAACCAATGGCTAAATGAATCAATGTTCAAATCTTTATCGGTCCCGGGGACTGTCAATTACCTCCCGCAAGAGGTTGACGTTTCGCAGCACCACGTTGCGAGCCCGAGCGCGCGACCAATTCCATGTGCGCCAATCCTCGCGTTGATGTACGGCAGCGGCGGCCAGGACCTTCATCTCAATGATTCGCCGCCGGTCATCCGCGTTCAGCGACGGCAATGCGTCCATCAATGCGGGTAAGCCGTCGGCGCTTAACGATGCGGCGTAGTTTACATCAAAGCGGCGACCGGCACGCGCGTGGGCGACGTTTACGCGGACGATCAGCGCGTCGGGGTTGACCACGTGAAGCGCGGCAATGATCAGGAAGCCGGCGACCAGCGCCCCACAAGCGAAGCGGTCGCGACGTCCGCGCAGCACGGTCAGGCTGAACCAGATAAAGACCAGACCTAGCCAAGCCATGAACGCAGTCGTGTAGAGCCGTAGTTCCGTCAGGCCATACTCGCTTTGATAAAGCAGCATCCGCCTGACCGCGGAAACCATAATCACCAGCACCAGGACCACCTGAAGTCCCGCCAGCAATCTAAAGATGCGCTGATGCTTTGCGTTGCTGTCACCCAACATCCAATGCGCGCCCAGAAGTATGGGAACCACCAGGGTGGCCGCTGTTACCAATTCGAAAAAGCCGCGCCGATAGTACTCGGCATAGGTAAGTGTGTCCGATGCCTGCACCAGGGCCGCGCCGCCGAATAGATAGCGAAGCTGTAAGAGTACAAACGTGAGGAAGAGCAGGTTGAGAAGCCCGAGCGTCGTTCCGATTTCCACAATCCCGATTACGCGAGGCGAACGGGCCGAAGTCTGCGGAGCAGCATTGACGCCTGAGGTCTCCGCGTCGGGCCCTCCGCCCAGGATAAAGGCGCCGGACGGGCCTTCGCCATCGTTTGCGGCCTTGAGCTCCGGCGCGAAGACGATCCCGTGAAGAAATCCTCCACTGACCCAAGCCAGGATTAGCGTTAGCAAGATGTGCCCGGGGATGTCCTCGTGAGTCGAGAACATTCGTTGGACCATGTGTTCGAAGCCGGCGTCTGCCGAGACGAACAGGCTTCCGAAAATAATGAGGAGTGGAAGCGCGATGATAACGCCCAGCACAATACTCTTCGCGTTTTTCATCCAACCAGCCTTTGGCATCTCTTTCCAGCGTACTTCGCGCAGAAGCAGGGCAAAGCCGATAAAGAATGTGTTGATGCCAACCGTGATCGTCCCCAGCACATACTTGGCGATGCCGGTTAGCCAGGTCCGATCGGTGGTGGCGCGCCAGGCCAGCGATGCCAGGGCGGTAATCACACAAAAGACGGCAAGCACATTCAGCGTCTTCGAATCCCTCCAGGCAATGGACGATGCAAAGAGCAGGGCCGTCAGCAACAGCCAGTGACCCCCATTCGCCAACACACTACGTCGCCGGCGCGCGAGCAGCACAACAAGAGCGATCGCCAGGGCGCCAGTCCACAACGGGACATTCAGACCCCAGGGTTCCGCGCGCAAGAGTCCATCGCCAAGTACCCCTAACAACAGCGCCGCCTCAATCGCTCTAAACCCTAGTTTCGTTCGCTCGTTCACTGCCGATCATCCCTTCTGCGTTAATTCAGCTTTACGACACCAACCGAAATTTTGTCTGCCTGTGCCAGAGACTGTTCTCGTGTCCGATGATAAAGTTTGTTACGAACTCGCCTTCCCTGAGCAGCATCTGCGGGTCCCTGATAGTTGCGGGAAGATCGAACACTACCTCGGTCGTGTACGATTCTCCCGGGCGTAAAGGCGTGTCCAGGGACGTGCCACTTCCCTGAGAAACAGCCAGCGCCTTTTGTCCCTCCAGGGATTGGTTGTAACTTTTTCCATACTCATCCAGAATTGTGACCACGCGACTGTTGGGATAAAGCAGCCCGTCACCGCGTGCTGAGCTGATGGTGGTGTCATCGAAGCGAGTTTTGATCGTCACTACATAGAACAGCCCCTGAGCGGCCATCTCGGCTCCTTCCGACCCAAGCATCTTTGTCTGTCTAACGTTGGTCAACGAGTACGCCAGGTGACAATCGATCTCGCAAAAATATTTCTCTTCGCCCAATGCGAGAGCTTTCTCGCGACTGATAAACGAAAAGGCCAGCATCAGCGTGAGATAAAGGCCGAGTCCGACTGCGGCTGCGATGCCCAGGTTTCTGGCGCGCCCCAATCGTCGCGTCTTAATAGCGTGAATGAAGATCAGCGTCGCAAGTCCCAGAAGGAAAACGCTCCCGAGAAAAGCCAGGATCCCAACCGGGGCGGCCAGATTCACGTTGGTGTTCATCGGTTTCTCCTGGTGCGACCATCGCACTCATCAACGAGCATAGCAAAGTCCTTTGCTATGCAAAGCAGCAGACCAAAAAAAAGCGCCCTGCGTTAGCGATCGCGCATGGTTCGAATCAAGGCTTCCATGTGATTGAGATACTGCTCCAGTGCGCGGCGACCCGCTCGCGTCAGACTATACTCGGTCTTCGGCGTCCGGCCCTCGAACGATTTTGTGCATGAAAGATAGCCTGCGTCTTCCAGCTTGCGGGCGTGTACGCTTAGGTTGCCATCAGTCGTATGGATCAGCTTCTTGAGGTCGTTGAATGTCAGCGATTCATTGACCGCTAGGGCACTGATGATTCCCAGGCGCGACCGTTCGTGGATCAGGCGCTCAAACTTATGGTGCGGCGCGCTGTCGGCATCGTTCTCGACGATCGCGCGCGGCCTGGTTTCTCCCGCACCGCTCTTGCGCTGCGGTTCCTTCTTCAAAGCGTTTTGTCTAGCCACCGTGTCTCCTGGCGATGATAAAGCCGAATAACATGTGAAGCCCGCCAAACCCTGCTGCCATCAGATAATTTCCCCATGTCGCCGGCGCAAAGAGCGCGACGGCACCCAGCACCATAAAGCAGATGCCCATCACCGGAATGATCTTGACGGAAAAGGCACCACCTGTGACGACGCCGGTGCCGTAAAGCAGCAACCAGGTGCCAGGCAATGTATTCACCAGGCCCGCGCGATAAAGCACGACCGTAAGCAATACGCCGACCAGGATCGGAGGTGAATAACTTAGGGCAAACTTGCTTCCCGGACCGGACAATACCGGAGTTTCCGCCCTGCGGGCCTTACGATCCATTGCCCATCCGCCAATGACCAGAGCAAGCAGGGCTTCAACTACCCAGGTAGCCAGCCAAAGGTTCCTGGTGGTCTGCATCGCCGCAACAAACGATGCGCATAGTGCGGTGGCGCCCATCAAAACGCCGCCCCATCCCGGCACAGCCGTGAACGAAGACGCGCGTTCCATCGTCTCGCGTATGAACCGAAGATTGTCCATGGCGCGATCGTGCAGCGCGGGCGTTTCTTCTTTTAGCTGGGAGGGAAAGTTGTGGATGGAAGCCATGGCCCCGATAATACGCCGATGTTTTAGGTTGTCAAGTACTTTGTTTGGTAAAGCATCTGCGAGACACATCAGTTGATACTAGTTCGGAAGCGCTCCTGTCAGGGGGGCGGCGGCATCAGATCTTGCGCGGTTCTGCTATGAAACAGTCCCTCCTTTGGGAAGTGCCAAACTCAGTCATGGGGCGAAACCGGCACGCTGCACGATGTCGGCGAACCGCGGGTCGGAGCGCAGGCTGTCATAGACCGGGCTTACTTTAAGCGCGATTGTTCCCCCCGTGGTACGCTCGTCAAAGATTCTCTTCAACCATTCAAATGCCTGATCCATCTCTCCCAGTCCCGCATAGCCGATTGTCATCCAGAGTGGCGAGATGTAGGCTTGCTTTGACATGACTACCATCCGGTTTACCATACCCCGTGCCTTGTCTATTCTGCCCGATCTCCCGTAGACGTACACCAGAAAGGACAAGTACATCGGGTCTTTCTCTAAATCCTTGATCTTGCGAAGCTCGCCGAGCGCCTCTTCGTGCATTTCTTTAAGCGAATAAGTCAACGCCAGCAGGCCGTGCGCCACCTCAAACGCAGGGTCCATCTCGAGCGCCCTTTTGTATTGTTCTATTGCCTCGTCGTAACGGCGCGCCAGGGTATAAACCTTCGCCACGTCCGTGTTGATGACAAGCGAGAGCGGATCCAACTCTTGTCCTCGCTTAATTTCCGCTAGTCCGTCTTCAAACCGTCCCATGAACGTAAGGAATTCGCCGTACCAGGCGTGCGCGGTCGCGTAATTCGGGCTCAACTCGATGGACCGTTTGAACTCCCTTTCGGCTTCAATCCAGTCCCAGTCGGAGTTCATGGCGATCAATCCCAGTGAAGCATGCGCTTCACTGAGCGTCTCGTCGAGTTCGAGCGCCTTCTTCGCCGCCGCTCTCTGTCTGGCAATCGACTCTCTCTCGGAAACCAGATCGTGACCGCCCAGGTACGCATAAGCATGGCCCAATCCGACGTAAGCTTGAGCGTAAGCCGGAGCTTTCTCAATCGCCTTATTGAAGTACTGGACGGCCTTTTGGTTGCCATCTTTTGTTCGCTTGTCCCAGAAGTAAAGCCCCTTGAGGTACGCCTGATATGCTTCGATGTTCTCACTGCCGTGCTTCTGTAGCCGCTGGCGCTCCTCCGGGTTCAACTCGACCAACAACCCTCGCACCACTTGCTGCGAAATTGAATCCTGCACCGCGAAGATATTCGTGAAATGTTCGTCGAACTGACCTGACCAGAGGAGAGCTTTGTCCTGCACACGAGTAAGCTGCACGGTCACACGGATTCGATCAACGGTGTGCTGTATGCTTCCCTCGAGCACGGCATCCACACTCTGCTCGCGACCTGCCGCTACAGGGTCTACTTCCTGCGCGCCTGTGTATATGCGGACCGCGCTCGTCGGGCGCACGATGATTCGATGTATGTTGCCGAGTTTAGTTATTAGGGCATCGCTCATACCCAGCCCCAGATACTCTTTATCATCATCCACGCCTATCGTCTTAAACGGCAGCACGGCGATTGATCGAAGCTGCGGGTTAGTGGCGACGATTGCCCCTGGTTGCTTGCTCTCCGATGAAGTCCGAACACGGTAGACGGCAATCGAAACAGCCATCAACGACAGACACAGTAATCCGAAAGCGGCGCTTCTTATCCATCTTGCCTTCCGCCGATTCCCCACCGTGGCCGGAAGCGACAATTGTGCTGGAAATTCCTGAACGTCGTTCTTGTGACTCGTTTGATCCTCCGATTCGCTGACGATGCGCATCAGAGTGTGCTTTTCCAGCACCAGCGTTTCGCTTTCAGGTATAAACGTGCGGACGCTCGCGGTGAAGCGAAAACCGTGCTTCGGGACAGTCTCTATATAGCGATTGCCATTCTCACGATCGCCAAGCGATTTTCTGAGCGTCCAGACGTGATGGTTAAGATTGGCCTCCTCGACAAAGCTGTCAGGCCACAGGGCCTTCATCAACTCATCTTTCGCTACCAGACGACCGCCTCTCTCGATTAGCAGGGTAAGCATCTCGAAAGATTTCGGCGGCAATTGCACAGGATTGCCGTCGCGCAGAAGAAGGCGATCTGCCGTGTCCAGGCGAAATTGCCCAAACTCATATATGTGCATTGCGTCCTTACTCATTTCCTGGCCAACAGTTTTTATAGAGAAAATATAGAGGGTTTTTAAAGGATTTTCTTGCTTGCCACCGAGTACGATCCGCCGCCAGATGCAGAGAATTAGTTTGGCCAAACTCCTCGATGCCGCGCCTATCTTAGCCCTCGGTAGTGAATAGGGCAAACCAGAGACGAACAGCCATATGGATAACAAGAGGAGAACCGAGACGGTCATCGAGATGCATGAGGTGTGGGTGATGAGGAGGCTGGGAAGCAGCCGTCAGCCATGCGTCGAATGCAGAGATGGGGCAGAAATGCTCACTCCGCAGGAAGCGGCAATGCTGCGCAGCGTCAGCCAGATGACGGTCTATCGCTGGGTGGAGAGTGGGCAGGTCCATTTTATGGAAACACAGGATGGGCGACTCTTCGTCTGCCTTGCGCCGCTATTTAATTGAGACAAGGAGTACCGAGATGTTCAAGCGTTTGTTTCCAGGTCCACGTGCTTTGCAAGTCCGGCCGCTGTTGATTCCAGCTCTGCTGGGTTGTGTGATCTGGCTGGCGTGCCTGTTTTTTCGCTTGCCTGTTCCTGCTGACAGTCGTGGAGTGCTCGAGACAACTGCGTCGACGGCGGAGATTGCCAGGGAGACTCCGCCGCGAAAGTTTGAAGGGGACGGGGCGCGCATTTATCTGGAACAGACGAGGGAGGGCCAATCGCTGATGCATGCTTTAACGGCGGCGCGCTTTGGCTTGAAGCGAGAGGAGCACTCGCCCTCTGATACAAAGAGCCGGGCCGGTTATCTGGCGATGAGCCATGATCAGAACTTAAACACCTGGTTCGGTGAAGATGGCATCACGGTGCGCCCCACCCTGTCTGAGCATGAGGGCGACAAGGCCTGGCGCCTGGGACTGAAGCTGAGGTCATACGGCTACGGCGACCAACTCACAGCTGTGCCGCCCGTCACCTCTCAAAATGTCAAAGACAATCGCATCGAATACACGCGAAGTGCTTCTACCAATCCGCAATCCGATTTCCGCAATCCGCAATTGACGGAGTGGTACGAGAACCAATCGGCAGGCATCGAGCAGGGGTTTACGCTCTCTTCGCGGCCTGAACGCGGCGGGGAAGTAGGTGTGGATGAACCCTTACGGTTGGTGGTGGGGGTGACGGGAGATTTGCGTGCTCGCGCGAATGATGAAGGACAAGCGATTGTGCTGTCCGGGCAGAGCGGCGAGGGTGTGCTGAGTTACAGCAAGCTCACGGCTGTGGACGCGAACGGCAAAAAACTCGCAGCGCGGATGGAAGCGAGCGCGGACGAGCGAGAGATTGCATTGGTAGTTGATGACAGGGAAGCAGTTTATCCGGTTGTCATTGACCCCATCACTGCATCGGTTGAAAAGGAATTTGATGGCACTCAAACAGACTCGCGCTTCGGCTTTGCGGTGGCGATTGACGGCGACAGGGCGGTGGTCGGCGCATGGAGAGAGGATAAGCAATTCTTAGTCGATAGTGGTGATGTCTATCTTTTTGTCCGATCCGGCAGCAACTGGTCCCTGGATTGGAGACTGTCTGCCGGGCTGGGATCCAATGCTTCATGCGGCTGGAGCGTCGCTATCAGCGGCAACCGTGTCGTCTTCGGCTGTCCGGGCATCAACATTCAGAGCGGCCAAGCTTTTCTACGCACCCCCAGCGGGGGAGTCAACCAGATTGCAACGCTGGACAAGTTTAAAAACGGGGATCAGTTTGGCTACAGCGTTGCTATCAGCGGCACCGACATCGTCGTCAGCGCACCGTTCGTGGATGATTCCGCTGCTGTGCAGGATACCGGGAGAGCGTATACCTTCATCGCTAATTCCGACGGCACCGTCAGCTTCGAGAGGAATACGATCAGCGACAATGTCACCGGAGCCAACAGCCAGCTCGGCGCTGCCGTGGCCATTGATGGCCTCAACATCATCCTGGGTGCACCCGGTTCAGGCGCGGGGCAGGCGCAAATCTGGACTCTAAACCAAGTAAACAGATTCCTTGATACCCGGACACGCATCCAGGCCAGCGATGGCGAAGCCGGCGACCAATTCGGTAACAGTGTTGCCATAGATGGCAACACTGCGGTAATCGGAGCGTATGGCGACGACGACAGGGGAACGGACGCGGGCGCGGCTTACGTCTTCGTGAGCAACCCGAGCGGCCAGTGGAGCCAGCAGCAGAAGCTTAAGGGGAGCGGGTCCAGGGGGGGCGACCACTTTAGCCAGCATGCGGTGGCCATTAAAGGCAACACGATCGTCGTCGGTGCTGACGAGTGGGATTTCTTTCCTGACGATAACGCGGGGGCGGTCTACATCTTCACGCGCAATGCGACCGTCTGGACGCAGCAGACGGAACTCGATGGCGCGTCAGCCTATAATTTCGGCATCGGCGTCGACATCAGTGGAAACAGCATCCTGATTGGCGCCCGCGGAGCCGACGCTCCCGGCGTACCTCGCGCGGGCACCGCTTATGTCTATCGCCTCGATTGCGTGCCACCTCAGGGTTCTAATGCGCTATCGGATAAAGGCCCCAGCGAGTCCCTTTGCCCGGGTCAATCGACCACTATCTATGCGTACGAAGACAATGCCGCTCCTTATGGCTATCAATGGCGCCATAATGGCGTGAACATTCCCGGTGCGACGAACTCAATCTACCAGGTCACAAATGCGACCGCTGCCGATGCCGGCACCTACGAAGTGATCGTCTCCAACGCTTGTGGCGGCGATCTCTCGAGCCCGTTCTCGCTGACGGTTCACTCGTTCAGCATTAATCCAACTTCGCAGAACTTCGGAGCAAGCGGCAGCACTGGAATCGTCAACGTAACAACCAGCGGAAGCTGCCCATGGACGGCGGTGAGCAACGCTCCGTTTATTACCGTCACCTCTGGGGCCAGTGGTAATGGTAGCGGCACGGTTGGTTTTAGTGTTGCGGCCAATCCCAACGCCGGCCAGCGCAGCGGCACCATCACCATCGGCAGTAAGACATTTACCGTCTCGCAGGATGGCACAAACTGCAGCTACTCGATTGCTCCTACTTCACAAAGCCTGGCCGCCAGCGCCAGCACCAACACGGTGAACGTCACCGCCGGCGCCGGCTGTGCCTGGACGGCCACTAGTAATGATCCGAGCTTCCTGAGCATCAATTCCGGCGCCAGCGGCAACGGCAATGGCACAGTCACTTACACAGTCGCAGCCAACACCGGCCCCGCTCGCACCGGCACATTGACCATCGCCAATCAGACTTTCACCGTCACGCAACCTTCGGGCTGCACTTATTCGCTCACCCCGACAGCGCAGAACTTCACTGCTTCCGGCGGCACCACCAGCGTCAACGTCACATCAGGCGGAGGCTGTGCATGGACGGCTACGAGCAACTCGCCCTCGTTCATCACCATCAACTCAGGCGCAAGCGGCACAGGAAATGGAACTGTGAGCTATACAGTCGCCGCCAACTCGAGTACAAGCTCGCGCTCCGGCTCTATCACCGTCGCGGGTCAGACCTTCATCGCGGCGCAGGACGGGGCGACACCTGCCACTCCCACCGCGCAATTAAGTGCGGCGAGCTACAATTTGAATGAAGCGGACGGCCACGCCACCATCATCGTCAATCGCGCGGGCGACATATCCGGTGCGGCGACCGTCAACTATGCGACCACCGACACCTCGGGACTTAACGAGTGCAGTACCGTGACAGGCGTCGCCTCACAACGCTGTGATTACGCCGCCGGTGTGGGCACCTTGCGCTTTGCCGCCGGGGAAACATCGAAGAACATCTTCATCCCAATCGTGGATGACGCTTATGCAGAATGCACAGAGAGTTTTTCAATCACATTGAGTAATCCAACGGGAGTAACTCTGGGCGCAACCACAACGGCAACCATCACCATCACAGACAATGAGTCGTCAACCGGAGCGAATCCCTTAGCGGCCAATTCCTTCTTCGTCCGCCAGCACTACATAGATTTCCTCGGCCGAGAGCCTGAACCTGCCGGCTTGCAAGGCTGGCTCGATGTGCTCAACAACTGCGGGGTCACCATCGCACCACCCTGTGATCGAATAGAAGTCTCTTCAGGCTTCTTCCGTTCGGAAGAGTTTCAGACTCGTGGCTACTTCGTCTATCGCTTCTACTCTGCGGTTGGACGGATCCCGCTCTACAACGACTTTATTCCCGACTTCGCAAAGGTCAGCGGATTCCTCTCCGCACAACAGTTAGAGGATAACAAGGTGGCTTTCGTGCAGGACTTTATGACCCGGTCGGACTATCAGACGAAATACGGCTCAATCACTGATCCGACCAATTATGTGACTGCCGTGCTGCAGACACTTGGGTTGCCAAATCATCCGGGCAAAGCTTCGTGGATTAGCTCGCTCACCAGTGGAGCAAAGACGAAGGCTCAGGTCTTGCGGGAAGTGACGGAGAGCACCGAGGTCTATCAGAAATATTACACTGAGGCGTTCGTCATCATGCAGTACTTCGGCTATCTGCGCCGCTCTGCCGATGGGTCGTATGTGAGCTGGATTCAGACGATGAACAGCACGAACGGCGACTATCGCACGATGATTAACGGCTTCCTCAACTCCGCAGAGTATCGCTTGAGGTTCGGACCGTAGAGCGGTGGTCGGTTGGCAGTTGGCAGTTGGCAGTTGGCAGTTGGCAGTTGGCAGTTGGCAGTTGGCAGTTGGCAGTTGGCAGTTGGCAGTTGGCAGTTGGCAGTTGGCAGTTGGCAGAATATCGTTCA
>JAVHWA010000034.1:0-57604 GCA_032160165.1 Acidobacteriota bacterium
GCAGGTGGATTGAAGCCGGGGTAATCGATTCGCGCATGGTAGATCGCTGTCAGAGAGACAATTGTCGCTTCGCGGATGAGAGTGATTTCCTTCAAGGTAAGATTGCATTCGTCCAGCTGGCCATCGGTGATTATGGCGTCGACGATTTTGGAGACTATCGCGCGAATGTTCTCAGGATTCGGATGTGCCAGTGAGCGCGCGGCCGCCTCGCACGAATCAGCGATCATCATTATGGCGGTCTCTTTGAACTGGGGTTTGGGTCCCGGATAACGAAATTCCGCCTCGTGGATTTGTTCGCCAGGCTTTGCCTGCGCCTGGGCTTTGCGCAGGAAGAAGTGCAGAGTTCGCGTTCCGTGGTGCTGAGGTATGAAATCTGAGATCTGCTTTGGAAGTCCAATTTCTTTCGCCAGCTTCATGCCGTAGCTGACGTGACTAGTGATGATGCGCGCGCTTTGCGTCGGCCGCAGGCGGTCGTGCGGATTGATGCCCCCTTGTTGATTTTCGACGAACATATCGGGGGCCGCGGTCTTACCGATGTCATGATAGAGCGCGCCGATCCTGGCCAGCAGCGGGTTGGCGCCGACCGCACGACAGGCTTCTTCGGCCAACTGGCCGACGGCGTGGGAGTGCTGGTTTGTGCCCGGAGCGCGAAGGGCAAGTTGTCCGAGTACCGGCAAGTCGGCATTTGAAAGCTCCAGCAGCTTCACATCTGTCAGAATACCGAACATAGACTCGTTTATGGGCAAGCCTCCCGCAGTGAAAATGATGGTCAACATCCCGCCCAGGATCCCGCAACCCATCGCGAAGAGGATCGCTTTCAGCGTCAGTGGCTGCTGGGCGTACGCAATCAACGCGACAGCGGTCAGGGCGTTTACTGCGCTGACAGCCAGGCCCGCAACCGTCACCGATTGCCGCTCACGATAACGGCCAACGCCGTAGATCGCGGCGGAGGAAGAAATGACCGCGAAGATAGATGCGAGGACGCCGGTCGGGGCCAACATCCCGGCAAAGAGCGCACTCATCAAAGCCGTGATCAGGCCCAACTGCGTATCTACCAGCACTGCCACGAGCAGCGCAGCGGCGGCGAAGGGAATTGCAAAGTTCCAAATGGTTGGATCGTTGAGCGGCGCGCTCATTCCACGAGTCACTGTGCTCTCGGTAAGCGCGAAGCCGACGCGAATTAGTATGGTCTGAATAACTACGGCCGAGCCGACCAGAGCGAACGCTCGCCGCGGTGGCAACATGAGCGAGATGTTGGTGCTTCTATGCTCGATGAACTTCCATGCCAGCCAGTAGAGAGCGGCCACAATGAACAGCAGACCGAAGAGCTGGTTCCACCACCGTCGTCCTTCCCGTCCATAATCGCGGATGGCATCCAGCTGAGCGAGCATGGGCCCAGTGACCATGTCCCCCTCGCGCGCGACTACCTGGTTGCGCCGGAGCACAAGGTGCGCCATCTCAACTCTTCTTGCCGCCTCATCCCGCGCCGCCGCCGTCGCCGCTGGGTCGAGGACCACATTTGGCCTAACGAACTGTTGCAGCGCTAAGGGCAGCGCAGCCCGTTCTTCCTGTGACCAGCCGGATAGTTGAGTGAGGCGCGAACGTAGACTCTTATGCGCCGTCGAGAGCGGAGTCATGCGGCTCTGTGGCATCGTCAGTACTAATGGCCCGCTCAGGTTCCGTTTGTCGATGAGCACTATCTCCTGCTTCAAATACTCCGCGTCGCCGTCCTCGTAGATGTAACCGTCTGAGACCTCGCGAATAATGGCGGACAGTCGTTCCAACTCTGCCGGGTCGAAACCATGGGCTGCGATCGCCGATGCCACTGCGGCGTCACCTTCGCCCGTCCACTTCAACTCCTTCTTTGACCCGCCGCGATAGGCTTGTTTTCGCAGGTCTTCCCATGCAACACGAAAATTCGCTACAGATGATTCGGGGCGAGTTGGGTCAAAGCTGAATACCGGGCGCGCGGCTTCTTTTGCCGCAGCGCGCCGCTTCTCAGTTTCGGTCCAATCCAGAATGCTGAAGTCCGTCGGTGCAATCACCGTCCGGCGAACCACTTCTCCCTCTTGATAGCTTTCGGTCATGCCTCGGGAATAGGCATTCACGAGAAGCATAGTGGTGACCACAACAAGAAAGGCATAGCCGATGTAGAAACGTGTGGTCGGCGCGAACCACTTGAAGGGACGGACGATCGATCCGACAACGGCGTTCCGGGCCCTTGTCAAGGAAGACGTGAATCGTGGACGGCGATGGTTGCTCATTTCAGGTCTGCTCGGCGTATTCGACCTCTTCCGTCGCGTTCGAACGGTCCGCGGGCGCCTCGATCAGATCACGCGATAAGAGCGCGCTTGCTTGTTCAAGCATCGGTCGCAGGGTCTGCGGTCGAGTCGCAGTAATCGAAAGACAGGTGCGACTCCCGCGCTGCGCAGCCTGACGAAGCATCGAATCCAGCGTATGCGGATCAACCAAGTCGGCCTTGTTGAAGACGACGAGGCGGGGAATCTGTCCCATGCCCAGCTCGTTCAGGATTCGCTCAACCGCTTCAAGTTGTTGCTCCCACCGAGGATTGGCCGCGTCCACCAGATGGATCAACATGTTGCTGTCGCCTATCTCTTCAAGCGTGGCACGAAAGGCGGAGAGCAGGTCCGGCGGCAGGTCGCGGATGAATCCCACGGTATCGTTGACGATGACCTCCTGCTCGCGCGGGAGACGAAGCCGGCGGGAAGTTGGATCGAGCGTGGCAAACATCCGCTGCTCCGCATGAACAGTGCTGGCTGTCAGGGTATTGAGCAAAGTTGACTTGCCTGCATTCGTATAGCCGACGATAGAGATCACCGGAAACTCGCGCCGGACGCGCTCCTTGCGTCGCTCCTGCCGTCGCAGCGAGAGACTTTTGATTTCTTTTTCCAATCGATGAATGCGGTCACGGACGCGACGCCGATCGGTCTCGAGTTTTGTTTCACCCGGCCCCCGACCGCCGATACCGCCGGCCAGCCTGGAAAAAGCGGAGTCTTGCCCGGCGATTAGTCGCGGTAGGAGGTACTTCAGTTGGGCGAGCTCGACCTGAATCTTGCCTTCGCGCGACTGCGCTCGCTGCGCGAAGATATCGAGGATGAGCTGCGATCGATCGATCACCTTAAGATCGGTCGCCTCTGAGAGCGAGCGCACTTGCGCAGGCTGCAACTCGCGGTCAAACACAATCAGGTCTGCTCCCAGTTGAAGAGCTCTAACGAGAATCTCTTCCAATTTGCCTCGACCGAGCACCAACCTTGGGTCGATGGCATTGCGTCGCTGTATAACGCTATCGAGCACCACTACGCCCGCCGAGGCCGCCAGCTCTTGTAGCTCGGCCATGGACTCTTCCGCTTCGTGAAGCGAGCCAGTCGTGACTCCCATTAGTATCGTTCGATCGCGGGCCTCAGCGCGCCGCGCCACCCGACGATTGCGCGCCATCTCTTCTTCCAGAGAGTTGATTAGTGACAGAAAATCTACATCGAGTTGCGATGGAATTTGTGGTTCCAAAAAAGCATACGGCGTCGTCTCGCCCGCATCGAGTTCAGCGGCCGTCGTGGGTAACAGATGCGCAGCGCGCACCATTCCCGGCAAACCTGTTTTCTGGTCCACATCGAGCGCAGCCATAAGATCGAGTCTCAGCAGGGCAAGGTCAGTCAGATCGTCCTGTGTAAGGGGCTCGCCTCTTAAGTGAGTGTGAATGCAACGGAGCCCGCGAAATCTGTCCGCGGCCACTCGGGTCCTCTTCAGGTCCGGCAGCTCTATGCGGCGGGCGTCGCCCACAACCACATACTCAACGTAGCCCTTGCGATCGATGAGGGCCCCGATCTGACGCCGAGTCTCGTGCGAGAGTTCGGACATCTGTCTGGCAAATTCCGGAGTGACGATTTGGTGGGGGGCTATACGCCTCGAGTAGAGCTTTTCGATGCGTCGCAACTGATTTGGCTTCAGGCCCTGTGTGTTCCCTTGTACGTTACTGATAGCTTTTCTCCGTCACAACAAAGCGTTCGCCGGACACGAAGGTACCGATATGGGTCGATCGAACGCGCGGGTCCCGCGTAATGGATGACAACTGAATACTAGGCGCTTGGAATTACAGGACGATTGGAGCGAGCGGTGGAGATCGGACGCTGGATGAAATCGTATGGAGTTGCTCCGCGAAATCGATTCGCCTGGTCGCTTGAGCATTGCGCTGATCCGGTCAGGCCCCATGATTTGCGAAAGGAGCGCCAGGCGCGCTTTCGCACGAATCGATGACGCCGGTTTGACCGCGATGGATTATAGCATATTGCTGTTGCGCGGACTGTTTGTTTGCAAGCTGGAGATACGCGTCCGATGTCAACATCAGCCTCAAAGTCGATGACTAACGATGTTCATGGATACTATCGACTGCAAGCTAAAATCAGCCAGATTAGACAGCACTCGCGAGGCCGTCGTATCATTAATCATCTTCATGCAACGATAGCGAGAGAGACGGATGAACGAAGCAGGTCGAATCGTGCGCGTCAGTCCCGTGGCGGGAATTCCCGGCGGGGAGCTGGCAATCGAGTGTAATAGCCTCGATACCAGCAACCTCAGAACGTGCACACCCTGGTTCGAAGAGTTTCGCGGGCGAACGGTGGCGGCTTCAACTCGCCGCGTCCTGGCTATCGTGCCTGAAATCGATCGCGGTGGTGAAGTGGACCTCTCGTTAGAGAGCAATGGTAGCCGTACCGCTTCCGTGAGGGCGATCATCGGCGCGAAGATGGCGGATGATCTCCATCTGGTTACAAATCCCGCGTTCGATCCAGACGACGGCTCGCTGTATGTGACACGCTCCGGTTCTCGTGGACAACAATATCCGGTCACGCTCTTTCGCATAGACCCCAGCGGGGAAATGACGGACTTCTCCGGTGAGATAACCAATCCAACCGGGATAGCTTTCGATAAGACCGGCCAAATGTTCGTCAGCAGCCGCCTCGATGGAAATGTCTATCGGATCACAGCGTTCAAAGAGCCGGTTGCCTTTGCCCGGAACATGGGTGTTGCCACTGGTCTGGCGTTCGATCGAGCTGGACAGTTATATGTAGGCGATCGCACCGGAACAATTTATCGCGTGAATGGTATTGGCGAAGAGAAGCCCTGGGCCCAGCTCGAGCAATCGGTGTCGGCGTATCATCTGGCGTTCGGTCCTGACGACGCATTGTACGTAACCGGGCCAACGGTATCGAGCTTCGAGTCGGTGATGAGGATTGATCAGGAGGGGACTGTTAGCGTCTACTACCGAGGCTTGGGGCGACCCCATGGTTTGGCTTTCGACAGCGACGGAAATCTCTATGTCGCGGCGTCGCTACGTGGACGACGAGGAATCGTTCGAATCCGGCCGGAAGGAAAGGACGCCGAGGTATTTGTCGCAGGCATGAACGTGGTCGGCCTCGCACTTAGTCCCGCCGGCGACATGATTGTGGCGACTAACGAAGCGGTTTACAGCCTGGCTCTCGGGATTCGGGGAGCGTTGCTGCGGTGACCATGTAGCGCTTTTTGACTCCGGTTTAGGCGCATGTTAGTGTGAACGGTTACGTTTGGAGGCTTCTTTCTTCTGGATTAGCGATGGGCGATTTCGATATCGGACAATTTATTCTGTTTATGGTGGCGCTGGTATTCTCGTTGTCGCTCCACGAGGCTGGCCATGCCTGGATGTCCAGCAGATTTGGCGACGACCTGGCACGATCACAGGGTCGCGTCTCGCTCAATCCAATCACGCACGTTGATCCGATCGGCACGCTTCTTTTTCCGGCAATAGCTTTCATTTCGCATGTGCCGCTGCTCGGCTGGGCCAGGCCGACTCCGGTGAATCCGTTGCGATGGCGCAATAAGCGGGTGGCAAATTTCTGGGTATCGATTGCAGGCGTGCTCTGCAATCTCATGATAGCGCTTGTCGCAGGCATACTGATCCGAGTCTTCTACGAGACCGGCGTTCTGACGAGCGCGGTAACGTCGAACTCTGAGATCGCGCTGGGCGGCATCAAACTACTCTCGGCCTTCTTCAGTCTGAATGTGGGATTATTCGTTTTCAACCTACTGCCGATTCCGCCTCTGGATGGCAGCAAAATCCTGCAGAGTATTCTTCCGGCGAGTTTTGAACCGGGGCTGGAAGCGCTGGAACGATATGGCTTCGTCCTCCTGTTCATCGCCGTCTTTACCGGCGTCCTGGGATCGATCTTTCGTGTGGTCTTGCCATTCGCGGAGAGCTTGATCTTCATTGGTAGATAATCAGACGCGAATGAAACGAATCTTCAGCGGAGCGCAACCGACCGGCGGATTGCATCTCGGCAACTACCTCGGCGCACTGCGGAATTGGGTAGAGCTGCAGCGCGAGTACGAGAGCTTCTTTTGCGTCGTCAATCTTCACGCGATCACACTTCCACAGGATCCCAGGGAGCTGGCTTCAAAAACGCGAGAGGTGGCGCGGCTCTATATCGCCGCGGGGATAGACCCCAAAGTTTCGACGATCTTTGTTCAGTCGGATGTTCCCGAGCATGCCGAATTGGCGTGGGTATTGAACTGCGTCACGCGTATGTCGGAGCTCGAACGCATGACGCAATTCAAAGAGAAAGGCCGCACGCAGCGAGACAATCAAAGCGTAGGGTTTTTCGACTATCCGGTGCTGATGGCATCCGACATCCTGCTTTACAAGACGGACCTCGTGCCGGTGGGAGAGGACCAGAAGCAGCATCTTGAATTGACGCGCGACCTGGCGATTCGCTTCAACCGCGACTTTGGCGAGACGTTTCGCATCCCAGAGCCCTTCATTCCCAAGCTGGGCGCTCGAATCATGTCACTCGGCGACCCATCGAAAAAGATGGCCAAGTCGGACGAGAACCTCAACGCGGCCATCGCGCTGCTGGACGACGCCGATACAGTCAGGCGAAAGGTGAAGCGTGCTGTCACCGATTCGGGAACAGATATCGGATTTGACGATTCCAGGCCTGCGATAACGAACCTGCTTACGATCTACCAACTTCTGACCGGGCAGAGCACGGTTGAGATTGAGCAACATTTCGCCGGAAAAGGCTACGCTCAGCTGAAGGGGGAATTGGGCGAGGTGGTGGTAGAATTCTTACAGCCTTTTCAGGAGCGTTTTCGCAGCATCAGCGATGAAGAGCTCGACCGGATACTGGAGGATGGGCGCGCGCGCGCGAGTAAGATCGCCCGCCCAACCATTGAAGAAGTGAAGGGTCGAGTGGGTCTTCACGGAGCGCGTGCAATCAGAGATTGAGGGGAGGATGGCGATGAGCGAAACACCGGACAACATGCCCGAAACATCCGCTGGGACGACCTCGCCAATCAGCGTGGCCGGGGCGCTGCCTGAGCTGGTGGCGGGCACCGGCGACGAGTTGAAGCTCGTGCTGGGCGAGTTTTCCGGACCGCTTGATCTCCTTCTCTACCTGATCAGACAGGAACAGGTGGACATTTACGACATACCTGTCGCGCGCATCACCAACGAATATTTGCTCTACCTTCAGTTGATGCAGGAGCTCGATATCGCCGTCGCCGGCGATTTTTTAGTGATGGCCGCGACGTTGATTGAGATCAAGTCGCGGATGCTCTTGCCGCGGGATCCCCTGGCGGCCGCTGAGGACCCGTCCGCCGACCCGCGCAACGAGCTTGTCAATCAGCTTCTTGAGCATGAAAAGTTCAAGGCGGCTGCGCAAATGCTGTGGTCGCGCGCGACCGTCGAGCGGGCTGTGTTCAAACGCGGCGAACTCGAGACGGACAAGCAAAATCCTGAGGTCGCGGTTGGATTGTTCGATCTGCTGAAGGTGTTCCAGGAGATTCTCGCGCGACACAAAGAAGAGGTCCTGCTTGAAATCGAGCGCGAGGAAGTCACCATGGCGGAGATGCTCGAACGCCTTCGGAACATGGTCCTTTCATCGGGTGAGTTAAACCTGCGAAAGTTTTTTGAGCGGGCTAACTCGCGTCGCGAATTAGTGCTGGCATTTCTTTCGGTGCTTGAACTCGTTCGAATGACCGAGATTTCCCTAACTCAGCGAGAAACCTTCGGAGAGATAATAGCGCGCGCCGGCGCCTAAGCGATCTGTGCTATGAGTGAAGAATCGAACTACCACATGGGCGGAGATGCCGAGTCCGACGAGGCGGTGATCTACGAAGCAGACGGCGAGAGTGGGGAGGAGACGTCGGGGCCCGTCGAGGACCGAGACGCTGGCGCCGGATCGTCGCCCGTCGACACCGGGCTGCCGCACCGCGTGCAGAGCATGACCGAGATGATGGCTATCATCGAAGCGTTGATCTTTGTGTCCGAAGAGCCGCTCAGCGTGAAATCCCTTGTCGACGTGCTAAAGCAAGATCGAAAGTTGATCGAAAGCGCATTGGAAGGACTCGCCACGGAGTTCAACGCTCGCGACGGAGGTCTGCATCTACGGGAACTGGCGGGGGGTTGGCAGTTCGCGACGCGACCGGAACATCACGAGCACGTTCGCGCGTTTCTAAAATCGCGACCAAGCGCCAAACTCTCGCTTGCATCACTGGAGACGCTGGCGGTGATCGCTTACAAGCAGCCGATCACGGTTCCTGAAATTCTCGAGATACGGGGAGTGCAATCGCCTTCTGCCATCAAGACGCTGTTGGACAAACGACTGATCAAAGCATGCGGTCGCAAGGAAACAATCGGCCGACCGATGATGTACGGCACATCGAAAGAGTTTCTGCTCCAATTTGGGCTTAAGGACCTGTCTGAGCTGCCGAGTATCGAAGACTTTGAAGACCTGGCGGGCGGGGCTTAAGGAAGTGGTCAGTAGCCAGTGGTCGGTGGTCAGTTAAAAGCTGATTTTGAACTGGCCACGGACCACTGACCACTGACTACTTTTATGAATGAACGTCTACAAAAAATAATCGCATCTGCCGGCATCGCCTCGCGCCGCCACGCGGAAGAGATAATCGCCGCCGGCGAAGTGACCGTGAACGGCGAGATCATCACCATTCCCGGCACCAAGGCGGATCCTGATCGCGACCATATCAAGGTCCGCGGCCGCCTCATCAATCCGATTTTGCAGTCCCGCGAAAAACTATACGTCCTGCTAAATAAACCGCGTGGCTATCTGACCAGCTTAGCCGACCCCGATGGGCGGCCACTCGTCTCAGAACTAATCCCGAGTAACCTCGGTCGACTTCATCCAGTGGGGCGGCTTGATTTCAATACAGAAGGCTTGCTGCTGCTGACCAACGATGGCGACTTCACTAACTTCATAACGTCGGCCCGCAACCGAGTTGCCAAGGTCTACGCGGTCAAGGTCAAGGGCGTACCCCCTGAACCTGCAATCGCGCGGCTGCGGCGCGGTATCACGCTGGCGGACGGAGTGCGCACGGCGGGAGCCGAGATCAAAAAGCTGGAAGAGAGCGATACGAATTCCTGGTTCGAGGTAGTCCTTCACGAAGGTCGCAATCAACAGATCAGAAAGATGTTTGAAGCCATCGGCCATTCAGTATTGAAACTGCGGCGAGTTAAGATCGGGTTCCTGACCGACGAACGGCTTGCTCCCCGGCATTGGCGATTTCTTGCTCCAATCGAGGTCTCGCGGCTTACCAGGAGCGGGAAGAAGAAGCGACTAACGCAGACCAGGATGAACGCCCGCGGGGCGAGTAACAGCGGACGTAAGGTGTAAGGTACAATCAGCGATTAGTCTCGAGTTCTGGGTTCCGAGTTCGGCCTCCGTCCAGCTCGAGACTCAGAACTCGAAACACGAAACGGGCAAGGAGCAGGGATGGAGTTTGAGTTAAGCGAAGAGCAACAGCAGGTCAAATACAGCGTGCGCGAATTTGCAGAAGCAGAAATCGCGCCGCACGTAATGGAGTGGGACGAGTCGCAGCATTTTCCGATTGAGCTGTGGCCCAAACTAGCTAAGCTCGGACTGACCGGAGTGCTTTTCCCTGAGGAATACGGCGGGGCCGGGATGGGCTATGTTGAATACGCGACGATCATAGAGGAACTTTCGCGTGTTGACGGCTCGGTAGGCATCTCAGTTGCCGCACACAATTCGCTCTGTTCCAATCATATTTTCACTTATGGGTCCGAGGCGCAAAGACAGAAGTACCTGGTTCCCCTGGCGGAGGGCCGCCATCTGGGCGCATGGGGACTTACGGAACCCGGCGCCGGATCTGATGCATCCGGGACACGCACGGTCGCGGTCCGCCAAAACGGCGGCTTCATTGTTAATGGCGCAAAGAATTTCATAACTCACGCGATTCATGGCGACACATGCGTGGCCATGGCAGTGACTGATCGCTCAAACCGCAGCAGGGGAATAAGCGCTTTCATTTTTGAGAAGGGGCAGCAGGGATTTTCTCCCGCCAAGAAGGAAAACAAACTGGGATTACGCGCATCAGAGACCGCCAGCGTGATTTTCGAAGACTGCTACACACCAGAGGAGAATCTGCTTGGCGAAGAAGGTATGGGTTTTGTGAACTCAATGCAGATTCTTGACGGAGGTCGCATTTCGATCGCGGCCCTGGCCGTGGGAATCGCACAGGGCGCTTTCGAATCCGCGGTTCGATATTCGAAGGAACGCGAACAGTTCGGCAAACCGATCTCGGAGTTTCAGGCTATTCAATTCAAGCTGGCGGACATGGCAGTGCAAATCGATGCCGCGCGGCTGTTGATGTATCGGGCGGCCTATCTGAAAGACAGCGGCAAGACTACGACACGCGAATCCTCAATGGCGAAGCTCTACGCCTCGGAGATCAGCGTCAAGGTCTGCGAGGAAGCGATACAGATCCACGGCGGATACGGCTACACAAAAGACTATCCGCCAGAAAAGTATTGGCGCGATTCCAAGCTTTGCACCATCGGGGAGGGAACCTCGGAAATCCAACGGATCATCATCGCGCGAGAGTTGCTGAAACAGTGAAAAGTGGTGGGTGATGGGTGATATGTACATGCAGTTCGCCTATCACCCATCACCTATCACCTATCCCTGTTTATGAAGAGTTCGACACTGATCGATCGCATCGTCGCCGGAGACGTTCGTGCCGTCGCCCGCGCGATCTCAAAAGTTGAGGATGACGCTCCCGATGCGGCGGAGTTGATGAAGTCCGTCTTCCCGCGCACGGGGCGCGGAACGATTATCGGAATCACGGGCTCGCCCGGCGCCGGAAAATCGTCGCTGGTAGATAAGTTGGCGCTGACCTACAGGCAGCGTGATGAACGCGTAGGCATCGTCGCCGTTGACCCGTCCAGTCCGTTTTCCGGGGGCGCAATTCTCGGCGACCGCATTAGAATGCAGGCGCTTGGACTCGACGAAGGCGTCTTCATCCGGTCGATGGCTACTCGCGGCAACCTGGGCGGGCTGGCGCGGGCGAGCGCCGATGTAGTGTCGATTCTTGATGCAGCCGGTTATGGCCGAATCATGGTCGAGACGGTAGGGGTCGGCCAGGATGAAGTCGAGATCATCAAGACCGCGGATATCTCGGTCGTGGTGCTGGTGCCGGGAATGGGAGACGACATCCAGACGCTCAAAGCCGGCATCATGGAGATCGGCGATATCTTCGTTATCAACAAGGCCGACCGTGAGGGCGTATTGCGGACGGAGAAAGACCTCGAAGGTTTGTTGTCGCTCGCGATGCGACCTGATCATTGGCAACCCCCGATACTGAAGACGGTAGCGACCGAGGGTCAGGGCATCGTTGAGTTGATCGAGGCGATCGAGCGATACCACGAGTTTCAGTCAAAGGCAGATTCCAACCATGCGCGGCGTCAGTTGATTGCTCGCTGGCGAATCGTCGAACTGCTTCGCGATCGATTACTGGCTCGAACTCTGGCCAGCGACTCCGCTGTCGCTCGGTTGGAAGAGATGGCGGGTGAAGTCGCGGCCAAACGGCGCGATCCATACTCCGCGGTGGATGAAATACTGAAAGACAGTGGGCAATGAGGAATTGGCAGTAGGAGGTAGGAGCCGGAAACAAGTCCGACATAGCGTTCATGAAAGACCGCCAACCGCCATTCGCGAACTGCAAATCGAAAACCGATGCTGAAGCTGGAACACATAGGGATCGCAACGCATGGGCTTGAGGATGCGCTAAAGTTTTGGAGCGATGCTCTTGGGCTAAGAGTAACCCACACCGAGATCGTGGAGGACCAGGGCGTGCGGGTCGCGATGTTGCCGGCGGGCGAACCGCGGATCGAGCTTCTCGAACCGACTGGAAGTGATTCGCCCATCGCGAGGTTCCTGGAAAAGCGCGGCCCCGGGATCCACCACATCGCGGTTCGCGTCGACGATATTCACGCGACACTGGCGCAACTGAAGCTGACAGGCGCACGACTGATAGACGAGACTCCACGAACGGGCGCCGAAGGTTGTCTGGTTGCCTTCGTACATCCATCATCTGCCGGCGGAGTACTTTTAGAGTTGGTTGAACATACTGAATCGCCGGCGAATTAATCATGGACCGCTCTTGCGAAATGTTTTTGAGGAGATACTTATGATAGCTTGTCATAAATGCGACACACCGCTCATTGAAGGTCAACGCATCTGCCCTTCGTGTGGCGCTGATAATTCAGAGACCGCGCGGCGCCAACAGGCGCCGGTTATCGAACCCGCAACGCAAACCGTATCCGCACGCGCGACCCAATTCGCCAAGCGGACCCGGTCCGATGGCGGAGGATTCACATCGACGGTGAAAGCCCTCATCGCAGCCGGAGTTGCGATCGTGTTTGCGGCAGGATTGATCTTTTGGCAGGTCAGGACTGGTCGCGCGGCGGGCGTGAATATTTCGCCGGACGACATGGCCAGGATCGTGGAGAGCCTTCCTCCGCAGGCGCAACTACAGCTGGCGGACGATGAGGAAGCCCGAAAATCATTGGCCAAGGACCTGCGCGAACTTCTCGCGCTCGCAGAGGAAGCTAAAGCGGCAGGCATGGCAGAGCGCCCGGACGTAAAGCGCCAATTGGATCTCG
Organism: Acidobacteriota bacterium; assembly: GCA_032160165.1. Classification (GTDB taxonomy): domain Bacteria; phylum Acidobacteriota; class Blastocatellia; order Pyrinomonadales; family Pyrinomonadaceae; genus QHXM01. Next base: position 12,965 of record JAVHWA010000034.1, read on the forward strand.
CGCGCTCCGTTATCATCGGCCAGAACTACATGGAGGAGCAGCGTAAGCAGGCGGCCGGAGGTGCTGCATCGAGCATTGGCCAGGCAGACGTGGAAAAGTTTCTCGCCGAACCAGGGCAGGAGCAAAAGTTCGAAGAGTTTCTGAGTGATGCGAAGGCTAGAAACCCCCAGGCGGCTAACTTGCCCGATCCGCAGAAGCTACAGTTGAAACAGCAGTGGGCGCAGATAATGGTGGCCGAGCGAAAAGGCAGGCAATCTGGGCTGGACAAAGACCGGCGTGTCGAATTGCAGATAATGCTGCAGGAAGCTCGCACCCTGGCTAATCAATACGCGAAAGAACAACTGGTCGACAAGATGAAGGCGACCGATGCGGAAATCGACGCCTACATAGCAAAGCATCCGGAGCTCGATCCCGCGAAGGCTCGCGAACAAGCTGAAGCAATTCTAAAACGCGTTCGCGCTGGTGAAGATTTTTCCAAACTGGCGGGAGAGTATTCGAGCGATCCGGGAAGCAAGACGAAAGGTGGCGATCTGGGATGGTTCGGCCGCGCGCAGATGGTCAAGCCGTTTGCTGACGCGGCGTTTAGTCTGCAACCGGGCCAGGTCAGCGACATAGTCGAAACGGACTTCGGTTATCACATTATCAAGGTCGAGGACCGCGGAATGAAGCCCGGACAGGACGGCCAACCCGAAGAGCAAGTCCACGCCAGACATATTCTGATCGGTAAAGGTTCGGGGCAGGCGAATCCGTTTGCCCCGCCGCAGGCGCCACGCGACCAGGCGCGCGCGGCTGTCGAGGAGGAGAAGCAGAAGAAAATCATTGACGAGATCGTGCAGCGATCACACGTCAGGGTGGCGGACAACTTCACCGTGAAGAAGCCGGACCGCGCGAAGCTACCTGAGGGCCTGCCCCCGGGGATGGAAGAAGAAGAGCCTCCGGTGGAGGAGGCCCCGCCGCCGACAAAGGTCGAGCCTTCGGGTAAACCCGGGAACACTTCAAAGCCGACCGCGCCTGCACCGGCCGGCAAGGGAACTCGGAGAGGGTAACTAACCAGTCGGGCTTATCCGGTTGATCCGTCGGTCCAGTTTCATAGTAGGTTCACATGCAGTTTGGAGAATTTCGAGTCGAGGTTGTGCCTGATTGCGAGTTTCGGCTTGATGGGGGCGCGATGTTCGGAGTCGTACCTCGCGCGCTCTGGTCGAGAGTTTCGGTCCCGGACGACCAGAATCGCATCGCCCTCAACATGAATTGTCTGTTCGTAGAGGCGGAACGCGAGCGCATAGTAATCGATACCGGGATAGGCGAGAAGTGGTCACCAAAGCATGAAGCGATGTACGCGATCAATCGCAAGCGACCGCTGGCGGAATCGTTGCTTGCCATCACGGGCGTCGAGGCGACCGATATCACGATCGTGGTCAACACCCACCTTCACTTTGACCATGCAGGGGGCAACACCGCGTTGAACGGCGCCGCCGCTAACGCGGTCGCGACGTTTCCCAATGCGCGTTACTTCGTTTCTAGCGGCGAACATGCGCACGCAGAGCAACCGAACGAGCGTGACCGCGCCAGCTACGTTCCCGAGAATTGGCGACCTTTGGAGCAGTCGGGGCAGCTGGAACTAAAGGAAGCGAATTACCAGGTTGTGCCTGGCTTAAAGATGGAGGCGATCGCAGGCCATTCGAGGACGATGCAGTGTGCGAGGCTCGAGAGCGGCGGCAAAACACTCTTCGGCTTTGCCGATCTGGTTCCGACACGCGCCCACGTCCCACTGGCATGGGTCATGAGCTATGATCTCTTTCCCACCGAAACGATCGAAGCGAAGAAGCGCCTCCTTCCACAGGCGGTGCGCGAAGATTGGGTTTGTCACTTCTATCACGACCCGGAACAGCCGCTTTGTCGTCTGGTAGAAGAAGACGGGAAGTTGCGAGCGGTGGGCATCTGAGACAAGAGGAAGAGCCAATAATTGCACAAAGCAGCACGAATCTTATTTTCGTGAAGTTTCGTGCCTACTTCGTGGATGGTCGCTAGGTCTCAGACTGTAGATCTCCAAAAGAAAGACTGAGCAATGCAGACGGCGCAAATCGGCATAATCGGCGGAAGTGGCCTCTATCAGATGCCGGAGCTGACCGACATCGAAGAGGTTCGGATTGAAACGCCCTTTGGCGACCCATCGGACGCTTTCATTATCGGTACCCTCGAAGGCGTGCGCGTTGCCTTCCTGCCCAGGCACGGCCGAGGGCACAGGTACACGCCGACCAACCTGCCGTTCAGGGCCAACATCTATGCAATGAAGCTTCTAGGTGTCGAGCGCATACTCTCCGCTTCGGCGGTTGGCTCTTTGCAGGAGCGATATGCGCCGCTCGACATGGTTATTCCGGACCAATTTTTCGATCGCACCCGTGCCCGCGCCGCCGAGTCGACTTTTTTTGGAGACGGCATAGTCGCCCACATTACCTTCGCGCATCCTGTATGCGAAAGCCTGGGCGACGTTCTCGAAGCAGCTTGCGGGGTGGCTGACGTGAAGACGCATCGAGGCGGAACTTATCTATGTATGGAAGGTCCGGCGTTCTCGACAAAGGCAGAGTCAAATGTATATCGGTCGTGGGGAATGGATGTCATAGGGATGACAAATCTCCAGGAAGCAAAACTGGCGCGAGAAGCGGAGATATGTTACGCGACCCTGGCGCTGGTCACGGATTACGACTGCTGGCACGAAGGGCATGACGCAGTCACGGTCGAAACTGTGATTGAGTATCTCAATAAGAATGTGCGCAACGCGCAGATCATCATGCGCGAAGCGGTAACACGTCTGCACAAATACCCGCGGCAATGTGCGTGCGGGTCGACACTAAAGAATGCGATCTTTACAGCGCCCGAGCTCTGGCCGGATGCGACGAAGAAGAAGCTCGAGGCGATTATTGGTAAGTACGGTGATAGGTGATAAGTAATAGGTGATAAGAAAGAGCGTTTGCTCGCAACATTCATCCGGCACTCATCACCTATCACTTCCCTGGGAGGTAAGTATGAAAAGAATAACCATGATGGCAGGTATCCTGGTACTGGCTCTTATTGGCGTTGCGTCGGTTGGTCATGCACAGGGAACTGCCGCCCGCGGTCCGGACCCGTCGACGCTTCGCGATACAGATCTTGAGAAAGATTCCTATCACAATTTGGAGGTCGCGCAGCAATACTTCAAGCTGAAGAAGGCCTATGTCGCGTCGCTCAAGCGATCTGAAGAAATCATCGCCGGCAATCCGAACTTCGCAAAGATCGATCAGGCCCTCTACATCGCGGGCATGAGCAGTTTCTATCTCTCGCAAAATCGCGGCAAGCAGAAAGTCACGGTGATTCCGGAGAAAGAACGCCTCTCTGCCAATCAATATCGAGAAGAAGCGCGAGTTCACCTGTCGGCGCTGGCGAACGAACATCCTGATAGTTCGTTTAGCAAGCTGGCGGCCGATACTTTGCGCGAACTCGGCGGCCCACTACCGAAAGGGCAGTGAGAGGAGGGTTCAAGGTTCAAGGTTTAACGTTCAAGGCTTGGTGTTGAGCAGTGGCTCGATTCTATTCCGCCTGGGCCCAGGACATTCATCGTTCAACCAGTCCAACTTGAAACTGCAAACTGCAAACTGCAAACTGCAAACTGCCTTTACCCATAGGAGATCAAGCAAGAATGTCATTACTAGTTGTTGGTTCAGTCGCGTTCGATGATGTCGAAACGCCTTTTGGCAAACGCGACAAGATGTTGGGCGGTTCGGCGGCGCACTTCTCGATCTCCGCCAGCTACTTTACCGATGTCCGCATTGTGGCAGTCGTCGGCGGTGACTTTACCCCGGAAGATGAGCAGGTCTTTGTCCGACATCAGGTCGATACAACCGATCTCGAGAGGATTCCTGAAGGGAAGACTTTTCGCTGGAGCGGTCGCTACGACTTTGACTTGAACACCGCCCATACTCTCGATACCCAGCTCAACGTTTTCGCAGACTTTAAGCCGAAGCTTTCCGATGCCTCGAAACGGTCGCGGTTGGTCTTCCTGGGGAACATCCAGCCTACCCTCCAGCGCGACGTGCGCCAACAAGTCAAAGACGCGGAACTGGTGGCACTCGACACGATGAATCTTTGGATCGAGAACACGCGCGCGGACCTGCTTGAAGCGATCAAAGGTGTGAACGTCGTAATCATCAACGATGCCGAAGTGAGGCAACTGGCTGACGAGCCGAATCTAATCAAAGCGGCGCGCAAGGTGCTGACCTGGGGCCCACAGACGCTAATCGTCAAGCGCGGCGAATATGGTGCTGCGCTGTTTACGCCGAACACCTATTTTGCGATTCCCGCCTACCCTTTGGAATCGGTATTCGATCCAACTGGCGCGGGCGACACCTTCGCAGGTGGCTTTATGGGTTACATGGCGAGTCAGGAGACAATTAACGAGGCGGCAATGCGACGCGCGATGATCTTCGGATCCGTGATGGCTTCGTTCAACGTCGAGGAGTGGGGAACCGAGCGCGTACAACGGCTGACGCATAATGAGATTAACGAACGTTTCGGGGTCTTCAAGCAAATGACCCAATTCGAAGCCATACCATTCGAGCGCGCGGTGACGGCAACCAAGTAAGAGCTCCGCTTCGTGCCAACGAATTTTAAAACACAAGTTCGAGTTTTGCGGTTTCGTGTTTCGGGTTTACACTTGTCCTCAAAATAAAGAAGCCATGGAGATTCTATGTTCTGTCCTGCTTGCGAGTCGGAATACGAAGCTGGTCTGACTAACTGTCCTGATGACGACACGGCCCTCGTCGAGCGATTGACGGCGGACAACACCTTGCGCGATCACAGCGAAGCGCGATTTGTGGCGCTCCACAATCTTGGCTCTCCTGCAGAGGCAGAGATGGTCAACGATTTACTCCTGCAGAACGGGATACGTTCGGTAGTGCAGTCGGGCGGCATGGACGCGTTCTCTCCGCTCCTCTCGACCACGTCGCCCGGCGCGAAGATACTCGTCGACGAACGCGATATCGATCGCGCGCGCGAACTCTACAGCGCCTTCTTTGGGAATGACACCACGCCTTTGACAGGGACCACGATAGATGAAGACGCCGAAGAAGGTTTGAGCGATGAAGTCTGAGTGGTGAACTGTTATTCGATTCATTTAGCATCACGCTTCATCGTTTCCTTTATGTCCGAGAGCTCAGCAGAAGCAATAGTCGTTTTGATAGCCGCCGGAAGTCGTGAAGAGGCAGTGCGGCTTGCCGACCTCATAGTAGTTGCTCGCCTGGCCGCGTGCGTGCAGGTTCTCCCGGAGATTGAATCGGTCTATCACTGGGAAGGGAAAGTTGAGCGCTCGGCCGAGATCCTGCTTTTTGCCAAGACTACCCGCTCGAATTTTCAGGCGCTTGAAGCTGCCGTTCGTGCACTGCACTCATATCAAATCCCCGAGATTGTCGCCTTCGATATCACCGCCGCGTCAGCACCGTACCTTGAATGGCTGACGTCAAGCGTCATCACACAGGATAAAGACGCAGCGCACGGGTCGGTACCACGCGCGTGAGCAGAAAGCTGTATTGAATTCAAAGTTCAGAATTCTCTCTCTACTCTGTGGTCTCTATGTCTTCTGTGGTTAATTCCACCGACAGTTCGACGAGGTGCGAATCCTCTAATCGCTTATCTGATCTCGTAATCATCGGACACGGTCCTGTCCAACTTGCGTAGTGAGTCCTGACTCTTGACCACGATGTCGACGACTTCGGCGGGCGAGTCTGTGAGGTGGAGCAATCGAAGATCGGAAGCGGCCACTTTGCCTTCTTGCAGCATCTGCGCTTCCACCCATTCGAGCATACCCTTCCAATAGCTTTTGCCAAAGAGAACCACGGGAAAGTTCTTGATCTTCCTGGTTTGAATAAGCGTGAGCGATTCAAAGAGCTCGTCGAGTGTTCCGAAGCCACCAGGGAAGATAACGAAAGCGGTGCTGTATTTGACGAACATCGTCTTTCGCACGAAGAAGTATTTGAACGTGAGGGACCGGGTGAGGTAAGGGTTGGGCCGCTGCTCGAACGGGAGCTCGATGTTGCATCCGATTGAAAGACCGCCGGCCTCGAACGCCCCCTTGTTTGCTGCCTCCATTATCCCGGGGCCGCCACCAGTGATAACCGCAAACCCAGCCCGCGCGAGCAGGCCAGCCGTCTCCTGCGCCGCTGCATATTGCGGATTATCAGCGCGCGTGCGAGCAGAGCCGAAGATGGAAACACCACGCGTGATGGATGCGAGCTCGTCAAAGCCTTCGACAAACTCACCCATAATGCGAAAGACACGCCACGTGTCTGTGTGAGTGAATTCATCCTGCCGTGGTGTCTCGAGTAGCTGCTCGTCCTGAGTGACCATCGGACCAGGGGCGTTCTCGTTTTTGTTTTCAGCCATAAGGGAGTCCAAAGCCTAAAGTCCAAAGTCCAAGGTCCGGTCGCCTGATTCGACTTTGGACCTTAGCCTTTGGACTTTGGGCCGTTGTTACAGTGCCATGATGTTGTAGCCGCAATCAACGTGGATTACTTCGCCGGTGATCCCGGATGAAAGCGGGCTACAAAGAAAGAGAGCGCAATTGCCGACTTCGCGCGCTTCCACATTTCGTCCCAGCGGAGCACGCTCGGCATGATGTTTAAGCATCGTCCCCATGTTGGCGACGCCGCGGGCCGAGAGCGTATTGAGGGGCCCCGCGCTTATTGAGTTGACGCGGATGTTGCGCTTGCCGAGATCGGCCGCGAGGTAGCGGGTCGACGCTTCGAGCGCGGCCTTTGCCACACCCATCACGTTATAATTCGGCACAACCTTTTCCGCGCCGTAGTACGTCATCGACACGATGCTCCCGCCGTCAGTCATCAGCGGTGCAGCTGCGCGAGCGAGCGACGTCAGGGAATATGCGCTCACCTCCAGAGCGAGCAGAAACCCATCTCGCGATGTGTCCGAGAATGCGCCTTCTAATTCCTCTTTCGGGGCAAAGGCCACGCTGTGAATCAGAAAATCGAGACGCCCGAACTCTTTTCGCACCTGCTCAAAGGCTTCGTTCACCTGGTCTGGCTTCGTCACATCGCAGGGCAATACCAGCGAGCCAGGCATGTCTTCCGTCAGGCCTTCGACGTTCTCCTTTAGACGCTCGCCCTGATATGTGAACGCCAGGCGCGCGCCCGATTCCGACAAAGCCTGTGCAGTCGCCCACGCGATCGACCGCTTGTTTGCAACACCAAAGATAATGCCGAATTTGTCTTTAAGCATGATTTAGGAAAGCGTCCAAGGTCCAAAGTCCAAAGTCCAAAGTCCGCGGCAACGATTCACGAAGTCTCGGGACATCTCAGTCGAATAGTGATGCATGTGACGACAACATAATTTGGAAATCCGACTTTGGACTTTGGACATTAGACTTTGGACACGGTTACGCTGCCGCGCTCTGCCGCTCTCCGGTCATAAGCGCTTTGTACTCGCCGCTCTCGACCCACTTCAGTATTTCAGCAACGCGCCACACTGGAAAAGGATGCGAATTCCCGGCATTGATGATGTCAGCCCAGAAACGATCCAGGGCCTTTTCGTCATAGTTCTTTTGAAAGTCGCGCGCCTGCGCCAGAAACTGTTCGTAGTCAACTTTGGACGCGTATGTGCCCCCAGCCAGTTTCATCATCGTTCGACCGATGACGTGCGGGTCCTGCGTAACCAGCAAGGCCGCTCGATCGCAGGAAAGCTCAGCCCGGCGCGCCCATGCGAGTAGTGCGGAGCGCATGGTCATCGATAGCAGTTCGAGCGCTATCTTCGCAATCGCGGTCGCAGCCAGTGCAGCAGTCGCCAGAAGTTCAAACAAACGCGCGGCGGTCAAATAGAGCACATGCTCAGCATGTATGTGGCCAACTTCGTGCGCGATAACAGCAAGAATCTCTTCGTCGGTTAGACGTTCTATCAATGCGGAATGAAGGACTATGACCGGACGCTCGACCCCGCCAGTGAATGCGTTGACGATGGGCGACTGCTGTACGAAGAGTTCCGGCATATCAACGCCAAGCGTCGTGCAGGCGACCTGGAGTTTGGCGTGAAGATCTGGACACTGTTGCGGCGTTACCTTGACGGCGCTGGCAGTAAAGATGACGCGAAGAGCAGACTCGCCGGTAACGGCCAGCAGCTTCTTTAATGCCGAGTCGATTCCGGGAATCGCGCGAAGCGTGGCCAGGGCGCGGCTGTCTGCCGGATGGACATAGTCGTGCTTGTTGAGATCGGCGAATTTCTTGTGTGGCTCGTCGGAAAGGGGCAGCCGGCAGCGCCCGCACTTTGCAGTACCACCGTTATCGCGTATTTGATTTCGTTGGCCGCAGTAGCGACAGCGAATGGAATCCGATGGATTATCCGTCAGGGCAGATTCGTTCTCTGACATATTTCATGACCCTTCGTTGAGAGTATCAGGAGTGCCCTGGCAGTGTGCAGTAAGAAGGCCCCTGCTGAACAGAACTTCTCATCTCCAATTATCCAAGTGTACTAATGTACCGTCACTGCCAAGTGCACACTGTCTTCGTGGCGCAAGTATAGACTTGCTGATCGTAAATCGTAAATAGATTAAACCGACGCTCGTTATCTGCCGTGTTCAACCCCCATTGGCAGCTATTAGTGCTTAAAGTGACGGATCCCAGTGAAGGCCATTGCAAGATCGTGCTGGTTGGCGGCGTCTATGACTTCCTGATCGCGCACCGAGCCGCCCGGCTGGATGATAGCCGTTATGCCGTACCGGGCCGCTTCATCAACGCCGTCGCGAAACGGAAAGAAAGCATCCGAGGCCAGAACTGAACCCTCGAGCGGCAGGTGCGCGCGCATCGCGCCGAGCTTGACGGAATCGATCCTGGACATCTGGCCGGCGCCGATTCCAACAGTTTGGCCGTCACTGGCATAAACGATCGCATTTGACTTCGTGTGCTTACAGACTATCCATCCAAACAGGAGTGCGCGCACTTCTTCCGCTGTGGGAGTGCGCAAGCTAACGATTCTCAAATCGTTTTGCGTCATGCGGTGCGTGTCGCGAGACTGAACCAGCATGCCGCCGGCAATAGTCTTATATTCTAACCCGCCTCGATTGTCCTCCTTACCCACAAGCAAGACGCGAAGATTCTTTTTCGATCGGAGAACCTCCATCGCTTCTTCGTCGTACCCTGGTGCGATTACCACCTCCGTAAAGATCTCGATGACCGCGCGGGCTGCGGCTCCATCGACTCTGTGGTTGAAACCTACTATTCCGCCAAAGGCAGAAACAGGATCGGTCGCAAGGGCGCGCCGGTAGGCTTCTTCAACTGTAGCGCCGATGCCGACGCCGGAGGGATTCGTGTGCTTAACGATGGCGCATGCGCTCTCATCAAACTCGGAAACCAGCGCCCACGCCGCGTCCGCGTCGATGTAGTTATTGAACGACATCTCCTTGCCTGACAGGAGTTCAGCCTGCGCGACGCCACCTGGAGCAGCGTCATCCATCGGATGCTTGAGTTCATACAGTGCCGCAGACTGATGAGGGTTCTCGCCGTAACGCAGATCGGCGACCTTGCTGAGTTCCAGCTGAGCATGGGACACGAACTCTTCCGTTTCGCCATTGGCGGGCGCTTCGGGCGCGAGCACTTTCATCGCGATCGAGAAAAGATCCATATGGGCAGTCATCCCAGATAGAATGTCTGGAAGCGGAGGATAGACCGAACCCAGACCGGAATCTCCGGAATTGATTCGCGCACTGAGGAAGGGGAAGATGACCGAGTCGTATTGAGCCGTACGCATGAATGCTAGACGTGCTAAGTGGCCGCGCGTCGCGAGAGTGAGCGCTGCATTATGCCGGTTGAGCTCGGATAATATGCGCTCGTAGAGCTCAGGTGATGTAATTACAGCAACGTCACGATAGTTCTTAGCCGCTGAGCGAATCATTGCCGGACCGCCGATGTCGATCTGCTCGATCGCGTCTCCCAGCGTGACATCATCCCGCGAAATTGTCTCTTCAAAAGGATAAAGGTTTACGACCACTAAATCGATGGGGTCGACTTCAAGGGCCGCAAGCGCTGCGCGGTGCTCCGGGTTGTCGCGTTGGGCCAACAGCGCCCCGTGAATGGCGGGATGAAGGGTTTTCACACGGCCATCCATCATCTCGGGCGAGCCCGTGACATCGGAGATCTCTCGCACCTCGATTCCCGCGTCGCGCAATGCGATGGCCGTCCCACCGGTGCTAATCAATTCAACGCCGAGTTGTTGCAGGCCGCGAGCGAACTCGATAAGGCCGGTCTTGTCGGACACGCTTAGCAGCGCTCGGCGAATCGTTCTGAGTCCATCATCCATAGGGTGTCAGGTATCTCGTGTCGGGTTTCACGGCCAGTTAATAGCGAAAAATCAATCGGTCACCTGTCATGCGCGACCGTTCATTGCCTTAGGCTGATTTGGTCGCGCAGCGACATGACACGTAATTTGCCGCTACGTCTCGTCCTGAGGCTAACATCGATGTGATGAAGCGCGGTAAGCCGGGCAGAGTCGTCCGGGTAGTAACCAAGCACGTATTGTCCACGAAGATCTTCGTCGATCGCATGAAATACCGGTTCGAGATCGGAGACAGCCGAAGGGTTCAGAGCAGACTTCGCGTCGCCAACCACGAAGTATCTTCCGCCGGTTTTCTCAGCAAGATCGCGAAACCCCTTGGTTGCTGGCCGTGCAACCAGATTCCCGTCGCGCGGCGTATAGAGCGGAAGATGGATAACGTAGATCGAGACTCCCAACCGGCGTGCGGCCTCAATTACGCTCGAGGCGCTATTGGTACTTGCGGTATCAAGACCGTCACTTATCAAGATCAATATCCGGCGCTCCGTCGGATCAGCGCCCTGGTTGCGAAAAGCCGCAAGAGTTGTGGCCACCGCATCGAAGATTGCCGTGTGACGATCAAGGGGTCGTTGTGCCCGGAATTGAACGTTGCTCTGATCCGCTTCGGTTGTGAACGGAGTCGTCAGCGTGGCCCGTTCGCCGAAATGAACGACCGCCACCCGCGATCCGCGTCCAAAGCGTGAGAACAATTTGAGCGCAGCGTCGCGCTGTTGGGCGATCACCTCGCGGATGCTGCCGGACGCGTCAAGCGCAAACGCGAGTGCCACGCGTTCAGAACCTGTAGCAAAGTACGAGAGCGTTACTTCCTGCCCATTGTCGCGTACCTTAAATTCGGATTGGGTGATACCAGCAACACGCCTGCCCTTGGCGTCGATTACAATCGCCGGGACGGCGACCAGGTCCGTTCGAATACGCACAACATCGTCGGGTGGTTCTCCGGTCTGCGCCCGAACGGCCGCAGCCGAAAAACAGAACAGCACGACGGACAGCAAAAACGCGAATGCCAGGGTGGTGGAGTAAGTTGGGCGGAAGTTGGGGGCTTTGCTTTGCTGAGGCGCTAGGTACGACGACATCATATCCCGGCTAAAACAGAAAGCGCCAGAAAAACAGAATACTCAGAAGCAATACGAGGGTGATTACGATGATTTTGACCAGACTCACGTGGTTTCCTCGAGCGTGCCCAGCGAGATCGTGCAACAAGCGGAGTACGTAACGAGCGGCATTCTATTAGCAGGCTGCCGACCCTGTCAACGCAAAACGCAGGCGAGTTTCGCCCATTTCTCTCCGTTGAATTAATACTACGCATGCCGGACATAGTCGGTTCCATAATAGATCATGAGGCGAGGACAGGCTGATTTTCAACATCAGCTCGCCCTCGCCTCGTGAAAATGATCGCAGGTTATGAGACGGGACCTGCCTTAGCCCCTAAAACAACACTCCAACCTGACCCTGATAGCTCCGCGGCGTCACGAAGTGTGTGCCGCTGAAAGTAGATTGGAAGTTGTAGAGCGCTTCCTTGTTGGTTAAGTTAATGACCGTGAAGCGTAAAGTCATCCGCGTTCGCTCGGTGCGCAACAGATTGTCTGTCCCAGCACTGAAGTCAAAGAGGTGCCGCGGCGCGACGCGCGGCGGATTAGTATCATCATTCGCCGTCCCATCCGCCGGGATTCTTATCCGCACCGCTCCTCGATTCGAGGACGTGCAAGTTGTAATGGGCTGCGTCGGCGTGGCAAATGCGTTGCCGCAGAAGAGGCCGATTTGCGCCTGCTGATCGCCGGAGAATGTTAGTGCGGTGTCGTAATCGGGCACGGCACCCGATACTAAGCCGCTATCGTAGCGCCAGGTGAAGGCCACGTACGGAGCGACCCTCCTCCATTGATTGAACTGATACTGCACCTGCGTCGTCTGCTCGATCTTCTGATCGTGGTCGATGCGGAATACGCCCGTCGGAAGATCAGAGTTAAAGAACAGCCCACCTGACTCGGGCGGGAAAAACCGCGCTCGCGTATGTCCGGCAACCATAAACGCCGTAAGCCCTTTATAGTTTGTCAGGTTAACGCGCAAGCTGGCGCCATCGAGCTTCGCCTTTTGCCACGAGATGGGAAAAGTTAGCGAAGTATTGAAGAGTACGTTGAAGTCATAGGCATTGGTCGTTTGCTTATTGAAGTAATCGCCGTCGACAACGACGTATTTGCCGAGCGCTTGCTGGAATCCAACGTTAAATTGATTCCGACGTCCTGGCCTGAGAGGTTCGTTGCTCGTGTTGCTGATAACGCCGTTCGCGAGACCTCCAGCGCCGGTGGCGCTGGACAGGATCAATCCCTCGTTGTAAGGGGTCTCGAAGTTGCGCGTGTATGAGCCGCGTAAGACGGTATTCGTTCCCTTAACGTGGTAGGACAGGCCGACGCGGGGTTGGAAAGCCTTGCCGCGAGTGATGCCATCATAGTTATCGAAGCGCAGTCCGAGGGAGAGGGTCGCATTGCCCAGTGTCAGGCTGTCCTGAGCGTAGACGGCTTCTTGTTTAATGTCCGCGTGTCCGTGGAATAGAAAGTAGCTGCCTCCGCGTGTTAGGTCAAAGGGCAAGAGTCCAGGCTCGAAGTCAGGGCTTGCCGGATCATTGAAGTCGGGATCGGTAATTCCGAACTGAAAGCCTTCGTTAAGGAACGTGTGCGAGAACTGCACGCCGAACTTGGCATTGTGAATCCCTTTCACATATGCCAAGTCCACTTTAATCCCGAGGTTGTTCAAGCGCCGCGACTGGCCGAATGTGATTGGCTGGTCCGAGAACGGATCTGGGCTGGAGAAATACTTGACGTTATCCAGTCGGTAATAGGGGTTGATTGTGAGCACCGTTGTCGGGCTGAAGATGTGCACGTAACCCGGTGCGATGTTGACGGTATTCACAAGCTGACGCTGGTCCTGTGCAAAAGCCTGCTGGTCAAACTCGTTCGGGGTTTGAAATCTGTTGCGCGCCAGAAACAAGTTTAAGTGGAAATTGTCTCTGGGGTTCGGGCTGTAATCAACACGGTCGAATAGACTCGCAGCCCTTCCCTGATCGTGTAGCACCGAGAACTCCGGCGCATCAAGAAAGCGGCCTGAGCGGTCGAAGTTCAGGGCAACAAAGTTCCCCAACTTAGCATTGCCGTAGCCAAGGGTCGCATCCTCATGGACCGTTCCGAAACTGCCGTATAGAGAATTGAAGCTGCCGGTCGGTCTGTTCTGATTGAGGCCGGAGTGCGTTATTGCATTAACCACCAGACTTGTTTTGTCCCCGTACTCGGCTGGGGTAGACCCCGTAATGACTTCCAGCGATTGAATGACGTTGACCGGAATCTGCGTGGAGAAGGCTTTACTCTGCTGGTCAGAGATCGGCTGATTATCCAGAGAAAAAGAAGTCTGAGCGTGATCGCCAAGCGGGTGAAAGAAACCGTTCGAGTCGGCGACCACACCCGGTGCGGCGAGCGTGACGACATCGCTCAAGCCGTTGCCAGGAGATCTCACGGGAAGCCTTTGAATCAATGTCTGATCGACGTCGGTGTGTGCGGAGGGTACGTTTTCGAGAACGTCCGAAGCGTTGATGGTGTTGATGGTGACAGAAACGGCGGCCCCTCCGACAGTGAGGGGAACCTTAACGCTGATCGGCACGGAAGTGCGAACCGTCAGATTCTGCGTGGCCGCAACGAAGCCGCTAGCGGTTACGCTCAACTGGTAATTGTTTGGCGGCACATTGTCGAATCGAAACGACCCGTCCGCATCACTTGCCACGGTGCGGGTAAATCCGGTCACCGGGTTGGCGATTGTGACACTTGCGTTAGGCACAGAGGCATTGTTCGGGTCGAGGACGACGCCTTCAATGGTCCCCGAGCCAAGTCCTTGTGCCACTACGGCTGCGGTGAAAGCCATGAATATGACCATCAGGAGAACAGACGGAAATAAAACGGTACGAATGTTTTTGAAACTCATTGTCGATTACCTCTCTTGATCGATGAAAACCGAAATGCAGCTTGCTTCATCTTTCGCGCCCTCGAGGCTGAAGCGGGATGAAACAAGCATGGCGCAAGCGATTAGCTCGCGGTGAGCCGCGCACGAATGACCTTTAAGAGCGCGGGCTCGCTAATGGTTTACGATAGAGAGGTGAGAGGGGGTCCGCGTCCGCTGTGGGGCGTGTCGGATTCAGAGATATAAGTTGTTTCACTCGTCGGGCGTTGCGTCGCTTGAGATTGAGGAGCGACGAGACCCGGCAGTGGACTAAGAAGACTGTTGGAGAGATTCTGATGAAGCTGGCAGATTGCGCAATGGCCAGGCGTTCGCGATTCTTTTAGCGAAGATCCGCCGCCCGCCGGGGCGCTAAACGCCGATGCGGTCTGACCGGATGGGTTGATAGCGGCGTTGCCGTGCCTGTGCACGGTTTCGACGGTCGCGGTGTACGTAACCAGCGCGAGCAGCACAAACGCCAGCAGGCGCGCCCAAGGGGCGTGTTTGCGGCGTAGATTTGATTTTGCTTTACTGGTCACGTTAACGGTAGCTATGGTACAGTTCGCCGTTTAAAGGGGAACTATAAACACTGCTGTATAAGCGTGTCAATCCGACGACCGAACCGGATCGAGAGCGCTCTGGCTCCGCTGCTGATCGTAATGCTCTTTCATCTGGACCTTCCCGCGAAATCGTCTAAAAGCAGAAGACAAGGCCTTCCGAACGGCAGGGTAGCTCCTTGCCCGCTGGTGATTCTGTTGGTCGGTCTCATTGCCAGCGCAGGTATAACTGCGGGTGCCGAAACATTCAGAGCGACCATCAGCGTTCGACCCGCAGAAATGCCCCGCGTTCTGGTCGAGGGTGAGCGTTCGATTCCTACGCGAGCGTGGTCGTTTCGTAATGTTTATGCCAACGTGATGGGCCTGGGAAATCGGATCGAGAAGTTAACTCTTGGGGACAGTGCCGGCAATAATATTCCCGTACGAAAACTGGCTGCAGGGGAATACGAAGCCGACAGGCCGGCGGTGCGATTCGCCTATGAGGTCAAGCTTGAACCGCCTGGCTTTGAAACAGATGCCGCCCACATCTCATGGCTGACAGCTGAGCGTGGATTTCTCATGTTGGGGGATCTGCTGCCACTCTCGGCCAGCGCGACCAGAAAGTCGCCTTCCGCCGCGAGCTTTAAGGTCGGTGTCCCTGATGGCTGGAGCATGGCCTCAAGCGCCGAGGCGCGGAGCGATGGATTCTTCGAGGTCACTGATTCCGAGGCAGCCGTGCTGTTTGTTGGACGCGACGTGCGAAGGAAACAGGTGCGAATCGGGTTAATGGAGTTCGCCTTGGTTGCGTCGGGAGAATGGGCGTTCGCCGACGATGAGCTCATGAAGGTGGCCGTCGATGTTCTGAAAGACCATGCGCTCACATTCGGCGGCGTTCCTCGCGCTCAGGCGATGATGGTACTGTCGCCATTTCCCCGCGCCGTGGCCGCCGAACACTGGAGCGCGGAGACGCGGGGTTCAACTGTCACTCTGCTTTCTGGAAAGCTGCCCTCCAAAACCGCGGCGCTCGCTCAACTAAACTTTCCTCTCGCACATGAGCTGTTTCATCTGTGGATCCCGAACGCGCTCTCGCTCGAGGGTGAATATGACTGGTTCTACGAGGGCTTCACGCTCTATCAAGCCCTGCGCGCGGGCATGCGTCTAAACCTTCTTAGCTTCCAGGATTACCTGGACGCCATTGGTCGGGCATTCGATGGCTATAAGACCGTTCGAGAGCGGGACCAATTCTCATTGATCGAGGCATCGAGGAGTCGTTGGACGTCCTCGCCGACTCTCGTGTACAACAAGGGAATGCTCGTCGCGTGTCTTTACGATTTGACACTGAGGCAACAGAGCAAAGGGAAACGTTCGCTCGATGATGTCTACAAAGAACTATTCCGCCGTTATCACAGTTCGGAAACGACCGAAGACGGAAACAACGCCGTGGTTTCGATTCTTAAGAACGGGGGAGGGGCCGAGGAAATAGTTCAAGGTTATATCGAGGGCGCCAAAGCAATTGAGCTTCCGCCCGCGATCGCACGCTTTGGCCTTGAGATTGATCTCGGTGGCGTTCGCGCCCACATCTCAGTATCGAATTCCATAAGCGGGGGCCAACGCGATTTGTTACGCAAATTCGGTTACAATGAGAAGACTTATGGAGTTAGCGGCCACCGGAGAACTAGATAATCTTTTATGAGTTTGATTAACGTGATTAGCAAGCGACGCTGCCTGACGGTTCTTCTCGTCTGCATGCCTGCGCTCGTGTCCCTCGGATGTAGTACGTTCGCGCAGAAGAGCGAGACAGGTGTGGTCATCGCCCGACACGCACAGATCCGCAGCTCATACGCGGTGGTTGCAGCGGACCTGGTTGAGGTCAATCGGGGCGATGTGGTCGATATCCTCGAGTCCTACACTGCGGAGAGCGCCGACAAAGATAAGGCCGAGCGCTGGCTCCTGGTCCGCGCGCACGATACTCAGAATACGGAAGGTTGGATCGAAGCACGCAACGTGATGCCGCAGGACGTGCTCGACAAAGCTCGCAAGCTCGCTGCCGAAGACAAAGACATTCCGCCCCAGTCGAGCGGTCAGCTTCGCGCCAGTTCGAATCTGCGTCTCACACCTGACTATGCGAATAGCGAGAACATCATCATGAAGCTCGAGAGCGGCTCGAGGTTCGAGATTGTCGGATGGAAGCGAGTTCCAAAACCCAAAGGCGCCGAAACGAAGGAAAGCGACGACGCTCCCAAGGCCGGCACCGCTCAGCAGAGTTCGGGTAAGCGGAAGGACGTAGAGGCTGAAAAGGAACCGGAGGAACAGAACGAGCTCTGGTACAAAGTGAGATTGACCCCTTCGGTTTCGCCGGCCCCGGCTGGTTGGGTATACGGCAAACAGGTCGAGCTGGCTGTGCCGAGCGATATTATCTTTTATCGTACGGGCCGAGAGTTTGTCGGTTGGCGAAGACTGGATGAAGACCCCAACGCCAACACCGCAACCCCCAAAGATAAAGATGCGGCGAAAGAAGTAAAGCCGGGCAGTTGGGTAATCCTTGAGAAGGGAAGCTCCAGCGAACCGCGGGCAGTGGATGAACCTGACTTCGATCGAATCTATGTTTTGGGGTACGACAAATATAGACAGGAACATTACACCGCCTACAGGAGCCTGGATCTGAAAGGCTATTTTCCATTGCGACTGGAAGGGCAGGGAGACAACAAGACCTTTACAGTGCGGGTCGAGGGCGACGACGGTCAGGTGCGAGATGCGAAGTACGCTCTATATCGCGACGAGCGTGGTAACTTGAAAGTGACGGCGCCAGGCGAAGTGCCGAAAAAGAAAAAGGGCTAGCTGTGGCCTTTGAGGCTGCCGGAGCTGACGTTTAAAATTTATCGCCGGCGAGGATCGGCCAGTAAGGAAAGATACATGTCCCTCATCGGAGCAAATGAACTTAAACGCAAGATGCTGATATCGGTCGAAGGTCAACCATACACCGTGGCCGAAGTGTTTTTTGCATCACCTACCGCGCGCGGAGCCGCGACCATGGTGAGGACCAAATTGCGGCACCTGCACACCGGCGCCGTGTTGGAAAAGAGCTTCAAGTCGAGCGAGAAATTTGCCGAGCCCGATGTTCAATTTACTGCGGCTTCCTATCTCTACTCGGACGGCGATGGGTTTCATTTCATGGACGAGTCCACATATGAACAGTTCGCCTTCCCCAAAGAACAAATCGGCGATGAGCGAGGTTATCTAAAAGAAGGGATGTCCATACAGATCTTGAAGTACAACGGTGCGCCTGTTTCTGTGCGGTGGCCGCAATACGTGGAACTGGCAGTTACGTCAACCGAACCAGGGATGAAGGGCGATACGGCCGCCGGCGGAGCAACCAAGAGCGCTACTCTTGAGACCGGCTTAAATGTGAAAGTGCCGCTTTTCATAAAGGAAGGCGAGATAGTGCGAGTCAATACCGAAACCGGAGAGGTCGCTGGTCGGGCGTGAATGAAACTGCAGGGTGAGCCGCCGCAAGCAGCGATCATGTGACAGGAATCATAGATGGATAATCAAAACGATTTTTTCGACGAATTCATAAATGACGAAACTGAGGTAGACGACTCAGAGTCCGACGAAGAGTTCGAGGATGATGCAGAGGTTGACCTACGAACTGTCTTGCTGGTTAAGAGTGAGATGATCGCATTGCTCGGTCTCAGGCAGTCCACGGAAGCGGCCACGATTGTCCGCATAGACCCACGGCAGCCGCTCCCGTCCACGCAGCAATACGACGATGCTGCCGCAGCGGTCAAGTGGTTCAATCGCAGCCTGGCGACCAGCAAACGAAATGGCTGGGAAGTGATTTTTGATGGCAAGCCAATGTATGGCTGATTGGGATCGAGGCATAAGTCGCTGCACTCGACATCCAATCTCAATCCGCTTACATCAAACTGTCGAACACCAAACAAAAACAGTGCGATGTATTCTATCGGAACCACGGAGTCAATTCTGGAGAATCGCTGGGAAATGAATAAGGGAACCAAGCGTCTACTGAGCAGCATCGCGGTGGCAGCCGGCACCTTTGGCACCGCATTGCTCGTGCGCAAGAGGGCGAAGAGCAAAGTAGGCAGAAATGGAGATCGTTGGGCACGCCCCGGAATGATCGTAACGTTCCGCGCGGAGCTGATGCCCGGACGCGACCCATCTGAAAGAACCTATCGGATCAAGACGTTGTTGCCCAGTAACCGAGTTCTGCTTGACGGCGTTTCCGGCGAGCACATGAAGAACGAATTCGAACGAGTGCGTTAAGCAGGGAACTCCGCGATGTTCTTCAATCGACGAATTGGGAGTGCGTGGGTCGCTGCTCTGCTATTCCCGTTTTTCGCGATGAGTGCAAACGCCGCCGCGCAGAGCCTGAGCCCAAGCCCCGTGAGAGCTACGTTCTGGGCGGGCACTGGGTCAGAAGCATCGATGTTCGTGCTTGAGTTCGGACGGTCGGGAAAGTTTCGATACATCCCAGCCACTGGGGTGGTGAGTAGGGGTCGCTGGAAACAGATAGGCGACTCGTATGATATGGAGATCAACGGTAGTTTTGTTCGATTCAGCGCAACAATTCATGACGAGTCCCTGACAGGCGAGGCTACTCGTAGAGACGGTGTGCGATGGCGTTGGACGGCGACGAAGCAACCCCCAGTGCTCTCCAGCGTGGCACCAACGTATCCTCCGATAGCAGTCGCCGCAAGAGCGTCCGGCAATGTGATCGTCGATCTGAAGATTGACGCCGCCGGAGACGTATTATCGGCCCGCGCCATAAGTGGCCATCCACTTCTCGTCCAGACGTCTGTACTTGCTGGTCGTCAGTGGAAGTTCGTATCGGACGACGGTAGCGCTAAAGTTCGTGTGGCCCGCCTCATCTTTTCATTTCGAAGTCCAGCGAATGGCAAGACTCCCGAAAAGGTGCCGACCTCAGTTTTCCTGTCCCCGTATCAGGCCCTCATAAATCCAGTTCGGATGGAAATCCAATACAGCTACTCGACGGCCAGGTTGAAGTAATACTTGCTGCCACGCCATCCCGGATCTTGAGTTATGCTTCAACTACCGGACCGCTCTCAAGAAACGCGCTAGAAAAAGATTCGAACAGACTGAGCATTAGCAGGCTCTTAATAATAACCTGTTGGGTTACGTGCTCTGTACTTTGTGGGTCGGCGTATCATTTGGGCTGCCGCTATTCCTCTTCATGCGAGAACGCAATATCGCAACCGTCACAAGCGAAATGAGAAAACGCCGGCGTCCCCCAACGCCGGCGCTTTCTTTTCCCTTCAGTCGTTCAAAATTGAAGGAGTGTTACGAATTGCGTAGACGATACACTCCCGCTTCAGACAGGTGTTTGCACTAAGATTGCAAATACCTTGCGATTTGCCGGCCCGCTATTTAGCCCCTTGGAACCAGAGTTCGCGGAGGGGCGTTATGCTTTAGTTGTTTGATAACAACGCGTGAACCGAGGATTATCGCGAGAACGAAGGCAAATCTGATCGGCAATCTTGTATCGGACTTTACCAGCATCCAGAAGTGAATTGTCCCACCGATCGCGGCGACGTACACCAGCTTATGAAGAAGGGCCCAGCGCTTTCCGCCCAATCGTTTGATCCAACCCTTTGTCGACGTAATAGCCAATGGGACGAGCAGGAAGAAGCTGCCCATTCCCACAGCGATGAATGGACGCGCGTAAATATCGGAGACTGTACTCTTGATATTGAATGAACGATCGAACCAGATGTACGTCAAAAGGTGAAGGAAGCCGTAGAAGAACGCATAGAGCCCCAGCATCCGCCTGAACTGAATCAACCATTGGATACTCAGAACTTTTCTCAACGGTGTAACGGCAAGAGAGATCAAGAGAAAAACCAGCGTAAGCATCCCCGTGGTTCTCGTCAGAAACTCCACTGGGTTCGCCCCGAGCTGGGCGCGGTACCAATCCCACGCCATCAAAGCGAGCGGTACCAGGCTATTGATGAATGCCACTAGCTTGTAAAACTTGATTTCTTTCACGCCTGATGCTCGCTTAAAAATTTGCTTTCAAATCCATATAGGCGTAGAGCTGCCCCACCTGCTCTGCATACCCGTTGAACATTAACGTTGGCCGCTTGCCGTACTCGCCGACGCGGGTCTCAGACGCCTGGCTCCACCGGGGATGGTCTACCGTGGGATTGACGTTTGAATAAAATCCATATTCGTTTGCAGCGTAGGAACCCCAGGTGGTAGGAGGCTGTCGGTTGATCAGCCGAATCTTAACGATGCTCTTGATGTTCTTGAAGCCATACTTCCACGGAACCACCAGCCGGATCGGGGCGCCGTCCTGAGGTGGAAGTTTCTCGCCGTACAGCCCGCTCGCCAGAATCGTTAAGGGATGCATGGCCTCGTCCATTCGCAAACCTTCAACGTATGGCCAATCGAGACTACCGCCGTTCTGCTCAGGCATCCGTTTCGGATCATAAAGAGTTTCGAAGGCCACGAAAGTGGCGGAAGAGCTTGGTTCAACTGCATCCAGAAGTTTTGCTAACGGAAAACCGACCCACGGGATGACCATTGACCAGCCTTCGACGCATCGAAGCCGATAGATGCGCTCCTCAGGCGGCGCAAGCCTCAGCAAGTCATCCAGATCAAAAACTCTGGGCTTGTTGACGAGCCCCTCTACAGCAACTGTCCAGGGTCGGGTCACAAAACCCGCTGCGGCGCTCGCAACCTCAGTCTTGCTGGTCGAAAACTCGTAGAAGTTGTTGTAGTTTGTTATGTCCTCGATCGAAGTTAGCTTCTCGTTAGCAGTGAAGCCTGAGTTGGCTGATTGTCCGTCCGGGACTTTCTCTATGCCCTGAATCTTCTCGCCCTCAATGCGGGTTTGCGGAGGTGAATTGAGCTTTCGGTAAAGTAACCCTGTCGCAACAGTGGTTGCGGCCAGCACGGCGCCGCGCGCGAACGTTCGGCGCGTCAGGTAAAGCTTCTTGTCCGTGATCTCAGAACTCTTGATCTGGTCCGGTTTTTTAATGAGCATATGCGAGACACCTAACCCGCATGTCTGTGAAAGACGGGCTTCAGTCGCGTTCTCACGTCAGACCACGGGGAATTCCCAGGTGATTCATGAGAAAACACGAGGTTGCCTCCTTTTCGGTTGGCGCGTTCTTCCCGGTCGATTACTTTCGGCCCTTCTTTGAAGGGGATTTGGGTCGGGCGCGCTTTGCCCCTTGAGTCTTCGCCTGCGCGATACCTTGTGCAGCGCCCTTCTTCGCTGGTTTGCGAGAGGTGCTCTTGCGCCTTACGGGCTTCGCGGCCAGTAATCTGTCAGAGAGGTCTATTCCAAAAGTGTTCCTGACCTTGTTGACCAAAGCCGGTATCAGAATTGTCTGTGCAATGCCCGAGAACTCTTCAGAGATCGCTTCACCAACCGCGGAAATCTCGGCGAACAGTCCGTCCTTCTTGCGCCCTTTTTTCTGAGTGTGATCCAGAGACGATGCGATCGCTGACCCGATGAGGTAACCTCCCGCGAGTGCTCCCAGGCTCCACGCCGCCGTATGTTTGCGAAACTGCTCTCGCCAGTCGAGCGTTTCGGATACTGAGTCCTTTACGGACTCATACTTATTTGTGACAGTTTCCTTGATCTCAGCCACTGCCTGCGATATGTCGTCGCGCGCCTCATCCATCCGGCGCTGAAGGTCCGCCTTGTTTGGTTCCTCCGTAGTGTGCGCTGGAACCGCCGCGTTTGACGTTTTCTTTCCCGCCATGATTTAACCCACCCTTTCTGTTCGATGATTGAGTTAGATGCTAACAGCGGCCGCTGATCCATTACAAATGGTCGCGGAAGAACCTGGACGAGCGTCCGGTTCCTGGAAGCGCACCCACGACGCCAGGTAGCGAGTCAGATCGACGTCCGACAGGCTCAAGCCTGTCGCTGCTCTGCGACAAACAGAAAGTTTGTAGGACACTCTGAGTGAAACTCACTCAGTATCGGACGCCCCGCAATCCTTAGCCTTTCGCTCCTCACTGGGATATTATTTCGAGCTAGCCGTATTATTCCTCGAGGGGCTGCCATGACTTCAATCACCATGATTCGCGCTTTCTCCTTGCTGTTCCTGCTCTCCTCACCTGTGCTTTCCCAGACTCCAACGCCAACACCGCAGAAGGAAGACGAGCGTCAGGCCCAGAAGGAGCTTGAGCGGAAGGCGCTGGGTATGCTCGATGAGGTGATCAAAGACTCTGAATCTTACAAGCAACTGGAGAACCGGGTGCGAATACGCGCGACCGCGGCGTACATACTTTGGAAACATGATGAGCCGCGTGCCCGTGCTTTGTTCACGGAAGCGATTGCCGGTCTGAATGACATTCTCAAAAACACTGATGAGGCTGATCCGCGGCGAATGTTTGGCGGTCCGAGGCAATTGCGAGCTGAGATGCTTCAAATGCTATCGCAGCGAGACGCGCGGCTGGCGCGGCAGTTACTGCGCATCTCGCCCCCTGCGAAGAGCACTGAAAATGAAAGTAAATATGACATCGATAGAGAGATGGATCTCAACCTGGCACAGGAGATTGCCTCCAACGATCCCAAACTTGCAGCTGATATTGCTCGCGAGAGTATGTCGAAGGGACTCTCGTATCAATTACCGTCGATCATCGCTGCCATGCGAGCGAAAGATCCCGAGACCGCAGCCCGGCTCGCCAGCGACCTGATAGCGAGGCTTCGAACGGAAAAACTCGATTCGAATGGCGAGGCACGGAACGTCGCCTTCGCTCTGCTACGCGCTGTGATAGAGAGTCCTGAGCAGGATGGGGGAGCCGACGGCAAGATCGTGACGCCACTGCTCGATCAGACGACGATGAGCGAACTGACGGAGATGGTCGCGACTGAAGCGCTTCGCTCGCCCTCGCAGAACGCCGGAATGCTGTCCGCCCTCCAGCGAATGATGCCTGTGGTTGAAAAATACGCCCCCGGACTCGCTGTGCAGGTTCGCGCGAAGGCCCCAAAGAGCGACGAAGAGGATGAAGAGATTGAGACGCCCGTACATGAGTGGGGTAAGTACGCCGACATATTCCGGAAGGGAAGTGCCGACGAGCTCCTCGCCGCGGCGCAGAACGCCCCTCTTCAAATACGCGACTCGCTTTATCAAGCCGCCGCCTCCAAGCTGTTGATTTCAGGAGACACTGCCAGGGCCCGGCAGATCATCGCTGACAAAATCCGGGATCCAAGCCAACGAGAGCAAATGATGCGTGAGGTCGATAAGGCGTCTGCAGTTGCGGCTGTTGAGCAAGGAAAGACTGAAGAGTCACGTAAGCTACTGCTGGCGTTAAAGACTCCGGAGGACCGGGCTGTATTGTTGACCGAACTTGCGGCCACCTCGTTAGCAAAGGGAGATAAGAAGACTGCGCTGCAGTTTCTCGACGAAGCACGTGAACTAGTCGCGAGGCGCGCCCGAAACGTAAATCAGCTAACGGCTCAACTGCGTGTCGTGCACGGGTACGTTCAGATCGACCCTTCCAAAAGCCTTGCGATGCTGGATCCAATAATTGATCAGCTAAATGAATTACTTGCGGCTGCGACCGTATTAGGCGGATTCTTCGTTGATGAGCTCGTGCAAGACGACGAGATAATGCTTGGACCGGTGGGAAACCTGCTTAGCGCGGGACTTATGCAGCAGTATGTTGGCGCCATCGCGACAATAGCGAGGGCGGACTTTGACCGCACCAAGGCGCTGGCGGACAAATTCCAGCGTGATGAAATACGCACGTTGATGCGTTTGATTCTGGCCCAGAGTATTCTCGCTCCGCTACCCAAGGAAGCGACCGAGCTGAAGCTGGGAGCGACTGCACTGGGTCCGTGATGGTAGTGAAGCGGGTGTTTTGGGTGATGAAGTCAGATCATTCGCCGGCCACCATGCAGATAAAATAAGGAGAATGGATGCAGTATCGACGGTTCGGACGCCTGGGCTGGCAGGTTAGCGAGATCGGTTACGGTATGTGGGGTATGGGAAGCTGGAGCGGCTCGGACGACGCCGAGTCGATGTCATCGTTACAGCACGCGGTCGACCTGGGTTGTAACTTCTTTGATACGGCGTGGGCCTACGGCGAAGGACACAGCGAGGGTCTGCTGGGACAGCTCGTTCGCGCCAATCCCTCGCGTAAGCTCTACACCGCAACAAAAATTCCGCCGAAGAACTTTCAATGGCCAAGCCGGCGCGAGTCCTCGCTCGACGATTGCTTTCCCCCAGATCACATCGAGGAGTATGTCCAGAGCAGCTTGAAGAACGCAGGCCTCGAGCGTTTCGACCTGGTCCAATTTCATGTTTGGGAAGATCGCTGGGTCGACGATACTCGATGGGCACAGAAAATGGATGAGTTGCGTATGCGTGGATTGTTCGAGGGCCTCGGCATCAGCATCAATCGTTGGGAACCAAATAACGGGGTCCGAGCTGTCCAGAGCGGTCTGGTCGATTCCGTGCAGGTGATCTACAACATCTTCGATCAGAATCCGGAAGACGAGTTGCTGCCGGCATGCAAAGTCAATGATGTGGCGGTAATCGCGCGGGTGCCTTTTGACGAAGGCTCGTTGACGGGAACGTTAACGAAGAAGAGTAAATGGCCGAAGGACGACTGGCGCAACACTTACTTTGTGCCGGAGAACCTCATCCCCAGTGTCGAGCGGGCGGATGCCCTCAAGCCGCTCGTGCCATCCGACATGACGATGCCCGAGACAGCACTTCGGTTCATACTCAGCAATCCGACGATAAGCACCATAATTCCGGGAATGCGCAAGCTCGCGCATGTCGAAGCAAACATCGCGGCCAGCGATTCGGGGCCGCTTCCCGCGGACCTGCTCGCAGAGCTTCGGGCACATCGCTGGGACCGCCAGCCCGCGCAATGGTCTCAATAGAGTCGCGCCGGCATATAAACTCAGAGGTCGCCGGGGACGCAGAGGAAGCCAGGAAATACCACTAAATCGCCAACGGAAGCTTCGAAGTCTTAAGCGCTCTCAATCGTCATCCCTCTGCGATCTTTGCGACCACTGCGGTTGAATAATCGCTTATCGCGATCTCAATGACCTCCCTCAACAATGCGTCGTCCGGTCGTCCTGTCAAATACCGAGTTGCGCAGAAACTGTTCAGTGGTCCACGGTGGCGCACCACCGCCCAGGTACTTCTGAAACCATTCGAGGTGCGCCGTGTAGTAGAGCGCCATCTCATACCAGCTTGGCCAGTGGCCCGCGTTCGAGTAGATGATCAGGCGCGAGGGTACGTTCATCCTTCTGAGGTCGGTGTAGAAATTGAGCGACTGCGTGTAGGGAACGCGGTAGTCCCGCTCGCCCGAGATAACTAACGTCGGGGTCTTGAAGTTCTTGACGAAGTTGGAAGGCGACCACTTCTCGTAAAGCGGAGAGGTCTCCGGGACGCCTTTCAGGTCCCATTCGGGAAACCACAGTTCCTCAGTCGAGCCATGAAATGAACGTAGGTCATAGATGCCCATCATCGATGCGATCGCCTTGAAACGATCGGTGTGACCCTCGAGCCACATCATCATATACCCGCCATACGACCAACCCATCGCGCCCATCCTGGTGCGATCGACGTAGGGAAGCTTTTCCAGGGCATCGGCCACTTTCATGACATCTTCGTAGTTACGCCCTCCCCAGTCTCCGGAAATCTGCGAGGTGAAGTCCTGACCAAAGCCGGTTGAGCCATGCGGATTGGGAAAGGCGACGATGTATCCCGAACCAGGATAGACCTGCCAGTCCCCACGAAACCCGTCTGACCACTGAGACTGCGGCCCGCCGTGGACGTTGAGAATTAGCGGATATTTGCGCGTGGGATCGAAGTCGTGCGGCTTTACCAGAAAGACCTGGATCTTTGAACCTCCAGATCCCGTCACCCACATTGTTTCTGCAGGACGAATATCAACTTCGTTCATCAGGCTTTCGTTGAAATGAGAGAGCTTCACCGTCGCTGGCGTCCCTGCTCCCAGCTGCGCGCTGTAGATTTCGTTGGGTTCGCCAACCGATCGTTTGATGTAGAACAGTCGCTTTCCCGAGGGATCGAACTCCGACGCGTCAATCGTGTCATCCGTCAATATTGGCGTGATGTCGCGCGAGTTTATGTCGACACGAAAGATTGGGTTTCGCCCTTCGACCGGCCCGGTAAAGTAGATCCCGCGAGAATCCTTCGCCCATTCGAAATCATCGATCCAATTGCGAAACGATTCGGTTAAGACCGTCGACTTGCCGGTTGCGCGCTCGTAAAGCGCCAGCCGGAAGAGGTCCGATTCATAGCCCGGCTGTTTTTGCATGCGATAGGCGATGTATTTTCCGTCGGGCGAATACTTAGGGCTGCCATCGTATGCCGGATTCGATGAAGTGATATTGCGGGGTTTTGGTTCTGCATCGTTGAGCGAAATCATCCAGAGGTCGTTGTTGGTCGAAGCTTCGGGTTTTGGATCGTGATTGGAGACGTAAATGAACTCGGACCCGTCGGGTGAAAAAGCGTATTGCAGTGGACCTCCGAGCTGAAATGTCGGCGCGTCGAAATTTCCTGGAGTGATATCCCTGGTCTGTCCCGTGGCCACATTGACTATGAAAGTATGTGTCCGCGTCCCGTCCTTCCACGCCGTCCAATGCCGGTAGAAAAGATCATCCGCCATATGGGCCTTCAGCGGGCCTGACTCCCAGCGGTCTGCGATCTTCTTGTTGCACGCGTCGTCGCCTCCGCACTCTGGGTAAACGTCGGACGAAAATGCGATCCACTTGCCATCGCGAGACCAGAGCGGATCAGAAACCCCGGTTGAGAGATTGGTAACTTTTCGCCACTCTCCACCTCCCACGTTCATGAGATAGAGATTCGGGCTGCCGTCTTTTGAGCTGATGAATAGTATTTGTTTACCGTCCGGCGAGAATAGCGGAGAAGACTCGCTGCGTTCACCGACAGTCCATTGCCGCGCATTTCGACCATCGACGTCCATGGCCCAGACGTGCGTGTTTCGTTTGGCGCGAGCGAGGTCCGACACTGAAACCGTGAACAGTAGGGTCGTTCCGTCCGGCGATACATGAAGGTCCGACACGTTCTTGACGCGGTACAGGTCCTCCAGTGAAAACGCCCGCTTCTGAGCAGTGAGCGAGCTACCGCAGAGCATAAACGCAACAAGGATCAAAAGGCAGCGATGCATCATTCTTTGGACTCCTTTGGATAGGGACAATTTCTGCAATTACTGTTACAGCAGTAGCCACGGCGGCTCAGAAATCCGGCGGTGAAGACATAGAGGCCATGCTCGACATAGTAATCCTTGCCCTCGATCAACGGCGGCTGTGATCCGTCAGCATCATTCTCGCCCGACGCATCCGCCTCGATGGTAGTGTTCACAATGGTCGTCCAGTTTATCGGAAGTCCGAGGATCGAGAAAGTATCGGATCGGGCTCAACCGACTTCATTCACTTTTGGTAGCGGACCCACGATCGGCCAGCAGACGAGTCAGTAGTGCGATCTGCTCTTGTTGAAAACGTATAAGCTCGGTCCACTGCGCGTCACGCAGCGTGTCCAGCTTCTCGTGCAGTCCAAGAATTTCGAGTTCCGCTTTCAAATTAACTTCGTAATCGTGCGCCGCATCGAGCCTGTCTTTAGAAGCCTGTCGATTTTGCGACATCATTATTACGGGAGCTTGTAGTGCCGCGATCATCGAAAGGAACAAATTCAGAAGGATATATGGATAAGGGTCGAATGCGTCGCCACGTCGCGTGAGGATGACTGTGTTGAGCACCACCCACGTCAATAGCACGGCGCCGAAGATTATGATGAAGGTCCATGAACCGCCGAACGCCGCAACCCTGTCTGCCAGGCGTTGTCCAAAAGTGAGCTTCTCTTCGAACTGGCGGTTTGTGTTCCGACTGATATGAAGGCGCTCGGCCACATGTTTGATGACGCGGCGTTCCCGCTCGGACAGTCCATCGAGGCCGACGCTGAAAACCTTCTTTGCGAGATCTTTGAGTTGATTATTCATTTTCTCTCCTGCGGCAACATATGAGCGAGCACGGCTTCGACATGAAGGCTGGTTGTGTCGAGGATAGGAATACGGCCTGCCTTCTCGTTACCGAGAATAAGTGAGAGTTCGGTTCCACCCAGTATGAGGCCATCGATCCGCTCGACGTTCTGCATACGTTCCACGATCGCCAGCAGTCGTTGGCGAGTTTCGACGAGCACCATGCCCTTTACCAACTCGTCAAAGTACTTCGCATCAATGAACACCTGCTCGCTCTCGCCCGGGAGCAGAAGCTCGATGCCTTCCTTTGAGAAGACATGCGCATAGAACTTGCCCTGCATCGTGTAGCGCGTACCGAAGAGGCCGACTCTCTTCAGACGTTGGCGCTTTGCGGCGTTGCAGGTAGCTGCAACGATGCTAAGCAATTCGATCGGAGACTCGCGCTGCACATCGTCAAATACCACATGCGGCGTGTTGGCAGCGATGATCCCAAACGACGCCCCGGCGGCCGCGAGCTTTTTCACTTCGGCGACAAGAAATTCAGTCACTCCAGCATAGTCGTTCGCGGCCATCAACTCGAGGAACCTCGACAAGTCGATGCTGTTGACAATTATTTGCGGGTAATTCCCCGCCTGACTTCGTTCCCGAAAGCCGGAGATGATCGACCGGTAATATACGACGGTAGATTCCGGGCCGAGCCCACCGATTATTCCCAGAGTCTTCATCCGAAGCTCCCCAGCTAAAAAGCCCGGAGGGGGCGTAGCCTAGTCGTTAGGGGCATAAGAATAATACATCATCAACGGACCCCAGTCGGAGCCTCGCTCGCCCCAACGAACCGCCTTGCCGCTCTTGCCACACGCCCCTTTCTTTGATACACCTCTCCTTTCAAAGGAAGCGTGGCCCTTCTTTTCGAAATTTGCGACTTTTCAGCGGAAGCACCAGTTCTCCCCAAAGGAACATACAAGGCTCAAGGTGAATGTGAGTACGCTTCGGGCGACGCTTCAGAGCGTCCTATCGAAGCATCGTGATTCCGCCTGACGAAGTTCAATGTCGATAGGGAACCGTTAGTTATCGAAGGAGAATCCCGTGAAATCAAAGATTAACTACATGCTGTTTACCGTTTTGATAATGGTATCCGCGTTGACTGGGGCGTCGCAACAGCCTTCGAGAGCGATGCTGCTTCACACGTTCGCGGCCAACCAGCAGACACAAACCAATACCGTCCAACTGGTGATCGAAGGGAAGATCATCAACGTTCATGATGGCGACACCGTCACGGTGCTGGACAAAGATAATAAGAAGTTTCACATCCGGTTGCAGGGTATCGATGCCCCTGAGATCAAGCAAAAGTACGGACCCGAGTCCCAACAGCATCTGTCCGGCCTGGTAATGGGAAAGCAGGTCACCATTGTCTGGACGAAGGTCGATAAATACCGCCGCACCGTAGGGACGATCATGCTCGACGGGCATGACATGAATATTGAACAGGTCAAGGCGGGATTGGCCTGGCACTTCAAAAAGTACGCGGAAGAGCAGGAACCGCAGGATCGCATCACTTACGCCAAAGCCGAAGAGCTCGCGCGAGCTGGAAAGTTAGGGCTCTGGCAAGATCCCGATCCGACTCCTCCGGGAGACTACAGGGTCGCGGTCAAGGTCGCCCGTTGGGGGCCGGCCCCGCCCGAAGGCACGATCATTGGTAATCGTTCGAGTAAGAAATATCACAGACCGGAGTGTCCGGGTTACCGTGATATGGCCGAGAAGAATCGCGTGTTTTTCAAGAGCGTAGACGAGGCGGAGGCGGCGGGTTACAAGCGCGCCGGGAACTGCCCACCCGAGAGCGAAGTTGCGACCGCGAGAGTAACCACAGTCGGCTCCGGTTCGCAGAACAGTCCCCAGGTAGAGAAGACCGGAGCAACTCAATCGGCCGCTGCGTCAACTCAACCGACCTCGAGCCCACAGTCGGGAGATGTCGTCGGTAACAAGAATAGCAAGGTCTATCACAAGCCTGGTTGCCCTGGATATAACAGTGTCTCCGAGAAGAACCGGGTGTATTTCAAAACCGCAGAAGAAGCGGAGAGTGCCGGATACAAACGCGCCGGCAATTGTAAGTCCGAGGATTCAGCTACGAGCACACCCGCCACCGCGCCGACGGACGCCAAGTCTTCAGAAACCGTCAAAACGGCGGCGACAGTAGTCTCGCCATCGCCTGGCACCGGTTCTTCCGCTCCAACTACCGGCGGGGTCATCGGCAACAAGAACAGCAAGGTCTATCACGCGCCGGGATGCCCTGGATACAAGAGTGTTTCGGAGAAGAATCAGGTCAAATTCAAGACCGCCGCGGAAGCCGAGGCTGCAGGTTACAAACGAGCAGGGAACTGCAAGGCGGGTGACTCAGCTTCAAGCGCTTCGACTCCGGCCACAACTACTTCGAGCGTGGTTGCTACGCCGGTCGCGAGCTCGACGACTGGGGCGACGGCCTCGACACCGTCCACCGCAACCGCGGGTGAAATCATCGGCAATAAGAACAGCAAGATCTATCACCGCCCGGATTGCCCCGGCTACAACAACGTATCGGAGAAGAACCAGGTCAAGTTTAAGACCGTGGCCGAAGCCGAGGCGGCCGGATACAGAGCAGCGAAGAACTGTCCCTGACGATTGCGGATGGAAGGTTATTGCGGATTGCGGATTGCGGATTGCTGATTGCTGATTGAAGGATTTAGAAGCGCATCCCTGTTTTGAAAAACAGCGCGGCCCGTGACTGGCGGTTTACATTCCGCAATCCGAAATCCGCATTCCGCAATTCGCTTGCCCCATCGCGGATTCTTAAATAGAATGCGCTTTCCCACCCCTTTTTCTCACGAGGAGACTAATCCAACATGGCAAAGAACGAGGGAAAGCGTCTGCCTTCCGGTAAGATTGAGGCTGACTCTAAGGGCTTCGAAGCGCTGCAGGCGATCGCGGGCTACTACCCGATCAATTCGAATTACTCCATGGCAGCCGTTAGAGATGCCTACGACTCTTTGCGGGCAGCACGCGATGTGGAATTACAGACGGCGAAGGCAGCCGCATGCGCACGCGAGAAGGCCGTTGCTCAGGAATGGCTCTTCCACAATCTAATGCTGGGTGTTAAGGACCAGGTCATTGCTCAGTTTGGAAAAGACTCGTCCCAAGTCGAGGCGCTCGGTTTGAAGCGAAAGTCTGATTACAAACCGCCCAGACGACGGACGAATACAGCCGAACAGATTTCATAACGCGATACCTCCGCTTTCGCGGGTGGATATCTCTCTACAAAGAGAGTTTCATTAGAAGCCGGAGCTGTGGCAACACCGGGGTGAATCCGGTAATGCCTCGCGTATAGTCGTGCGGTCGCTAACGAGCGTGAAGCATGAGGCGATGCTAAAGAGTCCGCGAAGTCGCTACAAGGCGGAATCCCAGAAGGCCGTTGGTAGTATCTGTGTGGACTCCCACCCGACTAGCGGAGCGGAGAGCGTGACCTTCACTGTTATACGCACCCCCGCGAATGACCCGGGAATCCCCTTGGCTACTTGCCCACACACTTCCATCCGCCGGTGCCCCATCATAATTCTCGTGGTACCAATCTTCGCACCATTCCCACAGATTACCGTGCATATCGTACAGGCCGAATGCGTTCGGTCGAAAACTTCCAACCGGCGTCGTCTCGCCACGATAGGTCATCCTCCCGACACCGCCGTACGGCCATCTGCCATCGAAGTTCGCCTGATCGAAAGAGAGCGACCCTCCAAAATAGAATTCGGTAGTTGTCCCGGCGCGACACGCATATTCCCATTCGGCCTCGGTCGGCAACCTATAAACGTATCGGTCCTTTATCAGGTTTAACTTGCGAATAAACTCCTTCGCCTCGTTCCAAGAGACAGGCACGGGTAAATCATTCTCGTTGTGATCTGACGGAATGTAAACTGACGGATGTGTTCCCATCACCTGTTGCCATTGCGCCTGCGTTACCTCGTACTTGCCGATGTAAAAGCTCTGCACCGTTACCTGATGCTGAGGCCCTTCATTGCTATTTCGCCCTCTTTCGGATTCGGGCGAACCCATCGTGAAGGTTCCAGCAGGAATCAACACCATTTCGATCTGAGGCGCAGCTTGTCGTGCGGGAGTTGTTGGCTGCGTCGCGGGAGGGCGCGACGATGACCGTGTGACCGGGCGCGGTGTAGGTCGTGACGCGGCGGGCTTTGGTTTCGGCGTTGGGGTTGGTCGCCTGTCCGCACCGACCTGTGGAACATGTGCGCTCCTTCGCGCAGATGATGAAGTCAGCACAAACAAGACCATCACCAGTGCTGCGAACGCAAAGAGTATCTGCCGACGAGGCGGGCCACTCATCATCATTCAACTCCTCAGGTGTCAGTTCAATTACAACAACAGATTCCTATACGAGATCGGTCCGATTGCACATGCGCTGTCGAGTATTGGAGCTTAACAATTATCCACGAATCAATGCAAAAATACACACGAAACAGAAATTCCGGTTCATAGTGTCTACTCATTTGAATTAATGGAATAAGCTTGTGTTTCTTACACGGGGGATTCGCTCGATCCCGTGGTCGTCGGCCACTTATCGAAGACCCATGCCACTGGAAGTTTGAAGCTGGGCTTGGACGATATCTTTATCTCGACACCGACTAATCGTATGATTTCCGGTAAACGAATGTTAATAATCTTCCCTGAGGTGCGTTTTATGACTGTAGACAGCCCAAAGGAGGCATCAGTGCAAGCTGCTGTGACGCATCTCAAATCAGTTCCGGAGCCGCCTAAAGAGCTCGAAAGACTCTTTCGCGAACACAACGCATTGATCTTTCGCACAGCATATCGTGTGACCGGCAGCGCTGAAGACGCTGAAGACGTGCTACAGACCGTCTTCCTTCGTTTGGCAAAGCGCGACCACATCGACCTGGCGCCTAGCCCGCCCAGCTACTTACATCGGGCGGCGGTCAACGCATCTCTCGACCTCTTACGTAGTCGCACCTCCACCAAATCTGTCGCGATCGAGGACCTGGAAACAGATCTCGTCAGCTCATCTCGCAACCCGGAGGCCAACCACGCGGATCACGAGCTGCGGAAACTCATACAACATGCGGTCGGCAGACTCGGACCGGTTGCGGCGGAGATGTTTGTACTACGCTACTTCGAAGGCTATGGGAATAGCGAGATCGCCAAAATGCTCGGCACATCACAAATGGTTGTCGGAGTGACGTTGCACAGGTCCCGGGCCCGCTTACGCAAAGAGATTGGCAATTATCTGGAGAAACATCATGAAGCGTAATCGTCAAGAACTGGATTCACTACTCGACGATGTGACGGAGCAAATTCGCGACGAAGCCGTACCGGCTTCAGTGGTCAGCGACGCCGCTGAGCGCGTGTGGGCGCGGGTCTCTGAGCAGACCTCGTACGCGTTACCCGAGTCGATCGCGGTCGATGAGATCCGTGGCTGCGACGACTTTCAGGCATTGGTGCCGGCCTACATGAAGAAGGAAATGTCTCCGGCGCGCACGTTGCTTTTCGAGGACCATATGCAGGAATGCATTCCCTGCCGCAAAGCTCTCAAGGCAGCGCGTCAGGGTCGTACACAGCCTCTTACAGTCCTGAGACCGGATTCGGATTTGTCCAAAACAACCACTGGAACGCCCGTTTGGAAATGGGCGATAGCAGCGACGGCTGTGGTTGGCTTAGCGCTGGTCGCGTTCAATGTCTATCGTCGCCTGAGTGTTGGCGAAGCGCACGCCACCGTCCAGACAGCGAGCGGGGCGGTCTATCGAGTTACTGATTCTGAGAGTCGCGTCATCGCTATTGGAGAAACCATCGGACGTGGCGAGCGAATTCGCACCGCAAAAGACGCCATAGCCCAGGTGAAACTCGATGACGGTTCGCTGGTCGAGATGAAGGAGCGGTCCGAGCTTTCTCTCTCCCAGAGCACGGATGGAACGACAATTCATTTGAATCGCGGAAACGTCATCGTCGAGGCTGCGAAGCAGCGAGGCGGTCATCTCTACGTAGCTACGGATGACGCCCTTGTCTCTGTCACCGGGACGATCTTCT
Organism: Acidobacteriota bacterium; assembly: GCA_032160165.1. GTDB lineage: Bacteria > Acidobacteriota > Blastocatellia > Pyrinomonadales > Pyrinomonadaceae > QHXM01. Next base: position 47,887 of record JAVHWA010000034.1, read on the forward strand.
CCGTCAACAACGGAACTAAGGGGTCGCGTGTGTCCGTGATTGAGGGAGAGGTGCACGTCAACCACGCCGGTGATGACAGGGTGCTGCACCCTGGCGGCCAGACGACTACCAGCCCGAGCGTGGAGATGGTGCCAATCCAGGAAGAGATCAGTTGGAGTCGCAACGCCGAGCGCTATGTGACGTTGATGGCTGAGCTAACCGGACTGCGTAACGAGATCGATCAAAGAGTGCCGCGTCCCGGAGTTCGATACTCGACCCGTTTACTCGACTTGGTTCCAGACGGCACGGTTGTCTACGCTGCGCTGCCGAACCTTGCGGCAACGCTTGTCGAGTCGCATCGGATCATGCGTGAACGTATACAGCAGAACGCGGCGTTGCGCGAGTGGTGGCAACGCGAAAAGCCCGACTCACAAAATGGACCGGGACTGGACCAGATGATCGACGAGATCGATCAGTTTGGAAAATTTCTCGGTACCGAAATCGTCGCCAGCGCAAGGATGGGCGATCACGGGCCTGAAGACCCGCTCATCCTGGCTGAGCTCAGCGACGGTGACGGCTTCCGTGAGTTTCTCAAGCAAAAGATTGCAGGCATGACCGGCAAGGATGGCCCGCGCATTCGCATCATTGATGATCCGATGACCAGCACGCAACAGGCGGCCGAAGGAAAGCGAATTAACGAAATCCTGGTCTGGATCAATGGCGATCTTCTGGTGGCGGCGCCAGGGCTTCGACAATTGCAGCAGGTCGCATCAGTGTTGAAAGCGCCGGATAACAATGCTTTCAAGGCAACGGCTTTCTACGCTCGTCTGGCGGAAACATATAAGGCGGGTGCGGGACTCGTCGTAGCTGCCGATCTGGAAAAAATCATCGATCGATTGGTCCACGACAACGTCAATGGTCCGAACGCGGCGAAACAGATCGAAACCTACAGACAACTGGGCTTGATGAGCCTCAAGCACTTCGTCGTCGAACAAAAGGATGTCGACGGCAAGACGAACAGTCGCGCCATGGTGACGTTTAAGGAGCAGCGGCAGGGCATAGCCTCGTGGCTCGCGGCGCCCGGACCTATGGGAGCGCTTTCCTTCATCTCGCCCGACGCCAACATGGTCGCTGCCTTCGTGGTACGTGAACCGGCATCGCTGGTAGACGAACTGCTGGGATATCTGGACAGCGTGTCACCCAGCCTGCGCCAGCACCTGAACGAGCTGGAGACGCAACACGGCCTGAAGCTTCGTGAAGACTTTGCGCAGCCCCTCGGTGGAGAGTTTGCATTTGCAATCGATGGGCCCGTCCTTCCAACGCCCTCGTGGAAAATGGTGTTCGAAGTCTACGATCCCGCGCGATTACAAAAGGCGTTTGAGCGCATGGTAGACGAGGTCAACAAACACGCGTCCGCGCTGGGCAAAGGCGGTTTACAGTGGGAGCGAAGCGACAGCGGAGGACATACGTTCTATGCGTTAAAGTCCGTCGACTTCGGCGTTGAGATTCATTACACCTATGTCAGCGGATATCTGGTGGCTGGGCCCAGCCGTGCACTTGTCGAGCGTGCCCTCACCTATCGAGAGTCTGGATACACACTGGTGAACTCTGCGCGATTCAAATCGACGTTGCCGGCGGATGGAAGTGTGAATTTCTCCGCAGTCTTTTATCACGACCTGGCCCCACTGTTCGCGCCGGTCGCAGGTCATATGGAGAGCGCAGCAAAGAATCTGCCCGAGGCTGAACAAAAAGCCATGCGGGCCGCGATGGAGGCGCCGCCGACGCTGGCGTACGCCTACGCGCAAGGAGATCGAATCATCTTCGCGTCGGATTCTGCAGGAGGACCATTCGGCCTTAGCCCAGTAAGTCTGATGGGCCTACCGAATTCGTTCGAAATGCAGCATGTCTTTGATCAGGCCATGCATGGAAAGAAAGACGAGAAGTAGTCGAGCGAGTCTACCGAGTCTGGCCAGTTTGGCGAGTCCATCGCGTGGACCGAGGTGGACACTCGCCGGGTTGGTTGGACCCCTGACTATGGAGGACTACAAACGCGCAACTCTCGATAGACTCGAAGTACTCGATAGACTCGATAGACTCGGCAGACTCGAAGGACTGCCAGGACTCATATGAAACCCGTCATAGATCTTAACAATTTGAGCGTGCAATTTGGGCCTAAGGTTATTCTCAAAAACCTGACAGCCCATTTGCGCGGTCGCGCGGTCGGACTGCTGGGGCCAAACGGCGCCGGTAAGACGACTCTAATTCACACTCTGCTCGGGTTTCATGAGCCTTCCGGCGGCACTGCCCATATCTTCGGCGAGGACATTATGGCGGGCGCCAAAGAGATACGCGGCTTGATCGGTTACATGCCCGAGCGCGACTCGTTCATCTCCAAAATGTCATGCGTCCACTTCGTGCGATTGATGGGGGAGCTATCGGGCCTTCCGTCTGACACCGCATTGGAACGAGCACACGAGGCTCTCTTCTACGTGGGATTGGGAGAGGCGCGTTACCGCAGGATTGAAACCTACTCGCTCGGCATGAAACAGCTTGCAAAGCTGGCGCAAGCCATTGTTCACGGGCCAAAACTGATTATCCTGGACGAACCCACGAACGGGCTCGACCCACCGACGCGACAGCGGATGATTCGCCTGATAAGAGAAATAAGACAAAGCGGCCAGGCGCACGTGCTGATTTCCTCTCACCTGTTGCGGGATGTCGAAGAGTGCTGCGACGAGATCCTGATTCTCAGGGACGGCAACATCGCCACTTACTGCAACCTGGAAGAGGAACGCAAGGCTAACCGCAAATTCCTCGAGATGGAGACACGAGGCGACAACCGAGCGTTCGGCGAAGCTCTGGGCCGGCTCGGTTGCGAGTACGCGATCACCAATGACCGCCGTTTCAAGCTGGTGCTGCAAAACGGAATCGAGATACGCGATATTTACAAAGTCGCTGCCGAGCAGGAAGTACAAATTCGACGCTTGAATTTTAAACGCGACTCGCTTGAGGACATCTTCCTCAAAGCTATGGAGTCGGGCGAGTCGAGCGAGTTGGGCGAGTCTGTCGAGTCTGCCGAAACAACCACTCGCTAGACTCGCCAGCCTCGCCAGACTCGCTAGACTTATCGGAGAAGACAATGGCCGTTTATGAACACACGTACAAGGGCTACTCGGGCGATCTGACGCCTCGCTGGTCGAGGTTTCTGATCTTACCGCGCCACTCTCTGCGGAACATCTTTCAGTCAAAGATATTTATTGCGACTTTCATCCTCTGCTTTATCTATCCGCTAATTTGCTCGATCTTGATATACCTGCCTCATAACGCGGAAGCATTGGAGTTGACGCAGCTGGCCGTCCGCCGACTGGTGCCGATTGATGCCGAGTTTTTCCAGAGCTTGGTGGTCTATCAGGGAATGAGCGCGGGTTTGCTCACGCTGATCGTCGGGCCCCAACTCATCTCGCGCGATATCACGAACAACGCCTTGCCCCTGTATTTATCCAGACCGTTTTCGCGGGTCGAATACGTGGTCGGCAAGATGTCTGTACTGCTGATTCTGCTTTCGTTAATCACGTGGATCCCCGGCATGCTGCTTTTCCTCTTCAACTCCTATTTGGAAGGTTGGGGATGGTTTGCTCAGAATATCCGAATCGCCGGAGCGATCTTTCTTGGCAGTTGGATCTGGATCCTGTTGCTCGCATTAATGACGCTGGCAATTTCGTCGTGGGTCAAGTGGCGAATGGCTGCGAGCGCGGCTCTAATAGGGGCGTTCTTTATCCCGTCGGTGTTCGCGGAGGTCATCAACAACATTTTCATCACGCGTTGGGGAAACGTAATTAGCCTTAGAGCGCTGATTGGCGCTGTGTGGGCGGCGCTTTTCGGGATCACCAACGCACCGTTGCGAGGGCGCACGCACAACTTCAGGGCAAAAGAGACTTTCTTTGAGATCTTTGACCCACCGCTTTGGAGCGCCTGGCTCATGCTTCTGACCATCTGCGCGTTCTGTCTGTTACTCCTCTACCGCAAGGTCCGAGCTTACGAGGTGGTGCAGTGATGCATGAGCAGGCTTCGCAAATGATAGTTTTCGATGATGTCTCCAAGTTTTACGGAGAGATCCTCGGTGTCAATCGAGTCAATCTGGCGATTGAGCCAGGCATTACTAGTCTCGTTGGGCCGAACGGCGCCGGCAAAACGACTCTCATGAATCTCATGACCGGTTTGCTGCGTCCGACTCGGGGCCAGATACGGATTCACGGATTATCGCCGGATGAACCTGAAGAACTGTTTCGTAAGGTCGGTTATTGCTCCCAGTTTGATTCATTCCCGCGCGGGGCCACCGGACGCGAATTCATCAATATGTTTCTAAGCGTCCATGGCTATCCCAAGGCCGAGGCAAACGAACTAACGATGGCGGCGCTTGAGCGCGTCAACCTGGCCGATGCTGCCGACAAGAAAGTCGCCGCCTACAGCAAGGGGATGAGGCAGCGCATCAGGCTTGCCCAGGCGGTCGCTCACAATCCATCCGTACTTATTCTCGACGAGCCACTGAATGGACTCGACCCGATGGCGCGCGCTGAGACAATTCGCCTGTTTCGTCATCTCGCAGAGAGCGGCTTTCATCTCGTCATTTCCAGCCATATCCTTCACGAAGTCGATATGATGTCCGACTGCGTGGTGATTTTGAACAATGGATACGTGGTAGCTGAAGGCGACATACACGGCGTCCGTGACGAGATGGACGACCATCCGATTCAAATTCTCATCCGCTGCAACAAGCCCGCCGTTCTGGCGGCGCGAGTTTTCGATGAGGATGTGGTAGTTGAGGCGCGAGTACACGATGATCGCCACGGACTCTTTGTAAAAACGCGCAATCCGGATACATTCTACCTGCTTCTGAACCGCGTGGTGGCCGAAGGGCTCGTCGATGTCGACTCCGTCGCACCGGTCGACGATGACCTTAGCGCCGTTTATCAGTATTTGATCGGATCTGAATCCGAAGGGAGCCACGCATGAGTTCAAGAGTCGCCACCGTGCCTATGGAACAGTCAGCCAAAAAATCTTCGTGGCCGCTTTGGAGACGACAGATAGCAGCGATTCTTCGACTTGAAGTGAAGAAGACTTTTACCGGTAAACGATCCTTCCTCACATATCTGCTGGCGTCGTTACCTGTTTTTGTCATGATCGCCATCTCCTACGTGCATGCGAACGAGATCCGTTACAACTTTCCCGAAGCATGGGTGGTCTATGCCAACCTCTACGAAGGAATGATCCTTCGCACGGTTGTGTTCTTTGGTTGCGCCTGGATTTTCATGAACTTGTTCAGAGGCGAAGTGATTGACAGGAGCCTCCATTATTATCTGTTGTCTCCTGTCAGGCGCGAGGTGCTGGTCGCAGCAAAATACATTTCCGGCCTGACCACCGCGCTTATCCTGTTCGTCACTATGACCGCGATCTCGCTCTTCTTTTTGTTTCTCCCGCTCGGCTACTCGCGAGCGATGACGCAGCTATTCGACGGCCACGGATTCAATCAGGTGCTAACGTATCTGGGCATTACAGTGTTGGCATGTATTGGATATGGCGCGGTCTTTCTAGTCATCGGCCTCTTCTTTCGAAACCCGATCATCCCCGCGGTGGTCCTCTACGGCTGGGAATTCATCAACTTCTTGTTGCCGCCGATGCTGAAGAAGCTAAGCGTGATCCATTATCTCCACTCGCTGAACCCGGTCCCCATACCTGACGGACCGTTTGCCATAGTTGCGGAGCCGACGTCTGCATGGATGACGATCCCTGGGCTGGTGCTGGTGACGATTGCGGTCCTTACCATGGCAAGCGTGCGGATTCGCCAGATGGAGATCAAGTACGGAAGCGAGTAAAAGGAAAAGTAAAAAGGAAAAAGGGGGAGATTGAGAAGCGAGGCTTCTCATCTTCCTTTTTCTGTTTCATGCCACCAGCGCTCAGCCAGAAGCATTTTCGTTCAGGAATGCGCAGCGGCCAAAATTAGTCATGCCTCTTCAGCCAGTCCTTAATAACTACGTACGCCACAATCAGAGCGATTACGACGGCTGGAAAGCAGATTGAAACTAGAGTCATGCCTACCGTCTCCAAGTCTCAGAATAGCGACCCATCCAACATGTTCCATAACACCCGTCTAATCGCTTGAAGTTCCGCAGCTTTCCCAGCAAAGTGTCTTACTCGCTAACAGTAGTTCGAACCGGCATTCAATCTTTTTGGAACTTATCGCCGGTCCTACGCGAATCAAATATGGCAGCCCGTGATTAAGCGTTCAAAAACGACCGAATGACACTGCTCCCTGCATTCAGCGACGACGAACTTTTCCGGCTTATGCTGGGGGGGGATGAGAATGCCTTCGTCTCCCTCTATCGGCGGCGGCAGGGTGGAATTTACCGCTTCGCGCTTCAGATGAGCGGTTCCGAATCGGTCGCTGAAGACGTCACCCAGGAGGTTTTCATTGTGTTGATGAACGATGCGTCGCGCTACGATCCGGAGAAGGGCACTCTCTCTGCCTATCTTTACGGCATAGCGCGTAACCACGTTCTTCGATCACTGGGGCGAGAGCGATCGTTTGTTTCGATTGACAATAGCTCTGAAGACAGCGTCGGAAGCGTTGGGGAGTTTGTCGCGCACGACGACCCGTTGGGAGATTTGACCAGGAACGAAACGATTGAAGCCGTGCGGCAGGCCGTCACAACCCTGCCTACGCATTACCGAGAAGTCGTAGTGCTATGTGACTTGCACGAGATGTCCTATGCGGACGCGGCCCAGGTCCTTGGCTGCGCCGTCGGAACCGTCCGCTCTCGTTTGCATCGCGCGCGGGCCCTGTTGATCGAGAAACTGCGAGCGACTGAGGAACCCGGCGCGTCTTCGCCTCTTGCTGATACCGCGAGGTGCTTCGCATGAATTGTCGTAGCCTTGAAACAGTGATAACGGAAATCGCGCGCGAACAGATTTTGGAAGCGCAGAGCAAAGCCGCTGCGTTAGCCCATTTGCATGAGTGCCGAGCGTGCACAGCGCGTTTGGCCGACGAGCGCGCATTGTCAGCAGGTCTGGGGACAATGGCGCGGAGCGTGGCAGAGAACGTGTCGGCACAACGTATCGAAGGGGCGCTCGTTTCGGCCTTCCGACAGCGCACGTCCGTGAATGGGATCGGGCTAGCGTCCGGCAGACGAACCATAAGTCGCATTTGGTCACCATGGTCCATCGCCGCCGCTGCGACGATTCTGGTGGTCGCGTCATTTGCAGTGATTGAATTCGTCTTGACGGGTCCCGGTAAGTCGGCTCAGCAACTTTCCGCTGCGCGCCCGGTTGTCATCCCTTCGCCGCCGGCATCTCAGGGAAACATCGCCGAGATTGCCCGCGAGGATCTACCGGCTCCTTTCGTGCAAACCGGCCCGTCTGGTGGTTCTCGCTCGCTTGATCGCGGCCGCAGTCAATTCCATGAAGCCGCGTTGAAACCTCGCTCGCTGCCCAATGCAAGTGGGTCGAATCCGGCAGGGGTTCACGACGAAATTGCGACTGATTTCATGCCGTTGACTGACGGCGCCGGTCTCTCGCAGTTGGATGACATGCAAATGGTTCGTCTGGAACTGCCTCGTTCGGTACTACAATCGTTTGGGCTTCCAATGAATGCAGAGCGTGCGGGTCAGAGAGTCAAGGCGGATGTGCTGCTCGGGCAAGATGGTGTGGCCCGCGCGATTCGCTTCGTCAGGTAGAGCGTCGTCATTATTTTCGAAAGCAGGAGCCATCGCTTGTTATTGATTCACCAAAAAGGAGACAGGAATGAAAGTTGAAAAGCGATTCCACCTCGGAATATTTATCGCCCTCGCGCTGCTCGCGGCTGGCGCCGTAGCACAGGCCCAGCAAACGCCGTTGCCGGAAAAATCAACGTCAAAACCGGGCGACCTAATCATCTTCGAGCGGGAAATCGGCGGGCCGCAACCGGGAACCCGTATTCGCACCCCACTGCCGTCGGGGGACGACACGATGGTCTTTCTCTCTTCCGAGATGAGCTTCGACGGTAAGGTTGTAAAGGGCGCGCCTTACTCAGCGGATGCCATTACCGAGTCGACCAGAACGTTGAGCGACGGTAATCGCATCAAGAGCAAAACTACCGCATCAATCTACCGCGACAGTGAAGGACGTACTCGCAGAGATCAGGAGCTGGGCGCGGTTGGTCCCTGGGCGATGGCGGGCGAGCCTCAACAGACTGTCTTCATCAACGACCCGGTAACGGGAGTAAACTACGTTCTCGACCCGCGTACACACACGGCCCGAAAGATGGCGCCGTTTCGAATAAGCATTCATCCTGGCGAAGGGACGGGCGCTCCCGAAGGTTCTTCAAAGGTTGCGGTTGAAGTGGAACAACAAGTCTTCACGGCGCGACTACCCGCCCCTCACGGCGGAGGCGCTCCGATGCAGGAGTTTCACATCAACACCGGTCCCGCAAAAGGCGAAACCGAATCATTGGGCAAGCAGACGATCGAAGGGGTTGTGGCTGACGGGACGCGTACTACCTCAACCATTCCCGCCGGAGAAGTAGGTAATGAGCAGCCCATAAAGATCGTTTGGGAAAAGTGGTATTCACCCGAGCTGCAGACGGTGGTAATGACGCGACACAGCGATCCATTTGTAGGCGAGACCACCTACCGACTGACAAACATCGTGAGAGGCGAGCCGGCTCGCAGCCTCTTCGAGGTACCAGCCGACTACACGATCAAAGAGCTTCCGACAAACACGCGGATCATGCGTCGAAAGCCCGCCGACGAGAAGTAGAAAAGCGTCAGTGGTTGACCAGGGAGACGGAACATTCGTGATTGTTCCGTCTTCTTGTTTGTGAGATACCAAAGTAACTTGCACTTACTCGGATACGTGCGCTTGACAAACCCAACCTCGCACCTATAATGTCTCTTTGCCTAGAGCCAGGCAGTTGACATCCAATTCAGCCAGAGCACACTCGAGCCGTTTCTCTCAGAGAAGGTTACATTGAGAGGGCGGCTGTTTCATTCCTAAAAACATTTTTCAGGAATGGCGAGAGTCTGCTTGACAGACTGGAATCGTTTGGTTAATATGCCGTTTTGCTTGAGACGAGGAATTGTCGTCTATGGGGCAACTCGAACGAGTCCGGAAGCAATTATAACGGGTTCGGAAAAGTTCGGAAGCGATCTTTGAAAACTAGATAGAGCGTGTCCATGTTAATGACTTTGAGAGTCAAACGTCGAACGATAAAGTTCGCGTTCAAAACTCGAGAAGAGTCATAATCGGATACTATCCAGTACACGATTATGTTCCAGAGAACAAATTCTAACGAGAGTTTGATCCTGGCTCAGAATCAACGCTGGCGGCGTGCCTCAGACATGCAAGTCGAACGCGAAAGTTCCCTTCGGGGAGCGAGTAGAGTGGCGCACGGGTGAGTAACACGTAGGTAATTTACCTTTGGGTGGGGAATAACTCAGGGAAACTTGAGCTAATACCGCATAATGCAGCGGCTCGACATCGAGACAGTTGTTAAAGCGGGGGATCTCGCAAGAGACCTCGCGCCTGAAGAGGAGCCTGCGGCAGATTAGCTAGTTGGTAAGGTAACGGCTTACCAAGGCGACGATCTGTAACCGGCCTGAGAGGGCGGTCGGTCACACTGACACTGACATACGGGTCAGACTCCTACGGGAGGCAGCAGTCGGGAATTTTGGGCAATGGGCGAAAGCCTGACCCAGCAACGCCGCGT
>JAVHWA010000057.1:0-9336 GCA_032160165.1 Acidobacteriota bacterium
CGGTGGTCAGTGGTCAGTTAAGAAGAGTAACTTACTGACAACTGACCACCGACCACTGACCACTATGCACGTAGGACTAGACGCCATCCCGCTTGCAACACCCCGCACGGGCGTCGGTCATTACACCTTCGAGCTGGCTCAGCATCTCGCGCTCATTGCTCCCGATAATCAGTTCGAGCTCGTCTCGCCGTTTCTCAACCCCACGCCGCCAGACACGGACCAGACGCCTTCCAATCTCAAATTCATCCACGCCCGAGTCAACATGATTCGCCGGCGCTGGTTTGCCGTAGGCCTGCCGCTATATATCCGGCGAGCTCGGTATGATCTCTATCACGGTACGAACTACGAGGTTCCGCTACTGGCAAAGTGTCCGACTGTTTTGACGATTCATGATCTCTCGCTGTTTCTTCATCCAACGACGCACGAAGAGCGGCTGGTCCGCCGCGGCCGCCGGCGCTTGCCAATCATGGCGCGTTCGGCCACGCACATCATCACGCCCTCTGAGAGCGTTAGACGCGAGGTCTGTGAGTATCTGAGCGTCAAGCCGGCGAAGGTGACTGCGATTCCCGAAGCCGCGAGAAGTATTTTTCAAAGACAGCCGCGGGGGGAGACTGTCGAGACCCTCAAACGCCTGGGCGTCGAAGACGATTTTGTTCTTGCGGTCGGCACATTGGAGCCGCGCAAAAACCTGCGCGCGCTGCTTCGAGCATTCGAGCAGGTCGTTAAGGAGACTTCTCATCGTCCTCAGCTCGTGATCGCGGGGAAGCGGGGGTGGCTGACGAACGAGCTGTTCCGCGACGTCGAGAACTCTGCCGTCAAGGATCGACTGCTCTTCACTGACTATGTCTCGGACGACGAACTTCGCGCACTCTATTCAGCGTGCACGATCTTTGTCTATCCGTCCTTATATGAGGGGTTCGGTCTGCCGCCGCTGGAGGCGATGGCGTGCGGCGCTCCGGTAATAGCCAGTCGCATTCCCAGTATCGTAGAGACAGTTGGAGTAGACACCGCGCGTCTGATTGTGCCGACTGATACTGAAGAGATCGCGCGCAACATCGCAGAGCTGTTAGCTAGTGAAGCGGAACGCCGCAGCCGATCGGAACTTGGCCAGGAGCGCGCGGCAAGGTTCACCTGGGAGCATACAGCTCGAGCGACGCTGCATCTCTACGAAGTACTGATCGAAAAGTGACGACAGCCGGATGAGCTACTTCTGATTCATCTCGAAATCATCTGTTTGCAGTCGATCAGAGCCATGAAGTATTCTGCTCAGACAATGTCAAACGAGGCTGATGAGTTGCGTGGACGAATTCTGGCGATGGTCGACGATTACTACGCGGCTGCTTTTCCTGAGAAAGAGTTCGTCCCTGGAGAGACCAGTATTCCAATTTCGGGGAAGGTGTTCGATGCGGCTGAGATCAGACTGCTGGTCGATGCCGGACTGGACTTCTGGCTAACGACCGGACGCTACGCCGCGCAATTTGAGGATGAGTTTGCACACCTCTTCGGCCTGCGGTACGCGATGCTTACCAATTCAGGCTCGTCTGCCAACCTGCTTGCGCTCACCTGTCTTACATCGCCTACTCTAAAAGAGAGAGCACTGCGCCGAGGTGATGAAGTGATCACGGTTGCTGCGGGATTTCCCACCACTGTCAACCCGATCATCCAGAACGGTCTGGTGCCGGTGTTCGTGGACATACAGGTTCCAACATACAACATCGAAACAAGCTGGCTCGACGCCGCTTTAAGCGATCGGTCGCGCGCCATAATGCTTGCGCATACCCTGGGCAATCCGTTCGATGTGGCGGCGGTGACAGATTTTGCGAAGAAGCATAATCTCTGGCTGATCGAGGATTGCTGCGATGCCGTCGGCGCAACTTACGGCGGTACTCATGTGGGAACGTTTGGCGACCTTGCCACCGTTAGCTTTTATCCGGCGCACCACATCACAATGGGAGAAGGCGGGTGCGTTTTGACGAACCGACCCGCGCTCAAAACTCTAATCGAGTCGTTTCGCGATTGGGGCCGCGACTGTTGGTGCGTGCCCGGTGTGTCCAACACATGCGGCAAACGTTTTGAGTGGCAACTAGGCGATCTTCCCTGCGGCTACGACCATAAGTACACCTATTCTCACGTCGGATACAATCTAAAGCTGACGGACATGCAGGCGGCGGTAGGTGTTGCTCAGCTGGGTAAATTACAGGGCTTTATCGAAGCGCGGCGACGAAATTTTCAGTTCCTTTACGAAGGGCTTCGCGACCTGCAAGACTACTTCATTCTGCCGCAGGCCACGCTGCACTCCCGGCCGAGTTGGTTTGGATTTCCTTTAGCAATAAGGCCGGATGCGCCGTTCTCGCGCGATGATTTATTGCGTTATTTGGAGGAGCGCAAAATTGCGACTCGACTTCTCTTTGGCGGGAACCTGCTGCGGCAACCGGCCTATCAAGGAGTTCGCCATCGAAAAATGGGAGACCTGGCAAACTCTGACTTTGTGCTGAACCACGCGCTATGGCTCGGAGTATGGCCTGGCCTGACGGAAAAGATGCTGAGTTACGTTATCGAGACTGTACAGGGGTTGGTTAAGAAATAGCATGCGCTGTCTTGTCACCGGAGCATCCGGTCATCTCGGCTCATACCTCGTGGAGCGACTGCTGAATGAAGGCGCAGACGTCCAGGCACTCGTCAGACCTGAGAGCAATCTCTGGCGCCTGCAAGCTTCCATGCCTGGAATAAAAATTATCCGCGCCGATCTTTCCGATGTTGCCAGCGTGACGCCTGCGATTTCCCAAGCCGAGCCTGAAATAGTCTTTCACCTGGCTTGGCAGGGGGTGACGAGTGGGTTCAAAGATGATCCGGAACAAATTGCTGGAAATGTCAGAGGCAGTCTGGATTTATTTGACGTAGTGCGAAGGGCCGGATGCCGATCTTGGATTGGTGTCGGATCACAAGCCGAATATGGACCGCACGCAGAGGTACTGAGCGAAGACACTCCCGTACGTCCGGTGACCGCGTATGGCGTTGCGAAGCTCTGCGTGGGACTTCTGACGAAAAAGCTATGCGAACTCTCAGACATTCGATATGTATGGCTACGACTGCTCGCGACATATGGTCCAAGGGATGACGACAGGCACCTGATCCCATCGGTGATTCGTCGCCTATTTGCGGGTGAGCGGCCTTCGCTCACGCCTTCGGAACAGCTTTGGGACTATCTATACGTCGAGGACGCGGCCGACGTAATCTATCGCGCAGCTATGAACGAAGACGTCAGCGGAGTTTTCAATCTGGGATCTGGACAGGTACACAGCATCCGCAGTACTGCCGAACGCATTAGAGATCTGATCGATCCTTCGCTTGAATTGGGTTTCGGCGATGTGACATATCCAGCCGATCAAGTTATGCATCTGGAAACTGGAATTGATCGCTTGCGAAACGCGACGGGCTGGACGCCGCAAATTAGCATGGAGGAAGGTCTGCGGCGTACGGTCGATTGGTATCGCACCCATCTCTCTGGTTTGAGCGAGGGAGCGTCGTGAAAGTATCCGACTACATCGTCCGATTTCTGGAAAGCCGTGGAGTGGCTTCTGTGTTTGAGATGTCAGGCGGAATGATCGCTCACCTGCTCGACTCGCTTCAGCAGCGTGGCAAGATTCAAGTCGTCAGCATGCATCACGAACAGGGCGCGGCGTTCGCTGCCGATGCTGTAGGCAGGCTGACAGGCGTGCCTGGGGTTGCAATGGCGACCAGCGGGCCGGGCGCGACGAATCTGTTGACCGGCATTGGAAGTTGCTACTTCGATTCGTCCCCCGCGGTGTTCATAACGGGCCAGGTCAATCGTGCAGAACAGAAAGGCGAACGCGCAATTCGCCAACTCGGATTTCAGGAAACCGACATCGTCTCGATGGCGCTGCCGATTACCAAGGCCGCGTGGCGCGTAAATGATGCCGACGAGGTGCCGCGGTTGCTGCGCCGCGCCTTCGCGCTCGCCATTGAAGGGCGGCCCGGCCCGGTGCTGGTCGACATTCCAATGGATGTTCAGCGAGCTGATATCGACATTCCCGAATCGGAAGTCAGCGAGGGTACGCTCCCTCAGGAGCGCGGCGTAAGTGAAGCAGACCTACAACGGCTCTTCGAATCGCTGAGAGCTGCCAAGCGGCCGCTGATCCTGGTTGGCGGGGGCGTTCGCGCGGCGCGAGCGATTGAGCTCTTCAGGAGCTTCATTCGAAAGTTGAATGTACCCGTGGTCAACTCGCTTATGGGAGTTGATTGCCTGCCGTATACGGACCCTCTCCGTGTGGGAATGATCGGCAGTTATGGAAATCGGTGGGCGAACCTGGCCATAGGCGAGGCCGATCTGCTGCTCGTCCTCGGAAGTCGACTCGATGTAAGACAGACAGGATCGCAAACAGAAGCGTTCAAGGGAGAGCGCGTGATCTTCCATGTTGACTGTGAGCCCGGTGAGATCAACAATCGCGTGGTTGGATGTGTTCCCATCGTATCTGAATTGAGGGCTTTTCTTTCAAAAGCGCTGGAGGCGTCGGCCGAGCAAACCTTTCCCGTCCTTACCGAGTGGCAAGAAGAGATAGCGGCTCTACGACGGGCCTGGCCCGATACCGAAGAGTTGGCTGGAGCGGCCGGCATCAATCCAAACGAGTTGATCCGGAATATCTCGGCGGTTTCGGCGGCGGCAGCTGCGTACGTCGTCGACGTGGGCCAACATCAGATGTGGGCTGCGCAATCGCTTCGGCTTGGTCCGGAGCAACGATTTCTGACTTCGGGCGGAATGGGTTCCATGGGCTTCGCGCTGCCCGCTGCTGTTGGCGCAGCTTTCGCTGCAAGTCCCGATCCGGTTGTCGTGATTGCAGGTGACGGAGGATTTCAGTCGAACATTCAGGAACTGCAAACCGTCGCGCATCACCGCCTCCCCATCAAGATAATTATCCTAAACAACGGCTGCCACGGAATGGTCCGCCAGTTTCAGCAGAGCTACTTCGAGGAGCGTTATCAATCGACCCTTTGGGGATACAGCGCACCGGACTTCGCAGAAGTGGCGGGCGCGTATAAGATTCTCGCCCGCACCATCAGCGATGAGAAAGAAGTAGGCGACGCGCTCGATTGGCTCTGGCACCAGCCGCTTGAACCAGCATTGCTGCAGGTAATGATAGACACGTATGCAAATGCGTATCCGAAAATAGCCTTTGGCAGCCCTATGACCGAAATGGAGCCTCTTGCCGAGCCCACTGAGATGGAAAGTACCTAGCTCGGACACTTCGCGTAGCTCTGAAGATCTCAAACGCCCGCTCGGTGAACGTCACCTCCATGCCGGACCTCAAATCGCGGACCAGAGGATTATTAGAAAATCTTGCTGCGGATTCAGAGCCTCTATGGGTAAGCGGCCTTGCGCTGCTTCTCGCCTTGCTCGGCGCGATTGTTTTCAGGTACGTCGCTGGTCTCGAGGGCGAGCGCTACGAGTGGGCGATTTATCTGACTCTGGGGACAATATTCCCGGCCGCACTGCTTCTTCTCACGTTATCAAAACCGGTTTCGCAAGCAAGGACGAGACTATCCCAGAGGTTAAAGGTCGCGCTGGCGCTTTTCTGCCTGCTCGTTTGCGTCGTCGTCTTATTCCGACGTCACCAGAATACGGTCACCATTCTGGCTCTGGCCCAATTTTGTCTGATCGCGATTTACGCGGCACGAATCGGCCGGCCAATGAAGCCTTGGTCGCTTTTCGTCACCTTCATAGTGGTGGCCACGGCCTGGAGTTTATCGGCAAGTTTGCTTTGGTGGTCTTCTTTTAGACTCTGGTTTTTCTCAGGAGACAATCTCCTGGAGACGATCTACAGATTTGTGATCTGTTTGACGGCGCTGCTGCTGGTCTTCTTCAGTTTGCAGGACCGATCAGCAAAGGACGAGGCCAGACGCTTTCGATTCTGTACGGCGCCAAACCTGGCCGCGATCCTGATCATAGGAATCGCCAGTGTTCGCTCGGACCAACTCTTTAACACAACGTCCTTCTCGCACTGGGGAGTCGTGGTCGGACCGGCCGAGATGGTGCGCCAGGGTGGATGGCTGCTGTGGGACGTGCCGTCGCAGTATGGCTTCTTAAACACTTTGCTGGTAGCGATCCTTCCTTTCAAATCAGTTTGGCAGTCGGCGTATTTCCTTAACTCGCTGCTCCTCTTCCTCTCCGCCGTCTTTCTCTTTTGGGTACTGCGTTCGATCCAGTCAGGCATGCGGAATTACTTCTTCTCGCTTGCGGTCACACTTGCGGCGGTCTTCCTGATGTCCGGTTGGCCGCCCGCTCTGTGGGGGCCCCAGGTGTTCCCCAGCATCGGACCGTTTCGCTTCTTCTGCTGCTATGCGCTGCTGGCCATACTGATTTGGGAATATGTGGGTTCGAAGCGAAGCCATCTCGGAGTTCCGTTGGTGGGCAACATTCTGTGGGTGATCGGCTCGCTTTGGTCTTCTGAGAGCGCGGCCTATTGCGCGGCGATCTGGCTTCCCGCATATCTATTGATCGCCTTCAATAGGACGCGCGCGGGCTCTCGCGACGTCCGTCCCCGACGCCGTCCGTATTTGACCGTCGCCTGGTTTGTCGCTCCCTTCGTGTTGCTTGCCTCGGTCGCGGGAGTGATTACGCTTTACTACCTCCTGCGCCTCGGCCATGGACCGGATTGGAGTGCCTTTTTTGAATACTCGCTCGCGTTCACAGGAGGGTTCTTCGCATTACCGATCGATGCTTCAGGTCCGGTGTGCGCGCTCTTCCTCATCTTCTGCGGGATCTCAGTGACCGCCGTCTATTTTCTTCGCGACGGTTTGATGCAAAAGGCGATGGTTCCCATTGCGGGTGCCTGGGGCGCGTTGTGGGCCATAAGCAGCTACTTCGTTTCGCGCAGCCACGAGAACAATGTCACTATTCTCAGCACCATCATGTGCATTGTGATTGGCTTGACGCTCTATCTCTTCGCGAGGTACGGGCGATCAGACGCCTGGGTCAGACTTATCAAGAATAGCTACGTGCCGTTCTTAACGGTCCTATTGACAGTTACGTTTGGTAACGCGGGATTTCTAAGGCTCTATTTAACGTCACCGGATCTGGGATACCAGAGGAATATCGATTCCCATCTTCCTGTGATCGATCCCTCGCTGCTCGAACTCTTCCATGTCGCCAACGTCCTGCCGAGCGACCCGATAGTTTACAGTGCTGTGAGGTATAAAGCCGTCGAGCCGCTGGCCGACGGACTATCGCACGATCACGGCGTCACGCTTCCGGCATGGCCCATCGATAACGGAGAGGTAATATCGGCGCCGCTTACCTGGCTGCCAACCTCTCCATTCGTGCTGGTCGTCCCTTTACCCAGCGAGCGCAAACAGGAATTCATGCAGCGATTCACTTCTCGTGCTCGATTGAGCGGATGGCTGGTGCAGAACAAGAAAGAACAGTCGTACAAGCTTTCGAGCTGGTTCTATGACCAGGTCATGAAGACCCACACGCCCACCAGGGTGTTTGAGAACGCCGACTGGCAGCTAATATGGTTCGAGTACAAGTCGGGCGATTAGCAGCGCGCTAGTGGGCGCGGCGTGGTTAAAGCTTTACCATTTCATTCACACCGCGCTTCAGCGCGCTGGTATTGAGGCTGAGAACAATCCTACCCGACGCTACCGCGTTACGGTACTGACCTCATTGCCACTGCGGTGCAGGTCTACACCGATATCGCCGGTCAGCTCGCGAGGCTCGGTGGCATGGAGTCAGTACCGAAATGCGGTAGCGTCGGGTCTATTATCCCACGCGACAGACCTTAGTATCGAGCTCGTCGCCACTGCCGTACACGTCTACGCGTATGTCCCTCAGCAGCCGATCTAGCCAGCGTCTAACAGCGTGCAGGATGCAAACTGAAGCAAGGTAGATTCGGTTTCAGGCTATAATGCTGGGGCTGTCGAAATGAGGGATCGAGCAGGTCTTGAACTGTATAGACCGAAATAAGGAGGCTGTTTGGTCAACGACAATGCCGCAGAAGGCATAAACGGCAATGGGGGCGATCTTAAGGCCAGGGTCTCGATCGTGATCCCTGCCTTCAATGAAGAGGGAAGCATCGAGCGTTTAGAGCGAGAGCTTTTGGCTGCCGTTGAGCCCCTGCCTTATTCATTCGAATTCATCGTAGTTGATAACAACAGTTCCGATCGGACGGGCGAATTGGTAAAAGCCATCTGCGCTCGCGATCCCCGTTGGAAGTATCTGCGCTTCAGCCGAAACTTCACCGTCGAGATGTCCATCACAGCCGGCTATCATTATTCCAGTGGCGATGCGATGGTTGTACTTTATTCCGATCTGCAGGATCCGCCGGCTGTCATCCCGAGCTTAATTGAAAAATGGCGGGAGGGCTATGACGTTGTCTACGGAGTACGGACCGTACGGCCCGGTGATCCGGTCCTTCGCAATAAAGCGGTCAAGTTTGCCTACCGATTGATTGGTTGGTTTTCCGACGTCTCGATCCCGAATGACGCTGGTGATTTCCGCTTAATAACACGCCAGGTCCGCGATGCCCTGGAGCAGTGTCCTGAACAGAATCGTTATATGCGCGGGCTGATCGCATGGCTGGGGTTCAGGCAGACAGGCGTCGAGTATGAGCGTCATCCGCGCACGGCGGGCGAGAGCAAGGCGCCGTTTTCGCATCTGATCTTTTTTGCCTTCAATGCAATTACATCGTTCTCGCTGAGACCGCTCCGCCTCTTCACGTTGATGGGCACGTTCATCCTCGCGCTCTCAGTAATCGCCGCCGTTGTCTACATCACGCTATGGCTGACGGGTTCACCGCCGCCGGGCATCACCACTATTATTGTGCTCTTGCTGGCCGCGATAGGCTTGAACAGTATCGGAATTGGAATACTGGGCGAGTACGTCGGGCGTACCTATGCGGAGACCAAGCGACGCCCGCTCTATGTTGTTCAGGAAGCTGTCAATCTAGATATATCTCGGCGCTCCATCGACGGGTAAGCGTGGTTGGACATCGCACGGTAGGCGCAGCGGAAGAAGGTAGCTTGGCTTGCATACCAGTGACAACACTAAAGGCCAGCTTCGGGTTGAAGCTGGCCTTCGATTTGAATCTCTGCCGAAAGACGGTGTCGCGATTAGAACCTGACGCGGTACTCAAGCTAATTCACGAATCCGTTGATCATCACGCGATAGTCTCCGCCGTTGTTGTTCATCGTCTGAATCCACTGCATGTACGAGATGTCAGCGTCGCGTCTAATGTAACCGTGGTATTGCATGATGACGTAGGCTTCGTTGTAGTACTTCTGATAAACCTCGCCAGTCTCTGAGATCGCGCGCAGCACCTG